>JAHDEZ010000024.1 GCA_020628425.1 Hellea sp. | reverse complement strand
GCCCAACAAAATTCAGGAGTCTCAAATGCTGAATAAACTCATCGCTCTTGGTCTTATTCTTGGGCTCATCCTGGGTCTCGGGGCCTCCATGACAGGGAATGAAATTTTACACGCGATTGCCGGCGAGTCGGCTCCTCTTGGAAAACTCTTTATCAACGCCATTAAAATGGTGGTCCTCCCGCTCGTCGTGACTGTTATCTTCGCCAGTATCGCAAAACTCAGCGACCCGGCCACATTAGGTAAAATAGGTGGCAAAACATTGGCTTTTTATTGGGTAACTCTTGTACCCGCTATAATAATCGGGATGGCGGTCATGTCTTTCGGCCTGAAATTTACACCTGATATTAAGATTCCCGACACTGAACCAGCCACCGTCCCTCAACTGCAATCGATTACAGATTTCCTGGTTAGCCTTATTCCGGCCAATCCATTTGAGGCTGCTGCCAATGGTTCTTTACTGCCACTTATCGTATTTACGGCCATTCTGGCGGCGGCCACCGGCACTCTGGCTTTGGAAAAGCGAACCCGCCTGATTACGGCCGCTGAAGACCTGTCAGAAGCGCTAATTAAAATGGTCTGGTGGATTCTATATTTAGCGCCACTTGGCGTTTTTGCACTGATTGCGCCTGCGACAGCTAAAATGGGATGGGAATTATTACAAAGCCTTAGTATCTTTGTCGTTTGTGTCTTTATCGGCTTGCTAATACTTCTTTTATTTCTGTTTTTACCGATCAACCTGTTTATTGGTAAAATTCGTCCAGTGGAATTTCTTAAGGGCATTTGGGGCGCTATTTCCATCGCTTTCTCAACGACGAGTACAGCAGCCGCCATCCCGGTTTCTTTGCAAGAGACCACCGAGAACTTGAATGTCTCCGAGACTGTTGCGGATATTTTGGTACCGCTTGGCGCGTCATTGTACCGACCAGGTAGTGCGCTTTTCCAGGGTGCGGCCATTATTTTCCTCGCACATATTTTCGATGTTCCAGTGTCCATGGCGGAGGCTGGCGCAATCCTTCTGGCGACCTTCTTGGTCTCTTTGACAGTCGCACCTGTTCCCTCTTCCAGTATAATGACCATGGCACCCGCTTTAAGCTCTATAGGTGTTCCAACCACAGGGTTGGGTATATTGATGGGAATCGACCGTATCCCCGACATGATGCGGACCAGCGTCAATGTCATTGGTCAAATTTCTACGGCGGTTATGGTAGACCGTACTCAATCCAATTCTTCAAAGGAAACACCTGCTAATGACCAACCCAATTGAAAAACGCCTGACTGAACTCGGAATCGTACTGGCAGAACCATCAGCCCCCGTCGCCAATTATGTTTCTTATGTTTTATGCGGCAATCAGGTCTTTATAGCTGGCCAAACATCCGTTTCACCAGAAGGTGTCATGTTGACAGGCCGGGTCGGCGAAGACCTCGAACTTAAGGCCGGACAGCTCGCCGCTAGATATTGCGGAATTCGTCTGATCGCACAAATGAAAGCCGCATGCGACGGCGATCTCTCCCGCATAAAACGCATCGTAAAACTCGGCGGGTTCGTTTGCGCCATGCCCACGTCAAGCGGGCCATTAATACCTCAAATCATCAACGGTTGCTCCGACCTAATGGTCGAAGTCTTTGGCGATGCCGGGCGCCATGCTCGATTTGCAGTTGGCTCCCCGAGCCTGCCTAGAGACGCTGCCGTAGAAATAGATGCTATCGTGGAACTTAAGGATTGATCAAATACAACTATTTCCGCTTTGCCGCCCACAGTCCGCATTGCACGAGTGTCGTAATTAGAATCACCGACGTATCTATTGGCACATCGAGCTACACATTTCGCGTGACCCCACCTTTTCCGTTCAAAGGCGTGCGAAAACCACTTAACTTTGCTACTGTTAAGAAACATTGAATATCATACTACAATCGTTATGACGAAATCATGCAAAGAATTCTGATGATGGCAGCCCGGATCCTAGGGCCTATATTAATTACCCGGCTCCTGCGTCGGCGCAAAAAAAATCCTATGCCTCCGCCCTCCTCTAACCCCGAAGCACATCCGAATAATCCAGATTATCCGCGAAACTGAGGACGAAGATTCCATTTACCCTAACAAGGGGCAAACGGGAAAATTCATATTATAAAGAGGCTGATAGCGGTTTTAATTGCTAAAAGCCTATATCCGCCCCTCTAATTTTAAATTAGTTAGGGACTAACGGGACTGGAGAATAATTATGAAGCAGCCGAATATCGTTATAATTATGGCGGACCAGTTGGCGCCTCATTTCACGGGCACCTATGGACATCCAGTCGTGAAGACACCTCACCTGGACGCCCTCGCCGACCGCGGCATGCGATTTGATGCCGCTTATTGTAATTCACCGCTCTGCGCACCTTCGCGTTTTAGCATGATGTCTGGCCAGCTGATTTCGCGTATCGCCGCCTATGACAACGCCAGCGAGTTCTCGGCCAATATTCCGACATTTGCCCACTATTTGCAATTAATGGGATACCGCACATGCTTGTCCGGCAAAATGCATTTTGTCGGCCCTGATCAACTCCATGGCTTTCAAGAGCGCGTTACCACGGATGTTTACCCATCTGACTATGCCTGGACACCAAATTGGGAACTCGCTGATGAACGCATCGATAAGTGGTATCATAACATGGATTCCGTCAGAGAAGCCGGCGTCGCCGCCAGTACATTCCAAATCGATTATGACGATGAAGTCGCCTTTTACGCAAAGCGCAAAATTTTTGATTACGCAAAACACAAAGCAGAACCCTTTTGTCTTGTTGCCAGCTTCATCCACCCACACGACCCTTATGTAGCCCGCCCTGAATGGTGGAACCTCTACAGTCATGATGAAATAGACCTCCCAACCAATACGCTTTCACGCGAGGCGCAAGACCCCCTCTCCCGCCGTGTCATGGACGGCATTGAAGCCAGCACAGTCGCCGTTACAGACGATGAAATCAAAAACGCAAGACGGGGATATTATGCCAACACCAGTTATTTCGACAGCAAAATTGGCGAGCTCTTGCAAGCGCTCGGCGAAGCAGAGGTTTTAGACAACACCGTCGTCATCGTAACTGCGGATCACGGCGATATGCTGGGCGAAAGAGGCCTCTGGTATAAGATGAACTTTTTTGAGCATTCCGCGCGAGTGCCCTTTGTCGTAGCAGGCCCAGGCGTCACTCATGGTGTGACAGACAAATCCATGTCTTTGGTTGATTTGCTGCCGACCTTTCTAGACCTGGCTGAGACGGATACCATTAAGCGTCCGGATCTTGGCGTAACGCTAGATGGACGCTCCCTGTTACCACTTATGCAGGGACAGGAAGACAAAAGTGAAGCCATCGGAGAGTATTGTGCCGAAATGACCGGGCATCCAATCTTCATGATAAGGCGGGACGATTTTAAATACGTGCATTGCGATTCCGATCCACCCCAACTTTATAATATTAAGCTAGACCCTTATGAATTGACCAATCTCGCCTTAGACCCTGAGCACGCGGATCTTGCCGCAAGCTTTGCAAAAGAGGTGTCCGAGACTTGGGACGGCGAAGCACTTCGAAGAGATGTCATCGCAACGCAAAAACAACGGCGCGCCGTATATCAAGCGATGATCAAAGACGGAGGCGTACATTGGGATTACAATCCACCCCGAGATGCATCACAAGAATATGTACGAAACCACATGGACTGGACTGTCGCCGCCGCTACTAACAGATTTCCGCCCTATAAACGCAGGTAAAGACAATCTCTAATTAGCCACAAAGCCTAAACATTACAGAGATTTAGAGCTACTATCTCACACAAATATTAAGCCGGTATTCCATACCGAATAGGCCAGCTTTTAACCTGTCGATATTGATTTTCAAGTGCTTCAACGTTCCGTTCCTTAAAAGCATTGTACATATTGTCGAAGTCACGTTGGAGTGACTCCATACAAATCTCGTAGCTTTGCTGCTGGATGTCCTCGAATTTATTGATGCTTTTATTGCGTGCCAGAATTTTCGTCTCTCGCACATGCTGATATGCTGCCTCTGCCGCCTCTTGATTTGAATTGAGTTCAACGGCGACAGACGTTAATTCTCTGAAAAAGCGGACAAAACGGTCAACCTGCCTGAAAAACCTAGGGTCCGTCCTAGCTATGGTTACAGCATCCAAGGCCGCAACCAGTTCGCGCCACCCGTCTCTTTCTAGGTCCGCAGGACCTAATTGCCTCAGATCAACCATGATCCCCCCTTTCGGTAACACAGTGATTCATACCATCCCACACAATTATAGTTAACAAGGCATTAATTCACCTGCTACATACCCTGATACACTATATGACCCTGTCTAATGATAAACCAAAATCAAGTCTTTCTAAATTCGAACAAATAGGATGAGAAGTCCCCTTTCTTCATATATCGAACATTATCTCGAACATGACCGGTGGTTACATAAGGCAAAGGCAAACCATTGGTCATTAAAGCATCGCCCTGATAACTCGTTTGATCTTCTTGTAAAACATACTTGGCCGCCCCCTGGAGCCCAACCAGGCGTGCACGGCGAAATGGCAGGTTTGGCGCGGCTAGAATATGAAAATACGCAACATAAACTTTGGACTGGTCACGGGTCGTGTATTGCCAACAAACCTCGTTCTGAGACTTTATAAGGCGGTCAAAAGTTCCCCCCACCATATCTCGCGCCGAAGACTTAGCAAAAGCCATCAGAGCTTTGAGCTCTTCATGGTTTTCAGCCAGATCTGTCTCGTTCAAAGACATCCCCCTGGCTGCACAGAATACCCCGGCCATAAACCGGGTTTGTATGGAAGAAACACGGCCGTTTTGATGGTTAGGTGATGGCCCCACATAGGCGGCTGTAACATCCAAGGGAAATAAATATGAAGCACCATTGACGATATCCAGCCGCCCCACAGGATCACACATATCGCTCGTCCATGTTTGAGGCATAAAACTCAACATCCCCAAATCAAAACGGTTTCCACCGCTGGCACAATTTTCAAATAAGATATCCGGGTACTTCGCTGTCAACTTCTTCAAAAGTCGATATAATCCGATCATATAGCGATGAGACACTTCCCTTTGACGATTCCTCGGCAATCCTGCCGAACCAACCTCCGTCATATTGCGATTCATATCCCATTTGACGTAGTCAATATCTCCACAGGATAAGATAGCGTCTATCTTTTCGAAGATATAATCAGTCACCTCTTCTCTTGAAAGATCGAGTGTTAACTGATTGCGACCGAGAGATGGTTGGCGGCCCGGGACATGTAAAATCCAATCAGGGTGCGCCTCAAATAACATACTGCGTGGATTGACCATTTCCGGTTCAAACCAGATCCCAAACTTTAAACCCTTGGCTTTGACTTGCGACGCGAGCCAGGGAATTCCTCGAGGAAACCGCTCGCTATCAGCAACCCAATCACCCAGTGATGACGTATCGTCCCGTCGCCCCTCAAACCAGCCGTCATCCAATACCAGCATATCTACACCCACCTCATTAGCCTTGTCGGCGAGCGCCAAAACTTTCTCTTCGTCCACGTCAAAATAAGCTGCTTCCCAGGTATTAAGATAGGTGGGTCGTGGCTGAAACTTAAATTGAGGCGGCGAGATTTTCTCTCTGATGAAGTCATGCCAAATATGGCTCATGCCCCGCAGACCGTTTTCCGTGTACACATGCAAGGCTTCTGGCGTGCAGAATTTTTTACCCGGCTTCAGACGCCAGTGGAAATTAAACGGATTAATACCGGCAATAACGCGGACGTCCTCAAACTCACCTTTTTCAATATTGATGGCAAAGTTCCCTGAATAGACAAGCGACGTTGCATAGACACGACCGATAGCCTCAGACGTCCCCTTTTGCATGATAGCCACAAAAGGGCTGTGCGCGGCACTGGATGTCCCCCTCGCAGAGTCAATAACAAAGCGACCTTTAGGAACATCAATTCGCTCTTCATTGAGCTCGCGCGACCAAGTTCCGTGTAGGTGTAAAATCTCATAGTCAGCTGGCGGCAAATCAAGTGCTGTGGAAAAGGCATGCTGCAACTGAATCTCTGTATCCGACTTATTCTTGAACTTGGCGGAGCGGACTAAAACACCGTAATCAGAATAAATTGTGTAGTGCAGCTCTACTTCGAGCTTGTGCAAGGGATCGACCAAGGTCACGATCAGGGTTTCGCACTCCCCTCCTCTGGTTGACGGCAAATCTTTAAGAGCCTTCTTATCGGTCGAAATTTTGTGTTTTTTATAGTGCAAAGAAAATACAGTATTCCCATCAGAATTTCGACCGTGCAAAGCCGGGAACCTGTAGTCCGATGTTCCAAAGCTCGGAAATTCCTGTGGCGTATCACTCAGACTAAAAAACTTACCACCTTGAAAAGTTGACGCCACTTCCCTCTGAGTTCTGATGTGATGTATCGACACATTTAAAGGGTCTGACAATGGTCCACCGTAATGAATATGCTCCAATATGCCTTCCGGCGACACGCGAAAGACATAGGAGAAAAATCGATTACTCAAGGCAAAAGTTAGGTCTTCAGAGACCTGAATTAGTTTAGACATCTAAAACTCCAGCTATCCCGCTATCTGATGGTCTTTCCGCACTTCCAACGAAATTCGGGCGATAGATCGTTCATAAGTTTGATTATGACGTAAAATGAGCGCGTTGAGTTGAAATACGGAGAATAACATAGCGTAGATAGCTGGCAGATACCCCGCGTCTCTTAATTCAACTAATGAGTCTTTGGATATCTTTTGCAGATTGTCTTCGTGAACCATAAACAATCCACGGATTTGGCTAATCTGTTCATCAGCATAATGGACATCCACGTTGACTTCGCGCAACAAGCCTTTTTCACTGATGACCTGAAGAAAACGCTGCGTCAGAATATTATTCTTTACATCATCCATTAAAATATTCTTTTGCTGACCTAACCAAAGAGAAGGCTTCCCCTTCTTATCAAAGAGAGAATGACCATCCTTATTGTTAACAGCCTTACTATCCATATCCAGACCAATGACAGGATCATCGGTTCCGTCCGGGTTGCGCATTAGAAATAAGGGGTAAGTCATCATAGCGACACTTCTAAAACTAGAGAGCCACCTCCCATCTTTTAAAAACAGGTTTCTCCCAGGCTCTAGGCTGGTCAATGCCGATATCGCGAAGCTTCCGTCGTGATGGTGGCGACTGACTAATACCGGAAAATCCACGATGGCACGCGCTACTTCGGTTACTACATTGACGGAAGTATAGATTTTACTCTAATCCCAAAATGTTCGCAAACGAACATGAAATATAATAATCGAATTAATCCATTTGTCCATTGTTCATAATGACAACGATACAGTGCGCAAAACGGGGAATGAAACTGAATATTGAACTCGATACGTCTGGAATGAATACAGATACGTCTTCGCAGCAAGATGTATGTGTAAGACTTGAGCCATATTCTAGTAACACCCCTGTATTTAAAAGAACATACCTCAAGAATGACGGACGTAGGCTCATTTTGTACGGCTATTCGCCACACAAACTCACCCCATTAAAACAAAATGATGACGCCATTTCCAAAGGTGGTGAGTTGAGATGGCACCCGCTTCGCCAAGAATGGAACATCTATGCACCGCATCGACAAAATAGAACCTTTAAACCGGTCGCAGCCGATGATCCTCTTGCTCCAGGTCGCCCTGGCTCCCCCCCCACGGAGATCCCCTTCGAAGATTTTGAACTCGCGGTATTTGAAAACAAGTTCACCAGCCTCCATGAACACGCCCCCACAGTTGAGGATGCCTACAACACTCAGTTTAAGCAAGCCTTGGGGCACTGCGATGTCATCGTTTATGGACCAGAGTCTATTGGTAATCTCCATACACTCGGACAATCTAAGCGGCGGCTACTCTTAGAAGCCTGGATCGATCGGTACCAGCAGCTATTTGCTAAAGGACATAAGTTTGTCTTACCTTTTGAAAATCGAGGCGATGAAGTAGGCGTAACGCTTCATCACCCGCACGGTCAAATTTATGCGTTTTCCTTTATTCCTGATGTTCAGAAAAAGGCCGCCGCAGCTTTTGACAACGGATTCGACCTATCAAAACATATCGTTGAAACACGAGCTGACTTTGAGATCGCTGAAGCTGGTGGTGTCAGCGCCTTTTGCCCAACATTTGCGCGTTTTCCTTATGAGGTGTGGATTGCACCGAAAAAGTTCAGCCCGGGTCCTTGGGCCATGTCCAAGACGGAGCTTGACGGCTTTGCTCATCTTTTGGGTGAAGTCACACGTCGATACGACAAGTTTTTCGAACGCCCAACCGCCTATATGTTGAGTCTACAGGCGGCACCTGCAGGGCATGAAGACAAATTCCATTTCACCGCTCAATTCTACCCGCTTCTTCGGTCAAAGAATCGCGTGAAATATCTGGCCTCAGTGGAGCAATCCACAGGCGTATTTACAGTTGACGTGATGCCCGGTTCCGCGGCTCAAATTTTACGACAGCTGTAATGATCGAAACATTATTTAGAAATGCCTTTGGAGCAGCGCCCGCTGTTTCTGGATTTACACCCGGTCGGGTTAACTTGATTGGTGAGCATACTGACTATAATGGCGGGTATGTATTGCCAACGGCACTTGAGCTTGGTCTCAACATTGCTCTTTCCCCACGCAATGATAATTCCATTCGCATTATTTCCGAAGGTTATGATGAGGTGGCTCAGATTGCATTGGACGGAAAGGTAGAGGAACACTGGTCAGATTATGCCCGCGGCGCACTCGTATTCGCCGGTAAAAACGGCTTGATGTCAGGCGGTGCAGATATCGCCGTCATCAGTAATTTACCACAAGGCGCTGGCCTATCATCTTCTGCCGCCATAACCGTTGGGCTTTTGAAACTAGCGCGATCACTTTCGAAGTCCGAATTGGATGACGTAAAAATTTCCCAGATAGCGCGTCAGATAGAGAACGACTTCATTGGCATGCCATGCGGTATTATGGACCAAATGGCTGTGGCCATCGCCCAGCCGGGCCAAGCCTTATTTCTGGATACGGCAGCATTGATCTATAAGGTTATCGATATACCTGAAAGCCACCACATGGCAGTCATACATTCAGGCAAATATCGGCTTCTAAATGAGGGCCGTTATAAGGAGCGTAAAGAAGAATGTGATGTCGTTAAGGAGAGTCTCGGTCGTGACGATATTTGTCAGATTTCTGACAAGGATTTTAGTTCCCTTGCGAAGCTTGACAACGTCTACCAAAGACGAGCGAGACATTGCATGACCGAACACCGCAGAACCATTCGTGCTGCCAAAGCACTGAAAGATAAAGATTTTAAATCTCTAGGCCAGCTTATGGTGGAAAGCCACATCTCCATGCGGGATGATTTTGAGATATCACTGCCGGCCATCGATATACTCGTCGAGGATGCGGTTGCTCTAGGCGCGAACGGTGCGAGAATGACGGGCGGAGGCTTTGGCGGCTGTATTGTAGCCTGTGTAGAGAAATCCAGGTTGAACGATTGGCGCAACGCATTACTAGCCAAACATCAGGACGCGTTCTATGTCTGCTGATTTATCAGGACAGTCACATATTGTGGTCGGGGGTGCCGGATATATCGGCAGCCATGTCTGCAAAATGATAGCAGCTCTTGGTGGAACTCCAGTTACATTTGATAATTTATCTTCAGGTCACGACCATGCAGTCCAATGGGGCCCACTGGTTAATGTAGATTTATGTAATGTGGAAAAGACGCGCGAAGCCTTTCACGCCCATAAAGAGGCCGTAAGCGTCATTCATCTAGCCAGTTCAATAGAGGTTGGCATAGGTGAAAAAGATCCCGCCGGGTTTTACAACAACAATGTAATCGGTGCTTACAATTTGCTGGAAGCCATGCGGGCGAACAACCTAAACAGATTTATCTTTTCGTCGACCTGCGCAACTTACGGGGAAACAGAAAATGTTCCCCTGACTGAAGACGAAGTCCAAAACCCGTTTAGCGTTTACGGAAAAACTAAGCTGACCATAGAGCATATGATCCAAAGCTATCACAATGCCTACGCTCTTAATTATATTACGCTTCGCTATTTCAATGCTTCCGGTGCAGATCCAGATGGTGATATTGGAGAGGAACACGACCCTGAAACCCACCTCATCCCAATCGCCTTAGAAGCAGCAGCCGGGCGTCGCGGTAAAATAAAGATTTTCGGAACCGATTATGAAACGCCCGATGGAACATGTATTCGGGATTACATTCATGTGAATGACATCGCGCGGGCACATATCCTTGGTCTCCAAAGATTCGACGAAGGACTGACAAACCTGGAAGTCAATATCGGTACAGGAAACGGGTATAGTAACCTGCAAATACTTCAGACCATCGAAAAGGTCACAGGGCTTCCTTTACCCTATGACGCAACGCCTCGGCGCCCGGGCGATGTCACCCGCCTTTATGCAGATGCAACACGTGCCAAAGAAGTACTTGGATTTGAACCCGCACATTCCGATTTGGAAAACATTATTCGAACAGCCTGGAACTTCCACAGGTCGCGGTGGCAGATATGACACCAAGACTAGGCGTTTGTTACTATCCTGAACATTGGCCCGAAGATATGTGGGCTGAAGACGCTCGCGAAATGGTTGAGATGGGCCTTTCTCTGGTTCGCATCGGTGAGTTTGCCTGGAGCCGATTGGAACCACGCGAAGGTGAGTTTCATTTTGAATGGCTCGACCGCGCTATAAACACCTTAGGTTCAGCCGGCCTCAAAGTCGTCTTGGGTACGCCCAGTGCAACACCTCCCAAATGGATTGTGGACAAATTTCCCGATATGTTAGCCGTCGACAAAGAAGGCCGGCCTCGTAAATTTGGATCCCGACGCCATTACTGCTTTTCACATCAGGGTTACAGAGAATTCGCAGCTCAGATGGCCAGTCGTCTGGCCGAGCGATACGCAGATAATGACCACATCGAATTCTGGCAAACCGACAATGAATATGGATGCCATGACACAACATTGTCATATAGCGATAATGCCAGAAAAGCTTTCCGCCACTGGTTGAAAGAACGCTATGGGAATAAGCCTCTTAATGAGACCTGGGGCAATGTATTCTGGTCAATGGATTACGAAACATTTGACGATGTCGACCTGCCAAATCTGACAGTCACTGAACCCAATCCCGCCCACTCAATGGATTTCAGACGATTTACGTCAGAACAGGTCAGAAATTGGGACTTGGCCCAAGTTGAGGCCATACGCAAACACTGTTCCAAGCCGATTTCTCACAATTATATGGGACGGATCACAGAGTTTGATCATTTTCGACTAGGTGATCACTTAGATATTGCCACATGGGATAGCTATCCACTGGGTTTCCTCGAAGACCGGTCCGACCGTGACGAAGAATTTAAACACACGTTCAGCCGAATGGGCGATCCGGATTTTCAAGCCTTTCACCACGACCTCTACCGGACTGTCGGTAAAGGACGCTGGGGGGTCATGGAACAACAGCCCGGCCCTGTGAATTGGGCTCCTTATAATCCTGCCCCCAAACCAGGCATGGTCAGGGTTTGGAGCCATGAGGCGTTCGCGCACGGCGCGGAATTTGTCTGTTACTTCCGCTGGCGGCAGCCCTCTTTTGCCCAGGAACAGATGCACACGGCTTTAAAGCGGCCAGATAACACGCCCTACCCGGTTTGTGATGAAATTCGACACGTCGCTACCGAGATAAGAAACCTAACTCACGCACGACCAAAAGCAGAGATAGGACTGGTTTTTGATTATCGGTCGCAGTGGGCTTGGGAAATCCAGCCACAAGGTCAGGGTTTTGACTATTTCAAACTGGTGTTTGAATATTATGGCGCCTTACGGCAGTTGGGTGTTAATATTGATATTGTGGATCTCGAAAAGTCAGGCCTTTCGGACTATAAAGCCCTGATAATACCCGGGTTATTTGCATTTTCGGATGCGATGAAAGAGCAACTAGATAACTTCAAAGGCCATCTAATCCTCGGACCACGTACCAACAGCAAAGATGAGAATTTCAAAACTAATTTAACTTCCGTCTCAGCGCAGTTAGGAAAACCGATTTCACTTGATATGGTGGAGTCCTTACGACCTGGTACTGTCGTTGAGCTTGTGAATGGCGGCCATTTCAAAATCTGGAACGAATGCCATAAAACAGAGGCACAAACAGAAGAATTGAAGGCGGATGGCTACCCAGCTGTCATTCGAAATGGAAAATGCGTTTATATGGCCGGATGGCCTAATTCGGAAAAGCTATTAGAAGTTATTGAAACAGAACTCACCAAAGCAGGCTGTAAAACCTATAAACAACCGGGTTACAACAGACGACAATCGATAGGCATGCATGAGTTTCAATTGAATTATGAGGCGCAAAGCGCTGTTATTAAAGGATAAATATAAGGGGAAGAAATATGGAACTACAGCTCACGCAGATTCTAGTCTTTTTAGGCTTAACGGCAGCGATCGCCATCGCGACCTATTTTTATTGCCGGGGTCAAAGGACCGACGAAAATGGCGAACGCGAGTATTTTCTCGCTGGTGGTAGTCTGAAATGGTATTTCGTCGCCGGCTCGATCACTTTGACCAATCTGTCCACTGACCAATTAGTTGGCATGAACGGCAATCAAATGGCCCTAGTTGCGTGGTGGGAATTGGCCGCCGTGGTTGGGCTCATCATGTTGTGTTTCATTTTTATCCCTGTTTACTACAAATACAAATGCACGACGACTACCGAACTGCTGGAACGGCGTTATAATGATCCACACATTAGAGCCCTCATTTCATTGCTCTTTTTGGCCGGGAATATCTTTATCTTCCTGCCTGCGATTATGTATGGGGGCTCACTGGTTTTCGCCCAGATGTTTGGCCTGGAAGAATTTGATATTTTTGGATCCCAATCTTGGGGTATTAAGAACGCAAACCTTTATATCATCGCCGTCGTAATCGCCTTGGCTGGCTCAGCTTATGCAATTTTCGGGGGGCTGAGAGCCGTCGCTATCTCCGATACTTTCTCTGGTATATTACTGCTGAGTATCGCGCTTTACGTGGTCTGGCTGTCACTCAAGGCCATCAATTTTGACTTCTCCGGAATCCCGCCCGAAAGACTGTCGCTTATTGGAGACAATGACTCTCCAATTCCATTTGGAACTTTGTTTACAGGCATGTTGTTCATTCAGATGTTCTATTGGTCAACAAACCAGACGATCACACAAAGGGCCATGGCATCACCGTCTGTGAAGGAAGCGCAGAAAGGTATCCTTGCTGCCGCCGGTATCCGCCTTTTAATCGTCCCCCCAATCATTGTTATTCCCGGGATTGTGTCTTACAAATTCAAGGAATATGGCATTATTGAAGACAATATGGCATACGGCACTATCGTAACCGAACTGTTACCGACCTTCCTTAACGGCGCCTTCGCAGCTGCGATTATCGCGGCGGTGCTCACATCTATAAATTCAATATTGAATGCATCAGCCGCCCTTTGGGTCTGCGACATTCACGAAACCTATATTAACAAGAAACCCAATGTGAAACGCCTGTCTGTCCGGGTTTCCATTGCGCTTATTCTTTTGGCTTTCGTAGCCTTCCCGATTTACGCCAATTCAACCGACTTAATCGGGAAAGTTCAGAACTTTTACGGCTATCTCTCCATGCCGATTCTATCGGCCTTTATCGTTGGACTTTTATTCAAGAATGTTGAAGCAAAATCCGTACTGATTGCTGTACCGGCGGGAGTGTTGCTTTACACTTACTTCAATGTCGGCTGGCCAACATTCAAAGAAGGCAGCGGTCTTTATATCCATTATATGGCCCTCACACTTCTCTTTACAGTTTCTCTGGCTTTATTCCTCAACCGCTTTGTGTTCAAGCAACGCGCCGTATGGGACGCCCACAACGTCTTTGGCAAAGGGCCAGCAGAACTATAGAATAAGAATGGGGCCGCTTATTCGGCGGCCTCAATTGCCTCACGACGCTCGCGCAGCACCTGAAGCGCTATACGCTCGGTCCGCTCATTATCGACATCAATGGGCGCTTCTGCGAAGGGCATAATGACAGGGCGGATTTTAAGCCCCAACCGTTTAGACACGCGTCGGAAAACATCGTCCAAAGATAAATTTCCATATTTGTACAACAACAGATTTACCAATCCGAACGCCTGTAAAATACGTTTGGCTGATTTGCCAAATTGACCGCCGCCTTCAAATGCTTTTGCAGCTTCAAGGCTATTGATTGAACGCAAAGCATATAGGTTACAATTCGAGAATTTTCCGTCTCGCAGGACATAAGGGCGCCTCTGACCTTCAGGATATTTTGACCAAATGAGCTCAGCAGGCGTGACCGACACTCCAACTTCGGCATCTTCCTTGTCAAAATGCTCGCAAAAATAGTCAATCATCTCCGCTGTTTGCAGGGCATTATCTGCCGTACAGATAGCAACCGGGAACTCAACATTATTTGACAGAGCATCTTTCACGCTCCGATATAAATTTTCCGCACTGGGGGTGACATTTATTTTTCCGCTCGAAACGCATTTTTGAACCGCAGAAACGGTGCTCAAAGCATCCGGGTCATCGATCGAGATCAAAATCTGCCCGATATGATCTGAGCCCAGTAGTGAATCCAATACCCGCTCAATCATCGGGGTGCCATCCATATCGATCAGGCATTTATGGGAGACGCCCCCTTTTTCCGCGAGCGGGTCGATTATTCCTGGTCTCTGAGCAGCAAGTACGAGCGCGGTATAGGTCATTTATTTGCCGGCTGCGGCGGGATAACACCTTGTCGGATCATGGAACCTGCTAGAATAGTTTCCACCAGTTCCGCATGGCTGTAACCCATAGACTGCCAGCTTTGCGAAACCGTTTTCTTGGACCACAAATTACAGCTCATATTTAGCTCGAGGAAAGACGTTTCACCGCTCTCGGGACTGTATTTAAACTCAAAGCGCCCATAGTCAAAAGGCCAGATTTCCGGCATCATTTTCTCCACCTCACGGTGGAGCTTGTTGCACACCTCTGCTTCATCAAAAGGTGCCCATCCATCATTATTCTGTACGAAACCGCGCTTCTCTTCATAGGTCCTCAGTCGGTCATTATCCCCGCCATACTTCATCACTGGTAACAAAACCGGCATACCATCCGCACCGACAATCACAGGTACTGCCAGTTCAATGCCGTCAAAGAATGACTCTATGATAACATCATGATGATTGCCCTCTTCGAACAACCAGTCACGATGAGCTTTGGCTTCTGTCCAACTGTCACAAATTTTAATGCCCCATGACGCAGAAGATGCATTAGGTTTCACAACCAAACGATTCCAATCAAAGGTCGGCTCATCATTCATATAATTACCGTGTCGATAGATTTCACTGTCGGGAGTTAGGACTCCACGTGCCCGGGCCACGAGCTTGGTTAAGTGTTTATCATCACCAAGACCACGTAATATTGGCGATGCACCCAGGAACGGTGTGTCACGCCAGGTAGCGAAAGTGGCTGCAAAAATTTCAGAGTTTTTGAAGCCACCTCTGTTTAGTAGAGTAAAAAGAAAATCATAATCAGGCTCACCAAATAAATGCTGGTAAGAATTGCCAACTTTCAAGTTCAATCCGATTCCACGCAGAATTTCGCGTAGCTCATGATGATAAACGGCGTGAAAGCCATCCATGCTGTCAGGAGAACCATCTCCAAGTGCATGTTTGGCCAAAAACATAACTTTGACCGCATATTTATAACTTTCAGGGATCCATACGCGCAGATCTTCGAACTCAGTATGAGCTGCAACATGATTTAGAAGCATTAATTGTCTCTCTTCCCAGCTGAGGGGCCCCAAACTCCTCATGCATTGACGCCGTTACTACTTCAATTAAATGTCACAGATCAAGAGCCTCAATAAAGGTTCAGTATTTTGTGATAATTGAGTGAAATGCTCCGTGAAACTGATCAAAAGCCATGTCAACGACCGCTGCGTCGACATTACCCCCTGATAAAACGACACAAATTGATTTACACTTACTCTTGGATAATTCGCCTTTCAAAATCGCCGCCAATCCAACGATACCGCCAGGCTCTACTATTAAATCCAATTCCTTTTTGACGATTGCCATAGACATCAGACATTCCTCATCTGTGACACAAAATACATCACTCACATATGCTTTGTTTATAGGAAACGTCAGCTCTCCAGGTATGGGGGTCATGATCGCATCGCATATTGTTTTTGGAGGGTTTACATAAGCGGTACGCTGTCCATGTCGGATTGAAATCTGGTGGTCATTATACCCCTCAGGTTCTGCTCCAAAAATCATTATGTCCTGACTTTGATTTTTAATAGCCATAGCAGTCCCTGCGCAAAGCCCGCCTCCCCCCATAGGCACAATAACCGCGTCTAATTCAATGCCCCTCGTCGCAGCTTCTATGGAAATTTCCAGCCCTGTAGTTCCCTGCCCCGCAATGATGTGCGGATCATCAAAGGACGGAACCACAATACGACCATCCCTTTGGGAGATTTCCTCCGCGAGAGCCTCACGGCTTTCTGTTAAGCGATTATAGAAAACGATTTCGGCCCCGTCACGCTTCACACCGGATACTTTGATCGTAGGTGCATCTGACGGCATGACAATGATAGCCGACATCCCAAGCTCTTTGGCGGCTCTTGAGACACCTTGAGCATGATTTCCAGACGAATAGGCTACAACCCCTCGAGCCCGCTCTCCGGCGCTCATTGCGCTTAGTCTATTATAAGCGCCTCGATATTTAAAGGCGCCGACTTTTTGCGTGCATTCCGGCTTGAACCAAATATCTTTTCCCGTCATTAAATCAATCACGGGGCTTTTGATGAGCGGTGTCGGTTGTGTTTTTCCTTTTAGCCGATCTGCGGCATGCAAAATATCGTCGAAGGATATAGCCAAGGTCTCCTCGGGAGAGGAATAAGCGCTAGACATAGGAAATACTTTCAATTGTCAGACTTGCGATATTGACCCGACTGTCAAAGTTTGGAAAGAGGATTTCAAAGAATAATTTGGAATGGCCGGGAGGACACCATGGAAGGTTTAATGATGAAGCAGGAGCTGATGATCAGCGACCTGCTCGAGCACGCTGCAAAAGTTCATAAAGACCGCGAAATATACACATTACAGACCAATATGACGGAACACCGTTATACTTGGTCAGAGGCAGCGAGGCGCACTAAAAAACTAGCGAATGCACTAAAAGCAGCTGGAATCAAGAAAGGTGACCGCGTCGCAACAATTGCTTGGAATAACTTTCGACATATCGAGATTTATTATGCCGTATCATCCATCGGCGCCATTGTTCACACTATTAATCCACGCTTGGACCCGCAACAAATAGCCTGGATGGTCAATCATGCCGAAGATAGTATGATGTTCTTTGACACGACGTTTGGACCAATCGCTGATGGTATTCATCAAGCCTGCCCATCAGTAAAAAAATGGGTCTCTATGTGCGACGCGGGCGACATGCCCGATTATAAGGCGCCAGTCACGTGTTATGAGAGTTTTATAGCAGATGCTTCCGATGAAATTATTTGGGAACGTTTTGATGAAAACACTGCCTGTACGCTCTGCTATACCTCAGGCACAACAGGTAACCCCAAAGGCGTACTGTATTCTCATCGCTCAACCATTCTTCACGCTATGGCTGGTTCCTTTACCGATGTAATCGGTGGCGGGTCCGCTGATACGGTACTCGCTGTTGTACCTATGTTCCATGTCAGCGCTTGGGGACTGGTCTATTCCGCCGCTATGGTCGGCGCAAAACTGGTTATGCCAGGCCCTGGACTCGATGGTCCCAATCTAACCAAGATGATCAATCAGGAAAAAGTTACATTAATGGCCGGTGTGCCGACCGTATGGCTGGGGATTTACAATCATGTCAAAGCCACTGGTGGCAGCTTACCAACAGTGAAGAAAGCTCTGGTGGGCGGCTCTGCCCTGCCCGAAAGTCTACTGCGAGCCTATGAACAGGAACTGGATATTCCTATGCAGCAAGGCTGGGGTATGACGGAGACCAGCCCGCTGGGAGTAACCTATGCGCCGCTACCGGAAATGGCTGATGCAGATTTCGAAGACTTGATACCGTATAAGCTTTTAGCAGGCCGTCGCATCTTTGGTGTGGAAATGCGGATTGTCGATGATGAAGGTAATGTACTACCCGAAGACGGCGAGACATCCGGTCACCTGCATGTACGCGGGCCTTGGGTCGCCAGCGGCTATTTCAAAGGCGACGGCGCCGATGCCTTTACCAATGACGGATGGTTTAAAACCGGTGATGTGGGCGCTCTGCACCCCACAGGCTATCTGGAGATTACGGACCGCTCCAAAGACGTCATCAAATCCGGCGGTGAATGGGTCAGCTCTATTGAGGTCGAGAACGCCGCTATGGACCACCCAGAGGTCGCCATGGCCGCCTGTATTGGCCTTCGGCATGAAAAATGGCAGGAACGTCCTTTCTTGATTGTTCAGCCCATGGAAGGCTGTGAGCCAAATGTCGATGAAATCAAAAAATGCATTTCCGACAAATGTGCCAAATGGTGGATGCCAGATGAGATTGTCTTCAAAGACGCTCTGCCGCTCGGCGCGACCGGAAAGGTTCTCAAGCGCAAGCTAAAAGAAGAATATAAAGACCACAAACTTGGATAATCGGAAAGCCCTCAAAGTTTTGAGGGCTTTTGTTTTTCATGACCAAATCTCTTTTTACAAAACCGAGTTACGGTCAGGCCGTATTCCTGGTTATATTGGGTGGCGCCCTACTCTCGATATTAGGATTAGTGGACCGAGCGACAGACGCCGCAACAGGCCCGCAAATTGTTTTCTTTCGGGCCATTGGACAGGCTGTTTTCTTTTCAATGGTTTTCTTCGCGACCAAACAAACATCAGTCAAAGACGAATTTAAGAACCTGACCTGGAGAGGCTGGCTGGCAGCACTTTTTATGGCGCTGTCCGGGACTTTTCTGGTTATGTCATTTCAATATACAGAAGTCGCCAATGCTGTATTCATAATCTCGCTTACACCTCTCTTTGCCGCGCTCATGGCCTGGCTGGTCTTAAAAGAAGGCATTACAGTCCGAACCGGACTAGCCATGTTCATTGCGTTGATTGGGGTTGTTTTTATCTCTAGCGGCAGTGTGGACGGTGAAGGCCTTTACGGCATTTCTTTAGCCTTCATAATGACGATTTTTTACGCGGCCGTTATTGTGACCATGCGCACTATTCCGCAGGCCAATGTCATTCTATTATGTGCTCTGACCGGGTTTTTGCTCCTACCTATGATGCTGCCGTTTATCGATAGCTATACCCTATCAACAAGGGATCTGGTTCTTTGTTTAGGGCTGGGGGTTGTGCAGGTTGGCCTAGGCACACTTTGTGTTATGACCGGAGCAAAGTATCTGCCGGCCGCTCAGGTCTCTATTCTGGCGCTCATAGAGACAGTTTTAAGCCCTGTTTGGGTATGGCTCTATGCCAATGAAGTCCCAGCCTGGACTGTGTTAACAGGTGGAGTAATAGTCGTGATAGGCGTCATCATTCAGGCGACAGCATCGTCAAAAAGCCGCTAAGGCATCACACTCCGGCCAGCATAGACAGCCATTTCGCCGAGCTGCTCTTCGATCCGTAAAAGCTGATTATATTTGGCCAGACGGTCGGAGCGCGCCAACGAACCGGTTTTGATCTGTCCGCAATTGGTCGCAACAGCCAGATCGGCAATGGTCGTATCGGCAGTTTCGCCCGAGCGGTGGCTCATGACGGCTGTAAAACCTGCGCGGTGAGCAAGGTCAACGGCATCAAGAGTCTCGCTTAAGCTGCCGATTTGATTGACTTTAACCAGGATTGAATTGGCGGCCGCCGTCTCAATGCCTTTGGCGAGGCGCTTTGGGTTCGTGACGAACAGATCGTCACCGACAAGCTGGCATTTATCGCCGATACGGCTGGTGAGATGTGTCCAGCCATCCCAGTCGTCTTCGTCCATACCGTCTTCGATGGAGATTATCGGATAATTATTGACCAGGCCTTCGAGATAATCGGCAAATTCGCCACTATCGAGCACCTTGCCCTCACCGGAGAGATTATATTTGCCGTCTTTGTGAAATTCCGTAGACGCCACATCCATAGCGAGGAAAATATCTTCTCCGGGTTTGTAACCGGCAGCTTCGATAGCGCTCATAATATAGTCGAGCGCCGCAGCAGATGAGGCGATATTCGGTGCAAAACCACCTTCGTCGCCCACATTGGTATTCAGACCATCAGCAGAAAGCTTCTTTTTCAAGTTATGGAAGACTTCGGCCCCCATACGCAGGGCCTCGGAAAAACGGTCCGCGCCGACAGGCATGATCATGAATTCTTGAACGTCGATGGGATTATCCGCATGTTCGCCGCCATTGATAATATTCATCATAGGAACTGGCAGAACATGAGCGTGCGTACCGCCAATATAGCGGTAGAGCGGAACCTGCTGGGAGTTAGCAACCGCTTTGGCCAGAGCCAGAGAAACGCCGAGAATGGCGTTTGCGCCCAATTTTCCTTTGTTCTCGGTCCCATCAAGACCAATCATCAACTGGTCGATTCCGCGCTGGTTTTCAGCATCGAGACCATAAAGTTCATCGGCGATAATAGTATTAACGTTAGAAACGGCTTTAAGGACGCCTTTGCCCAAATAACGGCTCTTATCACCGTCGCGCAGTTCAACGGCCTCATAGGCGCCGGTCGAAGCCCCACTTGGCACAGCCGCACGCCCAAAAGCCCCGTCGGAGAGGCTTACATCTACTTCTAGAGTGGGGTTGCCACGACTGTCCAGGATCTCCCTGGCGAAAATTTCTTCAATCTCAACCATTGGAGAGCTCCTTCTTATTTGGAGTTATTTGGACTTAGTCTTTGGGTGGCAGTACCTGACGGCCTTTATACATGCCGGTTTTTAGATCGATATGGTGCTGACGACGCAGTTCACCGCTATCCTGATCCTCAATATAGTTTGTGGCTTTCAAGCGGTCATGGGCGCGGCGCATGCCACGACGTGAATTAGAAATTTTACTCTTAGGGACAGCCATCGGGGCCTCCAATTTAATAACAAAAGCGCCCGAGCATAGACTCGGGCCGTAAATTCGGCGCGTCTGTAACTGATTTAACGGATTGCATCAAGCTTTTTTCCGTTAATCTTCAAAGCCTTTCACACGTCCCCGCTCTGCTTTTACCGCGCTGCGCCGAGCTTTGCCATCCAGACGTCTTTTGACTGAAGCTCGGGTTGGTTTCGTGGGGCGCCGAACCTTCTGAACCGATGAAGCCTTGATAATCATTTTGGATAACCGGCTTAGTGCCTCATCTTTGTTGCGTTTCTGGGATTTATGCTGTGTGGACTTAATAACAATAACACCAGCCGCGTTTAGGCGTCGGTCACTTATTGCAAAGAGTCTGGACTTAACACGCTCAGGCAGGGACGAAGGGGCTATGGCGAAGCGTAGTTCAACGGCCGTACTTGTTTTATTGACACTTTGCCCCCCCGGACCCGACGCCCGAATGGCCGAGAAGTTAATTTCACTGAGCGGAATGGATATCCGCTCAGTAATAATGAGGCTATTTTGGGTTACCATCCTCATCCAGTTCTACGATCGGGTAACCAAGGGCTTTGATTTCTTCAAAAACCACGTCTTTGTCACCAACTACGAGCATGATCATGTCATCAAGATTAAGGTGTTTCTTCGCCAAACCATCCAACTCTTCTTTAGTCATATCTGCAAGAATTGCATTTTGCTCATCGATAAAAGACGGTTCCAAATTATATGTCATCATGCGTGATAAAAAGCCTAGCTTTTGCCGTGGCGTTTCATAACTTCTGGCATCGCGCTGACCGATCGCACTCTTAGTGAATGCTAACTCCTCCTCTGTAATACCATTGGCGGCATAGTTTTGGATTTCATTGACAAACTCAGTGATAGAAGCCGCCGTGGCATCAGTTCGCACACCTGCACTAGCCCGGAAGAACCCACGATTTTCCAACCCGCTAAAGAATGATCTAGCACCGTAAGTGTAGCCCTTATCTTCGCGAAGGTTTAGATTGATTCGGCTATTGAAAGCCCCGCCTAATGCGTAGTTCATCAGACCCATGCGGAAATATTCGCCGGTCGGATCATACGGTATCGAGCGGTTCCCAATCCGAATTTCTGACTGCGCTGCACCTGGCTTATGGATAAAGTAAAGAGTTCCAGCCTCCAATTCAGGAAAACCATTCATCGTTGACGGCGCAATATCTTCACCTTCCCAACCAGCAAACGGTTTGAGAGCCGCCGTGAGCTTACCTTTATTCAAGTCAGATACAGCGACTATTGTCGCGATTTCCGGAGAATAATTTGTCTCATAAAATGCTCTAGCGTCGTCAACGGTTAAGCCTTCTATCGATGCTATCGTTCCCGAATTCCCCCAAGCAAAGGCATTATTGTCACCAAATAGTTGTCGATTGAACAGCTCCGTCGCGATGCCGCTGGCTTCCTTCTTAGAGGCTTTAATACCCTCAACATATTGGGCCTGCAGCCGGGCAAAATCGACTTCATCGAATTTTGGTTTAAAAAATTTCTCCGCTGCGATTTCAACAGTTTCGTCAAGGTTCTTTGTAAGGCTTCGAATTGAAATTGTTGTATAGCCGTCACCAGCACTAATGCTGACCGAAGACCCAAGTTTATCTAAACGATTAGACAATTCCTCAACACTCGACTCAGTCGTGGCCTCGCCCAGCATATCGGCCGTCATACTGGCAAGCCCAAGCTTGGAAACGTCTTCTCTCTCCTGTCCAGCCTTAACTCGAATGCTGATGGTCGTTGTCGGGGTCTCATCGTTAACAGCCCCCAAAATTTCGATGCCATTAGCCAGTTTTGACGTATATACTGGTGGAACTTTGATACTTGGATTTGGTCCAGCAGACGGAATAATGCTTCGGTCAAAATCATCCTCTGGTAATGACCAATTTACGACAGCGGGCTCGCTGGCTGGAATTGTCCGCTCATAGCGCTCCCAGGTATCACCAGAGGCAATCAAATTTGCCTGTCCTTTGGGGACAATACTCATGATGACCGCAGGTTTATTTTTGATATACTGATTATATACCCGCACTACGTCGGCCTTGGTCACATTTTCATAGCGAGCAATGTCATCCTGTATACCGTTTGGACTGTCTCTATATGTCTCATAAGCAGCCAGTTGGCTGACCTTACCTGAGACACTTTCAAGGCCATAAATCATTCCAGAAACAATGCCAGATTTCACTCGCAGCAAGTCATCATCCTGCACGCCGCGTTCTTCAAATTCTGCAAGCGATTCCCGAAGTTTCTCTTCCATTTCAGCCAAACCACCAGGACGACCGGGGCGTGGCAAAGCGATAAGCGTAAAGCTACAACTCAGCTCACGACATGAGTGACCGGCGCCGACGTTAACAGCTAAGCCCGGCTTTTCGAGATTCTTATAAAGGAGTGACGTTTTTCCTTCGCCCATAATGCTCATCAATACATCGAGTGGGGCTTCGTCGGGATGATTAGCATAGACAGTTGGCCATGCCATATAAAGTAGCGGTATAGCCACGTTATCTTCGAGCGAAATATACCGGTTTTTATCAAGGGTTACGGGCTCATAAACTGGCTTATCAACTTCTGGACCTCTTGGAATTGGTCCAAAATATTTCTCTACCCATTCCAAGGTCTGAGCTTCGTCAAAGTCACCACCAATTGTTAGCACGGCGTTATTTGGTCCATACCAACGCAAGAAGAATTTCTTTAGGTCGTCCAGCGTTGCCCGGTCCAAGTCCTCAAGATAGCCGATGGTTGACCAAGAATAAGGATGACCTTCCGGGAACATGGCCTCGCCGACCCGCTCCCACAACAGACCATAAGGACGATTATCCACGCGTTGGCCCCGCTCGTTCTTAACAGTTTCGCGCTGGACTTCAAATTTATCTTGAGTGACTGCATTCAGGAAGTAGCCCATGCGGTCAGCTTCCAGCCAGAGCATTTTTTCAAGCTGGTTATTGGGCACGGTTTCAAAGTAATTAGTACGATCGGAATTCGTTGTGCCGTTTAACGTACCGCCGGCTTCAGTAATGATTTTGAAATGCTCTTCATCGGCAACGTTCTCGGAACCCTGGAACATCATATGCTCAAAGAAGTGTGCAAATCCTGATTTACCGACATCCTCACGACCCGATCCTACGTGATAAGTGACGTCGACATGTACAAGCGGATCTGACTTGTCCTGATGCAATACAACCGTCAAACCGTTTTCGAGTTCAAACTTTTTGTATGGAATAACAATCTCATCACCGGCTTTCGTAACCGACTCAATAGATTTTATATTGGACATTGTTGTTTCGGAACTCGTTTTCGTAGATATTTCCGTTGTTTTTGTGTCCGTGTCTGTTCCACCTGAACAGGCCGCAAGCAAAACGGCTGCACAGGCCGAAATGAGTAATTGTTTTGTCACGCCAAAGGCTCCCTTATTGTTTTTCAATAAGGGATATAATTTTAATATTCAGCGATGTCCAGAATTTTTAACGACGCGGCCACCAGGGATTTCGGCGGTTTCTGGCTTTAGTTTCCAGGTTTTCCTCAGAAGAATTCCGGCTCAATGTCCGTCGTTTGTAGCGGCTTTGTGTATCTGGATTCCCGCCAGCGAACTTCACAAGAGCTTCAATGCGTTTTTCAATAGGCGGATGGGTTGCAAACATGCCGGAAAACCCAGTGCGGGGATTTTCAAATGCCATTTCACGAATCTCAGCCGGAACATCTTTAAGCTCCGCTTGACCGGAAATTTTCTTCAATGCCCGGATCATCGCATCTGGATTTTTCGTCAACTCTACTGCGCCGGCGTCCGCCATGAATTCGCGCTTTCGAGATAATGCAAAACGCGTCAGCAAAGCGAGAAAATACGAAATCGCTATGATTACTAAGCCAAAGACAACAAGTGCACCAGCCTGACTGCCCTGGCTCCGCCGATGTTTATCATTCCGAGGCATATTGGTTCGCATGAGCCCGCGAAAAACGCCTTCACCGACAAAAGAAAAAATCCCAACAAAAATCACCGCGATAATTAACAGCCTTACATCCCGATTTTTGATATGAGAGAGCTCATGCGCGATGACAGCCTCCAACTCCTCATCATCAAGACTGTTCAAGAGTCCTGTTGTCAGGGTAATCGTGTAATTTCTATCTCTAACGCCGCTGGCGAATGCATTCATAACGTCAGTCTCGATTATCTTGAGCTTTGGAACAGTGATGCCGCGAGAAATACAGAGGTTTTCCAACATCTTATAGGGCCGTGGAGCCTGTGATTTTGTCACTGACTTAGATTTAGTCGCAATATCAATCATCTTTTGATGACCAAGGAATGCAACGGCAAACCAGGCACCCGACACACCTAAAACGACAGGTCCGACAGTCGGCACTGCGTTCAAGGCCTGCCCCAGCCCTACATCAACGGGGCCATCCGTCGTAAAACCTGTAAAGATGAGCGAAAATGCCAAGGCAAGAGCCAAAAGCAATAGTGGGAAAAAAACCAGCAAAAATATACTTCGCAGGTTATTATTCCAGATATGTGACTTAAGGCCATAGGCCCGCATCATGGCAAATATTCCCTAGCTGAAATCAACCTCAACCGGGCTCTCAAGAGCTTCTCGCCCTTCCAAAGCTTCGAAAAACTCACGTGCTTCGAAATTGAACGGACCGGCGATCAAATTGGCTGGGAACTGCTCACGCGCCGTATTATATTCCTGTGTCGCATTATTATAGAAACGACGGGCAGCTGCGATCTTGTTTTCAACATCAGCCAACTGATCTTGCAGCTGCAAGAAGTTTTCATTGGCTTTCAGATCCGGATAGGCTTCGGCCAATGCAAAGAGTTTGCCCAAGGCCTGTGTTAGCATGCCCTCTGCGACAGCCTGCGTATTTGGTGTGCCCGCAGCGACGGCCGTGTTGCGGGCTTGAATGACTTCGTTCAAGGTTTCCTTTTCATGCTTGGCATAACCTTTAACCGTATTGACCAGTTGGGGCACCAAATCCTGTCTTTGCTTGAGCTGAACCTCGATATCCGACCAAGCTTGGTTACAGGTTTGTCGCAAACCGACTAACCGGTTGTATATAGTTATAATAAAACCGGCGATTAAGACCAGTACGCCCAAAATGATCCAAACAGTCGTCATAATTCCTCCTGAAAACTCTCCGTAGCTTTAATGTGGGCTTTTTAGCCCAAAATTTCAAGCCGATTTAACGCAGCAGTTATATTCCCTACAAGTATTTACCTGGATCAAAACTGTTCACACGAGAGAATCCACGGGGTGCCATACGGCCAGCGCCCGCTCGCTTACCTTCGTGTAAATGCCAATCCTTGACCCCATTAGTCCGACCGGCACTGTCTTTAAAAGTCAAACCGTCTTCGGCCTTGAAAGTCGTGACATCCGACAAACCACCATCTTTGTATTTCTGAAGGCGAACACCTTTCCCTCGTCCCATAACCGGTAATTCTTCGAGGTCAAAAATCAGAATTTTCCGATTTTCACCGATACAGGCAATTTTTTCGCCATTAACTTCGACACACCGAACGGCCTCGTTTTCTGCTTTGACATTTAAGACTTGTTTGCCACCGCGGGTTGACGCGATAACGTCTTTTTCGGGCACACGGAAACCATAGCCTTCTGAACTGGCAACAACTAGCTCCCGGTTCTCATCATGGACAAACAAACCGACGGGGATATGGTCGTCCTGCAAATCAATCATCAAGCGGACAGGCTCACCGTTACCGCGCCCACCGGGTAATTTATCAGCCGACAAAGTGTAGAATTTGCCATTTGAACCGAACAAAATGATTTTATCCGTCGTTTCAGCAGACACGATAAAAGCGGCACTGTCACCTTCTTTGAACTTCAGTGCCGATACATCAGCCTTTCCTTTCATGGCGCGAATCCACCCCTTTGCCGACAATACGACCGTAATAGGCTCTTTTTGGATAAAGGCCGTTGCCAAGTCTATTTCCACATCAGGTTCATCTGTAAACGTCGTACGCCTTGCGCCCAGCGCCGTTTTATTGCTGTAGGTTTCCCGGGTTATTTTTATCTCATCAGAGATTGCCGCCCATTGCTTGTTTTCGGATTTCAATAGACCTTTGATCGCCTTGGCTTCCGCCGCAAGCTTATCATATTCGGCCTGAATTTCGATTTCCTGCAGTTTGTTCAATGCCCGCAAGCGCATATTGAGAATGGCATCGGCCTGACGCTCGGTCAGTTTGAAAGCCTTAATTAACTCGGCTTTCGGTTCGTCTTCAAACCTTATGATGCGAATAACTTCGTCAATATTGAGATAGGCAATTCGGTATCCCTCGAGGACTTCCATACGGTCTTCGATTTTCCCGAGGCGCTGCTGCGAACGTCGCTGTAAAACGACCCGGCGATGATCAAGAAAAGCCTGGATAACTTCTCGCAAATTCATGACCCGCGGCGTTCGCGTGGCGTCAAGTACATTCATATTGAGCGAAACACGACTCTCAAGCTGAGACAGCTTAAACAGGCTTTCCATTAGCAGCTCAGCCTCAATATTTTTGCTTTTTGGTTCAAGAACAATGCGGATATCTTCGGCGGATTCATCGCGGACATCAGCGAGCCACGGTACTTTTTTAGTCTCGATCAGCTCCGCTAATTTTTCAATGAGGCGCGATTTCTGTACCTGGTAAGGAATTTCTGTGACGATAACCTGATATTGACCACGGCCCAAGTCTTCCACATTCCAGCGGGCTCGCACCTTAAATCCGCCTTTGCCGGTTTTATACGCGTCTAACATACTGTCTTGTGGCTCAATAATGATTCCGCCAGTAGGCAGATCCGGGCCTTTGACGTAGCCCATAAGCGTTTCAATTCGGGCATTGGGTTTTTTGATTAAATGCAGAGCCGCATCGCAAATTTCATGGACATTGTGCGGTGGAATAGAGGTCGCCATACCGACCGCAATTCCTGTAGACCCGTTGGCCAGCAAGTTTGGGAAACCAGCCGGAAGCACCTGCGGTTCTTCATCTTCCTCATTATAAGTGGGGATGAAATCGACCGCATCTTCGTCTATGCCTGCCAGAAGCGCCACACCTGCAGCAGTCATTTTGGCCTCGGTATACCGCATGGCAGCGGCGCTATCGCCGTCTATATTGCCGAAATTCCCCTGCCCGTCGACCAACGGGTACCGGGCTGAAAAGCTTTGGGAAAGTTTCACTAGAGCATCGTAAATCGACTGATCTCCGTGGGGGTGATATTGCCCCATAACGTCTCCGACAATCCTGGCGCATTTCTTATGAGCGCCTTCCGGATTTAGTTTCAACTGACGCATGGCATAAAGAATTCGCCGATGGACGGGTTTTAACCCGTCGCGCACATCCGGGAGCGCCCGCATGGTAATAGTGGAAAGCGCATAAGCTAAATAGCGAGAGCTTAGCGCGTCATCAATATGCTCCTCGATGATCGCATTACTAGGCAGGCCGTTTTGGGTTTCGGTGTCGGACATGTCTTCTCGGAAAAAAGTCTGTTTTTGATTCGTTTGACCCAACTATGAATGAGTCGGTTAATGAAACCAATATCTCTTCGAGTTTTGACGGATAATTGGTGTTTTTTAACCAATCAATTGGACCAACCGATTACGCGCCTCCGGAAGAGTCCGGTTCACTCCCCATTGCAGACGTGTTTCCAGGAAATAGCCTGTCAGCGTTAAACCATTTCGAATATCATCTTTTAAGAGCGTTTTATCATTTCGACGGCAATCCGGCTGCATAAATGACGGCAAGGCATAAAGCTTGTCCGCATAGGGCTGAGCGGCCTCCGCACAAACCGCACGGCCCGAACGCGGTGAAACATGGGTTAGATTGCTATTAACGCCCGTCGCCGCGCATCGGGATAAATCCAAACCATATCCCATAGACGACAGCAATCCCATTTCCCAATGAATATAGAGCGCTGGCCATATCTCTTTGTCATGGAGGTTATCGACCAAAATTTCAAAGGCATCATAGACATCGACGTGGACTTCTCGCTCCGGCAGAGCCTCGCGAGCCATGGCGCAGGCCGCATTCAGGCCCGCCAAAGACAAGCGATCCTGCATAAGTTCCGCAGCGCGGCTGTTCATGGCTTCTACTGTGAAATAGCCAAGGTGTTCCTCAAGCCTGGCTCGCCATTCTACCTGTATTTTATTTCCTGGTTGCAATACGGGGCGTAGTTTGCGGCTAACGCCACCCCGAACCAAGCCCAGATAACGCCCTCTATCACGCGTAAACAACTCGATTATGGCTGAGGTCTCACCGTGTTTTCGAACAGACAGAACATATCCTTCGCCGGTCCAATCCATTACATGTCACCCGACCTAAACATCAAACTCCAAACCTGATTGCTGATAGCGAGCCGGGTCATCAACCCATTTTTCACGAACTTTCACAAACAAAAATAAATGAACTCTACACCCCAGCCAGGCCTGCATCTCTAGACGAGCTTTCGCACCTATATCTTTGATTGTTTTACCATTTTTTCCCAAAACGATAGGTTTTTGACTGGTGCGCTTAACATAGATGACCTGGTCAATTCGGATATCCCCATTTTTTTGACGGGTCCATTTTTCGGTTTCGACAGTAGAGGCATAGGGCAATTCCTGATGCAGGCGCAAGAACAGCTTCTCTCTTGTAATCTCCGCAGCCATTAACCTCGACGGAATATCGGCGGCTTGGTCCGGAGGATAGAGATAGGGTCCTTCAGGCATAACCGACACGAGTTGAGCCGATAAATCGTCGACACCGTCGCGATTAAGGGCGGAAATAAGGAAAATTTGTTCAAACACTTCGAGGCCATTAAAATGCGCTATGACTTCCAAAAGAGCTTCGCGTTCGACTTCATCAATTTTGTTAAGCGCCAAAAAGACATTTTTGCGTGCACGGAATTTCAGCCCTTTAATCACCCGGTCTGTATCTTCAGCAGCAAGCCTATCCTGAGCTGCACCCTCTCCTTTTAATTGTCGGATAAAGGCCGGCGCATCAACCACATGGACAATAGCGTCCGCATCATCGGCCCCTGTCCATGCCGCATGTACCATGGATCGCGAAAGCCTGTCGGTTTCTTTGGGCTTAAATATACCGGGCGTATCGACCAGTACAAGCTGCGCATCACCTATCATCGCGATGCCGCGGATTTGAAAACGTGTCGTTTGAACCTTATGTGTGACGATGGAGACCTTCTCTCCTACCAATGCATTGACCAATGTCGACTTACCCGCATTGGGCGCACCGATAATGGCAACAAATCCTGCTTTATTCATGAACCAGACCATTGTCGCAGCAAATCTCTTGCGGCTTCCCGCTCTGCGTCCTTCTTACTTAGGCCCTCGCCTTGACCTATTCGTTCATCGCCGACGACCACTGTCATCACAAAGCTAGGGCGGTGGTCAGGACCCGTTTGGCCAATGACTTCATAAACGGGTGGCTCTAGCTTTTCAGCTGCCGCGCGTTCTTGCAATTCCGTTTTCGGATCTTTCATGGAGTGGTCCAAGACCTCGAGCATTCGACCATACCAGAATTTGTGATAAAAAACCTTGGCAGCTTCGTAGCCTCCGTCCAGATATATAGCCCCCAAAAGACTCTCTGCCACATCAGCCAATATTGAAATCCGTTCTCGACCACCCTGGCGTTCCGTCGCTTTGGACATGAGGATGAACTCACCAATTTCCAATTCCTCGGATATTTCGGCGCAGGTCTCTTTGCGAACCAAGGCATTTAGCTTCCGGGCCAGGCCGCCTTCATCTTCTTCACTTTTTTCATAGAGAATTTGCGCTGTGAATAGCCCTAGAACCCGGTCTCCGAGAAACTCCAATCTTTGATAATCTTCAATTTTACGGCGTCCATCTCCATAAGACCCATGAGTTAGCGCTCGCTCAAGCAAGGCCGTATCAGAAAACTGGTAGTCTAACCGGGTTTGTAATTTATCGAGCTTACGCTGGAGACTCATCGAATAGCCTTGAAAAATCGTTCACGTCGTAATTCGCCCCAAGTCCAGGGTTTAATCAAGGAAAAATCCTGACGGGCCGACAACAGAATGAACTCGGCTTTACCAATTATATTTTCGGAAGGAACGAAATCAATGCCCCCCTGACGCAATGTCATGCGGCTATCTCCCGAACGATCCCGGTTATCACCAATCATGAAGTAGTGCCCATCGGGTACGATAAACTCGTCGGTATCGTCGGTTAAGCTGTTGCCAATTGAATCATATATTAGATGTCGGCTTTGCCCGCCAATCGTTTCGATTTGGACTTTGGCGCCGTAGTTGTCAGCATCGACAGGCCCTTTATCTGTAGTTTCGCTAAGATTTGAGGGCTCATTATTGATGTATAAAATACCGGCTATCATTTGAATACGATCACCGGGTAAACCTACAAGGCGCTTGATATAGTGTTTTCGAATATTCTTTGGTTTGAACACGATAACGTCACCCCTTTTGGGTTCGCGTTCGAATAGCCGCCCTTCGCTGACAGGAAATGGTAGAGGATCGGCAGCATATCTACCATACCCCACCGTATATTTAGATGTTATGATATAATCACCCTCTATGAGGTTAGGCTCCATCGATGCCGAAGGAATCGTGAAGGGTTGGAATATAAATATTCGCAAAAGAAACGCGACAACCAATGCCCAAAACACCGTAATAAACAGGTTTTTCCAACCGCTTTTTTCTTTACCGGCATCTTCCGCCTCGACCTTGTTCTCGGTCTTTGAGTTCATTTCTTTTGCCGCGCTCATGGCTTAGTCGATATCCTCGCTTCAAGTATCGCATAGGCTTGAGCGTAGGGATAGTCGTCGGAAAGGCTTAAGAAAATCTGTCCGTCATGCCCATCAGGCAGCCGCGATTTCATACGTCGAAGCGCCCCCCTATAAAGCTTAACAGATGGTCGCCCGGACGGGTCTTTGACGACCTCTACATCCAGCCATGACAGGCTTTTGGTACGCGGACCAGCCAATGCTTTAGCGACGGCTTCTTTGGCCGCCCATCGTTTGGCGTAATAACTGGCGGATCCAGACTTTCCCTCGCAATATTCCCGCTCCGTTGGGGTGAATATTTTATCTTTAAACCTATTGCCGTATTTTTCGATAGAATTTTCAATGCGGCGAACATCACATATATCGATTCCGATGCCGATAATCATGAGGCCAAACTCAGCTTCTGACGTGCCTCATCCATACAGCGGCGCATCTCTGTTATGGCCGCGTCCAGCCCCATAAAGACCGCTTCGCCAATGAGGTAATGCCCGATATTGAGCTCAACCAATTCAGGAATAGAAGCAATAGCTCCAACATTTTCAAAGGTTATCCCATGGCCAGCATGAACCTCAAGGCCCAAGGATTCTCCCAATTCCGCGCCTTCCTGCATAGCTTTGAAAATTTTAGAGGCTTTCTCATGGTTCTCATCATCCAATGCATGGGCATAGGCACCCGTATGGATCTCAATAACAGGTGCGCCTGAGCTGGCAGCCGCGCGAATTTGCCGTTCATCAGCCTCAATAAACAATGATACGCGAGCGCCGTTCTCACCCAGTTCGCGGATCAGCGGCGCAATTGAATTGTGCAGGCCTGCCACGTCCAGACCACCTTCAGTAGTCCGTTCCTCGCGACGTTCTGGCACCAGACAGACCGCATGGGGTTTTATCCGTTTAGCGATGTCTACCATATCGCGGACAGCCGCCATCTCGAAGTTTAGCGGAATGTTTTCAGCCGAGCAAAGCTGTTGCAATCGCTCCATATCGTCATCGGTGATATGACGGCGGTCCTCGCGCAGATGCGCAGTAATCCCGTCGGCGCCTGCTCTGATAGCCTCATAAGCGCCTGCGACCGGGTCAGGATGCGTCCCGCCTCGCGCATTTCGAATGGTCGCAATATGATCGATATTAACGCCCAGCCGAAGCTTTGCAGGTTGTGGGGTTTCGTTCACTTCAACCCTCGACTGCCTGGCTTTGCGGCCGGAAGGGCTTCCAGTTCCGGCGGCAGATTATCAGGTTCATAGGCAGGAAACTTTCTGGCGGCCAGGCTAACCAATGGCACGCCAATATCCGCAGCACCCCCAGAACGATCGAAAATACAAGCGCCAGCAATCACCCTGGCTCCGGTCTTTTCAATGGAACCTATACACTCTCGGGACGACAGGCCTGTTGTAACAATATCTTCAACCATCAAAACCTTCTGACCTGGCTCAAGAGAAAAACCGCGTCGCAGAGCAAATTCTCCGTTCTCCCGTTCCGTAAAGATAGATTCCAGCTCCATATGGCGGGCGGTTTCATAGCCCGGGATAACACCACCCATGGCGGGTGCCACAATTATGTCTGGCTGCACATCAAGCGCGGACTTAACCTTCTCAGCGAGCGCTTTGCATAGCAAAGATGTCAAGCGAGGATTTTTGAAAATCAGCGCCTTTTGCAAAAATACCGGACTACGTAGTCCTGAGGATAAAATGAAATGCCCTTCGAGCAAGGCCCCTGCTTCTCTGAAAACATCGAGAACGTCATCCGTATTCATGCTTATTCTTTCTTATTCAGCGGCGGCGTAATCGCCAGTTAATCGCTGGGCGGCTACCACATAAGCACTCGCCCGCAAAGCCGCAATTATCTGCATCAGATGACGATTGTCAGTGACTTCCAGGTCAAAAATCATGTCGAAAAATGTCGGGCTGCGCTGGAGGGTATTGATCTTGATCAAATTGCCACCTGCTTCGCCAATAATCTTGGTTACATCGGCCAAGGCGCCAGGCACGTGTTCGACGGTGGCCGTAATCCGCGCTGTTGAGGTAGCGTGCTGAGCGGCACGGCGCCATCCTATATCCAGCCAATCGCCCATTTCCTCAGATTCAGCCAGGACATCACAATCAATGGTGTGAATGACGACGCCTTTTCCTGGTGTTTGTACACCGACAATTCGGTCACCGGGAATGGGAGAACAACAATCAGAAAGATGCATACTAACACCCGAAGTCAGGCCATCTCCCTTTACATAAAGCTTGGCGGTCGAGTCCGTGATAAATTCGCGATTAGCATATTCTTGGATGGCTTTCGTGCTTTCTCGACCAGGGAAGACAGCCTGCATAAATTTCTTGATGGAAAGCTCACCTTTTCCAAGCGCTTCATAAAGCTCAACCGGCTCCTTAAACCCAAGGCGTTTAAGCGTATCGCCAATAGAGCTCTCGCTAAAATCCTTGTCCTCACGTGCAAAAGCATGATCGGCCAACATGGCACCTATCCGCTGAAATTCCTGGGCCTCCCGGTCTCGGGTTAGCCGCCTCAACGCCGAACGTGCCTTACCCGTGGCAACCATGTTTTCCCAACCGGCTTGAGGCTCAGGATCTCCACCACGAATAATTTTGATTACATCACCGTTTTGTAACCGCGTCCGAAGAGGTTTTTCCCTGTTGTTTATGACCGCGCCAATACATGTATCACCAACGTCCGTATGAACGGCATAAGCAAAGTCAATGGGCGTGGCGCCGCGAGGCAAAGAAATCAAATCGCCTTTAGGCGTAAAGGTAAAGACCTGATCCGTGAACATCTCAAGCTTGGCATGTTCAAGGAATTCATCCGCATCGCCGCTTTGCTCCATCATCTCGACCAGAGGCCGAATACGTCTAAGCGGGTCACCACCTGATTCTTGCGCTTTTTCCGGATCGTAGGCATAGCTTTCATTTTTATAGGCCCAGTGCGCCGCGACACCGCGCTCGGCAACATCTTCCATACGCTCAGTCCTAATCTGAATTTCCAAACGTCGGTTTTCCGGTCCCAAAATGGTTGTATGCAATGATTGATAGCCATTAGGTTTGGGGACGGATATGAAATCCCGGAATCGGGCAGGCACACAACGATATTCTGTATGTAACAAGCCCAATACTCTATAACAGGTTTCAGGTTTATCCACGAGAATCCGAAAGGCATAGATATCGGCAACATCTTCAAAACCAATACCTTGTCTCTGTAGTTTTCGCCAAATGGCATAAGCACGTTTTTCGCGGCCATACATACGCGCTTCGATACCAGCCTCATCCATCAAATCCCGTAGCGCAACCGACATTTGAGAAATTGCCGCCTTCTGATCAGCCCGCCAGCCATCAAGGCGCTTATTGATGCTTTCATAAGCAGATGGGTTCAAATGTTGGAATGAAAGATCTTCGAGTTCTGAACAGATCCGGTCCACGCCAATCCGGCGCGCCAGCGGCGCATAAATATCCAAAGTCTCCCTCGAGATGCGTTCGCGGCTTTCCTGTTTCGGGTGATATTGGAGCGTGCGCATATTGTGCAGGCGGTCACATAATTTGACGATCAGAACCCGCACATCCCGGCTCATGGCCAGAACGAATTTCTGAAAGTTTTCCGCTTGTCGTCTTTGACGCGATGGATTGGGGACGGACAGCTCTACCTGCCCCAACTTGGTCACGCCATCGACGAGCTGTGCGATCTCTTCCCCAAACAAGCCTGAGACATCTTCGAACGTGGCCTCTGTGTCCTCTAGAACATCATGCAGTAACCCCGTGCAAATACTCTGAACATCCATGTGTAGGCCGGCCAGAATACCGGCTACCTGAATGGGATGGGCGTAATAAGGGTCACCGGAATGACGCATCTGCGCGCCGTGTGCCTTTGTGGCGTAGACATAGGCCTTGTTCAGAAGGTTCTCATCTACCGAAGGATCATATTCGCGCACGAGATCCACCAGTTCATACTGGCGCAGATAGGTGGCTTTTTTCGTGTCTATGTCGACCTGTTTATTCACTCGACAAGCTATAGGCCGAACTCATAGAGTCGGCAACAACGAAACCAATAGGATTTGGTTACGCCATAACAAAATTCGGAAATGGCATTATTCTATTCCTCTTCCAAACCGTCTAGTTGATAAGGTAGTTCGATAAAGTCAAAATCTAATTCTAATGAATCACGCGCCCACCATAACGCTTGCGCTGTCAAAATACCCGACAGCTCGCCAACCATTTCTAGACGCGAATGAATATTGAAGCTCACGCCCACAGAAGGTGTAACCATTCTCTGTATTTGTTGATCATCTGCCCTAACATACATGCCGTACAAAAGCCCATGAAACGCTAAGGTTGCTTGCTGAGTATCAAGTACACATGGGACGCCGGCAATTTTGAATATTTTAGGGCATCGTGCCATCATTGTAAGTGCGATGCGCTTGAATCCCCCTGAGCAACACCCAAGGTATATTTTAGTTTTATCTGTTAATCCGTCGCATCCGCATAAATGGTCGGCAAAGTCTTTCCAGGTTAATGTTTCTGAGCCCAAACTATCATTTGATAACATTTCCATGTTTGAATGAGCGCCGACAAAAATTATATCAATCAAGTCGCCGGAATTTCTTCCCGAACACAAGTGTTCTCTCAGTTTGTCAAAACCTTCAAATTGATACACCTCGGTTTTGTAGTTGAATAAGCTCCCAATACTTTTAATGCCGGGAATATAGCTATCGTAATCGTCAGTTATTTTTAGAAATAGAATCTTCATTAAAATTCAAACACCGCAATTCCGACCATTCTTTAATTCACGCCAATTAAAACACCTCAAGCGTTTTCTTACCCTCAATCGGCACCCATTTACCGTCGACAAAATGGATGCCGCATTCGTCTTTAGATAGGTTCCGCCAGCGGCCCGCGCGGGCGTCTTCGCCTTCGGAGACCCGGGTTGTGCAAGGCTGGCAACCCACAGACAGGAAGCCCAGCGATAGTAGCGGATGAACCGGCAAGTCATGCTTACGCATATAGGCGGTCACGTCTTTGGCGCTCCAATAGGCCAGCGGGTTGAGCTTTATCTGTTCGCCCTCTGTTTGAAGGATCGGCATATCTTTTCGGTCTGGTGTTTGATAGCGTTTCCGGCCCGTCACGCGGACGGCGTAATCATGAATTTTACCCGCCAAAGGCGTGACCTTGCGTAAGTCACAGCAAGCATCCGGGTCTGTTTGGTGGAGATCACTTTGCGGATCTTTGGCTTTCACCTCGGTCCGGTCTGGCGTCACATTGATGACATTGGTGAGCCCTAATTTTGAGATCAATTGATCTCGGTAATGCAAAGTTTCGCGGAAATGCTTTCCGGTATCCAAAAAGATAATCGGCAGGTTTTTATCGACCTGCGCCACCATATGGAGGAGCACTGCACTGTCCACGCCCATAGAAGATGCGATGACGAGGTCGCTATTATAGTCCTGTACGGCCTGACGAATGGATTGCTCGGCGGATAATCCGAAATAAGGATCATTGGCGTCTTTGGCGGCGGCTGATGTTTTACGCGCATCAAAAATACTGACCGCCGGGCCGTTTTTGAAATCATAGGCCCGTTGATAGGTGACACCAAAGGCGCTGAGCGCGTCATGCCAATGGCTTTCCGCCTGGCGTTCATAGGTCACGCCGTCCACGCGCACGCCGTCAAAACCACATTGCAGCGCGAAAACATATTGGTCCGGGATCAATGGTCCGTCGGCGATCAATTCACCCGTAAATCCGTAAGTTTTACGAAGCTGGCGTGCAATGGAAAATCCGCGACCATCGGCAAAAGACGGGAAATCTATGACAATGGTCTTGATGTCCGGTAGGCGCAGCTTGAGCGTTTCCAAATCCACATCATTGGGTAGTTTCACGCGGTCGCCCTGATTTGATTTCAGAAAACCTTCCAGATCTGGAATATTGTCGATGGCTGCTGTGCTGCCAGCATGGCCATCACGAATGAGAACATCAGGCGTCGGCATAAAGCACCTCCTTGAACGGTTCGATGCCTATTCTGCGATAGGTATCGATGAATTTTTCTTCGGTTTCACGTTTTGAGAGATAAAGCTCGACCATGCGTTCAATGCCGTCGACCAACTCATCTTGGGAGAAGCCCGGCCCGGTCACTTTGCCGATTGAGGCGTTTTCAGAAGAATCGCCGCCCAGCTTAACCTGGTAGAACTCAACGCCGGCTTTCTCCAGGCCCAAAATACCGATATTGCCCACATGATGGTGGCCACAGGCATTGATACAGCCGGAAATTTTGATGGACATTTCTCCAATCGTGCGCTGGTGAACAGGGTCTTTGAAACGCTCTGAGATGGCTTGCGCCACCGGAATAGACCGGGCTGTCGCCAAGGCGCAGTAATCCATGCCCGGACAGGCAATGATATCCGTAATCAGGCCTATATTATCCATGGCCAAATCGGCCGCCTTGAGACCTTCATAAACGGACAGCAGGTCTGATTGCTTAACATGCGGCAGAACGAAATTCTGTTGGTGCGTCGTGCGGATTTCCGCGAAACTATATTTTTCGGCCAAATCGGCCACAACGCGCATTTGGTCGGCTGTCACATCTCCGGGCGCTTTATCCAGAGGTTTGAGGGAGATATTGACGATGGCATAGCCGTCCTGTTTGTGCGGCGCGATATTATTATCGACCCAATTAGCGAAGTCCTCATTGACCGCTTTTTGAGTTTTGAGATCGAAATCTAAACCGGTTTCAAACTCCGGGTTAGAGAAATAAGCGGCAATTCGTGCAACTTCCTCTTGAGAAACTGCAATATCAGAAGGCTCTAGCGTCGCGTATTCGGCGTCGACCATTTCACGAAACGGATCGATTCCCGTTTCCGTCACCAGAATTTTGATCCGGGCTTTATACTTATTATCGCGGCGGCCATAGCGGTTATAGACCCGCATAGTGGCTTCCAGATATGGGAGCAGCTCTTCTTTCGGTAAAAACGCCTGCAATGTCTGGCCAATAATTGGTGTCCGGCCAAGGCCACCGCCGACAATGATATGATAACCGATCTCGCCCTTGTCATTCTGGACGATCTCAATGCCGATATCATGGGCCTTCAGAACCGCTCGGTCATTAGGCGAGCCCACGACAGCAATCTTGAACTTACGCGGCAGGAAGGCAAATTCCGGATGCATGGTTGACCATTGTCGCAGAAGTTCCGCGGTCGGGCGCGGGTCTTCAACTTCATTGGCGGTCGCGCCGGCATAAGGGTCAGAGGTGACATTACGGATGCAGTTTCCGCTGGTCT
>JAHDEZ010000084.1:4650-7541 GCA_020628425.1 Hellea sp. | reverse complement strand
TCTTTGCGCTTCTTTGAAGAGGTGGAAATCGAAGAGACGCAGGGCAGTGCTGCCGACCGGGCCGTCGTTAAGGTTAGCGTCAAAGAACAGCCCACAGGTGAACTTTCCTTTAGTGCGGGCTTCTCATCCGCAGACAGATTTCTTGTTGATCTCTCAATCACTCAGAGGAACCTGCGCGGACGTGGACAGCTGCTAAGATTTGTGGTGCGGACCAGTGCCAACCGTCGAGAAATTGATCTTCGGTTCACTGAGCCCCGCTTCCTTGGGCGTAATATGGCTGCCGGTGTCGAATTGTTCGATGTGACGATTGACTTCCTGGATGAGGCCAATTTCCGACAGAGTCGTCAAGGGGCTTTGTTTACATTAGCGTTTCCTGTGACTGAAAATACCAGTATGGGCGCGCGTTATTCCATCAGGAATGAAAGCATCGACGTTCCCGCGCTTTCTTGTATTCCGCAAGCTGGCGGCCGGCCTCTCAACAGTAGTTTGTGCGACCCGGTTACAAATCGACCTTATGATGATCGTCTTTCCTCTATTCTTGGGTATTCATTTGCCTGGGATAAACGAAATGATCCGATTACGCCGTCTGGCGGCTTTGATATGCGCCTTTCGCAGGATATCGCCGGGCTTGGTGGAGATGTAAAATATCTGAGGACCGACTTTACTGGAAATATTTACAAAGGTCTGAGCAAAAATGTCATTGCCAGTGGTAAGCTTGCTGGCGGATATATTACGGGCTGGGGTGGTGACGCCATTCAGATTAATGACCGTTTCTTCAAAGGGAATTTCGATTTCCGTGGTTATGACAATGCCGGTATCGGTCCCCGTCAGATGCGCAACTCCCCGCTTCTTCGAGACGCTGAAGGAAATTTCGTGCCTGTACGAGATATTGCTCTTGGGGGTAATGCCTACGCTCTGGCTGCAGCTGAGGTGAGTTTTCCTCTTGGCATTGACAGTCTTTTGGGTAGCGTATGGGTTGAAGCTGGCGGCGTTGGGCTGCTGGATGATGAATTTAAAGATTTGGAAGGCGTATCTATTCTAGATGAAGGGCTGCCAACTGAGGCACCGGAATATTTCATCGTGGACGATTTCTCGATAAGAGCAATGTCCGGGGTCAGTGTGTTTTGGGAATCACCCTTTGGTCCTATTCGGTTTGATTTCACGAAACCTCTAAGACAATTCGAATATGACGAACGTAAATCCTTCCAATTTACAACGCGAACAAGGTTTTAACCATGAAAACAATGTCTAATCTATACCGCGCAATTATCGCTGTGAGCGCTGCTTTTTTGATGACAGCCACAGCCTTTGCACAAAGTACGATTTTGGTCGTCGATCAGAACCGAATTCTAAGAGAGTCAGAAGTCGGAAAACATATTAAGCGCCAGCTGGAGTCCATTGGCAAAACAATGGAAAATGAACTGAAGTCTGCTATTTCACCGCTTGAAGCCGAAGGTAAGACTCTTCAGGCTGAATTGAAAGCCTTGGGGCAGACAGATATTTCGACGCGTCCCGATCTAAAAAGCCGGTTAACCAGCTTTGCCGGGAAATCTCAGAAACAACAGATTGAGGCTGCCTATAAACAGCGTGAGTTGGCAAAGACTGAAGCGATTGCCTATCGTAAAGTTTCTCAGAAACTTGAAGAAATTTTGAAAGTGGTGGTTGCAGAGCGAAATGCCGATGTCGTTATTGACCGACAAGCGATCATCTACGGTAAGCCCGCTGACGTCACGGATCTTGTACTGAGCCGATTAAACAGTCAAATGCGCACAGTTGCTGTCACCCGCGAACGAATTCCACGTAAACAGTAGATATCTGACTTTCCATCAGGTCCGGCCTGTCGTAAAAGCGCGCTATGATTGATAGCCGATTTTATGAAATCGCCGGACCTTTTTCTTTAGGGGAATTGATAAGCGGCCTGGAGATCGAAAAGCAACTTGATGAAGCTTTTTTGGGTACGCTCATTTCAGCTCCGGGAAGGCTTGCGACGGCTCAAGCCAGCCAAATCACTTTTTTCACGAATAAGCGCAGAAAAGCTGACTTGACAGCATGTGAAGCAGCCGCCTGTTTCACAACCCAAAACCTTGCTTCGCATGTGCTCGAACGTGAGATCATTCCAATTATCTCTAAAGCACCTCGGGCCCATTTTGCCAGGATCGTGTCTCGATTTGCGACCAAGAAGGAACTGGGCGGCGAGGCGAGTTTCAAGAAATCTTCGTCTGCTCGCATTCATGAGACCGCCGTTATCGGCGCTGATGCGGAAGTGGGCGATAATGCTTATATAGGGCCTTACTCCATAGTTGGGCCCGGCGTTACGATCGGTGCCCGAACTATCCTGGAGGGGCACTCTTACATACAATGTGCCAGCATTGGATCGGATTGCAGGGTCAAAGCGGGTGCCCAAATAGGCGGTGATGGCTTTGGGATGGACGCGGACGAAAAAGGCTTCGTAAACCTTCCCCATATCGGCCGAGTTATAATTGGGGATCGGGTTTATATAGGTTCGCAAAGCTGTGTCGATCGTGGTTTTTTAGGGGATACGTCTGTAGGAGACGACGTGAAAATAGATAATCTTGTGCAGGTTGCCCATAATTGTTCCATTGGTTCAGGCACTATGATTGCCGGTCATGTGGGAATATCCGGCAGCTGTATTATAGGTAAAAATGTTCGTTTGGGTGGAGCCGTAGGGTTAGCCGATCACTTGACGATTGGTGATAATGTTCAGATCGCAGCGTCTTCTGGGGTCATGAACGATATTCCTGACGGTGAATATTGGGGCGGAACGCCAGCGACACCGGCTCTTGAACAAGCTCGAATTTTGGCTGCGACCCGTCGACTTATTAAGAAAAAGAAATAGTGATGAGCATTACGCTACCCATTGAAAAAGATGG
>JAHDEZ010000084.1:2446-4550 GCA_020628425.1 Hellea sp. | reverse complement strand
ATTACGCGCAAAAGGCTACCCTTTTTCAAGTTCTCTGCTAAAGTTCAGGTCGATGATGATCTCGTGGCCGCTGTGGATTTCTCCGCGGCGCAAATGCATTTTGAAGGGTCTTGATGTCGGTTTTTGTTCATCCTAGTTCCTTTGTAGACCCTGGTGCACAACTCGATGAGGGTGTCCATATAGGACCTCTTTGTGTTGTTGGACCAAATGTTAAGCTTGGTAAAAATGTCAGACTTATCAGTCAGGTCAGTGTGGATGGAAATACAGAAATCGGTGAGGAGTGTAAGCTTTATCCATTTGTATCTCTTGGTCATCCCCCGCAGGACTTTAAACACTCGGGCGGTGACGTTCGCCTGATAATTGGTAAGCGAAACACCTTTCGAGAATTAGTCAATATCCATCCGGGATCAGATGCGGGGCGACGAGACACGGTCGTTGGCGATGACTGCTATATGATGGTGGGCTCACACCTCGCTCATGAAGGCAAGATGGGAAATAATGTTGTCGTTTCCAATGGGGTTCAGATTGGGGGATGTGTAACGATTGGTGATCACGCCATTCTGGGCGGCTTGTCCGCCATACATCAATTTACGAGAATTGGGGCTCATGCTTTTATTGGTGGAATGGCGACGGTGACGACCGACGTGATTCCATATGGATCAGTCATAGGTAATGCAGCTCACCTGGCGGGTCTGAATGTAATTGGTTTGAAGCGCCGCGGCTTTGACAAACAAAAAATTCGCGATTTACGTTCTGCCTATCGCTTGCTTTTTGCCGAAGAGGGCACTTTTGCTGAAAGGTTAAAGGATACCGCCCGCCTATATAAAGACCATGAACTGGTTATGGATATAGTCGAGTTTATTCAGGCTCAAGACAAACGTAATATATGTATGCCGCATACGGGGGGGTAAGATGAAGGTCGGGTTGCTGGCAGGGACAGGTGCATTACCAAAGGCTGTTGCTGAGGGTGCTAAAGCGCTTGGCCATGAGGTATATTTGGCCCAGATAGAAGGTCTTCCAATTGGGGATTTGGAGGGGAAATCCTATCATTTTGGAGAAGTGGGTAAAATACTTAAAGATTTTAGGGCTGCAGGCGTAACGCATGTTTGCATGGCGGGGAATGTTGGGCGGCCAGACCTGACTAAAATCAGGCCAGATTTTCAGACTTTGAAACGTTTGCCCGGAGCTATCAAAGCCGCGCGCCAGGGAGACGATGCTCTGTTAAAATATGTGGTATCCAATTTTGAAAAAGAGGGTTTCGACATCATCGCGCCTCAAGAACTTTGCAGCGCGTTGTTGATGCCCTCCGGTCACCTTGGGGCCCATAAAATCGAGGACAGTGATCGTGAGGATGCCGAAAAGGCCATGAAGATCGCCCGTGAGATTGGAGCATTAGATATTGGTCAAGCTGTTGTGGTTTGTCGCGGTCTGGTGCTAGCTGTTGAGGCCCAAGAAGGTACGGACGGCGTTCTACGACGCGTGGCAACGCTACCATCCGATATTCGCGGCAGTTCTCTGAAGCCGGCGGGGGTTCTGGCGAAAATGGTTAAGCCAGGACAAGAGGACCGGGTCGACTTGCCAACCCTGGGACCTAAAACTGTCAAACTTGCCGCCGATGCAGGTTTGGCAGGCATTATTACTGAAGCCGGACAGGCTTTCGTTATTGACCGAGACGAGGTCGCTAAACTTGCAGACGCGGCCAAGATGTTTGTTGTTGGTTTGCCGCCTTCGGAGTCATGAGCGGGCTCTCCATATTTATTCTAGCCGTAGAGCCATCAGCAGACAAACTCGGCGCCGATCTGGCAGTTGCCTTAAGAGAAAAAGATCCCAATATTCATTTATCGGGTATAGGTGGATCAGATATGGCCAGGGTCGGAATCCACAGCGATTTCGATATCTCCGAGCTTGCGATAATGGGATATGTGGAAGTCTTGAAATCCTATCCTGTGATCCGTCGCAAGATTAAGGAGGCCATTCAACTTATTCTGAATGCTAACCCGCAATCGGTCGTTTTAATAGATAGCTGGGGGTTCATGATACGGGTTGCTAAGGGGCTCAAAAAGAAAGGCTATTCCGGTCAGATTATAAAATATGTGGCACCACA
>JAHDEZ010000084.1:0-2346 GCA_020628425.1 Hellea sp. | reverse complement strand
AGGGGCTCAAAAAGAAAGGCTATTCCGGTCAGATTATAAAATATGTGGCACCACAAGTTTGGGCTATGCGACCAGGCAGAGCAAAAACCCTGGCTAAATATGCCGATCATTTGCTCACCATTCAGACTATGGATAAGCCATATTTTGATGCGGTTGGGCTCGCGCAGACTTTTGTCGGAAATCCAATGTTTGATGAAGATTTTTCACCAGATCACGCAGGAAATTTTCGAGTACAAAAAGGATTGGAAGACCAGCAAATCATATTAGTGTTATTTGGCAGTCGAAGGGGGGAGGTTGAGTCTCTTTTCGAGCCATTTGCCGGGGCTATTGCGTTGTTGAAACGGGATTTTCCAGATGCACAGTTTGCGACGATTGTTGCCTCTAACGTCGCGGATTTCCTGACGACGTTGCTTAAAAATGATCCGAGAACGCAGACTATCTTGATTGCCAGCAATGACGATAAAAAGGCGTTATTTGCCGATGCGGATGTTGCTCTGGCTTGCTCAGGGACAGTGACAACGCAGTTGGCTATGAGCGGAACGCCGAGCGTTGTAGCCTATAAACTGAACAGACTGACTTATAGCATTGGCCAGCACGTATTTCGACCTGACCATATTTCGCTCGTCAATATTTCCGCGAATGAACGCATTATGCCGGAATTTCTACAGGACGATGTCACGCCCGAAAAGCTCAGTCAATCTGTGGCCCGTTTACTAAAAGAACCTGATTTACACGGGCGCACATCAAACCGATTGCTGGGACAAATAGAAACCATGAAAGGAAAAGGCGGCTCCGCATCACAGCGTGCCGCCTCAGCAATTATCAACCTAATGGGCGCGTCTTAGCGCGCATCGACATCCACGTAATCACGGGCTGTCGCTCCAGAATAAAGCTGTCTTGGACGTCCAATACGCTGCGTTGGATCTTCCAGCATCTCATTCCACTGCGAGATCCATCCCACAGTTCGGGCCAGGGCGAACAAGACGGTGAACATAGACGTTGGGAATCCTAAGGCGTTCAATACGATGCCAGAATAGAAGTCGACATTTGGATAAAGCTTTTTGGAGATGAAGTATTCATCTTCAAGGGCGATTTTTTCAAGCTCTTTCGCTACATCCAATATTGGATCATTCAGATCCAGCTCTTCAAGAACTTCATGTGCCACTTTTTGCATGACACGAGAGCGCGGGTCGAAGTTTTTATAAACGCGGTGGCCAAAGCCCATCAGACGGAACGGATCAGACTTGTCCTTTGCGCGCTTGATATATTCCGGGATACGGTCAACGGTCCCGATATCGCGCAACATATTCAAGCAAGCTTCATTGGCGCCGCCGTGACTTGGTCCCCATAAACAGGCCACACCAGCGGCGATACAGGCATAAGGGTTGGCACCTGAGGAGCCAGCCAGGCGCACGGTCGATGTTGAAGCGTTCTGTTCGTGGTCTGCATGGAGGATGAAAATCTTATCCATCGCACGGACAATTGTATCACTGACCGTGTATTTCTCGGCGGGCACGGAGAAACACATGTTCAGGAAGTTTTCCGCATAGGACATTGAGTTCGTTGGATAAACATGTGGCTGGCCTATGGAGTATTTATAAGCGCGGGCTGCGATTGTCGGCATTTTGGCGATCAGACGATGTATCGCCATATTACGGGCTTCATCTTCTGTCGTATGCGCATCATCGTGGTAAAATCCGGATAGGGCTCCAACCGTTCCACATACCATAGCCATAGGGTGAGCATCGCGTCGGAAACCGTGAAAAAAGTTCTCAACAGAATCGTGCAGCATGGTGTGTCGGGTAATCGACTCACTAAAGCCTTGGAATTCTTCGCGCGTTGGCAACTCGCCATTGATCAAAAGATAGGCAACTTCGAGAAAAGTCGATTTTTCCGCCAATTGTTCGATGGGATATCCGCGATATAGCAGCTGCCCTTCGCCGCCATTAATAAATGTGATTTGAGACTCGGTTGAACAGGTTGATGTATAGCCAGGGTCAAACGTAAAGTGACCGGATTGTTTATACAAAGACCGTACATCGATACCCGGGGCTCCCATGGATCCTTTGTAAATAGGCAGATCGTAGCTGTCTTTACCGATTGTCACTGTGGCGGTGCCGGTTTTTTCAATCTTGTTTTCCATCAAAAACTCCGTTTCTAATTCTATTTAGGACGCGACAAGGGGAGGTTGCAAGCGTCCGAATGGTCTGCCCTGCCTAAGCTCATCTTTGAATTTACCCTGATTAAACGGGATCAAATCAAAAACCTGTATTTTCCATGGTCATAGGGAGGATCGACCTATAAGGTGATTTGCGCTCTCTTTATGTGGAAGGAGGGCAAATAACA
>JAHDEZ010000083.1 GCA_020628425.1 Hellea sp. | reverse complement strand
AAAAAATCGAAACCGCCATCAAAGAGCGCGTGCTCATGCTCGACGGGGCTATGGGGACCATGCTGCAGAAACAGCATCTCTGTGAGCCCGAGTTTCGCGGTGAGCGGTTCAAAGACTGGCACATCCCAGTCAAAGGCAATAATGATCTGCTCTGCCTGACCCGGCCCGAAGCGGTCAAGCGCGTCCACCGCGCCTTCTTGGAAGCCGGCTCGGATATGATCGAGACCAATTCGTTTAACGCCACCTCGATCTCTCAAGCCGATTACGAGATGGAAAAATTCGCGCCGGAGATTGCCCGCGCCTCGGCTCAGATTGCTCGTGAATGCGCCGATGAATATACGGCTAAGACACCGGACAAGCCCCGCGCTGTGCTGGGCGCTATTGGCCCGCTGAACAAAACGCTCTCCATCTCCCCCAAAGTCGAAGATCCGGGCTACCGCGAGGTCAGCTTTGATGAGGTCAAGGACAGCTATAAAGAGCAAATCCACGCTTTCATCGATCTGATCGACGCCCTGCTCATTGAGACTATATTCGATACGCTCAATGCCAAGGCCGCCATTGTGGCCGCCCGCGAAGTCTTCGCCGAAGTGGGTTATGAAAAACCGATCCTGATTTCCGGCACGATTACCGACCGTTCAGGCCGGACACTTTCTGGACAGACAGCCGAAGCCTTCTGGCTGTCGCTGGCCCATGCCAAGCCTTTCGCCATTGGTCTGAACTGCGCGCTGGGCGCCGATGAAATGCGCCCGCATATTATCTCTATCGCCAAGGCCGCGGATTGCTATGTGTTGGCCTATCCCAATGCTGGCCTGCCTAATGCGTTTGGCGAGTATGACGAGACACCGGAAATGATGGCCTCACAAGTGGCGCCTTGGGCCGGCCTTGAAGCCACGGACGGATTTGTGAATATTCTGGGGGGCTGCTGCGGCTCCACGCCGGACCACATCAAAGCCATCGCGGAGTCTGTCAAAGACGCTAAACCCCGCAAAGTCAAAGACGTCATCCCGACGCTCCGCCTCTCTGGTCTCGAGCCATTTTCGATTGCGGTCTAATCATGGGCAAGATTTACGATGAAATAACCCCCAAGCTACAAAGCTTCATCGAGAAACAGCATATGTTTTTCGTGGCCACGGCGCCGCTCTCGGGCGACGGCCATATCAATGTCTCGCCCAAGGGCTATGACAGTTTCCGCATTCTGGACTCGAAAACCGTTTGCTATCTGGATTATGGCGGCAGCGGTATCGAAACCCACGCCCATGTCCTCGAAAACGAACGCATCACCATCATGTTCTGCGCCTTTGAAGGCAAAGCCGACATTATCAGGCTCTACGGCAAAGGCAGGGTCACCGCCTTTTATGACGAAGGCTTTGATGAGCTTATGCAGCTCTTTCCCGATTATGACCGGGCCCGCGCCATTATCAGCGTCGACCTCACCCGCGTCACCGACAGTTGCGGTTTCGCCGTGCCCTTTATGGATTATGCCGGCGAGCGCGATCAGCTCAAACGGTCCCACGAAAATAAATCCGTGGAAGAGTGGTATGAATACCGCCTCTCGCGAAATGCCGAGAGCATAGACGGCCTGCCCGGCCTCGTTAGACCGCCACAAAATAACAGAAAAGATTAATCATGTCCGCAGACGCAGCCGTCGCACAATTTATCAATATTGGTGAGCGCACCAATGTGGCCGGTTCGGCCAAGTTTAAAAAGCTCATCGTCGATGGGCAGTTTGACGAGGCGCTTTCGGTCGCCCGCCAGCAAGTGGAAAACGGCGCGCAGATCATCGACATTAATATGGATGACGGCCTGATCGAAGGCGCCGAAGCCATGACGCGCTTCCTCAACCTAATTGCCGCAGAGCCGGATATTGCCCGCGTGCCCATCATGATCGACAGCTCCAAATGGGACGTGCTCGAAGCGGGCCTGAAATGCGTTCAGGGCAAAGCCGTGGTTAACTCCATCTCCCTCAAAGAAGGCGAAGAAGCGTTTCTGGAACAAGGCCGCAAGCTGCGCGACTTTGGCGCCGCCACGGTCATCATGGCCTTTGACGAAACCGGACAGGCGGAAACGGCCGAGCACAAATTCGCCATTTGCGAGCGCGCCTATAATCTGCTGGTGGATAAGCTCGACTTCCCGCCGCAGGACATTATTTTTGACCCTAACATTTTCGCCGTCGCCACCGGTATCGAAGAGCATAACGATTACGCTGTCGCCTTTTTCGAAGCCTGTAAAATGATCAAGGCCAATCTGCCCCATGCGCGCATTTCCGGCGGGCTCTCTAATGTGAGCTTTGCTTTTCGCGGCAATAACCCGGTGCGCGAAGCCATGCACTCGGTCTTCTTATATCATGCCATCCCGGCGGGCCTCGACATGGCCATCGTCAATGCCGGCCAGTTGACCATTTATGATAATATCCCGGCTGAGCTTAAGGAACGGGTGGAGGATGTGATCCTCAACCGCAGGCCTGACGCCACGGACCGATTGCTCGAAATCGCCGATAAATATCGCGGCGGCAAAACCAAAAAGCGCGTGGTCGATACCAAATGGCGCGACGCCGATGTGGGCAAGCGCCTGGAACACGCCCTGGTCCACGGCATCACCAAATATATCGTCGAGGACACAGAAGAAGCCCGGCAAGCCGCCGAGCGGCCTCTTCATGTGATCGAAGGTCCGCTCATGGACGGCATGAATGTGGTCGGCGATCTCTTTGGCTCGGGTAAAATGTTCCTGCCGCAAGTGGTGAAATCCGCCCGGGTCATGAAGGCCGCCGTGGCGCACCTCATGCCCTTTATGGAAGAAGAAAAAGAGGCCATGGGTCTGGCCGATACCTCTAACGGCACCATCCTCATGGCCACGGTCAAAGGCGACGTCCACGATATCGGCAAGAACATTGTCGGCGTTGTGCTGCAATGTAATGGCTATGACATTATCGATCTGGGCGTCATGGTCCCGGCCGAGACCATCCTTTCTGAGGCGCAAAAGCACAATGTGGATATGATCGGCCTGTCGGGCCTGATCACGCCGAGCCTGGATGAGATGGTCTATGTGGGCTCTGAGATGCAGCGCCTTGGCATGGATATGCCGCTCCTGATAGGCGGGGCCACCACCTCCAAAACCCATACGGCTGTCAAGATTGAGCCGGGCTATGATAATGGCTCTGTCCATTATGTGCTCGACGCGTCCCGCGCTGTGGGCGTTGTCTCCAAACTCATGGGCGATGACGCGGATGAGCTGAAAGCGCAGACCCGCGCCGATTACGTCAAAGCCCGCGAAGCCCATGCCCGCAGCCAGTCCAAGAAAGAGCGCCTCACCCTGAAAGAAGCCACGGATAATAAATGGACCACGGATTGGGACAATTACACACCCGCCAAGCCGAGCTTTCTCGGCACCAAAAATTTCGTCAATTACGATCTGGCTGCCTTACGGAATTTCATCGACTGGACGCCCTTCTTCGCCACGTGGGAGCTCAAAGGTCGCTTTCCGGCCATTTTGGAGAATGAACATTACGGCGAAGCCGCCCGCGATCTCTTCCGCGATGCCAATGCTATGCTCGATAAAATCATTGCCGAGAACTGGGTCGAGGCCCGGGCCGTGATCGGCTTCTGGCCCTGCGCCCAAAATGGTGACGACATTCAGGTCTTCACCGATGAGAGTCGCACCGAAACCCTCGCCCACTTCCATGGCCTGCGCCAGCAGATCTCCAAAGGCGGCAATGGAAAACCCAATTATAATATCGCCGACTATGTCTCACCCAATGGGGACTATATTGGCGGTTTCTGCGTCACTGCCGGATTAGGGGAAGATGGTCGCGCCGAAAAGTTCAAAGCGGACGGCGATGATTATAACGCCATTCTGTTTCAGGCTTTGACGGATAGATTAGCCGAAGCCTTTGCCGAACATATGCACCAGCGCGTCCGCCGCGAATTCTGGGGCTACGCCCCTGAAGAGGCGTTTAAAGGCGACGACCTGATCGCGGAAAAATATGACGGCATCCGCCCGGCCCCCGGCTACCCGGCCCAGCCCGACCACACAGAAAAAGCCACGCTCTTTAGGATACTCGACGCCACAGACGCCGCCGGCGTCACGCTGACTCAATCGTTTGCCATGCACCCGGCCTCCTCCGTCTCAGGCCTCTATTTCAGCCACCCCGACAGTGTTTACTTTGGCGTCGGCAAGATTGAGAAAGATCAGGTCGAGGATTATGCCCGGCGTAAGGGGATGGATCTGGGGGATGTGGAGCGGTGGTTGGCACCGATTCTCAACTACTAGGTCTGCTGATCCCACCCAAAATAAGAAGGCGATACTGGAAAATCTAACTAATAATTATGATATGGCCATTCATCCATTCCCAATTCTCGATAGAAGTCTCTTAATATCATTCCAGTTGCCATATCTTGCGACTGATAAGGCGACCAGTGTTGAAAACCGGTTTTTTCTAGTTCTTTAACCATCGCTATTTCCTCGTCGCCCAAGTCTTGCTTACCTCTAAGCGCACGGTACAGATGAGCATCATCATGCAAATCGGGAGGGGGCATAGATCGCCTAACAGCGTCCGACACGATCGTATCTGACGTACCTAGCGTTTTTGCTATTGATGCGACCGACCCCAAATATCCTAACGCTGAGATATCAGCCGCAATAAAGGTTGCACCTTCAAGGTTACCTAGGTTTATGCTTACGGTAAAACCTCCACGACCGGGTTCCGGCCGATTTATGACAGCATAGTCAAATCTGACGCCCTTGAAGTTGGCTTTTGTACATGAGGCATAGTTTAAAAGGGTTCGAAAGAATAAGGCTCCATCAAAATTCCCTCTGTTTAGAATACTTGCCTCAAATCTTGACCCCGAAAAATCGACCGCCCGATAAAAGCCATCCGAAAAATCAACTCCGTCAAAATTGCATTCTTTTAAATCCAAACGCCAAAAAGTTGGGTCCACATCAGCAGCTAGCTCCAAAACTTTCCCGATAGCATCGACAGCTTTTTGTAAATCCATTCTGGGAACAACACTGGCATTCAAGTTTTCAGTAGGATCAACGTTCGAGCAAGAAAAGTTACCCCTGATATAATTTGCGAGAATTCTAACTATCCTTGGAGCATAGGAGACGTCCTCCTGTACAAGCCCTTCCAGTTGGTCGATCGCAGCGGCTCTTACAACCAAATCGTCTTCCAGTTCCCTTAAGATAACCTCACTACCGTCTACAATAATGTCCCTCGTTAACTCCATTCGAGCGGAAAGACCCTCGGTTGCGGATTTAAGTTTCTGATTAAAAAGAGACTCCTCCGCAATGTTAGCCTGTTTGGATAATACTACCGATCGCCAAACTAGAAAAGGGAGACCCAACAAAGCTAGTAATACTAATCCAATATTTCTGATAGCTGAGCCATCCGTATCGACATCAAACGGCGGGATACGAAGCAAAGAAAGGAAAAAACTAACCAAAGTCAGCAAAACGCCAAAAGCGAATGTAAGTATTGCCAGAATACAAATAAAGCCGACGATTGGCCCAAGCCACTTTACTGAATCGAGGTCTATGCTTCTTTTCAGGCCCATCCATTCAAAGAGTGTTATCAAGTCGTTTTTTGTCATCTTGTTTTAGCTAGAGGTATATGAAGACTCGCACCAATCAACTAACTCTCTATATATATCCCAAGTATCTTGGGTTATTGGAAGCCGCTTAGATACTAACCAATTTATATTTTCAACCTCAGTATAGTTGGAATCCAGGTACGACTGGTAATCTTTGAAGTCTACAGACTCATTTTGAGGGTTTATGTATCCGCTAGTTATGTCTATGGACAACTTTTCGCGTAACAAAGGTGCCAAATAAAGGGCCGAACAAATCCTTTGTTCTTCCTTTTTCTCACTGATTAATGACTCCCACAGCAAGTTTATAACTTGATTAGGAACGTTTGGTTGCCAATGTGATTTCGGTTTACTTATCAAGATTTGGATCAATATTTCTCTCAATGTATTTTTTTCTGTACTACCCAGTTTACGGAAATTGATGTCGGGTTTGAGAATTTCTCGAAATTTTCTTTTAATTGTAGCTCTATCTTTGAACCATTTTGGAAATACCACGCTTGGAAAGCTGATGCGATCATCTGTGTCTTCAATGATTCTTTGTTTTTGTTTTTCCAAAAACCAAATAGCTGCATTTTTGGTACTTTTTTCACCGTCAACGATACATCTGTTGACTACCTCCATCAAAAGACGCAGTGAGATTTTTCCTTCTGGATAAAAGGTCTCAACGAGCGAAAACGCAGTTGGAATGTTTCCTGACTGTGCCAAGTAAGAACCAATTATGGTTTCTCGACGGTGAGCCAGTGATTCGTCATCTAGTTCGTTTGACGTAATTAAATCTATAGCCTTTAGAAAAGTTTCCATCTGCAGTCGCTCAGACTGTCGCTTATTATACAGGTAGGTAAAAACAATTCCGAGAAATGCTATCGGAGCAGAAATTAGGGCTGCATATATTTTTTCCATTCACACAACCTAATATAGTAGGTTTGTAAAGTCCATTTTGTTCACCAACAAAAAAATCACAATCAAACCCAGCACGACAAACTCATAAGGGCAGATATCGGCAAATCTGTAAAAGGGTAGAAATTCGTGCCAGCCATAGCGGTCGATGACGAACTCGGCGAAAAGGACCCAGGTCCCCGCTTTCGCCGGGATGAACCCACATAGAGGCGCAGGTCATGCGTTTGACGGAACAAAATTTCCGCTCACCCCGCCGGAGGGCGGGGTCCAAGTCCGGGCTGGCCACACAACTAATCTCGAAACCGAGAACCGAAACTGAGCAAGGATACCGCTTTTCGGCGGTATGAGTGGGTGGCGACTAAATATAGTCTTCGTCATCCTCTGGCTCTGAAACGAATACATTGTACACCCAACCGTTAAACCAGCAGCTATTGTTATGTCCTGAGTGCAGCCAGGCTTGGTAAACCTCGCCCTTTTTATAGGGCGGCGTGGGTGACTTTCCTTCGATTTTGAAACCATGCTCCTGACCGTCGAGATCGAAGACGAACACATAATGTATAAGTTCGCCCTGGTATTTATTTTTCCGAGTGAATAGCTGATCGCCCGATTGAAGGACGACATCATAGATGTGGACATCATAAAATCTGGCCTCAATCTCGCGACCATATCGTTCAGGCTTGCGGTTTAAAAATGACCAGAGAAACTTTATCACGGCGTCAACTTACTGTCTTACCGGGATTTCCGCAAACTGCAAATATCGACTATCGGGCCTTATGCGCCCGCCACCAAAACACGCCAATCAAGCCCAGCACAACAAACTCATACGGACAGATATCGGCAAAACGGTAAAAGGGTAGAAATTCGTGCCAGCCATAGCGGTCGATGACGAATTCGGCGAATAGCACCCATGCCATGAACATGCTTGCGCAGGTCATGAGTTTGACGGAGAACGGCAGGGCTTTGAAGGGGATTTTGGCGGGATTGATGTCTGGCATGGGAGCTCCTATCTCTTATGATGATGAACCATTGCGCCGGGCCTAGCGCTTAAAGCGCGCTTTAAGACAAGAGGTTTTTTATGGATATTTCAGTCTCGGAGGCGGCGCGAAAGCTGGGGGTGAGCGCCTCGACGCTTAGATATTATGAGAGCGCCGGGCTCGTCCCGGCCATAGAGCGGCGCGGGGGTAGGCGGGTTTACAGGCCCTCAGATCTAGCGGCTTTGCGTCTGGTCATTCTGGCCCGCAAGACCGGCATGGGCATCGCCCAAATCCGTAAGCTACGAGCACTATTATTTGCCGACCGGGCGAGGGCCGACCAAAAACTCTCCGAGCAGATCAGCGTCA
>JAHDEZ010000023.1 GCA_020628425.1 Hellea sp. | reverse complement strand
AAGTCGAAGATCCTGAGGATATATCCGTCTTTCCTATGGGCATTCCTATGATTGCAGGACCCGGAACCATGGCGTCGCTCTTGCTGCTAAAGAAAAAAACCGAGACAGCGGCCGAAGAGATATCTGTTCTGATGGCACTGGGCGCCGTATTATTGCTGACGTTTATATCTTTTTTGATAGCCGGGCCACTGCTCAGACTATTGGGTAAAAGCTTCACCGAAGTTTTGACACGCGTGCTTGGCGTTTTACTGGCCACCTTGGCGGCACAGTTCATCATTGATGGCATCCAAGGGGCGCTAATTCAGCCCTTCTTCTAGGCTTCGCCACAGTTTTTCAGCCATAGCTAAAAATAAACCTGCCTTGTCGTCTTCACTCGCAGCCACAGGCATGCCCAGATCACTGCCTTCACGAATAGACATATGTAACGGCGCCTGCCCCAAGAGCGGCACGCCGAGCTTAACAGCCTCGGCTTTAACCCCTCCGCTGCCAAATATGTCGTGACTGGAACCGCAATCCGGACAGACGAATATACTCATATTTTCTATAAGGCCGAAAACCGGGATATTGACCTTGCCGAACATGGCGACGCCTTTTCGCGCGTCAAGCAGAGCCAGATCCTGAGGGGTTGAAACAATCACCGCGCCGCGCGGTTTGATATCCTGCGCCAGTCCCAATTGCGGATCCCCTGTTCCTGGTGGCATATCAATAATAAGTGTATCTAAATCGCCCCAATTAACATCCCAGAGCATGCGCGAAATGGCCCCTTGAACCATGGGTCCCCGCCAGACAATCGGCCCGTCATCCTCGGTTAAGAATCCGATGGACATGATCTTTACGCCGTGAGCCTTAAAAGGCGCAATTAATCGACGCCCCTCAACTTCAACTGTTTTAGCCCGTTCACCCGACAGGCCCATAATCATGGGAATAGACGGTCCGTGAATATCTGCATCCAAAAGCCCGACCTTTTTACCTGATTTGGCCAATGCTACGGCCAGATTAGCCGCGATAGTCGATTTGCCTACCCCGCCTTTGGCGCTGGATACGGCAATCACATGATCGACAAAAGCATCGCCCTGATAACCGTCGGGACGCCGAGCCTGATGAGGATTAGCCGAGCGGCGCGGCGCGGCCTTAACATCAGGTGCTGCCTTGTGGGCTGTCAACATGACCGAAACCCGCTCGACCCCATTGACAGTTTTCAAAGCCGCCGCCACTGCCTGACGAACAGGTTCGAAGACTTCCGCCTCGTTAGGTTTGATCAATAGGATCGCCCGCAAAAATCCATCCGTAAACGTCAAATCTGATAGGCGCCCGGCCGAGACCACATCCCGTTCACCGGACATGTCCATCACCCCGGACAGGGCTTTAAGCGCTTCAGATTCTGAATAGGTCATTTTACTCGCAAGCTGACTTTATGGTGCCATTACTGCTCAGAATGAGCGGCGAATGGGTTTTATGAGTCAGTAGATAGCGACCGCCGGACAGAATGGAAACCTCAAAATCAGGGCGGGGCAAATATCTGTGAAAAACGGCCTGGGTTCCGAGCGAGTTTTGACTGGCACGGTTCAGACGACCATCATTTGAAGCCCCAGGATCAGCACTGATAACCCAGAAGTCTGACGTATACTGGCCGGGTCCAGGCAATTGAATGGGCATGACCGCTGAAACATCTGGTATGTCATTACCCGCCACCGGATCGCCGAGACCGGTTTTATTGTCAAAATACCATAGCCCATCTTTCGAAGGCGTGGCAAAACCGACAAACCATCCATCAGGAGTCGGGTAGCTGGCCTGTATAAAGCGGCGTTTGATAAAGGAGCGTGGCACTTCTTCTTCGAGTGTAAAGTAAGGCAGCTGCACCACATAATCTGTCACCTTTTTACCGGAAATATTACAACGCTGCCAGCGTTGCTGATCCTGCCCTCGAACCGTCTTTAAGACCTTGGAATAGCTGGCCTGAACCGGGCTTGCCTTGAACTCACCATTCAAAGTTTTCAACGTCATGATGGCGTCATAGCGAATATCATCTGCCCAATGCCCCGCCAGTCTTTCTACAGAGCTTCGATAGACCGTGTCATTTTGCGAAGCAGCCGAGGCCAAAGCGACTTTGAGGATTTTTATATTTTCACCCTGCGCCAAGGCCTGGAGCGTAATATTCTGCAAAGCCGAATTATCAAAGGTTTCTAGCTGTGCAAAGAAACTGCCATAAATGCGGCTGTCATTTTGTTGATTGGCCTGGATATGCGCCCAGATGAGCGGGGCCCATCCCGCCGCATCTTTGCCGAACACATCTTTAAAATTACTCTGAAAAGGATGGATATTGTCGCCGCCCGTTTCCAGAGCCGCCTCAAATGCGGAGCGCACAGTTGGTGTTGAGACAAGCTCCGCCCGCGGGCGGCCCGCCGGGCTGACAGCCCCTCCCATAATGGCGTTCAGTCCTGCGACCCGCCCCATGAGACTCATTTGAGGATCTTCAGCCAGTTGTTTGGCAAAATCCATATAAAACCCGTCTTTCCGAGATTTATGGCGGTGCCTTAACAACTCGCCCAAAGCGAACGCTGTTTGCGCCTGTTGCGGTTTTAGTTCTTGAAGTGTTTTTAAGAGCGACTGAAAGGCCATTTCCTTATCGATGGCATACAGCCCATCATAAGCCGCAATCACGCTCGGCGCATCGGAAGTGGCCAAGGCTCGTTGTAGAAAAGGTGTCGTCTTGTCTGGTGTAAACGCGGCCAGCATTTGCACTAATTCACGAGTCGGTTGTTCCACAACTGCTTTGGCCAAAGGGCCATGTTCAAATGGACGCAAGGGATAGATTTTCTTATTGGCCCGCATTTGCGCCAGCACATCTCTGGCCACATCTCTGACCTTGCGATCTTCATGCAGGAGCGATTCTATCATGCGTGCCTGGACATCCGGTGAGCCGATTTTGACCATAAGATTGGCCATTTTTTCCATATTTGCACCCGGCCAGGCTCGAACAATTTCAGATGCTTCCTCTCGGTTGAATTCAAAACGCCCCTCATAAAGAATGTCGATTGCGCGCCCCGCGATATCCGCGTCCATATCGCTGACCAGCATAATCAGAAATTCTTTACCTTCAGTGCCAAACCCCTCAAGCTCCCGAGTCAGAACGTCATAGTCAAACTCATGAGGCCCGTGATTTTCCATCAACCAGACACAATGGTCAGCATCATCACATACGGGGTCATCATAGGCATAAGCACTGCCGGCACTCATGCCCGCCAGTATCAACCCTGATATAATCCGTTTTCCCATCCCGCTGCTCATATGCAAATATCGTGACGCGCGCCACCACAAATGCAGGCTCTTGACAGTCAGGGGGCGCAAGCTATCCCAAATGTCATGATTTATGTGTTTTTGATCATTCTTGTCAGCCTGCTTGTGGCGTTGTCCATTATAGATCTCAAGACATTTCGCCTACCAAATGTACTAACATTTTCGCTTATCGGAACAGGATTGCTTGATGGCTGGCTCAGGGCAGACGATTTGACGAACCGGATTATCGGTGCTGTCATAGGGTATAGCGTCTTTTTAGCGATAGAAATCGGATATAAATCCATGCGGGGGCAAGACGGGCTTGGACGCGGTGATGCCAAGATGCTGGCTGGCGGCGGTGCCTGGACGGGCTGGTATGGTCTTCCCTTTATTGTCTTAATCGGCAGCGTAATGGGCTTGGTGGCCGCTCTCTTTCCGTCGCTACGTGAAAAAAATCGAATTCCGTTTGGCCCCTTCTTAGCCCTTGGTATTCTTATCGTATGGTTCTCACTGTATAATCAGCCGCTACGGGGTTGAGATTACAGGCTGTCATGCCTGAAACCGGCATGATCATTTCAAGATTTTCTGTCGCCGGCAGGGTCAGCGTACCGTTTTTATACATAGTGCCGTTGTCAACGGAGGCCGGGTTTCTCAGATCCAATTTGAGCGAGCTTCCATCCGGGAGCGAGAATGACTGAATGGGCGATTGCCCTTGGGTTTCAAATCCGCCAGAAGAGATTCGAGAAATTTCGACACTCCCGGTCGATTCACTCCACCAATCAGCCAGATCATCATCGGCCTGACTAAAAAGAACCAATTTGGGTTCTGGATCCAACTGCCAGACAAATAGACCACATTCCCCATATGGCATATCGCGCGGGGACAGCCTATCCGTTCGTTCGGCTTGTTTGACGTTTTGAGATGACGACTGACGCGAATTATTCGGATTGGACTGACAAGCGACCAGAGAAAGAATAGCGATCCCGACCAGGATGTTCCTCACAACCATTTTCCTTGCTCCGTCAACTTGTAAAGCCCGCCGTCTTTATGGAACCCGCTTTGTTGCAGAGTCGGCCCGGCAATTGGCTCAACATTTGGATTTACCTTCGCCGTTATATCAGCCCTGTAGGAACCCTCCAGTCCAATTGTCACCTTGGCTGTAATTTCCGCCGTGTCATCTTTTCCTGATAAATCCACAATCAACCGGCCATCTTCGCAAGAGACAGGCCCCTCGAGTTCTGGTCCTTGCCAACGAAAAGTCGCCGCATTCTGTGAGAGGAAATCCGTCCAGGCCGTGCCATTAGCATAATCACAGTCTTCCCTGAGCTTCATATCTGGGACATCCAGTTTGAAGTTGCCATTGACCGCACCGACCCTGGGATCCCGCAAAGCCAGAGCGCGCATGGACCCATCGACTTTGACAGCCCTAAGCCCGCCTAGTCCAGCTTCAGCGGACAAGATCAATCCCTGTGGTCCGCCGGTAACATGGACGGGGTTACCGCCAGACAGTAAACGCCAGAGTGACGTATTCAAATCGAGCGTTCCAGCATCAGTCCCGGACACCTGCCCGTTCCAAATGGTTCCACTATATTTCAATGGTTTCCCAGCAAACTGAGCTTCAGGTGCAGCCATGGAGGCAACCATGGACAAAGGGAGTTGCGAAACAAAAGCGCCACCGATTGCCAGCGTAACGCCCAGAATAACCCAGCGTTTACGCACCGGCCGGACGGAAGGTTATGGTGACATTGACCAGACCATTATTCTTGCGGGTAATCTGTGTCGAGCTGACGACAGCCGCATAGGTCGAAGTTGTATCGGAAATGAATTTGAAAATCTGGGGAGATCTGGCATCTTCGAACCAGAGCTTCAAGGCACCGCTGCTCTCTGGTTGGATTCGAGACATTTCGAGCCCGTTACGTTGCACCATCTGCATAACGGAATTTCGGTTAAATGGCTGAGTGCCGGTGTTCGCATTCGAGCTGGCTCCGGACAGAAAAGGCACGCCCTTTTTAACGGTATCCAAATCCCGCTGGGCGATTTCCTGCGCCCTTTGCGCATCGGCTTTGGCATTCATCACCGGGCGTATGCCCAAAAAGAATATCAAGACGAACAATGCGACAGCGCCCATCAGGCCCAGCAGCCTTTGCTCTCTGAGAGCCAGATTATTCCAATAATCTCTCACTGACCATCCCCCATGGAAAACTCACCTTCGCCAATGAGTTGACCTTTTTGATCGCGGACAGAGCCAGGACGGAAACGTCCAGGGCCACCTGCAAACAATTGCTCGAGCTTCTGGGCAGTTTCAAAACTTGGATAAACCATCTTAACCGTCAGAGCTCCGCGGGCCTCGTTAAACCGCAGACTTTCCACCGTAACATTATCGACTTTTTTGAGACCTTCAAAAAACAAGGCTGTCAGGGTTACGAAATCGGACTTTTGTTGACCGCCGGAATTAATAGCCCGCTCAACCACACGGATCATATTGGCGCCTGCGGGACGTCCGGTCGCATCAGTATATAACCTAGAGGCTTCAGCCCGTAGTTCGGTCGCTTGCGCTTTCTTGGCCTGTGCATCGGCCCACTGCCATCCCAGCCACCCCATAAAGGCCAGCAATATCATGGCCGCAAACGCCATAAGTTGCTTGGCGCTGATAGCTGTGGTTTTACGCCGAGTGAAATTACCTTGGGCATAATTCAATGCGTCATCAAATTGCATTTGCGGAATGAGTGATAATGGATTGTCACCTTCAGTGGCCGCATCCAATGCATAGCCCATAGGCCCAGGGTGGATCGTACGTCCCCAGACAGCCAGGGTATCCGTGTCCATCCCAAAGGCTTCATATTCTGAAATGAGACTAGATGGCACAATATCAAAATCGTCCAGACGTTCCATCACGTCCACCATGAGCTCACGGCTGACGACACCGACGCGCTGATCATCACCCTTGCCCAGAATGATATGCTGCTCATCGAGCGGCGCAGCAAGTTTTTCTTCGATAGCGTAACCGGCAGCATTAAGGCGCTCGGCCGGTTTCATTTCCGGCAAGCTGTGCGGGAAGGTTCGAAACCAAGTCCCCGGACACACGACGATGCTGCCATGGCTATCCAAACGCGCGAGGTTTTTGCGATCTTCCGCATCGGCTGCCCAGCCTTGCTCGCCGCCGGACTTGTAGTAAGCCCAGGCCTCATCCAGATCTTCTGGTAGCCATATGACCAGCTTGTCGCTCATAATCCCAATCGATCCAGTATCTTATCTTCTTTGTCCAGTGTTGGCCGACGCCCTTCCGTCCCGAAATGGCGGTATGTGCGGGTGAGTGTATCACTGTCAATCTTAAACTCGAGTAAAACTGTCCGCATGGCGTCCTCTAAAATTACATCAACTTCGATCCAAAGATAAGATGGTTCGAAAATGAAATTATTAAAGTCAACCTTGGCGAAATCCACGCCGGCCGCATCAAGTTCTGTTTCCATATCGGAATAGCCTTTGGCTGGCCGACTTTGCAGGATCTGCGCGGCTAAGTCTTCTTCTTCTGGTCCCAACATGGCCGCGAGTAATGGTAAATGCTCCGGTTGCAGCGTATTGATATTGACCGCCGCGGCCCGCCCCGGCTCACCTGTACAAACAAAAGGATGCAGGATTTTTAAAAGGTCTTCATTCATGCCGCGAATAGCGCGTAATTCATGGACAGAATGAAAAGGCGCATTAGCGGTTCGGTATGGGGGCTCAAATATCAGATAAGTGAAATCCTCGGCGCCGCCATCTGAAATCAGTTGATCACCGTCCTGCCAGTCGACAATAGCTGCCGTCAGGTTCTCTGCATCAAGATCCGTCAGCCCGATATCCATCAAAAGATTTGTCATGGCTTTCGCCATGGGCAGTTGTTCATCATCTTCAGGATCAATGACATTGCCAAAATCATCCGTCTGAACTTCCGGCACCATAGCACTCATAGGCAGGCATTGCGATCCATCTGAGATTTTGAGCTGCATAATGCCACCGGTTTCATCAATAGGCAGACTTGTCTCTATGGGTTTACGCAAGGCCAGATTTTTTTCTACGGCCTCGAGGGTCAAAAATTCTTTTTCCAAATATCCGATCGCAAACTCTTCGGCCGCCTTAAGATGCCAATCCGTTTGCGTATGAGCCTCAATATTCACGGACCGCAGGAGAGTCATCCGGACATCATTCATGATCGAAACGGCCAGAGCCGACATCAGCGTCATAATCAGCAAAGCCGTCAGCAGGACCGCGCCTTTATCCTTGCGCTCTGTATCATCGAGAGGCGGGGTCATGGTTTTAACTCAAATTTCTGGACCAGTTCCTCACCACCTGGATAGGTGATGGTCAAAGTCATCATATTGGCCTGCAAGACAGGCTCGTTAAAAGTCACCAAAACCTGATTAACAGATATGTTGTTTTCGTCCTCAAATGTAACGAAGACATTCTCCAGGTTAAACAAAAGAATGCGTTCACGGACCGGCGTCTGTGGTGCAGGATTATCGACAGCATAGCTGCGTCGGATGAGATTGCCCTCTTCGAACACATAGGCGACCTTTTGCAAGCCGCCCCGCTTCTCCAGCCCCCCCGGATTTTCACGTCCGCCGCGGGTGAAACTCAGCAGAGTATCCGTACCGCCACTCATAAGATATTGCTCGGGATTTCCAAAAGCGTCCCGGCTTGGACGCAAGACCATATTGTCGATATCGGCGCGCATGAGCGCCCGGGCCATTTGGAGGTCCTGAATGGATATAACTTTTTCTTCAAGAACTTCTTTGGATTTCACGGCGGTCAACATGGCCGAGGTCGCGCCGGCTGAGAGGAGCGAAAATATGGCTAGAGCGACCAGCATTTCTACCAGTGTAAAGCCCTCGTCTTTGCGTTTACGCCGGGTCATTATTGTTCCCCGCTGCGGAAGGCCACCCGTTCCACGATGACTTGTTCCTGATTGACGAAACGGACTTTTACGATGATTTTAAAAAAACCTTCCAGATCTGTCGTCTGAATTTCGCGGCTCCATTCGAAATCGCGACCGATCGCGGTCTCTTCCCCGGTTCGCTCACCGAGTTCGATTTGTCTTTCGCGGCGGGATTCGACGATAACATTGTCCGCGACAATGCCAGCAAGCATCTTTTCATTGACGATTTGGACAGCCTTGGCGCTTTGTATGTTCATGGTCACAAGACCCACCATTGCGACACTGAAAATGACCAGAGCCGCCAGCACTTCTATCAGAGTAAAGCCATGCTCTTTCTTTGATCGGGCGATCACAGTTCCGTCTCCATATAGACACGGCCGTCACCCTCACCCTCGAGAATGATCGTGCCTTCGTCGCCAGCGATTTCTAATGTAAACGGGGTTGATAGTCCCAGAGGCTCAAAAAGGACCAGCGGAATAGGATCTTCCGGCAGATCGATTTCTATGTCTTCACGGAAAAATTGAATGCTCGCATCCTCGGGCCAGTCTGTCTCGGAAGTGACCGCCCATTCGCCTTCTGTGTATTCATAAAAGACATAAAAATCTTCGGTCAGGCCAAAAGCCTGCGGACGCCCAGAAACGATGGAGTCCTGCCCTAATTGGTCAAACTGCCGAATAAGGACTTTAGCCTTTTGTTCAATTTCCGGATCTTCGCCGCGGGCGCTCATCAAGACGACAGATGTCATGAGAGCGATAATGAACAGCACCGCCATCATTTCAACGAGTGTAAATCCCCCCTGTCTGTCAACGGAATCGGACATGGCGGCTAGTTACAAGACCTTACTCGTAACTCGCGATGTCGGCATCAATACCTTCGCCGCCTGGCTGACCATCCGCGCCGTAGCTGATAATTTCGTATCGACGACCTTCTTCGCCCGGCTGAATATAGATGTAGGGACGCCCCCATGGATCTTCCTCTATCTTCTTGATGTAGCCGCCGTCTTTATATTTTTCTGTTTCCAGTCCCTGCGGCAGTGAAACAAGCGCCTCAAGGCCGTACTCTTCTGGCGGTATTTGACCGATATCCAGATAGAAAAGTTCAATTGCAGTCTCGTAGTTACGGATATCTGCACGGGCCTTGCCAACACGGGCATCATCCGCATTCCCGGCAATTGAGAAAATCACCACACTCATGAGCAGGCCGATAATCATCAGAACTGCCATCATTTCGACCAGTGTAAAACCGTCGTCTTTTCTCTCTTCATGTTTCTTCATTTTCGTCTCCATCGTCAAACGGCTACCATTTGTAACATAGGCATATACATAGCCAGTATAATCAACAATACCACAAAGCTCAGTAAAATAATAATCATCGGATTTAACAAATTCAGGAACACTGTCGTGAACCGGTCAAAATCGCTCTCCAGATAATCCGCTGACTTTGAGAACATTTTTCCAATATCGCCCGAGGCCTCACCGCCCGCCACCATTTGAATAACCAGAGGCGGAAACGTGCCGCTTTGTTTTAAGCTCGAGCTAATAGGCGAACCTTCTCGTACCTTCACCGCGGCCTCTGTGACCGCTTTGCGCATAGTCGAATTGCGCAGCGTATGCAGTGAGGCTTCCATTGAGGCCAGTGCCGGCGTTCCGCTATCGAGCAGACCTGACATTGTGCGGGCAAATCGGGCCGCGTTTACGCTACTTATCAACTTGCCGACCATAGGCACGCCCAGTAGAAATGAACTCCATCGCAGTTGAAGGGCCTCATTTTTCAGGGCCTGCCGCGAACCGTAAACAAGCCCGAAAATCACCACCGCCAAAAGCCAGCCATAGGACTGAATGAAATCAGATGCACCAATGACCATTTTGGTCAACCATGGGAGTTCCTGATCCAGGCTGGCAAATTGTTCAACAATTTGCGGCACCAGGAAAACCATCAATAAAACGACAACAACAATCGCGACAATGGACAATATGACCGGATAGGCAATAGCGCCAAAGATTTTGTTTTTAACTTCCAAAGACGCTTCCAAATCAATGGCAACCCGGTCGAGAACAGGCGCCAGCTGTCCAGAGGTCTCACCGGAATTGACCATAGCCACATAGAGTTTGGAAAATGTCCGGGGGTGTGCCGCCAAGGCATCGGCCAGACGCGAGCCTTCCATGACCCGGGACCGAACATCCATCAGGATGGAGCGCATGGCGGATTTTTCAAATTGCAAAGCCACAACTTTGAGGGACTCCTCGACCGGCGTGGCGGCATCAATCAGTATGGCCAATTGCCGTGTGGCTTGGGTCAAATCTTTGTGTTTGACCTTTCCGCGCAGTGATTTCTTCTTGGCTTGTTTCTGTTTAACCTGTTTTAAGTCAACGGGCGTCAGGTCTCGAGACCGGAGAATATCTCTGGCTTCGCGGGCGGTTGTGGCCGCGACGCTGCCTGTCAGGCGGTTGCCAGAACGGTCAAAAGCGGAATAGTCAAATGTATCCATGACATTTAGACCTCAACTTCGGCGTCGGTCTTAGCACGGCAGACCCGCAAAACTTCCTCGGCCGACGTCAAGCCGGAGAGCACATGCCCCGCCCCACTTTTGAGCAAATCCTTGCGATCTTTAAAGGCGTGAACGGCCATATCGACTTCACGGCTACCGTCATGGATCATACCCCGGAGCGTATCGTCCATTACCACAACCTCATAAAGACCGAGCCGTCCGACATAGCCAATGTGATGGCATTCATTGCACCCAACCGGTTTAAAGAAACGAATATCTTTGTGTGGCTTGATGCCCAGATCCTGGAACTCACGGGTTGACGGCACATAAGGCTGTTTACAGCTGGAGCACAGGCGCCGAACCAGTCTTTGAGCCACAATAGACGTTATGGTCGACGCCAGCAAAAACGGCTCAATACCCATATCGCGCAGGCGTGTAATGGCGGCCACCGCAGAGTTTGTGTGGACGGTCGAAAGCACAAGGTGGCCCGTCAGAGACGCCTGTACCGCGATGTCGGCCGTTTCCGGATCGCGGATCTCACCAACCATGACCACATCCGGGTCTTGGCGCAAAATGGCGCGAAGGCCGGCCGCAAAGCTCATGCCGACCTGATTATTGACCTGGGTTTGTCCTATGCCGTCAAGCGCATACTCCACCGGATCTTCGACCGTTAGAATATTTCGGCTGCCGTCATTGAGCTTGGTCAGAGACGCATAAAGTGAGGTCGTTTTACCGGAGCCCGTTGGCCCCGTAACCAGTATAATACCATTGGGTCGTTGCAAGGATTTCGTGAAGGCATCAAGCTCGCTGTCTTCCATACCCAAATCAGAAAGATTCATGAGCTGGCTGGTCTTCTCCAGAAGACGCATCACCACCCGTTCGCCGTATTGAGACGGCAGGGTCGACACCCGCACATCGACAGCCCGTTGACCGAGATTTAGAGAAAACCGGCCGTCCTGCGGAATACGTTTTTTGGCGATGTCCAAACGCGCCATAACTTTAACGCGGCTGACCAAAACGGAGGCCAGTCGGGGTGACAGTGACAATGTATCCCTGAGCGCGCCATCAATGCGAAAGCGGACCGCCAAACGGTTTTCATAAGGTTCGACGTGAATATCAGACGCCCGGGTCCGAATGGCTTCCTGTAATATACCGTTGATCAGTTTAATCACAGGCGCATCGTCATCACTGTCAAGCAAATCAGATGTTCGCGGCAAATTATCGGCCAAAGCATTAAGGTCCGTATCTGCGCCCAAGGCCGTTTCAGCCGTTTCCGTCAGGTCGCCCTGAGCGTAAATCTGTCCCATCAGGCCTTCGAATTCTGCAGGCTCGACCGATTCGCGATGGATCGGCTGCGCGACAACGCGGCGTGCTTCGAGAATAGCTTCAAGCGGGGCTTCTCTGAGTGTCGCCAGGACCGCACGGCCATTGCGCTCCAGCGCAATCACACCATAGCGGCGCGCAAAGCCATAAGCCAAGCGCGGGATGGATATGGGATCCGCTTCACTCATCGCGGATAAACAAACTCATCGATTTTAGATTGTTCGCGACCGGATTGTAACAGATCCTCGCGGCGCATCTGATCCAGGCGACGCTGAGTGAGTGGCTCCGCATCAGCCTGTGAACGAATAATTGTCGGACGCAAGAAAACCATCAGGTTGGTTTTTACCCGGCTTTTGCCTTTGGAGCGAAATGCATTGCCTACCACCGGCAGATCGCCCAAAATCGGCACTTTCGAAATATTCAGCTGCTCATCATCCTGTATCAAGCCACCCAGCACGATAATTTCGCCGTCATTGGCCAAGACCGTTGTGTCGATCTCGCGCTTATTGGTAATGAAGTCATTGGATATAGATGTAATTGCACCGGCAATGGAAGAAACTTCCGATTTGATCTTCATACGAATAACATCGCCTTCGCTAATTTGCGGCAGGACATTGAGTTTGATGCCCACTTCCTTGCGCTCGAAAGTTCGGAACGGGTTGAGATTATCAGAGCCCAGGCTCTCACCGGTTGTAATTGGAATTTCCTGACCGACAATAAAATTGGCTTCTTCATTATCCAGGGTCGTTACAAACGGAGTCGACAAAATATTGGAGTTGTCATCATTCTCGATAGCGTTCAAAATGACCGAGAAAACAGTATTGCCGCTAAAGCCGCCAGCGCCAATTCCAACACCTTCAATGCCCAGTAGGGATTGCAAAGCCGTGGATTCCAGATTGCTTCCGGTTGTTCCGGTTGTGCCGTTGTTCGTACCCGTATTCACACCCAATCTTGGAGCTGCCAAGGCACCGGCCAACGTAAGAATATTCGGGGCCTGTCGGGAATAATTAGTCCCGATAAAAGGAATAGCGCTGCCGTTTACGCCGCCTAATGCCCATTGCACACCCAATTCCTGAGCCGCACTGTCACTGATTTCCACAATCAGAGCCTCGACCATGACCTGTGGGCGGCGTACATCCAGGCGACGAATAATTTGCTCCAAAGCCTGTTGTGCGTCGGCTGAAGCACTGATGACGATGGCATTACTGCCGCGCTCATAGGCAACACTAGGCACCGGTTGTCCCTCACGGGTATAGGCCGGCAATAAATTCGTTAAGAGCTCAACCATTTCCTCGCCATTCGCAAAGCGAAGCGGTAAAACAGATACGGCGCCGCGCGGGGCAAGATTACTGGCATTATCCAATGACGCCAGAATAGGTCTTAGCCGGGCCACTTCTGACGGTGTCCCTTCGAGGACTAGGCTGTTTGTCCCCGGCACGGCAATCGCACGGAATGCTGGACGGGCACCGCCCAGGGCTTTCAGCGTTTCCTGTGCGTCAACAGGTGTAATGAAATTAAAAGTGACAGTTTCCGTAACCAATCCATTTGTATCCATGGCCGCAACAATCTGACGAGCCTTGTAAAGGTTTTCCGGGAAATCCGTAATGACAATAATGTTTCCGCCCGCATTCGCCGTCAAAATCCCTTGGGAATGCATGACAGGCTTTATAAGTTTTGCAGCGTCAGCAGCATCGGAATGCTCTAACTTAATGACGATGGTCGCAAACTGACCATTTGACCCCGAATTGGATACGAATGGCGCACTCTGGGCGGAACCCTGCATGAGCCGGACTTCATAGGCGCCAGTTGACGTACGTATCACCGTATAGCCGTGAACGCGCATAACATTTTTGAACACCTCAAAGACTTCGGACGGTGTCAGCTTTTCCTCAGAAGAAATCGTCACATTACCCTGTATACGCGGGTCCACCAGAAAGGTTTTACCTGTCACCATAGCGACATCATCGATGAAGGCACGTATATCGGCCTGTTGCATGGTGATTTGATGCTCGGCCTTCTGCGCATAAGCAGAGGGCGCAAAGCCCATGGCACAAACCATGGCCGTTAATGAGATGGCGAGTTTTTTCATGGCATTCTGATCCGTATGGTCATTCGGCGGCCGCGTCGCATAATTTGTGCAGTCGGGTTTCCTTCTGCAACAGCACTTATGACCGTAGAGTTAAAATCGATGCCCGGCTGCGTCAGGTCCTGCGACCCCAGTCGGGTAATGACATCACCATCCTTAAAGCCAAGGGGTTTGATGTCGAACCCCGGCTGAGCTTGAATTTTATAACCGATGAAACGGTTGTTGTTTTTATGCGGGCTAATTGAAACGCGGCTGAGAAGTTCTGTCGGATTAACTGTTGCTCCGCCCCGAACGGCCCCACGATAAGGTGTGGATGTGTTGCTGGCACCCGAAGGGGTGGCCAATCCACTTTCGGTTTTTTCGACTGAAAGCTTTTCCCGGTTGCCGTCTCGCAGCAAAATTACATAACCCGAGTGAACGGAGTCCAGCGTTACGCCCCCCGTTATTTCCTCGCCCAGCATGTAGCTTTGTTGTCTTCGGTCTGTTCCTTCGATAATGGCCGAGTCCGGTACAAATGTTCCTTTGAGCTTTACATTCAGACTGGTTTCCTCGGCCTCTTCTTCTTGAGGCGATGCCGCAACGATCTCGAGTTCAACGGCACCCGCATCTCGGTGAAACGGGTCAAAATTGTAGTCTAACCGGGGAGTCGCGGAACGGGGCGCGACGGGCTGTGTGCCCTGCGCTGAAGCGGGCGTGGTGATTTGCGCACTGTCTGGATAGAGCCAGACCATAACCGCTTTTGCAAAAAAGAAACAAGCAACCAGCAGAAACAGCCCTGTTAGAACGCGGATGAGCGTGGATATTCCCAGGCCTGTTTTCGTCATTTTCCCTGTCTTTCTTGACACCACATAATCAGAATTCGCCTTTTAGGCGTGATATATGTAATTGTAAACTCCAGCATATGCCGTAAAATCGTTAAAAATTATACATTTATATCTATCTGACATAACTCGCTGACTCCAAGCTGACAGATAGAAGTAAAGGCTCTACATGACCGATGCCAGATCCCCAGCCTGGAAAACACTCAACTCACAATCAGTTTATGAAAACAACTGGATTGAAGTCACTGATCACAAGGTGAAAAACCCAGCGGGGCAAGACGGCATCTATGGGGTTGTGCGTTTTAAAAACCGGGCCGTTGGCGTCGTCCCCTATGAAGATGGGCACATCTGGCTAGTTGGTCAAACACGATATATTTTTAATGCTTATAGCTGGGAAATTCCAGAAGGCGGTTGCCCCAAAGACGAACCTCTTGAAGACTGTGCCAGACGTGAACTTCGCGAGGAAACCGGTTTGAACGCAGAAACGCTCTCGCCTTTATTTGAAATGCACCTGTCCAATTCCGTAACAGATGAATGGGGTGTTGTTTATCTGGCCACCGGTTTGTCTCAAGGTGAGGCTGCTCCCGAACCCACAGAAGACATAACGGTCAAGAAAATATCTCTGGATGAATTTTATGTTGAGGTCGAGGCTGGACGCATCACAGACTCTTTGTCTGTTGCAGCCTGTTACAAGCTCATGTTGATGCGGCAATTGGGCGAGCTGGAACCATAGAATCCAAATGAAAAACTATTTCCAACCCGTCGGATTTCATTTAGGCCTTTGCCCATGAGAGCAATAGATTTGAATGCAGATACGGGCGAGGCTGATACTGCCAGCTGGCGTGACATAGAGACCCGCATTCTATCTCAAATCACGTCGGCCAATATCGCCTGTGGCGGTCATGCGGGTGATACAGAGTCCATGAAACGGACAATTGATATCGCCGCGCAAAACCACGTTAATATCGGCGCTCACCCGGCCTATCCGGATAAAGAAAACTTCGGTCGTAAATCATTGAGTATAGGCCAGGACATCAATCGTAGCGTCCTTGAAAATGCCCTTCTCTCACAAATTGCAAGACTTACGGAAATCGCCGCAGAACAAGGTCAAAAAGTCAATTATGTGAAACCCCACGGCGCGCTTTACAATGATGCGGTATTTGACCCGGAAAAGGCTGAGCTGGTCGCCAATGTTGTTGCGACGCTCGATCCGGCACTCTGGCTCATGGGTGCGCCCCAGTCAGAACTAACCAAAGCAGCAAAACGGCATGGCCTGAACTTCATCGCCGAGGGCTTTGTTGACAGACGCTATACGGATAACGGTCACCTGCAAAGTCGCAAGCAGGCGGGCGCCGTCCTGGACCAGCAATCGGAACGCGAAGACCAGGCCTGCGCCCTGTGGCGTGGTGATAATGTTGAAACGGCCAGCGGCGGAAAAATTCGACTTGATGTCGACACGCTTTGTCTGCACAGTGACAGTCCAGGAGCCGATAAAACGGCCGCCCGTATCAAGGCGCGTTTACAATCCAATGGCGCGCAGATTAAGGCCTTTATACGTGCCGATTAACAGCTATGAAATCATCCCTTACGGCGACTCAGCTTTTTTGGTTCAATTCCCGACAGAAGGATATTCCGAAAAGGTCACCCTGCATATTCATGCGCTGATCCGCGCCTTGCGCCCCCTATCCTATTGGGAAGAACTGGTGCCGGGCTATAACAGCCTTCTGGCTTATTTTTGCCCGGCGCAATTTGCGCCGCAAAAAGCACGCGCCGCATTGTCCAAGGCCTTAAAAGACACCGCAACATCAACCAAACCCGAAGGCAATCTGGTCGAAATCCCGATCTGCTACGGCGGAGAATTCGGCCCCGATATGGATGTGATAAAGTCCAGCAGTGGACTCGGGGAAAAAGAGATCGTCCAGGAACACAGTTCCTCTGTCTACACCGTTTGTATGATGGGATTTATTCCGGGCTTCACCTTTCTGTCAGAAGCGCCTAAAGTCCTCCACCATAACCGGCGGGACACACCCCGTCAGATAGTGCCTGCCGGGTCCGTTGGTATTGCCGGTTGGCAAACCGGTATATACGGCCTTGAGAGTCCGGGGGGATGGCAGATTATCGGCCGTACGCCACTCGCTATTTTTGATGCCCGACGCGATAGACCATTTTTGCTTAGGGCCGGAGACAGGGTTCAGTTTAAATCCATTTCCCCCAAAAAATTCGCCGAGTTGTCGGAATGATAATTGTCAAACAACCCGGCACCCGCCTAACTATTCAAGATGCTGGACGTCCCGGTCATCGGCATGAAGGCATTCCACGCAGCGGCGCGGCCGATAAACTCAGTTTCGCCCTGGCCAATTATATGGTCGGCAATGCGTGGGATAAGCCTGCGCTTGAATGCGTATTAGGCGGACAGCATTTTCGCTTCGAAGCCGATATGACCGTAGCCATAGCGGGCGCTGAAATGTGGGCACAGGTTAATGGTCAAAACGTGAAGAACTTCTCTCACTTCAAGGTCAAGGCCGGTGACATTTTGACCTTTAGTTTTGCTCGCATAGGCTGCAGAGCTTATCTGGCTGTTCCCGGCGGGTTTGAAGGCGATCCGTTTCTGGGCAGTGTTTCCACCTATCTACCGGCCAATCTCGGTGGCCATATGGGACGGTCGCTTCAATCCAATGACCGATTGAAAACGCAACCGGGCCAGCAACAACCGCGCTCAATCCCAAAAAGCTATATTCCGCAATTTTCTGATCACGTCGTTCTGAGGGCTCTGGAAGGTCCGGAGTTTTATCAGCTCTGTCTACCCAGTCAGCGACACTTATTCGTGGACCCCTATAGAGCCACACAAAATACGAACCGTATGGGTGCCCGGTTGAAAGGCAATCGTGTCGTTCCAAATGAAACCAAACACATGATCAGCTCACCCCTTCTGCCTGGAACTTTGCAATGCCCTGCGGACGGACAACCTATTTTAGCTATGACGGACGGACACTGCACAGGTGGTTACCTCAGGGCCTTGCAAGTGATCCGCGCCGATCTTTGGCAATTGGGGCAGATCAAACCCGGTTCAAAAATCAGTTTCCGGCGCTCTATCGGCGATGACGCCTTCAAAGTCTTGAGCGGACGAAATGCTTATTACGGCACATTGATTGAGGGCTTTAGTTTTTAATGCCGACAGTACCTTTTATATTGCTGGACGACCAGCTCAAGGGCCGTGCGCGCCTCTACGAAAACCCATTAGAAATCATCTGCGCACGCAACCCGACGGAACTGGAAGGCGCTTTGCGAAAAATTCAGGCCCACCTGGATGAAGGCCGTTTTCTGGCAGGCTATCTGTCTTATGAGGCCGGTCTCCTATTGGAGTCCAAACTTGCGGGACTGGTAAAAGACGGGGACGCGCCCTTATGCCTGATGGGTGTGTTTGAGAATTGGTCCCCCGACTATCCGAACGTACCGGACGAAACGGTTCCAAGACTTAATCTGTCACCGGCCTGGAGCGAGGCCGACTATGTGGATCGTTTTAACAGGGTTTTAGACTATATCCGCGCGGGTGATGTTTATCAGATTAATCTTACATTCCCCCTCACCTCAGCGTTTAAAGGATCCTCGCTTGGCCTTTATGATACGCTGCGGGCCCGCCAACCTGTGCATTATGGGGGCGTAATTGCATTAGGAGAAGGCCCTGATATTGTGACCTTTTCCCCAGAACTGTTCTTTGAAACCGAAAACCGGCAAATTACCATGCGTCCCATGAAAGGAACGGTGAAACGCCTACCTGATCCCGACGCTGACCGGAAATTGAGGGATGACATGAGCAAAGACAGCAAATCGCAGGCAGAAAACCTGATGATTGTCGATCTCCTGCGAAATGACTTATCGCGTCTGGCGGAGAAAGGGAGCGTCCAAGTTCCTCACCTCTTTGCCCTCGAGACCTACCCTACACTGCACCAGATGACGTCGACGGTGACGGCGCACCTGTCCGACGACATCACGGTCACTCGCCTGTTCAAAAGCCTGTTTCCTTGTGGCTCTGTTACCGGCGCGCCCAAAATAAGGGCCATGGAAATCATTCACGAGCTCGAAGTTGGGCCGCGCGGGCCTTATTGCGGCGCTATCGGTTACATGGATCCAGACGGACAGGCCTGCTTTAATGTCGGCATTCGCACAGCCATGATCGATGAGGGGAAATTGATCTATCACGTGGGCAGCGGCGTGGTACTGGATAGCGACGGGCGGGCGGAATATGAGGAATGCTTGCTCAAAGCCAAAGTTCTGTCCGATATTCCAAGCCTTGTAGAAACCTTTCGCTGGGAAGCTGAAACGGGCATTCGCAACCGTAAACATCATTTCGCCCGCCTCGCCAATAGCGCCCGTATGTTGGGCTATCCATATGATGAACTTGCTTTGCAAAAAGAGGTGCAAAAAATATCCGGAAATAATGCCCAGAAATGCCGATTAATCCTGAGTGAAAACGGCATGTTATCCGTAGAGCATGAGGACCTAATAGACATCAAAACCCCCGTAAAAATCGCATTGTCCAAACACGCCCTGAGCCTCGGCGTCCAAGAGTTTCGACACAAAGTTCTCGCCCGTGATTTCTACGAAAGCGAGCGGCGGCGGGTCGCCGATAAAACCGGTTGCCAGGAGATTATATTCTTAAATCCGGAGGGCGAGATTTGCGAAGGAAGTTTTACCAATATTTTTGTCGAAATCGCTGGTGAATTAATCACCCCGCATTTGTCATCAGGATTATTGCCAGGCGTGCAACGCGCGGTCATGATCGAGCGCGGCGACGTTAGACAGGCCGTTCTGACAATTCAGGACCTTCAACATGCTGATTCTGTGTTTGTCGGAAATTCGCTCCGAGGGCTTATGGCCGCAAAATTTGTCGATTGGGAACTGCATTAATCACCAGCCACTTATTGCCCAAACAATATCCGCTACCTATAACGAGTATACACACAAATCAGCCGTCGAATCGAGAAGAGGGGTAAAATGGCAAAACTCAGCACACTACAATATCTGGATAAGGCCCTGAGCGGCCTGCGTGAACTTGGTCTGCTGAAAGGCGAAAGTGATCCAGTTCCCGTCGTCACATTATTGGATCAAATCTCAGATCTGGACGAAGCCAAAGTCACAGCCATTGCCCGCACACTTAATCAAGCCTCTTACTTTAATGAAGTGGTCCGTGAGCAAGTATCGGGTATCAAAGTTGCAGACAGATATGAGGGTATCACTGTAGCCTTTAATTCCATCCGCGACGATACAAAAGCCCTCGTAGACCAATATGCCGATGGCAAGGTCAATACGATGGAAAAAATCTCAAATTTCTGGATGAAGTTGCGCCGTGGTACGATTGCTGACCGGTTTGATAAAATTAAAGACCTCTACAAGGATGTAACCCAAGACACGTCCGATCAGATCGAACGTGAACAGCTTATCCTCGAAGCTTATATGGACTTCAGAGGTGCCATGAAAAACGCTGAAGTGTTGTCCTTTGACGTGCTAAAGAAAGCTGAAGGCGAATTGGAAGATGCAAAAACCGATGTGAACGCTGCTGTGGCGGCCGTTGATGCCTTTACGGGTGAGGACAAGACCCGGCGCGCTCAGCTGGAACTGGACCGGGACGAAAAACTCCGCGGGCTCCAAACATCGGATAAACGCTATCAGATCGCCAAAGACCTGTCTGATAATCTGACCGTGGGTTACAATACGTCCGAGGTTGTGATGGCCAGGCTGGTTCAAACCAAAAATGCCAAAGAACGGGTCTACGCTCAGAGCATTTCATTCTTCTCAACCAATGAAGTCGTTTTGACGGCCCTGTCGGCGACCCTTACCGGCATGCACGGTCTGCACGAGAGTACCCAAACGCTGGAAGCCATGAAAAAAGGTATGAATGAAAGCCTGGAAGTCCTGGCTGAAGTCGGTGACAAAGTTCAAGAAGCTGCCGTTAGGTCCGGATATGGTCCGACTGTTTCTGCAGCCGCCGTCAAAAAATTGCTGGACTCTGTCATATCTTATCAGGAACGCAGCCAGGAAATCATCGCTGAAATGCGTAATCTTGCCACTGAAAATTCAAAAGAAATCCGGGTAATTGTCGAAGATGGCAAGCGAAGACTGGCGAAACTGGCCGAAACCGGCGCTTCACAGACGCTTTTACTCGAATAACGAAAAATTAATCTTCGAAGTGATTAATTTTTAAGACTTTCTGTTAAAAATTTGCCTGACATAACTTGAGTGGGAAGTTGGGCGCAATTTTCGATATGAAAACAGTTTGGCGATATCGTATATTTTCAAGTCTCGGGGCTATCCTTTTGCCTGTGAGCGCCTTTGCGCAAACGCCTTATAATGCCCCGAATTGCACGGCTAATGACGCCAATATTGTTGCGATCGCCGATCAGACATTCGCGCTTTCACAACAATGTATGATGCCAACAGATACGGCGACCATTCGGTATAATGTAACCTACACACAGAATGCGAATAGTCGGTACGACATCTTGTTGGGTATGGTTTCAGATGATGATGTCGTTTTCTTGCAAGACTTTTTTTCGGACATGCGCGTAGGCGGCGATGACCCGTTCCAAGATTTGGACGGTGAAAATGACAAGGGCGATATGAGTTCGACCGGGGCCGTTTCCCCGACTGTGATAGTTGATGCCATAGGTATTCCCTGTGACGGTGATGGAGATGGTCAGATTGATGATAATCCTGGATTTAGATTTATTGTTGGTTACAATGCCAGCAGGGCCGGCAAAGGGCTGCCCACGCGCATTAATGGCCCTAAATGCGCCTATTCCAATCGCCTGACACTTCCGTTGACGACCTCCCTGCAAATTGTGAAAACAGTGATCAATGATGAAGTGGAGCCCGTCAACAAAGACATTGATTTCTTTGACATTCAAACGTCTGCCGGCGCTTTAACTTTTGATGGCGGAACTACATCAGGCACCCAAACAGTTTATACCTCCAACCGCCTGCAGCCCTTGGTGGCTGGAACGTTTTCCTTGACCGAGTTTCTGTCGCGTGAATATGCGGAGGGCAGTTGGAGTTGCGACCTTGGCACAATGAATAATACGGCGCCGGATAGTGGCAGTGTCACCCTCGCTCAAGGTCATCGCGCCACCTGCACGATTACCAATGACGATGTGGCCTTTGCGAGCTTAACGGCCGACAAACCCGACCCGACTTTAAATGATATAGACGGTAGTGGTGACGCCTCTGCTGGTGACACGCTGACCTATATAGTAACGTCGACCAATGACGGCACAGTAACGCAGTCAAATGTTCTGGTTCAAGATCCGCTCATCACGCCGTCTTCTACGACCTGCCCAACAGTGGCGCCTGGCGAAACCTGCCAACTGACAGGCACCTATACCATTTTGACAGCGGATTTTGACACAGGCCGCATTGATAATACGGCCAATAGCAGCTCGCTCCAGGTCACAACCCCTGTGGTTGTTAATAACAGCTATGCCCTGCCGACACGGCTTGCGGGTCATAAATCTATGGCCATGTATGACCCGAATGCAAATGGACTCTATGCCATTCCGGGTGAAGATGTCCTCTACACGTTTTCTATTCAGAATGTCGGATTTGGAGATACGCATCCGGACTCTATTGTCCTTATCGATGCCATGCCGCCGGAAGTAGCCTATTTTACAGGTGATATAGACGACGGCGGCCCCGAAACCGGTTCTATTATTTTCACACAAAGTAATGGGGCAGCCCTTAATTTTGATGAAGCCACTGATATCAGATTTTCAAATCTGACGGCGAAACCGGCCAGCTTCGCTGATTGCAATTACACGCCTGTGGGCAGTTACGATTCCAATGTCACATATATCTGTTTCAATCCCAAAGGCGTCTTGACTTATGGGGATCCTGATCCGGGTTTCGCTATCACCTTTCGTGCAAAAATCCTCTAAGAGAGCAGATTGATGGCTTGCGCCGTCATCTTCTAAATCCTATGTCTCAGACATGGTAAGCACCCAGGATATTCTGAAAGCCGAGCAAGAGTTAGAAGCCTCTCAGGCCCGCCTGACGACATCTGAGGAAAAACTTGATGACGTGATGCTCGCCATGGATGTGGTGGATACGCTTCGTCATGAACGCCTCATGGTCGAAAAAGAACTCAACAGTGAAGACCGACGCGAAGCCCTGATTTCCCGTCTCAGAGATATATATAAAGCTCAAGGTATTTCCGTCCCTGACGATGTTCTCATGGACGGGGTCATGGCACTTGAAGAGCAAAGATTCGCCTATGAGCCTCCGAAAAAGAGCTTTGGCACGTGGTTGGCGAAGGTCTATATCAATCGCGGTAAATGGGGGCCTCTGCTGTTGACAGTGCTGGCAATAATCTCCTCTGCTGTGGCTATCAATCATTTCGCCTTTGAACGACCCGCCCGGCTGGAAGCTCAGAAAATCGAAACACTGCTGACCAAAGACTACCCGGCCAGAATTGACAAAGCTTTCGCATCGGCTTCCGATGCAGCGGCCTCAAACGCATTGCGTGAGCGGGCACAGGAATTAAAGGGTGCCGCACTAAGCGCCGTAGACACCGGAAATGCCAGACGCGCAGAAGCCAGTGTCGAAGCTCTTGAGACTTTCTCAAGTACACTCAATCAGGTTTACACTGTTCGGGTCGTTTTCCGTGACGGGCGCGACACAGGCATTATCCGCCATAATAATCGCGGTTCTCAAGATGTGCGCAATTACTACATTATCGTCGAGGGTGTGACTCCATCCGGTGACATTGCCGACGTGCAGATTTCCAGCGAAGAAGAAGACCTGACCCGGGTGACTAAAAGCTGGGGCGTCCGCGTTTCCAAACAAGATTTTGACCGGATCATTAATGACAAACTTGACGACTTTATTGTTCAAAACGCAGATGTTGGTCGCAAGCGACGGGGCTACCTTGAACCTGAATATGCCATTGATACGGATGGCGGAGCCATTTTGGACTGGTAGATGAAGAGCGGCTTACAGACACTCCACGAAATCGATACGGCCATTGCGCGGGCTCGAAAGGCCGTGAGCGAGGCCTCCGTCCTGCCTAAACGAGCGGCGGAAGATTTAGTCGATCTGAAACGTCAGCAATCGGCGGCCTATGACAATATTGCCAAAGAACGCCTGGAACTTTTGGAAAACAACGAAGGCGGTGAGCTGGGATATGTGGACCGAAAAGCTGAAAAGCTCTTAGCGGAACATGACAAAGTTGAGACCTCTCACGGCAAGAAACTCGACAAGGCCGTGGTTAAAATTGAAACTCTCGAAAAAGAGCGACGTGACAAGGAAAAGGACGTTAATAAAGCGGTCGACACTTATGACAAAGCCGTCGCAGTAGCAGAGAAAGAAATTCTAAAAGACCTGGGATACATGGCGGCACTGGACCGGGTTGAAAAGGCTGAAAGCATGGTCATTCGGGCCAGTGAGAAACTGGACCTGGCGCGGGCCGGTGAACAGGAAAAAGGCCGACCCTACCGCAGCGACCCATTTTTCAACTATCTGCATAAACGCCGCTACGGAACCAAAGAGTCCAAAGGTTGGTTTCTGACAAAATTGCTTGATGGCTGGGTGGCGAGACTTGTGAATTACAGGGAGGCCGCAGAAAATTATCGACGGCTTACGGATATCCCGCGACGTCTCGAAAACCATGTTAAATCCCTCGAAGACAGTGTTCTGGAAAGCCGGGCAGAGCTTGAGGCTCTCGAAGCTGATATTCTGGAAAAGAAAGGCGTGACAGCTCTGCACAAAGCCTCTTTGAAAGCGCAAACGACACTCGAAAAAGTTGATGAAAAAATTGCTGGCGCCGAACGTGATTATGAAGAATTACGTGTTGAATATCAGCGCCTGTCTGCGGGCGAGACCGGGCCTTACCGCGAAGCAACAGATATTCTATCCGATGCCCTTCGCAGGGTTAAGTTCTCAGATCTTAAGCGACTGGCGGCCCAGACGACCTCTCGCAAGGACGATCAAGCTATTGAAGAAATTCTGGAGCTAGCCCGCGCCGCCGATGCCCTGGAAGATGACCAAAAGGAAGCCAAAAATCTTATCAAAAAATATGAGCGGAGCCTCAAGGAACTGGAAGAAATTCGGCGTCGCTTCAAATCCCGGCGCTATGACGCACCGTCCTCGGTTATTGACGGTCAAATGGTGGGCGAGTTGTTGATACGGGTTCTTGCGGGCGCTATGGACGGGGACAGTCTATGGCGGCAAATCGAACGGGCGCAGCGCACAACACGACGTTATTCCGATAATGATTTTGGTGGGATCGACTGGACAGAAGGCTTAAGACTTCCGCGCTCATCCCGCCGCTCCCGTAGCCCGCGGGTGCGAACATCCATCCCGCGTATGCCGCGCATTTCTCTGCCCCGATCTTCCGGGCGGTCATCTTCGGGCCGAAATAAAGGCGGCTTTAAAACGATTGGCCGTTTCTAAGGCGTTGCTGTTTCTGCTCTCAGACGGTCGAGATTGGCCTGTGCATCGGCATGAAAGACGGGCGACAGATCCAGAGCTTTTGAAAACAGCGTTTCAGCTTTGCTGAAATTACCTCTATTGTAAGCCACATAGCCCGCATCATTTAGGATATTGGCAGCGCGCTTGTCAGAAATATCGTCCAGAGCCTGTGTCAAGTCTCCCTTAAGAATATAAACCATTCTGAGATTGTTATCATAAATTTCTGTGTCGGGGCTCAGATCAACAGCCTGCGCAAATTTTTCTTCAGCTTCAATCTGACGTCCCTGCATCAAGAGTGACATGCCCATATTATTGATGGTGCCTGAACGCGACTGCCCGAGCTCCATAGCTGCAACGTAACAGGAAAGAGCATCCATCCATTCCCCGCGTCCGTCATGCCAACGACCTTTGGCATTCCAAAGCCGGGCGTCATTGGGCTCAAGTGTCATGCCGTCATTAATAGCGGTTTCGATATTGTCATACCGACCTGTGTAAATCCCGGACAGTGTTTTCCCTAGCGCAACATCATTCGCATAATCGCCATCGGTCCAAACAGGATCCGGATGCCAGAATATACGAGCCGCCCTTTCATAATATCCCAGTGCCAGATAGCTGTTCGCAACACCAAGGCGGGAGTCTTGCCGACCTGGTTCATAGGCACTGACTTTAAGAAAGTCTTCGAGGGCGCCGCGATAGTTCTCGGCTTCAAATTTTGTCTGAGCGTCAGCCAATGTCGCCTCTGCGTCAAAGGGGGCAGACTTAATATGCTGAACCGGCTCGATGTTAACGGGCGTATAATTCACTCCACTGGCGCAGCCGGAGGCTAAAATTGCCAGCCCTGTTAAAATCAAAAAACGCATTATCCCATCCCTTCCATGAGACGAATACCCGCCGGCATTAAAAGCATGATGAGAATGGTCGGAAAAATAAAGATGATCAAAGGCACGGTCATTTTGGCGGGGAGTGACATAGCTTTTTCTTCAGCTCGCATGGTGCGCTTGTTTCTCATCTCGTCGGCAAAGACTCGCAAAGATTTGCCAAGACTTGATCCCATTTCTTCGGACTGCCGCATCATAACCGCCAGTGAACGTGCCTCTTCAAGATTAACGCGGTTCGCAAAATTATTCATACCGATATGGCGATCTCGTCCGGCCCGCAGCTCGAGATTTAAAAGATCCAAATTGATTTTCAACGCCGGGTAACGCCCGCCAATTTCATCAGCGACGCGCAAAAAAGCGGCGTTAACCCCCAGGCCCGCTTCGATACAGGCCACGGTCAAATCCATCATATCCGGAAAGCCGTTTTTGATCTGCTGTCGGCGTTGTCCTTCACGGAAGGTAATAAAATAAGGCGGAAGAAGTAAACCAGCGAAAACGAGCGTGATACTGACCCCGATAAGGTATTTCTGCTCCATTTGCGGATAGAGCAATGAGCTCCCTAGCAAGAAAATAATTTGCGGTACTATCAAACATAAAACACGAATGGCATAGTAAGTTTTGACGCTGGAAGTGCTGTAGTAACCGGCTCGAGACAGTTTAGCCCGGATTTTGGATATTTCGTCCTCGTCAGGCAATGTCAGGTGATTGGCGAAGTTTTCCAGCATCTGATTTTGTCTCAAAATCGTGCCGGTCGACTCTTTTTGCCAATTGCCTTCAAGGCGTTTTTTAATGAGCCTATGGTCCGTGATAGCTTCTTTGATAGCAAAACATATAAGCGCAAGTGCAACAGCAATAAACGCTAGCGCAACGATGACAATCAGACCATTTGTTGTTGAACTATCGAACATGGTCAGACCTTGAAATTTATCATTTTACGCATGACCAGATTGCCGATGATCATCCAAATGGTAACACCGATAAACATATAGTTCACCGCGGGGTTATCATCGACAGCCCCGTAGAATTCAGGCGCAAAATTGCTGACAATCAAATACAAACCAATGGGCGCCGAATTGAGAATAAGCGCAGACGCCCTACCCTCTGCTGACGCGGCTTTGACCTTAAGGCGCAGCCTATGGCGGGCGCGGATCGTCGCGGCATTGCTCTCCAAAAGTTCGGCGAGATTACCGCCCGTTTTTTCCTGCAATCTAATCATGGCCGCAAATAAATCGAAATCGTCCTGACCAATACGGTCCGCCATTCGCTGAATGGCATTACTGACCGACCCACCAAATGCCAACTCATCACTGGCCATGCCAAATTCCGACCCAATCGGATCAGGCATTTCCCGCCCGACCAAAGACAGAGCCACGGGCACGGGATGTCCAGCCCGCAATGACCGAATGATAACATCCAAAGCATCCGGCAATTGGCTGGCAGCCTTTTGGCGCCGGCGTTTCACACAATAGGATACTATCAAAAGCGGCAATGCAAACCCGGCTAAGGCCGCTCCGATCGTCCATATAATGGTATGCTTCCAAATGAAGAAAACAAGCCCAGCCAAGACCGTAGAAACGGCCATGATAACGTAGATCAAATTAGACTTAAGCGGCAGGCCCGATTGTGTGACCATCCGGCCGATCTTGTAATTGAGATTATTGATGTAACCATCTCGATCCAGCCCTCGGTCATGTCGCATTTTAGCGAGCAAATCTTCTGGGCGGTCACCATTCTCTTTCATTTTCCCGTGAAAGTTTGCATGGGTGCGTAATTTGTTGACTTCTCGTCCAGCTCCAACAAGCACATTGAATCCGAGGGCGGCACTGCAAAAAACCAGCGCCATAAGCGTGATAATTTGCGGTTCGGTCATCATGTTTCGTTGACCCGTTCTGCAATAGATTTTTCGTAGACACGACCCACCGGTAAAACTTTAGGCTCAAACAGGCCATCAGGCAGAGGGATGTTACGGGTTATAATTTCGTGCAGACAATTTGGCCGGATTCCCGTCGCTCTAAACTCACCAATGACCTCATGTTTAGGGCCGGTACCAGTGCGGGTATAATTAAAGATTTCCTGCATTTGGATTACAGAGCCTTCCATGCCGGTAATCTCGGCGATGGAGGTAATTTTGCGCTGACCATCGGAGAGGCGCTGGGCCTGGACAATTATGCCGACAGCGCTGGCGATCTGCCCAGCAATGGCCTCGGGGGTGATTTTCATATCACCCATAGCCACCATTTGCTCCAGACGCGTGATGGCGTCCCGGGGCGTATTTGCATGGAGGGTTGCCATGGAACCCTCGTGGCCCGTATTCATGGCCTGTAACATATCAAAAGCTTCTTCACCGCGAACCTCACCCAGGATCACCCGATCTGGGCGCATCCGCAGCGCGTTTTTAACCAGCTCTCTTTGACGGATTTCCCCCTTACCTTCGATATTGGGGGGACGGGTTTCCATACGCGCCACATGAGGCTGTTGCAGTTGCAGTTCAGCGGCGTCCTCAATGGTAATCAATCTTTCCTTGTGACTGATAGATTGCGACAATGCATTAAGCAGAGTTGTCTTACCGGACCCTGTACCCCCGGAAATGAGTATTGTCACACGGGCCTTGCATGCTGCCCACAAGAATTGCGCAACACCATCAGGGAGCGCACCAAACTCCACCAATTTATCAAAGGTAAAAGGCTTTTTGGAAAACTTACGGATGGAAACCAGTGCCCCGTCAACAGCCAAAGGCGGAATGGCAACGTTAACCCGGCTGCCATCCAGGAGACGGGCATCGGCCAGAGGCTGGCTTTCATCCACACGTCGACCAACAGTGGCCACAATGCGATTAATGATCCGCATAAGATGATCTTCGCCAGCGAAATAAACGTCACTCAGCTCAAGCTCGCCGCCGCGTTCCACATAAACCTGTTTATGAGTATTGATCAGAATATCTGTAACCGTCTCATCCTGGAGAAGGCTCTCCAGCGGACCAAGTCCTGTCATTTCATTGATAATGCCAGAGACCAAATCGTTAAACTGTTCTCGGTTGATAGAGATAGATTCTTGCCGGATTAAATCCCGAATGGCGACATTGACATGCCGACGCATTTCTTCTTCATCAAGACCCTCAAGCGTGGTCAGATCAATTTCATCCAGTAACCGTCCATGCAGGCGGATTTGTGTTTCCAAAGCCTTGGAACGTTCTTCTTCGCTTTTGTAATTGACGGCTTTACGGCGCTCTTTCTCCTTGCGGGGTTTTGGCTCTGTTGCGACCGGTGTAATCAGATCCTGAGGACCGGGTTCCGGCGTGGAAGGCCGCCCCACTGGCGCCTCGGCCGATTTGACATAGTCAGGGGTGTCACTACCCAGGATATTCGAAAAGCGTCCCATAAAAATATTTCCTAGCAAATTGTCGTGAAAAACCCGTTTAAGAACAGGTTTAACAAGGCCTTACAGTTGCATGAAGAAGTCACCCTTTTCCTCAAGGTGTGACGTCATCCATTTATCAAAAATAGCGTTGATTTCGCCTACGGATTTAAGGTTTTTCGAACCGAAACCGATAGGCTCTCCCCGATTGATAGCCTCTCGAATTCTGACCGGGTCAGACGGTACTGTGTGCACATCAATATTACGAAAAGAATTGTGCGCGTCGTTGAGACTCAGGCTGTTGCGAAGACTGCGTTTCTCATATTTGTTTAAAACCACATCGGATTTTTCCAAAGACGGAATAAGCTTCACAAGCGCCGCATAGCGTTCACGGGTCAGATGCAATGCCGGAATATTAAGTTCGGTTACAAAAGCGACCTTATCAGCCGCCCCCAGTGCTGCATGTGTCCAGCGCATCCATATCTGAGGAATATCCAATATTATCACATCATAGTTTTGAGCCACCAGGTCTAAGAAATGCAGAACGGAGTTTGGATTGACTTTGGCATTACCATCAACAGAAGCCGGCAATGCAAGTATGTCGAAACCTTTACCGGTATCGCTCATCCAACCCAGACAATGTTGCTTATCCATTACCTCTGGTGTTTGACAAAAATGTTCGGCTGAAACCTTTGGCGCCACGTCCAGATAGTAGGCGAGTGCAGAGTTTTCGAAGTCCAATGACAAAAGGGCCACACGGCGGGTTGGCATCTCATTGGCTTTTCCGACACTGCCCGCAGCGTGATAGGCCATTTGTAAGGCGAGCGTCGTTACCCCCGCCCCTCCGGTTGCCGAAGTCAAACCAAATATGACAGGTTCAACCACTCTGTCCGGTGTAACAGGTTCAGCATCATTCACCGGGGGAATAGCAATACCGTCATGCATTGGATAAATGTTTTCTGCTGCGTCACCCATCATTTCAGGTCCTCACCCAGCGCCGATACTTTTGTGCTAATCGTGCGCTGACCTAAAAAATTCAAAAATACATAATCTTGATCGAAATCGACCACAGACACCGTTACCAAAGGCACGAGAATAGCCGGATTACCCGCTCGTCCCATGCCTGAGCTCTCATAGGAAATGACAATGTTCTCGGGGCCCAGTTCATCAAACATGTCACACATGCCACGGGTTTCCCGACTTGTACCTTCGCAGGTTCCATCAGCATTTCGGCCATAAAATATTTTGTCAAACGCTGTTTGGTCAAATCCACCCCGGTTGCAGCTCTGCGTTTTTCCGTAACAAACGATTTTATAATCAGGAATGGGGTCACCGACTTCGACGCCGGTGATTAACCCCGTCATTGTCGATAACTCGGTTGAGACAGGTTTGGAGGTCGTCGCAATGCGCGCTCCTGTTTTGGCTGCGTGTTGAATGGCATTGCTTTTCCAATAGCTATAACCCATTTCAACGGCGCCGCCCGTCAAGACAATGAAAGTCCCGATTAGAAAGGACGCCGATACGGCCACAGCGCCTTTTTCATCTTTGCGAAATCTGTTGAAGATCATAACCCACCCCCAACGACACGTTCCTGCACACTGGCCGTCAACATGGGCTTAGTCGGTAGAAAACTGGAGAGTATACCCAGGCCTCGATATTCGATACGGGTAGATAATTGCACGGTTTGTATATTGTCCTCACCGCGATATTCCCCATTGGCATTTTGGGTGGTCACATAAGCTATGGACACATCATTCGCAGACCAGCCGGTAATGAGCGGCGCTCCATTACCTGAAATTGTACCGGTCACGGCCAGCGTTTTCGCCGTGGCTTCTCGATTTTGCGGTGTATCTGATTTGGAAATATAATTTGCCGCCAATGACAGCTGAGATTCGACCTTATGATTCTGGATCATCATATAAGACGCGTCGATCACACCGAGTCCCGCAGCCACAAGTAATGGCAGGAGCAGAGCTGCTTCCACAACTAGTCCACCTTTGCGGTCATCACGATAGGCTCGGAAGAACTGGATCATCGTGCCACACTCACACGGTCAGAAGCCCCCTGGTCTTTCCCTTTGATGACAGGGCCGACTATTTCACCCCAAATGGTGTTATCTTGTCCCTGTTCCATTGGTTCAGTGACAAAAACTTTGACAAACGTTTCAACCGGCAAATTGGTTTCTGCACCATTAAGCCCATAGGCGCTCTCTAACTCCTGGCAGTTTAAGACCGCCGCGTAGAGAACGCGCCTGTCGACCTCTGCCGTACTTGGTCCGGAGGCATGACATGTTGGCGTGCCTTCTTCGGGAGTTGAAGATGTTCCATATGAGACGGCACCAGGAATTGATCCTGTATCAATTTCCCAGCGATACACTTGATATCGACTTGGGATATCTTTGGGAGACGCATTTCGGGACACATAATTCAGGTTATATTTCGTGCCATCAATGGTGACGCTTTTGACGGCGTTATGATTGACTTCCATATAGGAGACGAAATCCCAGTCACCATTGCCCATCCGCCCATTCATATCCGTGCAGCTATCATCGGCGAAACAGGCATCCCGCGGCAGGCCCATAGCATTGGGGTCCGGATTCGTATTACATCCATTGCCCGAATAGCCCTTGGTTACATTGGCCGCCGGGGCGTAGTCAGGATCATTTTCATATTTTTTGAACTTGCCTTCATAGATATCAAAGCGGGTATTCATCGCCACACGCAGTGAGGCAATATTACCGGTTTCCAGATTGACCCCGGCGGAGCGACTGACGCAAATGGGCGACTTACTAATCGCAATGGCTTCGTCCAGTTTAGAATTATCGCCTTTGCCGTATGGGTCAAGAAAACCAAAATTACCCGGACCATAAGTATCGGCATTATTATTGGTAGTTTTGAACTGAATGAGACGCCTTTGGAATTCTCGGCCCTCCATAGCCTCGAATATGGACGTCGTATCATTTTCATAGGGATTACAAACAAAGAGCGGCGCGGCCCCACAGATTCCGTTTGTGGCGCCGGCAATGGAGGTTGCCTCAAGTGTGACGTCGGATATCTGATCGGCAACTTTGCGCGAAAATATAACGCGGACTGTTTCCGGTACCACTTCGACTTCAACGAAACGGGCTTTGAATGGATCTGTTGTTTCGAATTCCTCACCTGGGATTTCGTAGTCGTTATCAGGCAGGTCCCATAGAAAGCGAATAGAAGCAGCCGTCACTTCGCCGCCACCGCCCAGTCCAAATTTCTGAGCATTGGTGACCAGGTTGGCAATGGCGCGCTTGGAGCGTTCAATAGAATCGCTGCGCTGATCCAGTTCGGCTGCGCCCGCCTTGGCCAGAGCATCGGCCGCAATCTGCAGTTCGTGCTCCAGATTAAACATGCGCGAAATATCAACAGAAATCGCCGCGCCCGTAATAAGAACAGGCGCGGTTAAAACAGCCCAAGTGGCCATGGCCCCTGAGATGTTATTCGCATAGCGACGAAAATGTTCTTTGATTTTCGCCATCTCTATCAATCGATTGTTGTCAGATCCTCGGGTTCTTCCACCTCGTCCTGACGATAGCGTTCACGAGCAGCGGCCATACGTTGACTATCCGGGCGAATATAAGTGTTTTGCTTTTGCTCCGGGGTTGGTTCGACTGTCTGGACCGCGATATTATGTCGAACAGCTGCTCCGAAAACTTCACTCGGTTCATCCATCGTTGTCTGACAGGCCGAAACGGAAACCGTCGAAAGCGCCAGGATCATTAGTGTTGTTTTTTTCATTTTATCCTCGATTTACTGAAGTGTGTGACCGTAGTGAGAGCTTAGTCCGCCCTCGGGGGAAATGTCTTCCAGGTCACCGTTTAAGAACATATCCAACTCACCAGGACCTTTGGTGTAATCCAGCGGTGTCGCGAGATCGCTGATATCTGGCGCAGGCTGCACCAGGCGCGGCGTGACAATAATCACCAGCTCGGTTTCTTTTTTCTTGTAACGACTGGAGCGAAACAGGCTGCCAAGAATAGGGACATCACCCAGCCACGGTACTTGTGACTTACTGTTGGAACTTTCATTTTGCAGCAATCCAGCAATGGCAAAACTTTGACCATTTCTAAGTTCAACGGTGGTATCGGCACGCCGGACCCGCAAGGCCGGAATTTCCACGCCGGAAATTCTGACGCCATTGGTCGTATCAATTTGACTGACTTCCGGCTTCACTTCCAGATTAATAATCCCATCATCCAGTACCGTTGGTGTAAAGGATAAACCCACACCAAACTGTCGAAACTCAATGCCGACAGTATCTTCATCGGCCGCGACCGGAATCGGGAACTCACCCCCGGCCAAGAAACTCGCCGTATCCCCTGACATGGACACCAGATTAGGTTCTGCCAGAGTTCTGATGACGCCCTGCTCTTCCAGAGCCTGAATATTCGTATCCAATGACACATTGCCGAGACCGCCCAAAAGGGTCCCGGCCAGATTAGGTGTACCGCCTGACAAGAGGCCATTACTACTTTGGAAACCGAAATCACCTGGGCGCTGGGTCAAAAGCCCAATTCCCAATTCTTTGATGGCGTCACGACTGGCTTCCACAAAACGCACTTCCAGCATGACTTGGTGGGAATCGTTGACGCTCAGCGCATTTGTAACCCGACCTGGCGCATAGGCTTGAGCTATCTTTTCGGCCTGAGCGACAACATTCGTGCTGGACACTTCTCCGGAAATATAGATGCCGCCGCCCATAGGCCGAACTTCAACATTTTCACCCGGCAGCGTTTCGTAAAGGCTCCGCTTGAGCTCAGCCAGATCATAGCCGACATTGACATTGATTATATCAATAAGCTGTTTGTCCTCATCATAGAGCAGCACATTGGTTTTGCCGCCACGCTTGCCTGTGACGTGGAAGGAGCGATCGGTCAGAACAACCACATCCGCAATATCCGCATTGGCGACACGGACTTCTTTGAAGGACTTGTCGGTTTTCATAACGATGACATCGTCGATTTTCACACTGGTCGAGCTGCGTTGACCGCTCATATCCTCGATCCAGGACTTCCCATTAGCGGGCGCCGAGCAGGCCAGACTAAAAACCGTTGCAAGACAAATATATTTCATAGACTTCATAGGTCTAACCCCCTGCCAGATCTGAATTCTGGGCTGTTTCCTGGACTGTATCCGGGTCCTTGATAACTTTGACTTCGTTGCGCGTTTCGCCGCGAATAACGGTCACTTCAGCATGACGCGATTCTGTTTTCTCAACGGGCTTGGCAGCGACACGACGGGGCGCCACATAGCGGACAACTTTCTGGGGTGCGCCCAGAATGGACTTTTGTTCGACAGTCTGATTTTTATCGACTGAGGTATCGCCGGCACGACGCAAGGTCAGGCTGAGCTTACCGGCATCTTCGGCCAGGTGTAGTTTCTGCGCGTCCACATTGGCCACCTCGATGGTCACAGTACGAACCACAACCGGAACATCGCTCATATCATTGAGGTCCTGATCAATACCAAGGACTTTCACATTTTGAAGCAGAATATCTGATTGCAGATTATTGCCGTTGCGACGAGACTCTTCGTCTCGAGTATAGAGCACGTCCACATAATCACCCGGCATGACAAATCCGGATACGCCTGACACATCTGTCACGCGAATGGAGACCGCCCGCATGCCTTCACTTATCAACGCTGACAGCGAGCCTCGCGCACCTGGTCCGCTGATTTTGTAATCCAGAACCGGTTCATTACGTGCCATGCTCCGTAACACGACCGTGGGCGTCGATGGGTCCACAAATAGATTATTCATGGTCTCATAAGTCCCAATCGGCAACGCATCTGACGGAAAATCTACAGTTTTCAAAAGATCCGGCGTCAAGACATCACCAAAATTCACATCCGCTGTCACAACGAGGACTTGTTGCAGATTCATATGAGTGCTGACCTGCGTAACAGGTTCGACATTTTCCGACCGTCGGGAATACTCATCACGAATGGCGTCATTGATCCAGCCCCGCGCCAGAATAACGGCCATGACGCCAAATGCCGCTGACGCACCAAGCGTTATCATTGTAGATCGTCTCACACCATGCCCCTCTAATATTATTATCCCAAAAAGGTTTTATTGGGATGGTAGTAACCAGAGACTTCAAATCTTTGGTGAAAATACAGGGTTTAAATCCCGCAAATTTATGATGTTAAATTTGTGTAAAAGGCTCTGGAAATCGGCCGAATCACTTGGTAAAGAGCGCGCGAAACCTGAGGGGGTGTCTCATGAATTTTGACGTTGCAGAAATTGTACCTTTGATCGCTAAATATGCCTTACCGGTATTGGGCGCACTGGTTGTGTTCTGGATTGGTCGCAAGATTGCGAACAAGGCCGGAAAAGCGGCTGAAAACGCATTTAACAAATCACCAGCCTCTGATCCGACCCTGTCGCGTTTTCTGGGCAGCCTGGTCAAATTTGCAGTGCTTTTGGTCACCATTATCGGCGCACTGTCTGTGCTGGGTATTGATACAACATCATTGTCGGCTGTCATTCTCGGTCTCGGGGCCGCTATGGGCTTCATCCTCCAAGGCTCCCTGTCCAATGTTGCTTCGGGCGTCATGTTGATTTTCTTCAAACCATTGAAAATTGGAGACGACGTGGATGTGGCCGGTGTGTCAGGTAAAGTCACCGAAGTCGGCATGTCTGCAACTCGACTGGTCACGACGGATAACCGGGAAATTATAGTCTCCAACAGTCAGGTCTGGGGGAGTTCTATTGTAAATAAATCCTCATTGGGTGAACGCCGTCTCGATATGGTATTCGGTATCAGCTACGATGCCGATATCGACAAAGCTATCAAAGCACTGACGACGGCAGCCGCTGCGCACCCTCTTGTTTTGGAGACACCTGAACCATGGGCCAAGGTCGTCAATCTCAATGAAAGTTCCGTGGACCTGGAACTTAGGGCCTGGTGCAAAGCTTCGGATTACAAAGCTTTGAAGGTCTCTATTTCACAACCGGTCAAGGCTGCTTTCGACAAAGCCAAAATCGGCATTCCTTATCCGCATGAAATTAAAATACAAAAATCTGTCAAAAAATCTAAAGCGCGTGACCGCATGGCGCGCCTTAAGAAAATGCGCAACGCTTAACATAAAATTCTGTCTAATTCTTTTTCTGGAGTAAACCTATGCAAGACGAAACTGTAGCAGCTGCCTCCGAGGCAACTGAGAAAGCCGCTGAAGGCCTTGGATTTTCATTCGACAAGCTGACCGATTTGAGTTGGTGGTCGGACACAGTGGGACCTTATGCCATCAAATTCCTGCTCGCCGTTCTGATCCTGTGGATTGGTATGAAAGTAGCGCGCTGGATTGGCAATAAGGTCAAAAACATTTCTGGAAAATCAGAAGCCGTTGACGAAACTCTGGCTAATTTCCTGGGTTCCATCGCCCGCTATATCGTGACGGCCTTTGTTGTCATCGCCGCCATTACACAGGTCGGTGTTGAAACCGCCTCTCTGGTCGCCATGCTCGGTGCCGCCACTTTGGCTATTGGTCTGGCGCTGCAAGGCACGCTCTCCAATGTTGCTGCCGGCGTTATGCTTATGCTCTTCCGTCCTTATAAAATGGGCGATTACGTTGAAGTTGCCGGTCAAGAAGGTGTCGTCAATGACATGAACATTTTCACGACCAATCTGGCCACCGTTGATAACCGCGAAGTTATCATTGCTAATGGTGAAGCCTGGGGCTCTACCATTACAAACTTTACCTCACTGGGCTTGCGCCGTGTCGATGTGGATTACGGTATCCACTATGATGATGACATTGATAAAGCCATCAAGATCATCAATGACACAGCCGCCAAACACCCAAATGTTCTAACCGAGCCGGACGCGCCATGGGCCAAAGTTGTCACACTGAATGAAAGCTCTGTCGACATCCAAAGCCGTGTCTGGTGTAAGCCGGAGCACTATTGGGACGTGATGTTCGACTTGAAGAAATCCATCAAGGAAGCTTTCGACAAGGGCGGGATCACTATTCCTTATCCAACTTCTATCGAGCTGGATGGCTAGTCACTCGAAATAGCAAATTCTTTTTGAGGGCCTTTCGGGGCCCTTTTTTATGGGTTATGGGGGGCTATGAAAAGCCCTGTAACCAAGACCCCGCTTTTTCTTTATTTCGCCACAACACTTATTGCCATTTGGATGCTGGTAGGGGCCGTGGCACATTTTGTCCGCCCGGAATTTTTCTATCCGCTGATACCTGATTTTCTACCCAAATATGAGGTCGCTATTCTGTCGGGCATACCTGAGTTGATTATCGGGCTCGCTGTTCTCTGGCCGAAAACGAGAGCATACGCAGGGCTGGGTTTCACATGGCTATGCCTGGCCTTCCTGCCTTTGCACATATGGGATCTGTTCCGGGACAACCCGGCTATTACGCCCCATAGCGTGGCCGTGTTTCGAGTCTTCCTTCAGTTCTTTCTGATGTGGGTTGGCTGGAAACTATGGAAATCAAGTCGTTTCGCCTAGAACGATTTTGCCTAGAAATACTCTGAAAAAACTCGATCCAATCGCCTCTGTACCAAAGCCGTCAATTTTTGCAGGCCATAATGCGAGAGGATAGAACGGGCGATCTCTTCCTTACCCATAAACTCGTCGGCGCATCTCAGTTCCAGAACAAAAGCGGCCAGTTCCGAGAGTGGAACTTCGGCAAAGCTGCGCGGGCCCAACGTGCGCATGATGACCCGTTCCTGACCCTCCAAACGGACAATCCAACACCGTGGGTCGGTGTCGTCCTCAACCTCACTGTCATTTTCGGTTTCGATGATGATCGTTCCGGCCCGGGCCGCATCTTTGATCACGCGTTCAAACCGCGACCGAACAGAGGCGGTTATTTTCATCAACCCACCCGCTTTGGCGTATGTTTGAAAGAGCTCCAATGCCTGCATAGGAGCTTGGGCCTCCAAAATTTCTGTCATGCCGTCCATGAACTGCGCCGGAGACGCCCTGCGCGGATCGGCGACAGGCCGCGCCTGCCAATGATTAAACTCTTGAAGTGTGACGTCCACCATGTCTCAAATATCCCAATTGTACCGTTTTGAGCGGTATAGGGTTAATCCGTTATAAATTCGTTGAAATCGTGATTTTCGTCACAGAAATGCATGTCCTACGCGTGACAGCCATCACATACAGGCAATCACATCGTCTCTATTACTGGAAAAATAGAATTTTCAAGGAGACTAGATATGCGATTCTATGCAAATAATTGGGCGAAAGTTCTCCCTATTACACTCGGAACACTCATTTTGGGCGCCTGCTCTGATGGGTCAAATGGAACAACCACACCTCCCCCGCCACCGGTCAATCAGGCCCCAACCGTATCCATAAGCGGCGATACATCTCTGGATGAAAAAATGGCCGGCATGATAGCCGCCGATGCAACGGATACCGATGGCAGTATCTCAACTTATGCCTGGAGCCAGACAGGTGGAACAACGGTCACACTGGATGATACATCTTTGGCAACACTCAATTTTACGGCCCCGGTCGCCAAAGTCGAGGAAACACTGACCTTTGAGGTCATGGTCACAGATAATGAGGGCGCGACGGCCTCTAGCTCTGTCACCATCACCGTTAACCCCGTCAATGAAATCGACTTTCAAATCCAGGGTCTTGTCTGGAACGGCGCAGCAGTACCGTCCGATGTCAACGCCGACTATGGTGCCGATGCCGTGAGCGTAACGACCGATGCCGACGGTAACTACGTGATTGATGTGCTCGCCGATGAAGATTTCGCCGAGTCGCTCATGTTTTTGAGGTCCGATGGCTCCGACGATCCAGAAATTGCTTTTCACAACATTCCATTGACCCTGCAGGCTATGATGGATGCCAGCGGTGGCGACGGCGTATTAGATGCCAGCGAGGAATTAGGTGTGAACCTAACGCCACTTTCGACCGCCTTTTACGGGATTATGTATAGAGCCAATGACGCTGTCGCCACTGAAGCGGATGTGAGCGCAGCTATGGCGACGGTCAATGGTAGTGAAGCCATATCTCTGGGCACAGCGGTCAAAATCATATCCGAGAATAACGGTTCAGTGACTTTAGGTCTGCCGGATGGTTATGCAGATACAATTGAATTTGCCATCGACCCCGTTGGCGCGCAGCAATATGTCAGTTCATCACGGCTTACGGACCCGGCGGCTTTTGATGGGGCTAAGGATTTGATGATGGGTGACGAGAACATTATCCTGGCGAGTGTTGCACCCTTTTCTGAGTTCCCGACGACGATCACTATGACGGCGCAAGATGTCGTTGTTTCGCGTTTGACAGTTCAGGCTGATGGATCTGGCATTTTCAGTGAGGGCGGTAGCGAAATCGATGTTGAGTGGACTCAAGATGCTGACGGCTTGGTCACCATTACCGGCGGTGGCGGCGGCGCCGTTCGTGAAGTGGAGACAATGCCTTGGAAACAGATTAATGGTATCTGGCAACAGGTTCGTGAGATCAACAGTCTCGAGCGCGTTGTTCTGACTCCGCTTTTCGATATGCCTACTGGTATTTTATATGACCACGAAAATGTGATCACATTGAGCTATCCTGACAATGCCTCGGATCTGCCTGACGAAGACGCGTCGCGCTCTTTTCAGGTCACCTATATAGAAGACGAGGAATATCAGGATGTCGATGTCGAAGCCCTGTTTGGCGGCGGCACTGAAGCGACTTTATTGACGTCTTATTTTTCCAGCAATTTCAATCCAAACCTTGGTGCCGACACAAATACGGGATTTGGGCCGCGTCAGTTCCACTATAATGCAGATGTCCTGACCTTAGAGCGCGTGGGCACGGACATGAATGGAACTGTTACCAGCCAATTTGCGCCAGACTTGTTTAGCAATGGCAGTTGGGAAGCTATTGATACCAAAACCATTCAAGTCACATTTAACAGTGACCGGTTCAATCCGGGTGAAACATTCGAAATCAACTATAATCTCATCCATCAAAACCTGACCACCGTCGCCGTTTATCGGGAAGGTGTTCTGGAAGGATTGCACAATGGCACCTTTGCCGTCGATGATCCGGCTAACCGTCCGCAAACCGATATGGAAGCCGAGGGATTCTACGCGTCACCTTTTGGGGTCAATTCGAGCCAGATCATTTGGACAGAGATAAAATCTGACGGCACTGCAGAACAGATCACTTTGTTTGATAATGACCGGGATACTATTCTAGAGCAGACCGAAGTGCGAAGAAGCACCGCTTTCTGGGAACTGGACATGGACGGAACAATCGTCATTTCGGAATACCGTTACCCCGGTACCCGAGCACCGAATTGCGACCCGAATGTCAGTACCTGTCTGGACTCACGCCGAACACGGTTAAACGTCATGGAGCGCAATCAGGGTAAAGTATATGCGTTAAACGAGCTCTCTATTTACTTCACTATTAGCGGCGACTCAAACAATACGGCCGAAGCTTGGTATCAACTGACGTCTCGCGCTTTGGGGTATAGCTCCACAGCTCCGGTAGATATCTCAGCTCTACCGCCCGGACCATAACTGAAACGCCCATATAACACATTTTTGGCCGCCTTTAGGGAGGCCATTTTTTATGGTTTCACCTCCAGAATTTTGCGTAGTAGCTCACCTAAATGCTTATTCGTATTCTGATAGATAGACTCGCCCAGCCGCACGACCACCATATTTTCGGATGGGATGATGACAACAAACTGACCATCATGTCCGGAGAAATAATACATATCCGCCGGTACACCGGAATAGCTCCATTCAGACCCGGTCGCCGCACCGGCATTGAGCCAGGTCTGCCCCCCGTAAACGCCATTGGACAGCCCGTTAGGCATGACCATAAAATCTATCCATTCCTGCGATACAATGCGCTGACTGTTTTCTCCGACGCCGCCACGCAACATCACAAGCCCTAACCGACCCCAGTCATGGGCCCCCATATAGCCATAGGACGATCCGACAAAATCTCCGCCCTGATCTGTCTCCAGAAAGGCTGTCGTGACGCCTGCTGGACCTAATAAATTTTTCCACATATAATCGGTAATGGACTGTCCTTGCCGTTCGGCCACATCACCGGCAATGGCCGCCAGGATATTACTGGTCCCGCTGGAATAGGACCAATGGGTTCCGGGTTCATGGGCCAGACCTGATTTGACCGCAATCCCGGATGCGGACGGGGCTTGAAACAACATTTGCACCACATCACTGTTCATATCCGCATAGTCTTCATCAAAGCCCAGACCTGAAGACATATGCATGAGATGTTTGAGCGTTATCGCGCTGCGCGGGTCAGTCTCGCCTTGCCAGGCCTCAATGGGCGCCGGGGCGTTCAAATCGAGCTGCCCCGCATCCACCATAGTGCCGATCACCAAACCGGTAATGGTTTTATTCATAGACCAGCCTTTGAGCGGGGTCGTCGGTCCAATGCCTTCGGCGTAGCGCTGGGCGATGACAGAGCCGTCCTTGATGATAACTACAGCCCGTGTCGTGATGGGAAGATTACCCTCGACATCGGTAAAAGCAAAATCGAGCGCGTCATCATAACGCCAGGCCTCACCATGCCTAACATTAAGTTGTCGCTGAATGGGTGGGCGTCGGAACTGAATGGACGAAGCTGGCCTGACATCCGCGTCGTGGACAAGGGTACAGCCGGTTTGCGGGTTAAACTCGGCCCGAGCCTGTCCCAATCCCAATAGCGACGTCTCAACGAGCTGTTCTTCCACATCCACCCGGCGACTGAGATAACCAAATGCCGCATCCAGGCTTTCATATTCCTCGGCCGCCACACGCTCCGGGTCCAGGCCCGATACAAACACACCGGAACACAGCGCCTTGGCTGCATAGGCTGCTCCGGCCCGGGCCGTCGGTTGAAATTTGACAATAACGACCGCGATAACCATGGCAGCGACCAAAGCCAGAATGAGAAAAATTTTACGCATATATGTCTCCCCTGTCCGTCATATGACGGGACAAATGGCACGGCAAGCCGTGACCCTAAATAATAATATTTTGAGATAATGGTGCCCAGGAGAAGACTCGAACTTCCACGCCCATACGGGCACTAGCACCTG
>JAHDEZ010000022.1 GCA_020628425.1 Hellea sp. | reverse complement strand
GGGCCCGGCAAATAATTGGCTTCGGGCGCCCGTAAAAATCCAAATCCATCTTGCAGCACTTCAACAACGCCGCTGCCGTTAATGTCAATCTCACGCTCTTCGGCCAGATCTTTGAGAATAGAGAAAAACAAGTCTTGTTTACGCTGCGACCCAGCATTTTCGATACCGACTTCTTCGGCGAATGCGGTTAATTCAGCAGGCTTCATAGCCTTGAGATCATCAAGGGAAATGGATTCCAGGGTTTCTAAATTTATGTTTGTCATGATGTAATCTTGAAATGGGGGATTGTGGCCCTGTCGCCACGATTTGGCCAGAACGGCCTGTGTCACTCAAATCCCCTTATGGGCAAAATTTTTGTCCGTCAACCCATTTAAAATGGTTCTATAACAGCAAGAATAACAATAAAAACGGTCAAAATAGCTGGGACTTCATTAGCCAGACGGTAAAATCTCTCTGTTCTTGGCCGTTCTCCAATCGCAAAAAGTTTCCGAGTTTTAGATAGATATCCATGATAACCCATCAATATAAACACCAAACCCAGCTTTATGGGTAACCACCAGGTTTCTCCAAATTCTCCATGACGGACATAAACCAGAGTAAGACCTGTGATAAAGGCAACTATCATCGCCGGGTTCATAATAATTCGTAGAAGTTTTGCTTCTTGAATTTTTAGGGTTTCATCCAGTTCGCCACCAGGTTTCGCATTATAATGATACACAAATAAGCGCGGCATATATAGCATGGCTGCCATCCAGAATATCACAAAAATAATGTGAACCGCTCGGATCCATTCCATATATCCAGATAAAAAATCAAACATAATTCCCACTCCCCGTTCGGATATGAGATATCACCGCATGTACATTCTCGATTTTCACATCCGGCGTTACACCATGGCCTAAATTAAAAATATGGGGCCCACTTGCTGTATCCAAGACGTTTTGAACCGCGTGCCGTAACACGTCTCCACCCATCCGCAGAGCCAAAGGATCTAAATTACCCTGTATGGCCATACCATCGGGCACAGATTGTCGAAACGCCTTTAAGGGCACATCTGTTCCAGCGGCGCAGCATTGAATGTCCAGTTCTCTCGCATATCGCAATGCATTTAGACCGGCACCTCTGGGAAAACCTATAATGGGTTTCGTAATACCAGCCGCCCGAACGCGGTCGATAATTTGTCGTGTGGGGGCAATAACCAATCGATCAAATTGTTGAGGTGGTAAGCCCTCAGCCCAACTTTCAAATATTTTGAGCGCATCCGCGCCGGCTTTAGCCTGTTCAATTAAATAATCCGCACTGGCGTCCGCTAAGCGCGATAATAATTCATCCATTTCCTGAATATGATCATATGCAAAACGTTTTGGAATTTCTTTGGTCGGTGAACCCCGTCCTTCGATCATATATGTTGCCACGGTCCAGGGACCACCACAAAATCCGATAAGCGTTTTATGATCATCTAGTTCCGCTCTAACTCGCGATACGGTTTCATAGACTGGTTTTAAGACATCCATGTCATTGCCAAGCTTGGCTATATCTTCGACTTTGAGCGGATCTAGTACTGGTCCTGTGCCTTTTACAAAACGGACATCCCGTCCGAGAGCTATGGGAACGAGTAGAATATCAGCAAATAGAATCGCTGCATCCATATCATATCGACGAATAGGTTGTAGTGTGACTTCGGCTGCTTTGTTTGGTGAAAAACAAAAATCAATGAAGTCGCGGGCAGTCGCTCTGATTTTCATATATTCAGGCAAATGCCGACCTGCTTGTCGCATAAACCAGACAGGAGGAGGGTTTACTGGCTCACCGGAGAGCACTTTTAATAGAGACTGGGTCACGAATTATACTTAAATCTATTCAGTCCAATTGTCCCCCTCTATTAAATAAAAAAAGTGATGATAGTTATAGAGGCTGTGGAAGTGTGGATGAAATTAACCTTTTAGTAAGTAAATTTAATATTTTGTGAATCTTCAGAAAATTACACTCATGTGAATATGTGATCGGGATAAAATAGAAAACGTGCATATGTGTCGCGAAAGTTATATATTTCGCTTTAAGTGTATGAATAAGTCTGAGGATAAAAAAATGATAACTATAATCCCCAGATCTCATGATATCAGAATGGAAAACATCCACAGAGTCGATAAATTCGGTTTATATACCAAAACTGTCACGGTTTTTCTTGACTGTGCCGGAAAATAGATTTGTCTTGTGGGTAAAGACGAATAAGTCCAAAAAAGTCAGCCGTGAGCCAGCGTAATAAATCCATATCCGTTTACTTTCATGTCCACTTGGTTTCAGACTCAACCGGTGAAACCCTGGTGGCTATGATGAAGGCCAGTTGTGCGCAGTTCCGCTATGCAACACCTTTGGAACATTTGCATGCTTTAGTCCGGTCCGAAGACCAGATGGTTCGGACCCTTTCAGATATTGAGCAAAAGCCTGGTGTGGTTCTCTATACGGTTGCGAATCCTGAACGCCGAAAAATGCTTGAAAGCTTTTGTTCAGACCGACGTATTCCGGCTATTTCAATTCTGGATTCGACTTTGTCCATGCTTGGTCGCTATCTGGGGGCTTCTGTTACCCATGAGGTTGGCGCGCAGCGCACATTAGATACAGAATATTATGACCGCATTGCAGCATTGGATTTCGCTATGGCGCATGATGATGGACAGAATGTAACCGGGCTTAAAAATGCTGATATTGTCTTATTGGGCGTTAGCCGCACCTCTAAAACGCCTACCAGTATTTATCTGGCTAATCGTGGTTACAAAACAGGGAATATTCCTTTGGTCCCATCAGCGCCGTTACCAACTATATTGGATACGTTCAAAGATCCCTTTATTGTGGGATTGGTGGCTCAGCCGGAACGGATTTCGCAAATCAGAAGCCAGCGTCTGGTCGGGTTAAATGAAAACCGTAAAACGGATTATACTCGACTGGATAATATTCGTGATGAGATGCGCGACGCAAAACGTCTCTTTGCCAAGAAAGGTTATCCAGTTGTTGATGTGACCCGGCGCTCAATTGAGGAAACTTCAGCGAAAATTATTACCCTCTATCAAAAACAGAGAAGCCTCTAATGACCCGAATTATTCTGGCATCAGGGAGCGCTATTCGGCGGCAAATTATGACAGACGCTGGTCTGGATTTTGAAGTCATCACCAGGCCCGTTGACGAAGCAGCTATAAAAGCAGCCATGTTAGCGGAGGGCGCAAAAATTCGCGATATAGCTGATGCCCTCGCCGAAGCAAAATCCCGCAAAGTGAGTCAGTCGGAACGCGGATTTGTCATCGGAGCCGATCAGATTATGGAAATGGATGGGCAGCTTTTTGATAAACCACGAGACCTATCTGAGGCGCGAGAACGTCTTTTATCCATGAAAAACAAAAAACACAGCCTGATAGGGGCGGTGGTTATTTGTGAAAACGGTCAGCCAGTTTGGCGGCATATGGCAAAAACTGTACTATATGTTCGCGATTTCTCAGACGCTTTTTTAGATGACTATATAAAGTCAGAGGGCGAGGCTTTGACCAAAAGTGTCGGAGCTTATCGTTTTGAAGGCCGCGGCGCTCAACTATTTTCAAAAGTTGACGGGGATTTCTTTTCTATATTAGGTTTATCCCTATTGCCTGTGCTGGATTATTTGAGGGAAAGAGGGGCCATAAAATCATGACCGTGCCTTTTCCAAAACTAGCGGGTGTGTGTGGATGGCCTATTCACCATTCACTTTCGCCGCTGATGCATAATTTCTGGCTTAAAAAAATGGGTATCACCGGGGCTTATGTACATTTTGCAGTTCGCCCAGATGATGCCCCTCGTGCCTTTGGTACATTGACGAGAACATCCATATCGGGGGTCAATGTAACGCTTCCACTCAAGAAATTAGCTTTTGATTCGACCAAATATGTAACCCCGGATGCAGAGCGTTTGGGGGTTGCAAACTGCCTCTATAAAAAAAACGGTCAGCTTTATGCTCATAATACGGATCTCGAAGGTTTTGCCGCGCCATTGCTAAAAAGGCTCGGGCCCCAGAAAATTATGAATACACCAGCCTTGGTGATAGGAACAGGCGGTGCGGCACGTGCGGTGATTGGAGCCCTGTTAAGTTTGAATTGTCCGGAAATCAGGATATGCGGACGTACGGACGAGAAAGCTGAAAAGCTACGCCGCGAAATTGATCTTCCCAGTATCTATGCTGTGCCATGGCGCCATCGCCAGATCTCGACACCTTCAGCGGGTCTTATCGTGAACGCGAGTTCTGCTGGTATGAAAGGTATGAGCGAGCTTGATCTGGATCTAAAAATGGCCAGACCGGACTGCTTTGTTTACGATTTGGTTTATACGCCTCTGGAAACAGGACTCCTGCGACAGGCCCAGCAATATGGCCTCCCGCATCTGGGTGGTCTGGAAATGTTGGTTGGCCAGGCACGGCCGTCATTTAAGCTGTTTTTTGGACAAACCCCGCCAGAGGATCTGGATCCGTCGCCCTTATTAAAACAGGCATTGACCCGAAAAATTCAATCGACAGCAAACGCATGATCATATTGGGACTCACCGGCTCTATCGGCATGGGTAAAACCACAACGGCGCAGATGTTTCGCGAGGCGGGCTGTCCGGTGTTTGATGCGGATGCGACGGTTCACAAACTTTATGCTAAGGGGGGCCGCGCCGTTCCTTTGATACGGGCCGTTTTTCCGGATGCTGTAAAAGAGGGCGCTATCGACCGGAAAGTTTTAGGGGCTCACATGCGCGCCGATCCCCTCAACCTTCAAGTTCTCGAGAGCTTTATCCACCCTATGGTGGGGCAAGAGCGCACGGCATTTTTCGAACAGGCAAAAGCCGATAAATCAAATATTGTGGTTATGGATGTCCCTCTGCTTTTTGAAACCGGGGGGGATAGCTATGTTGACAAAGTCATTGTCGTGACAGCACCCGCAGATGTGCAAAGGGAGCGGGTTCTGGCCCGCCCCGGCATGACAGAAGATTTATTTGAAACACTTTTATCCCGACAAATTCCCGATGCGGAAAAAAGAAACAGAGCTGATTTTCTGATTTTCACACATAAAGGGCTGGATGCAGCTCGCGAACAAGTGCAGGATATCATAAATATTCTAAAAGAAGATATCATATAGGGAATATGACCGAAGAGGGTATCAGAGAAATTGTTTTCGATACGGAAACAACAGGTTTTGACGCTTACGGGGCGGATCGCATTACAGAGATCGGCTGTGTTGAGGTGGTTGACCTCATGCCTACTGGCAACACATTTCACACTTATATAGATCCGCAGAGGGATATTCCTGAAAAAGTCACAGAGATTACCGGATTAACCAGAGAATTTCTGGACGGAAAACCGTTATTCTCACATCAAGCTCAGGCCTTTATTGATTTTGTTGGTGACGCTCAAATGGTAGCCCATAATGCGGAATTTGATATGGGCTTCGTCAATGCCGAGTTATCACGGGCCGGTTATGAGCCCTATCCAAAACAGAGATTTACAGACACATTGAAAATAGCCCGGGCGAAATTTCCCGGCTCGCCGGCCTCGCTCGATGCGCTCTGTAAACGGTTTGATATATCCCTGGCGACCCGTGACAAACACGGGGCTTTGGTTGACGCAGAGCTTTTGGCCCGGGTTTATTTGGAATTATCCGGTGGTCGGGCGCGCAGTTTCGGCTTTGCGTCCCATTCAAACAAACAACTGGATTCGACTCTCGTACCTGTGGCTCAACCACGGCCGACGGCTTTGGCGCCGCGTATTTCCGAAAGTGAATTAGAAGCTCATACCGGTTTCATAAAAAAAATCGGCGGGGACGCCGCCGACTCTATCTGGCAAAAATACTGGTCAAAGTCCGAGCGCAGAGCTGGTTGACCTATTTTTGCTTTTAGGCTTCCGCACTCGCGCGACGCATCATTTCTTCGCGGAACATGCCGGCAAAATCCGGTGGCTCGAGCATGATGGGCGGGAAGCCGCCATTTTGTGTCATTTCGGCCAGAATCTGGCGCGCAAACGGGAAGAGCAGACGCGGACATTCAATCATAATGACCGGCTGAATTTCCTCAGCATTGACGTTTTGAAAGGCAAATAATCCGGCATATTCAAGCTCGGCAATAAAAGCCACCTGATCTTCACGGCGCGCATCAGCCTTAAGGATCAGTGTGACCTCGACCGTATCGTCGGCCATCATCTGACGACCGATTTCAATTTGAATATTGATTTGCGGGGCACCGGCATCACTCCGCAGAGAGTCCGGCGCGTTTGGGTTTTCGAAGCTCTGGTCTTTGGTGTATTGAGCCAGAACCTGTAGCATTGGGCCTGGGCCGGGATTCGGCGCTGCTTCTGCCTTTTCTTCTTCTTTTTTCTTGGCCATTGGGCCACTCCTATTTTCAGTCTAGAATTCTTGTGCTACCCGAATACATCTTGCTTTGGGCGCGCGGTCAGCTAACATAGCCTGTCTGCTTGGGCAACTGGTCAATCCGCTTAAGATCCGCTATAGAAACAAAAACAAAGAGCCTCCCTGATGTACGAAGTCATTCTTTACGCTGCCATCGCAACGATAATCTGCGCCATGCTGTTTTCAGTATTGGGTAAAAATGTTGGCCACGGTGCTGATAATGCCATCGACCCGACCAAATTTATGGCAAAACCAGATGAAGACAAACCCGCGGTTATCGATCCGGTGGAAGACACGGGGGATTTTCCAGATATAGCAAACATCCGCGCTTTTGACCCTGGGTTTTCATTAAATGTCTTTCTGGATCAGGCACAGGGCGCCTATGGGGTTATATTAGAGTCTTTTGCTGAAGGTGATAGGGATCTTCTGGGGGAGCTACTGACTCCTAAAGTTTATGAGGTTTACGACGCGGCAATTACAGATCGAGATCTGAATAATCTGGTACAGGTCACAGATCTGGCTCGCATTATTCACGCTGAAGTCACACATGTATCCTGTCCGGATAAAGTTGCCCGTATTTCTGTGAGTTTTGACGCGGAATTATCATCAGCTCTGAAGGACGCAGATGGTAATGTAGTGCAGGGCGAAGCCGATATGCTATCCCGGAGTTCGGAAGTTTGGTCCTTTGAGCGGAATATGGCTGATAGAAATCCAAACTGGCTTCTGGCGGATGTTGCACCATCTGACAGTAATTTTGACGCCGACCCGACACCCGATACGACACACTGATATTTATGGCTTTTTTTCGAAAACTGGGCGCGACCGGCTTGGCGCTCATTCTGGCTGCCTGCACGACAACACCCGATAGGACTGGCGGTGACCCCGCGAATACCGATCCATCCAATTCTACAGGCTCAACGACGACCCAACCAGATCCGGTTTCCGGCGATAATGGAATGGTTGAAACGATTACACCGCCACCGACCATACCTGACACCAACCCTGTTGTGGTACCACCGAATCCTGTTCTTGTTACACCCCCGCCACCAAGCATATCTATAAGTGAGGCTTATTCCGATGTGCTGGGTTGGGGTTTGGTGGATGTAACCGCAGCCCTTAAGTCTTTTCAGCGGGGTTGTGCAAAATTGGTTGAGCGGGATGACAATGAAAAGCTCCATGCCCGTCAAGAATTTGGGCGCATAAGCGATTGGAGATCGACCTGTAATACGGCCATGGCAACGCCGGCCTTTTCAGATTCTGCCCGTCTGTTTTTTGAAAATGAATTTTTGCCCATCAATATGTCTGGGACCGGAACGGTTACGGGCTATTATCAGCCAGAAATTCGCGCTAGCCGCTTCAAAACTACAATTTTCTCTGAACCCATTTTAAAAACGCCTTCAGATTCCGCGAAACTCAACCTTTCTAGGAGCCAGATTAATGAAACCACATCCGAGGTTATTGCTTACGGAAAACCTATAGAGGTGTTTTTTATGCAGGTTCAGGGTTCAGGGGTCCTTTCCTTTGATACGGGGGAAAAGGTCCGGGCGGCCTATGATGCCAATAATGGAAAACCCTATACATCCATCGGGCGCATTCTGGTGGAACGCGGTGCGTTTTCTCTGGAGCAAGCATCCAAACAAGCTATCGAAGACTGGATGGACCGAAACGGAGCTGAGGCCACACGGGCTTTGATGAACGAAAATGCCCGCTACATATTCTTTAAAGAAGAGACCATTTTGCCAGGCGAAGGTCCAAAAGGGGCCATGCGGGTACCGTTGACAGATATGGCGTCCATTGCCGTGGATCCATCTTATTACCCATACGGAGTCCCTGTTTGGTTGGATACGACTTTACCCCAGGTGGGAGGAGATTACCGTGGTGCCCGGGAGCAGCGACTGGTGATAACACAGGATACGGGTAAAGCTATTCGCGGCGCATTTCGAGCGGATCTCTATTTTGGTTCCGGAGATAAGGCAGGAGACTTGGCCGGGGTTATGAAACACCCGGGTACGTGGACGATTTTACTGCCGGTTGGATTAGCGCTTAGCCTGCTGCCTGTGAGTTAATCCTCTATTCCATTTCCAGAATAAGACGTTAAACCCCCTTCCATGTCAGATGAGACAAGACATAGGGAAAACCATGGCTGGGTCGGGCCATTCTTGGTCTTACTGGGTGGGATTTGCATAGGTTTTGCACCCATTGCTCTGAGAGACGGTGTCAGCCCGGACATGTTGGGCCCGCAGGGTGTCGCCATGTGGCGGTTTATTTTTGCCATCCCTATTTTGTTTATTTTGGTGCTTTTGATTCAGAAGCGCCTGCCGGTGAGACCAACGAAGTTCATTGTTTTGGCGGGAGTATTTTTTGCGCTTAACATTGCCTTTTGGCATTGGGCTTTGGTGACGACGACCGTATCCAATGCCACATTTGTTGTTAGCCTTGGTAATCTCTTTGCCGGGTTAACAGCGTGGGTTTTCCTTAAGGACAAGCCCCACGGTTACTGGTTTCTGGCGGTTGTTATCGCGCTTCTGGGCGCTGGGGCCTTAACTCAAGGCGGGGGGGCTGATGACAAAGGTGTTTTAAGTGGAGATCTATTGGCGGTCATTGCGGCTGTTTTTGTATCTTTCTATCTGGTTTGTTCCAAGGTTGCCCGTCGAACAATGAGTGGTATCGAAGCTATTTTCTGGCTGACCTGTGTCGAACTGATCGTAATGACTGTCATCGTAGGTTTAAGCCCGGAGGAAACATTTCTGCCGCGAAACCTGCCTGAGAATTATAGCGGGTTTTATGCACCTTTGTTTCTGGCTTTGGTTGTACAAGTCGCGGGGCAAGGCCTGATCATTACGGGGCTTGGCAGTACACCGGCTGCTGTGGCCGGCGTTCTGGTTGTGGTTCAGCCCGTCGTTGCGACGGCAATTGCCTGGGGTCGTTATGATGAACCGCTAACGATCTTTCAGATAGGCGGCGGTGTCTTAATTCTCATCGCCATGGGGTTGGCCTCCAAGAGGCTTCAGTCGTCATGAAAAGAACAAAGGATATTAAACCCAAAGACTATTACCTTTGGAATCGTGTTGCGCGAACGGTGACTCCTCTTAAAAAAGGCAGTGCCAAAAGTGGCGATGAAGATTTCGCGGCCCTCATGCGAACAGGCCACCTACCGGTGAAGCCTAAAAAAACCAAAGAGGCCCCTTTGGGGCAAAGGACAGATAGGAAAACCCGGCGCGGCCAAATCAGCATTGATGCAAAAATCGATTTACATGACATGACCCAGTCAGAAGCCTTTGATGCTCTGCAGCGCATTCTTATCAGATCCTATAACCAGAATAAAAAATGCGTCCTTGTGATCACGGGGAAGGGCATTAGGGGGCAAGGCATTTTAAAGCGAAATCTCCCACTTTGGTTGGAAAATCCGGACATCCGCCCCATGATTGCTGAGTTTTCACCGGCTCATCTCAAACATGGAGGCTCTGGGGCTTGGTATGTTTTTCTGCGTCGATGAAACCGGATAAATCTTTGATCTTGCTTGCACCTGTCTAACGTATACCTATAAAGCAGACAAAACAGGACGTGTCTTATGGCTAAATCACCGCCCCGTATCGGGTTTCTTTGCGGCTCTTTGCGGACCGGATCTATCAATCAACAACTCTCCAAAGCCATACAAAAAAAGGCCAAAGCCAAGGGCGTTAAAACCGGAGAAATAAATCTCGATACGTATGATTTGCCCCTTTACCATGGCGACCTAAAAACGCCGGCAGGGGTCAAAAAACTGATAACCCGTATGAAGGGGTTTGACGGCGTCGTCATTGTGACACCCGAATATAATGGTGGGCTTCCACCGGTTCTCAAAAATGCCATAGATTGGACGTCGACGGTCGAGACGGGGCATATAAACGGGCGAATTTATGGCATCGCCGCCTGCACGCCGGGCCCCATGAGCGGCATAATGGTGATGCGGGAATTGCAGTTTTTACTGATGCGCCTGGGTGCTGACCTGGTTCCAACGCAAGCTGGGTGCGGGTTTGCTGCGAAGGCTTTCGATACCAAAGGCCATTTGACCGCGGAACCGGCATCAACCTTTGCAGATAAAATGCTGGACCAAATGCTTTCGCGGATCAAAGCTAAGCGATAATGGCGGCCAAAAAACCGGCAAAAAAGAAAAAACTGCCGCGCCCGAAACTGACCCGGGCGCAGATTGCCGATATCTATAAAGAATTGGCGAAACTTGACCCGGCCCCACGCACAGAACTTCATTATTCAAATCCCTATACATTGGTCGTCGCGGTGGCCCTATCGGCTCAGGCCACAGATGTGGGCGTGAACAAAGCGACTAAAGCCCTGTTTGAGGCTGCCGATACGCCAGAGAAAATGGTGGCTCTGGGCGAAGATAAAGTCCGTGACCATATTAAAACCATTGGTCTTTTTCGCAATAAAGCCAAAAATGTCATAAAGCTTTCGCAAATGCTCATTGATGATTTTGAGAGTGTGGTTCCCGATAATCGCGAAGATTTAGAAAAGCTTCCGGGTGTTGGTCGAAAAACCGCTAATGTGGTTTTAAACGAAGCCTTCAACCAACCCACTATGGCTGTGGATACTCATATATTCAGGGTCTCCAACCGAACCGGTATGGCCCCCGGTAAAGACCCGCTGGAGGTAGAGCTTAATCTCTTGAAAGTGACACCGGATGAGTATGCTCTACATGCCCATCACTGGCTAATTTTACACGGACGCTATGTCTGTATAGCTCGTAAACCTAAATGCTTTAATTGTGTGATTGAGCCGATTTGTAAGTTTAAAGATAAAACTAAACCCGTGGATAGCTAGCGGCGTAAAAAACCCTCGAGATCGGTTTTCAGCGTATTGATGTGACCCTCGCGAAGCTCAGGGCAAGTCTGACCATTTGCGGTCAACGTATTTTCATCCAGCATTTCTATTAAACGTGAGGCCAAAGCCGGCTTGCCTTGGGCAGATGCGACGGTCGATTTCCATTTTTGAGCACAGTTCACATATTGACTAGAATAACTGTCGAGAAATTTGGTCGCTCCAATGGAGGTCGCGAATAAAAGAAATAACCCAGAATAAACCACAAAATGCTTCATGCTGGCACAGAAGCAAGTCCCGGGCCAAGGTTTATGGTTAATAAATTATTATTTTCAAACGAACCAAAACAGGGCTCGAACAGATAGTTTAGAATTAAAGTATTTCCCGGGGAAACGAAAATAAACGGGCGGGAGCCTCGGTGAATTTCATGACAAATCAATTCAATAATGTCTGAACAACATAAGACTATATGTCGGCTGATAATTGGGGGTTTGAAATGCGGCGCCGATAAAATCTAGGTTAATAAAAGCTATACAGGCCGGAGGATCCGGCGGGGCCGTTAGCAAGCCAAGCTCTGCTGCCTGTTTAACGTACACATAAGTCTGGAGTTAAAAGTGATTGAAACCATTATAAAGGGGCAATTGGCCGTTCAAAAGCTAAAGGAAGACATAAAGGGCAGTTCGCTGATCGAATATTCACTTCTTATTGGAATAATTACAGCTCTGGTTGTTATTACCATTGGCCTGGTGAGCGACAAAGTCGTCGACTATTGGGGCGACCTGAATACGGATATGCCGGCTGTCGACTAAGTTAATTTAGCCCGACTCAATCCGTAATTTTGTTCCCGGCCCTATCGCAGTCAATAGCTTCACCATCACGTCAGGGGTTACCGCGATGCAGCCCAAGGTCTGGCGATCATCCGGTTGCGCGATATGAATAAAAACGGCCGAGCCAAGACCGGGCTCCGGTGGTGTATCATTGTGATTAATCACAAGAATGACATCGTAAGCTCCGTCCTCTCGCCATAATTTTTCATGAGAACTTTCGAACGGAAGCGCTATGAAACGATTGTAAGCTGGATGATCGGGATCATCGCACCAGCCGTCATCTTCTTGCAGGGGGCGCATGGTTAGTTTAGTTGGGAGCGGAAACCTATTAGCATCCGGCAGGCGATCGGCGCGGTAAAAGCCAAACCTTACGATATAATCCCCTGTCGGTGTTTTCTCGTCACCTTCTCGTCCTTTATCGGCAGAAATATAACCACCCCGGCCTGTCCGGCACGGATAGACCTGATCATCAATATGTATGATCCCATTGGCGCAGTTGACCGTAATACTCACATATACCTCACGGCAATTTGAATGATTGCGAGCAAACTGGCATTAGCCTATTGTGAATTGCAAGACTAAAAACCGCGCAAAGACACCAGCTGACAAAGGACTACCACCATGGCTGTAAAAAAGAGATTGCTGTTAATCGACGACGACGATGATTTACGCGAAGAACTGATCGAACAATTCGCGCTTTATGATGAGTTTGAAACGGCGGGTGCCGCCAATGCAACGGACGGCATAGAGCTGGCAAAGTCATCGCCTTTTGATCTGATTCTTCTGGATGTGGACTTGCCGGATATGCTCGGCACGGAAGCCTGTGATATTATGCGCAAAGCCGGTGTGGCTGCACCGATTGTGATGCTGACCGGCAATGATGGCGAAATGAATGAAATTCTGGGCCTGAACTCGGGGGCCAGTGATTATGTGACCAAGCCGTTTCGCTTTGCAGTTCTTCTGGCGCGCCTGCGGGCACATCTTCGGAGTTTTGAACAAAGCGAAGAAGCCACGTTTAAGATCGGCCCTTATGAGTTCAAACCCGCCTACAAGCGTCTTGTTCCGCCGGTTGATGAAAATGGTAACCAGCCCCGTGAAATTCGTCTGACGGAAAAGGAAACCAATATTCTGAAATATCTTTACCGGGCCGGCGGCAAGCCTGTTGGTCGCGATGAGCTTCTGCACGAGGTCTGGGGCTATAATTCCGGTGTGACGACCCATACGCTGGAAACCCATGTTTACCGCTTGCGCCAGAAGATCGAACCGGAAAAAGGTGTGGCCACATTGCTGGTGACCGAACCGGGGGGTTACCGACTGGTCGCTGGATAGTTTTAAAATTCTCCGCTCTTCCCAAACTAGATTTGGGATCCGGTTTTCTAAACTCTATCCAGCCGATAAGCTTTCGCAGACTGCCCCGCCAGCCTTTACTGGGGCGAGCGGATTTTAAATGTAGTTTAAAAACTTTATTTTCCATGCCATGTTCCAGGCATGACCATTATCTTGATCCTATATGCACTACTCGTTGCGGCCTTGACCTGGGTGGAATATAAACAGGACCGGCCCCGGCAATACTGGTTCAAACCGTTGGCCGCGTTCGCCTTTATTCTTATAGCTATTCTGGGCGGGGCTATTTACTGGGAATATGGAAAGTGGATTTTGGCCGCGCTTTTCGCCTGTGCTGTCGGTGATGTTTTTTTACTCTCCCGTGACAACCCAGTGAAATTTCAGCTTGGCATGGCAGCATTTGCAATAGGGCACCTTCTATATGTGATTGCCTTTATTCGCATGGTGCCAGAGGCGGGTTTTAATTGGCTCGGGATTATTCCCGCCCTGGCCGCAGGCGCTTATCTGGTTTGGATTTGGAACAAGCTGCCCAAAGATATGAAAATACCGGTGATTGTTTACACGGCCATCATCGTGGCCATGGTGTTGCGCGCGCTTGATATGCCCATTTGGTATGTTCCTCTGGCGGCTATCATGTTTGCGGTGTCCGACATGTTTGTTGCGCGCGATCGTTTTGTCAAAGAAGAGGGGGCGAATGCTTTGGCAATTACGCCGCTATATTTTGGCGCGCAGGGTCTGTTTGCCTTATCCGCCGCGTTTTAGAGCGCTAAAATCTGTGTGACCGGCACATGATCGGAGGGTTTTTCCTTCACCCGCCATTCTGTATGAATTTCATATCCGTCTCGACCGGGCTTGCGCACGGCCTCTTCGAGGGCCGGGCTGACCCAGATATGATCCAGCCGCCGACCCCGGTTGGACGCCATGACGTCTCGCGCCCGGTATGACCACCAGCTGTAAAGTTTTTCTTCGTCGTCGCGGAATAGGCGACTAGTGTCGATAAAATCATGGGATTTCTGCAGCTTGGCTAATGTCTCCACCTCAATAGGTGTATGGCTGACGACCTTTAAGAGCTGCTTGTGGGACCAGACATCGTGCTCTCCGGGAGCAATATTAAAATCCCCGACCAGAACCTGATGCACGTCGCCCTCAACAAATCTTTGGGTAAAATAGCCATTCATAACCGCCAGAAAATCAAGCTTGTGTCGAAATTTGTCGTTTTTCTCCGGGTCAGCAATGTCGCCCCCTGCCGGAATGTAAAAATTATGCAATTCGAAGTCTTCGTTTTCGGCGATGACCCGCGTGCTGACATGACGAGCATGATCCAATGGGCAAAATGTGGTGGGCAAACGTTCCATGGGCAGACGTGAAAGCGTGGCGGCGCCGTGATAGGCTTTTTGGCCAGAGACCTCGATATGCTCATATCCGAGTTCTTGGAAAGGCTTATAGGGAAACTGATCTTCGAGGCATTTAATTTCCTGCAGAGCCAGGACATCTGGCGAATGCTCTTTGAGAAAGTCGCAAACCAATCCTTGGCGCAGGCGGACCGAGTTAATATTCCATGTGGTAATTTTAACAGACATAAGCCTTGCTTAACGTTCGCGCTAAGCAAGGCAAGTTGTTTATACGTCTGTCGTTATTTAAGCTAACGTCTGCGGCGGTTCCGGTCACGACGATCGCTATCGTCTCGGAACTGATAAATACGCGGGTCGATATTGCCGTTATATCTAAGGTCTGCCAGCTCTACGACTGTCTGACCGCCCATAGCATCTTCGACAATCCATGCCTTGAAGGCCAGAGTATTGGCGTCAAAGACCATGGTCAGGGCACCATCTGTTTCGCCGCTCCCGTCAATCGATGTGACGCGGACCACCTCAGGGGTTTTTACCAGTCCAACAACCTCCGTATCCCGTTCCAATTGAACGTTTTCCTTGAGGAAATAGTTGAGCGGCGTGGCCGATAAAGGCACACGGTCTGTGGTTTCCAGCATTTTGTCATGTTGTACCAGCGTCACGCCATCTGAGACAACCAAAAGCGGGTTTGGAGCTTCATATTCAAAACGCATGCGGCCCGGGCGTGAAAGATAGATCTTTCCTTTATCCAGACTGCCGTCCGGATTATATTGCAGGAAGCGACCTTCGAAATTCGAAATGGAATTTAAAGCTGCATCCAGTCGGGCTAGATCCACACTGACATTGGTCGGATCTGTGAATGGAGATGGAATGGCTTGAGGTGCCATAGATTGCGGCGCTGTCTGGCTGACAGCCACAGCACCTATTCCAAGACCTAAAACGGCCGTTGACAATAACATGATCTTTTTTGTCACTTTCATATGTCACCTCCTTGGTTTCACATCTTTCATATAGAAGATCAGAATTTAATCCATGCTGAATAAAAAAGGTTTTTTCATTAAATTTTATCCACGCAGATTCATCTTTGGATTGATTGCAATGAACTTATGATTGTGATATATGTGTTGGTACATATAGCCGGGGGGGACGGAGAGAAAGAGGTCCTAATGTCAACCTATGACACCCGCTCGTCTGGATTAAATAATGATTTTCCCCAGTTAAATGCTAGTTTAGCGGAGTCTAATCTCCACGCATTAATGTCAACGGTGGCGTCCGGTTATGTGAAGCTTCTCAAGCGGGCCGTGTTACCGGAGCTCGATGTGCCCGATCGTTACACTATTCGTGATTTGCAGGTTTTGGGGGCTTTGCACGAGTCCCCTAAACCTTTGACTTCTACGGATATTTTCAGACGAACCGGGCTGGATCCCGCAACAGTCACCCGATCGACAAAACTTTTAGTCAAGGATGGGTACATCAACTCACATGAAAACCAAGCGGACTCGCGCAGCCGGTTTTTAACGCTGACCGAGAAGGGTTTGGATTTGGCGCGGGACTATAATGCGAAATGTGAAGAACTGTTTGCCTCCAAAGACTTGGCCATAGACGGCCCTAGCCTGGATGAAATTCAGTCTATCGAGAGAACACTCAAAACTCTGCAAAACAGAGTTCGTATTCTTAAGTTGAAAAAATTCACCCCCAACCGGCGCTAGAAAATTAATCCGTAGCCGAAACAATCAATCCGTGAATTGAGGTTTCCGGTCGGGCGCCATAGTGAGATATAACCTCGGCGGCACATATACTGCCCAGATAACCAGCGCTCTTCCAATCCATACCTTGCACATGACCCGCCAGGACACCGGCCGCATACTGATCTCCTGCACCGGTCGTATCTGTAACAGAGCGGGCGCTGGCCACAGAAATGGTATGCATGTCATTCCCCTCGATTATCACAGATCCTTTTTCGCTGCGGGTCACGCAGGCAATTTTACAATCTTTCCGTAGAGCTTTAATCGCTGCGTCGAAATTATCGGTTTCATATAAAGAGAGGAGCTCAGCTTCGTTAGCGAAGAGAATATCGACGTGATGATTGATGAGATGTTTGAAACTTTCCCGGTGACGATCGACACAAAACAAATCTGAGAGCGTTAGTGAGACAGTCTTTCCAGCGGCTTGCGCAATTTCGGAGGCTTTGACAAAGGCGCGTTTGGCAGGCTCCTGATCAAAAAGATAGCCTTCGAGATAGATGATCCGAGCCGCTTCGATTTGAGATTTGATAATATCCCCCGGAGCAAACTTAACTGAAGCGCCCAGAAATGTGTTCATAGAACGCTCGCCGTCCGGCGTAACAGCTATCAGGCAGCGGGCTGTGGCGTCCTGACCGACCAGAGGTTTGGTCGCATATTTGACGCCCGCTTCTTTTAAGCCAGCAGCAAACCGGTTGCCGGTTTTATCATTGGCGACTTTTCCCACATAAGCAGAGCGCACACCCAATTGAGAAATGCCAACTATCGTATTAGCGGCTGATCCACCGGCAATTTCCTGAGGACTGCCGATATTGGAAAATTTCTGATTTAAATCCAGGGCGCGTGCTTCATCGATAAGAGTCATGCCCCCTTTTTCGATATCATTGTCAGATAAAAATGCGTCTGATACAGGTGAAATGACATCCATAATGGCGTTGCCAATACCTAATACATCAATTTTTTCGCTCATGGCCGACCCTCTTTAGCTTGTGCAGGCGCGTTAAAGCACTATGAGGTCATTTGCAATCCATCTGAGGCGTTTATGACATATAAGATCGGCATTCTGGTTTCAGACAATATGATGCCCGGAACAGACGGTGTTCGGGAAGATATTTTTGAACTTGAGGAACAAATGGGAAAGGTCGCACCAGCCTTTGCTGCCCACGGCATGGAAACGACCATAATTCGATGGCGGGAAGCGGCGTCTCGGGCTGCGGATTTTGATGCGATGATGCCCATGTTTGTCTGGGATTATTTTGAGGGTAATGAGACAGCCTTTCTCGATCAAATGACTCAGGCATCCGAACAAGCATATATTTTCAACCCGGTGAACGTTTTACGTTGGAATTCCGAGAAGTCATATCTTGATGAGTTGGGTCAAAAAGGCGCGCCCGTCATTAAAACACTTTATCTGGACAAGGTGAGTGAAGCCGGCATTGCCCAGGCATTTGAAACATTAGAGACCGAAAAGCTTGTTATTAAGCCCATCATTGGCGGCGGTGCTTGGCGGCAAGTATTATATACTAAAGGTACACCCTTTCCATCTGCCGATGAACTTCCGCCGGACGTGGCCATGGTACAGGCTTTCTTGCCGAGCGTACAGGCAGAGGGTGAATACTCGTTTCTATATTTTGGCGGCAAATTTTCTCACGGAGTTTTGAAGCGGGCTAAATCCGGTGATTACAGAATTCAATCTCTCTATGGTGGGACCGAAGAAACATACCAACCTAAATCCGATGAACTGGCTTCGGCGCAGGCCATACTTGATGCGCTGGATTTTGAACCGCTTTATGCGCGAGTGGATTTACTGCGGGGTAATGACGGAATGCTGAAATTGATAGAACTGGAGCTTTTGGAACCTTATCTCTACATGACCCACGCAGAGGGTGAGGGCGGTGACAATAAAGGCGCGCAAAGACTGGCAACGGCCTTGCTTGAGCGCATAAAAAACGCGCCCTAAAGGCGCGTCAGTTGGATCTATTTCACGAACATCTAATGATGGCTCGAACAGGCATAACTGCCATGATAATGACGGGCGCCATAGCTGTTGGTGGAATAGGACACCGGCCTTGTATATGTTGTTGTCTGATAGGTCGGTGAAGGGGCTACGGTCTGATAAGAACGTGTCTGATAAGACGGATAAGCCTGTGTTGTTGTATAGATTGGGGCCGTATAGGTCGGCTGGCTCACTGCGTAAGACCGGTTTGAGTGTGACGTGTAAGGTTGATAGGTCACAGAACCCGTATCATAACTTGTCCCATATGATACCGCACCCGCGCCATAAGTAGGCTGGGTATAAACCGGATGGCTGGAATAGGTCACCGTGTCCGTATAGACGGGCTGCGATCCATAAGATGTGTTATAAGCCGAACCGCCATGTGATGTTCCATATGAAGATGTGGAACCATATTGCGAGGTCTCATAGACCGGATCACAGTCGACAGTTTTATCAGCAATACCAGCACCAGCCAGACCTCCAACAACAGCACCCAGAGCACTGCCTTCGGATCTGGCGCCATTGGCGGCCAGTTGTGAGCCAAGAACGCCGCCGACAACCGCGCCGGCAACGCCGCCGATAATCTGACGTTTGTCTTCGTTTTTCTTACAGGCCTCGTGGGCATTATAGGTCTCGCCGTAATAGGTCTGTGCTTGCGCCATAGCAGGCAGACATAATGACAAGGCTGCGACCGCCGTGGATGAAATGAGCTTTTTCATGGTTACCTCCTGGTTAACGCGTTCAAGCTGACACAACCTCTCTTAACCGGGTATGAGAGTCTTTTTCACAGGAGGTTCATCTTGGTGAACGGGCTATTTAAAAGGGAGCCCCGACCGCATGAAGATAAGCGCCGTTCTGTCTAAGCCAGTGTTTAGCCGTCTTAAACTCCGGGAAAATTCGGGCGACGACCGCCCAATAAGCGGGGCTGTGATTAGCTTCAATCATATGGGCGCATTCATGAGCAGCGACATAGTCCAGAACGAATTTTGGAGCGGAAACCAGTCGCCAGCTATAGGAAATATGGCCTTTGCCGCCCCGGGTAATGCAGGACCCCCAGCGGGAGCTGGTGTCGCGCACTTGAATTTTTTCAACAGGACGATCCACCATATGAGCATATTTAAGGGTTGCTTCTGTCAGACGGTCCCGCGCTTCTCGAATGAGTAACCGCTTCACGCGACCCTCGAAAGTGCCGTCGGGGGCCGGTACGATAATTTCTCTGGTTTCTCTGGAAATGCGGGGGTGGCCGCGCGTGCCTGCATGTACCAGACGGTAAATCTCGCCTTCAAACAATATGGGGGCATCTGGCTCAAAAGGTTGAGCCGGGGGAAGGGCTTCCAGCTGTACTTCTATCCAGTCTCTTTGTTGTTTTACAAACCGTTTCGCTTTTGGCAGGGATCGAATGCCAGGCACAATAACGGTAACTTCCCGGTCGCTGGGCTTGACTTTGAGGGTGATCCGGCTGGCCCGGTCCGAATTTTTATACAAAATCCGCGGATCTTCTGCATCACGGCATGGCAGTTTCGCTTTTGTTTGCGAAGCTGACCTGCTATGTTGGCCCGAATTTTTTAATTTAGATAGGAAACCCGTCATGATTAATTTCCGTCATACTGTCAGCGCTATAGCCGTGTCCAGCCTTCTTGTGCTGGCGGGGTGCAGCGGTGAAGAGGAAACCACCGCAGCCGTTGCTGAAACGGCCGATGCCGCCCAAAAAGTTGTTAATGCCGCCGAAGGCTGGATGGCAGATCGCCCGAGCAAAGCGGATATGCAGTCTTTTTTCAAAGTTGAGACCCGCAGTAATGCCAATGCTGACCGCGCCCTTGAATTGTTGGGTGTTTCTGAAGGGCCTGGCATGTCTTGGGATTCACAATCCGGTTCGAATGGTAATTACACCTATACAAACGTTGCTTTCGGCTCTGGCAGCGACAAGTTAACCGCTTCGAAAATGAGCCTGAGCGGTGTTCATATGGCCGGCAATAGCGCCAGCTTTGATAAAATGGTTCTGGAGAATGCAGAAGTTGGCAATGCGGACGGCGAAGCCGTGTTTGACCGGGTCATGCTGGCCGATCCCCATCCGGAGGTTGCGGAAAGACTGTTTTCCGGTTTGAGCCAAATGACCGATATGGACAGCATCGATATCAATGGTGATATGGGCGAAGGCGAATTGCCTTTTGGTGCGATGATGATTGAGGGCGCCAAAATGATGTCCGAAGACGGTGAAGGCACGATCGGCCTGTTTGGATGGGGTCTGAACGAGACCGACAATGTCGGATCTTTCCTGGTTGAGGATCTGGCCTTTAGCGGAACCAATGACATGGATGAGGAAATGTCAGTGAGCCTGGGGAGTGCTTCGGGCAAGGCTTTGGACCTGAGCATTCTGAACTCTATGAAGGGTGATTTTGACGTGGGTGACGACCCAATGGGTGATTTCACCGGGAGCTTGATCGTCGATGATTTGATGATTAATTCAGATGCAGCGGATCTGTCTCTGGACCTTATTCAGATGGCTGCCACCAAGTCAGGTGATGTGATTACGCAAAAGATGGAAATGAAGCCTCTGACCATGAAGATTAAAGAGATGAACGAAGGCGCTGCCATGGCTTTTGGGGGTATGGATCCGCTCGAAGTCTTGAAGTCAGTCGGATATGATGAAATGGTCTTTACGGCCAATATGACGGCGACAATGAACGAATCTACCGGGACTATGATTGTCAAAGATACGGTGCTGTCTATGCAGGATGGTTTCGATCTGGGTCTGGACGCCAAAATGTCAGACATGGAAAATGATGACGATCCGTTGATCCACAATATGACCATTGCGTTCACGGACCGCAATATCATGGAAGCTGGATTTGAGCTGGCAGCCCAAATGCAAGGGGGCAATGCTTCACTGATGCGGATGCAGGCCAAAGGCTTGATCGGTATGGCGCCTAATATGGTCCCACCGGAGCAAAAAGAGCTTATGACCATGGTTGCCGGCCCTATGGGCAAATTTATTGATAATGGCGGCACGCTGGTGTTCAGTATGAACCCATCATCCCCCATGCGCGCTAGCGATTTGGAGATGGCGGCTGAGGATCCGGCCATGCTGGATCAAATCGGTTTGACCGTCTCTCACAGGGAATAATCGCTACATAAAGTCTAAAAATTCGCCCGACCCGCTAATTTCACTTGGCGGGTCGGGTTTTTGTTGTTTCCCTGTAACAAAGGCGCTAAGATCTAGGCTGTGGGGATAAACGGAAAAATGCCCCGATTGGTTTAATTACATGATGGGGGTTTTTATGCGCCATAAAATTTTATCTACTTTGATGTTGTCAACATCGGCAACCATGATGGTCGCTGGTTATAGCTATGCGTCCGATCTGGACAGTCTATCTGATATGGGTCTGAGCTGGTCCAGTGTTTCGGAGAGTGGAAATACTGCCACATTCAAAGGCTGGGGGGCTGATGATGGCTCTTTCAAGGCGAAATCCGCCGTTTTCACGGGATTGGACGTTAGTGGCAGCCAAGCCAGTTTTGATAAAGTAGAGCTGAAGGGTCTGAGCGTTCAGATTAATCAACCGACATCTTATGGAGATATTTCAACCTTTGTCGATACGGTTGTCCTGGAGGGCCCAAGCAAAGAAGCCGCCACTGATTTTATGAAGCAAATCAGTGAAGGCAACGGATTTGCATCTATGTCCGGTTACGGATTTGAGTCCGGCCGTTTTTCTGGAATGACAATGATCATAGACGGAGATGCGGAATATGGCACCGTGGAATCCATGACTTTTTCCCCGAGCGGTGAAGGCGACAAAATCAATATCGCTGTGATGGGACAGGAATTGGATATGAGTGAGTTTGCTGCCTGCGGACAAGGTCCAGAAATCGATATGATTATGTCAATGGACAGCAATAAAACCATGGGTGCAAACCCGGCTTACCTCAAAGATATGGCGAATATGATGACGGGCGCCTCTAATCCTTCACAGAGCATGTTCACCAATATGAAGTATGATAGCAATGTCGTAGAGGGGGTGGCAATTATTGGCGACGGTTTTTCAGTGTCTATTCCAAAAGTTGAGAGCGTAACATCATATGACGGCGACAATATGAGCGCAACATCCACCCTCGCACTCTCGATGATGAAAATTGATGGTCTCGCGGCATTCGGCCTGGATGAATTGCAGTTTGATGGCTCAATTAATATGGCGATGAACGCAAAAGCTGACACGATGAATATTTCCAGCATGAATATGGACTTCAAAGAACAGTTCATGCTCGACATGGCATTTGAGGCCAATGGTTTGATCGGCTGGATGGAAGGTCTGACCGCTGTCGATCAATGTGACCAAGATGCTCTGGCCGCCTATATGGAAGATAACATGTATGATATCGACTATATGAAAATGAAGTTCACAGATCAGAACATTATGGATCTGGTCTGGAAGACAGTCGGCATGATGCAGGGAACAGAACCAGACGCCTTGAAGGCCCAAGCCAAGATGGGCGTGACAATGCTGCCCATGATGGCTGAGACTCCGGAAGAGCGGAAAATCTATTCTCAGATGAGCCTGCCGCTGAGCAAATTTATCGACCAGGGCGGGGCTTTGACATTTGAAATGCGCCCAGAGGAAGGTTTCTCAATGGATCAGCTTGAGACCATGGAAGATCCAAATGCCATTTTGACGGCACTGGGTATTACCCTGAGCCATTCAAAGTAAAACTTATCTTATAAGGTAATTAGCGGTCGTGTTGTCTCGACCGTTTTTTAACAGGTTTCTCTATGATCCTTCAGAATTATATGGGCGGCGCTTTAATAGTGACCGCCTTGATCTTGTCAGGCTGCGGCGGGGGTAATAAATTGGAAGTCGGACCCGTGGAGAAATCGGCCTTGATAGAACAGGTCGAAGCTTTCAAAGCCGATGATATAGACCTGACGTCTTTTGGCCAAGCCCTAGAATATATGGGGCTGGACGAAGAAGAAGCATATAGCTGGGATTCGAAAAACCGGGCCAAAGGCCGTGTGACCTATACCAATCTGATTTTGCCGGACGAACGCGGCACAATTGGTCGGCTGGAAATCTCCGGCGCTCATCTTCAGGACGGCAATCCGTTGTTTCAGGTTATCGAGGTTGAAAATCTCGAATATTTAAACGTTTTAGGCAAACCAATCACCTCGATCCGCAAAGCGCGGCTCAATGTTTCCCAAGACCTCAAAGACAATATTGTCAATAATGTTGGCTATCTCGAAGTCGACTCTCTGTTTGACGACATCGATTATCTGGACTGGGAACCCCTGTCTTCTGGAGGAGGGTATGTGGAGGGTTTGAGTCTGCAAAATCGTCAGTTAACTGTTGATGTCGAATTTTTGGGCTGGGCACCGGAAGCCGAAGACCGCCATATTTCTTTTCTCGTGGACGACCTGACGATTAAGCCCCAATGGCGCTACGAAGATACGGGCGCATTAAACCTGACGCTTGACCATATATCGGCTTCGGGGTTTGACACGGTTGGTCTGGATAGCAATAGTTATGAGGATTATAACATCTATAATGTGTTTGACCCGGGCTATCAGAGTGTGGTGGTCACAGGTTTTGATGCCTCAGTCGATACGTTTAAAATTAAGCTGTCGGAATACCGATCAGGGCTTACGGGCGATCCTGAAGGTGAATATGTCTACGAAACCGATATGCCGTCTTTGACCGTAGCCTTCGACGAAGAACCTTATAATTACAGTCTGACGACTTTGTGGGAGATGTTTGATGCAACCGGACTTGACTCGGTTGATTTTTCTCATAAGGCCCGCATAAATCTCGACGTTGTGGCCGATACGGCCAAGTCAGAATATTTTGACATCGGAATGAAGGACGCGTTTGATCTAAAGCTCGATTTCGACGTGACCGGTTATAATGGCTATATATCCGAGCTCATCAATTACAGCATGATCCTGATTGATGAGGATGTGGATTATTCCGATCTCATCGACAAGCTAGAAGCACAGGAAGAAAAAGTGAGCTTGGCCGGGGCAGGCTTGGATTTGAACGTGTTTGACATGGTCCTAACGGACACAAACGGTATAGAAAAAGTTTTTGCGTCTATGGCCAAGACACAGGACGTCAGTGTTGACGTTGCCCGCCAACAGGCCAAAGCCTATGCCATGATGATGACTTTGGGGCTCGATAATGATTTCCAAAGAGAGCTAGCGCAGGATTTCGCCGAAAGTGCTCAGAGTTTTATCGAAGAAGGCGGGCGTTTGAAGTTGAGTGTGTCTCCGGAAGAGGATTTCAGTCTCGGCGAGGCCATGGCGCAATATGAAACTTTTAACAGTGGTGGTGAGTCTGAATATGCTGACGCGATTGAGGACGGGTTAAGTGACAAGTCTGATTTATCTGGCAGCATCAAAGATCTGGACGCTGAAGAACCCCAATCTCTCAAAGATATTTTCGATGGGTTGAACATCGACTTCGAACATATTGGGCCGGGTAAATGATACGGTCAGCGGCTCTGTGTTTTAGCGCTATAGTCCTGGCAGCGTGTAGTGGCTCGGACGGGGACACATCTGGCGCTGAGAGCCGTTCTAAGGGTTTTGGTCCACCCGACCCAGCCTTGACGGTCAAAGAAATGAAGGCCGTAGCACAGCAAGTGACGAATTCGGGTTTGACGGATTATGCCACGCTTCAGGAAATGGAAGTTATTCTGTCTTTTGCTGGAATCGATTATGAAGAGATCTCGGGAGATAATGGAAGTTTCACGCTTCACAGTGTTGGAACTCCCAAATTGACCGTGGACAAGGTCTCGGTCACGGGCCTGGCGGCCGATTCAGATACATCTGCGTTTTTCGATACAATCCTGTTGGAAGGTTTTGAAATAGACGAAGACGCCATGGGTATGGGGCTGACGGCAGAGCGCGTTTACTATAACCCGCCAACCAAGGCAGAATTTTTTGAAATGCTCGAAACAGTGGATTTTGACGAAATCGAAAGAGACCCGGATCCTCTGAGCCCTTATAATTTGAGCCCTCAATTGGCACTGGGCAGCGGATATGTCGAAGGTTTGGTCATTGAAGAAATGACAATAATCGGCGAAATCGGGTTTATAGCTTGGAACCAAAAAGATTTTGGTGACGATGGTGATAACCCTGACCATCTCTCGCTGCTTGTCAAAGACATGATTATGAGCTTCGAAGATTGGGATATGGACCTGATATTCGATTTGAACATGGAATCGATGTCCATTCGAAATATGGATGTTGATTATCTCGAGGCGGGATTGTCACCCAATCCTTTCGATCGCAATGACTACAAGCCATATTATGATAGTTTTCATTATGAAAAATTTTCGGCTGGGGTAGATGGGTTTGCCATTAAGCTGGATCAAAGTGCTGGCTGGAATACGACCGCGGAAGACGGTGTTACTTATACATATATCAGCAAAGATCCTGTTCTTTTTGGTTTTGAAAAAGACCCCGAAAGTGAGGCTGTTCAGACATTCAAGGCGACATTTGACAAAATGGGCTACGACCCTATGCGGGCCTATGTGGACGGTGTTCTGTCTTTTGACCCCAAAAGTGATATCGTCGCGTCGCAAGATTATAAAATCATTGTCGAAGACGGTATGACTTTGACCATGGATTATAAAATACAGGGTTGGGGTCATTTGGCTGAAACTTTGAAGCCGATGTTCGACGATATGGATGATCTGGGAGAGCGCATGGATATGGAAGATCCAGCCTTGAGATCGGAAATTAACACAGCGGTCGAAAAGCTGGATATTGCTCAATTCGATATGACCTTCACAGATCAGTCTTTGTTGGAACGCGCTTTCGAGGCCGCCGCCGACCTTCAAGATATAGAGGTTGGTGACGCCAGAGAGCAGGCCGCCGGAGCGGCAGCTTTGGTGACCATGGTTGCGCAAACATCTTATCAGTCAGAGCTGGGACTGAGCTTTGCCAATGCCCTTGGTGCCTTTTTTGAGCAGGGCGGTGAATTCAAGTTTTCTGTCAGCCAGGATCACTCCATCAATGCGGCAGATGTCGCGTTGGACTGGTTGTATGAAGACGATCTGGACCCTATGTTAAAATTACTAGGGATGGAATTTGAACATATTCCTGCAAAGCCACAATAAAATCTGCTTGGCTTAAAAAGTGTGGGGCAAGAGATGAGGACAATTATATGAAACAAGTCATGACGATGGTTGCGGCTAGCGCGCTTTTAATGGGGTGTGACGGTGATAATTCAAATGGGACTAAAGGCGACCTTGCCGATCCGGTCAAAGGTATGGCCTTTGCCGACGTGTCTATCAAAGATATTAAATCCGCGGCCGGTGAAATTGTGCCTTCCGGCTTGGAGGGCCAGCTCAGCAAAGATGAAATGATTGAATTTCTCGAGCTCAACAATGATATTTCGGATTACGAAGTTACAGGTGAAAATGGCGATTTTGTCGTCACCAATATGGTCATGGAGGAGGCGACAGTCGGTCGCCTGACATTTGACGGCGTCGTTTATGTTGAAGATCAAGACATCTTCTATTTCGATAGCGTGCTGATGGAGGACATGACCTCCAATGATAGCGATTTTGAGGCCAGTATAGAGCGGGTATTCATGAACCCACCCGCCTATGTGGACGCCCGTAAAATGATTGACTCTATTGATATCGATGCGCTGGTCACGGAAACTCTAGCCCTTGATGCCAGTCCTTTTATCAGCTCGGGTCATGGCTATATCGAAGGCGCAGTCTTTGGCGATGATCAAGGCGAGCTCACTCTGGATTTTATGGGCTGGACCGAGGACACGGAAAATCGCCATACGTCCATGCTGGTGAAAGGCTTTAACTTAGAATTTTATGCGCCAGATTTTGAGACTCCGGTGACATTGGAACTGGGGTCTTTCTCTGTCAAAAACATGCATTGGGAGGTCATCGAGTCGGCGTTTACCGGCAATCCGTTTTATTATAATCCGTTCTGGCCTTATTTTGATGGCGCGCGGTTTCAGGGCCTGGAGTTCAAAGCGGACGGCTTTTATATCAAAAATAATGACTACGGAATTTGGTACACACCACCAGAAAATGGCGTTGCTTATTACTATGCAACACCAGACCCATTGCGCGTAGGTTTTGACAGCGAACCATCCAGCGAAGAGATGCAGACCTTTAAGGAATATTTTGACCGCCTTGGCTACGATGAAATTCGCATCCGAAATGAAGGCCGGGTAGTTTATGATTACGAAAACGACCTGGTTTACAGCGAAAATGCCAGACTCGTTATCGAAGACGGAATGGATATTGATGCGGAAATGAAAATATCCGGTTCCTTAGAGAGCTTTGACAGGTTCAAAACCATGTTTCAAAACATGGAGGATGTGGGCGAGAGTTACGAGGATACGGACCCAGCTGTCATTGCGAGCCTGAAGGATGATCTCACGGCGGCCCTGAAGCCATTAGACATCGAGACCTACGCGGTTTCCATGACGGAAAATTCCCTTATGGACCGGATTTTTCGGGTTGTCGCCGAAGAGCAAGGCGATGACGTGGAGAGCATTAAAGAACAAGCCGCCGGGGCTTCGGCGCTTTTAACGATGGTTGCCCAAACGCCTTATCAATCGGAACTGGCCCTGGATTTTGCTAATTCCATGGGGGACTTCATAGAGCGGGGCGGCACGTTCAAAATTGGCATGGGACAGGATAAGTCCATCGATATAATCGAGGAGGTTTTTACCATGGTCCAAGACGATTCCCCGGATGTTCTCGAAGGGATCGATTTAGTTTTGAAATATCTGGAGTTGGACTTCGACTATATTCCACCCGCCGGACAAGCAGAGGAATAGGCCATCGTTCTAAAAGTCGTGTACTGATATAAAATCCGGGGGTGGTGATGAGAAATATCTGGATGGGCGCGATTCTAGGCGGTCTGATACTGTCGGCTTGCGGAGAGGATGCGCCATCAAAGGCTCATGAATCGCAAAATGCCATCATGGAGCGGGTTGATGGATATAACCCATCAGGCCGTGACTATGCCTCAGATGAGGCGTTAAAAACTACACTCTCAGAACGAGGGGTGGTTTGGTCCACTGTTTTGATGAAGGGCGACACCATCAGATTCACCGGTCTGGAACTGGAACAGGGCGTAAGTTTTGAGACGCTAGAGCTGACAGCCCCGAATATCTATGATGATTATGCGCCTTATGCCGAACTTGTTACTTTTTCAGGATATAAGTTTGAGGATTTGTCCGTTGCTTCAGGGAAGGTCATTATCCCGTCCAGTGAAGTCTTTAATAGCTTCATGGAAATTGCCGGTCGAGGCGACTCGGATCCGAGTTATGCCTCTCACGTTATGGATAAAACCGTTGATGTTTTGCAAGCTTTCGACGGCGGGGGATATTTAGAGGGCGTAGATTCTGCTGAGGTTGAAATAGACTTTATCGGTTGGATATCTGAGGTCGATAAAGCCAGCATTTCATTTTTGATTGAAGATCTCAATTTTGTAGAAGATGATATTAATCTGGATTCAGCCGAGTTACAGTCCATTGAAATTGAACAGATAAAGCTCACAAATTTCGATCTGGAAATTTTTAGACATTATGAGACTGATTCTCCAGAGTTTGCGGCCAGCATGGCGGCGAGATTTTATAACCCCTTTGAACCAACGTTTGAATCTCTCGAGATCACAAATTTACATGCAAGGTCTGAACACTTAGGGTTTGAGATACCGTCGCTGTCCTGGGCCATGGCTGATAAAACGGACCAAGGTCATACCAATTTTTTTAAGGCGAATTTCTTATATGATATTAGCGAAGACATGCTCCCCGATTCTCCAGAAGAGACGGTGGAGTCCTTGGAGGCTATGGGGATGTGGCCTATGCAATTTTCTTTGAGCTCTGAAACCTATTTAAATCGATCGGCCGATCGATTCATTATGAAATCGGGGCGGTTCGCAATGGGTGACAATTTCGATTACATCCTGAGTTTTGAAGTCGAAGGCGCCGATAAAATGTTTACGGGCTTAGTGGAAGGCATGACTAAGACTTTTCAGGCTATGATGATTTTTGGTCCAGGTGATGCTGAAGCAATGTCCGCGGGAATATCTGAATCCCTTGCTGCACGAGATAGTCTCAAGCTCAACCAACTTACGCTCACCGCTAGAGATAGAGGGTTTATTGACGGCTTGGTTGCATTGGCTGCAAAACAGCGCGATGTTGATATTGAAACAGTACGGTCTGAAATCGCCTCATCTTTCGCGCTTATGACCTTGGGCGCGCGCTCGAAATATCAAGCGGACTTGGCCATAGACTTTGCTGATGCCGCTGAGGATTTCGGTCTGTTTGGCGGGGAGTTGATGATGACCGTACGCCCAGATGGCGGACTTTTACTCAAAGATGTTACGGACGCCATTGACGGGCATGTGGAATCCGGGCGTGATAATAGCGCTCATCTCACCGATGAAATCCTCAAAATGCTCAACATAGATTTTACTCACACGCCGCCGAATTAAGGTAATTACAGGAGAGACCACATGAACTTGAAAACAAAATGGATGGCCGGTGTTTTTTTACCGGCGATAGTTTTAGCGTCTTGTGGTGGTGATGATTTACCGACGGCGTCTAATCCCCCTCCTGCCGCCTTTGACGGCATAAAGCGCAATAATATCGCCTTGCTGAGTGAGGCTGAAATCAAAGCGGATCTCGCTGATTTCCGACGGACGTCTTCGGTAAGCGACGCAGACGGCAAGGCGGCGCTGGCCTATTTTGAGGACCATGCGGCGTGGGAAAGCGTCTCGGGCAGTAACGGAAACTATACATTCACCAATTTGGAGATCGAGGGCGCCACTATTGAGACCGTCGAAGTCAGCGGCCTGCAAAAACTCGGCGAAGAGTTAATGCATGCGGATTATATCTCTATGGAAAACATCCGAAATGACGATGGTCTTAGAATTGACCGGGTCGAGTTGGCCATGCCCGATGTAAGCTGGATGGCACCCGCCGTCGCATTGGCAGCGGATCAATCGGAAAAAGAGCCTGTGACCTATGGCGATTTGGATCCGTTTGATATGCCAACGGAGGTCACGGCGGAAAACCGCGCCATGCTGGCTATGTGGCGCAGCTTTGAGGGTGCGGGTTATATTGAAGGTGCCCGGTTTTCCCCTGACGATGATGTCAGTTTTGCGCTGGATTTCGTGGGCATGACCATGTCTGATCAAGCTTATTCCGTTCGGATTTCCCGGGCCAAGATGACCAATGAATATAGCTATGGTGATGAGCCGGAACATGTGTCTGCCGAAGCGCTTTCTATTCGCAATTACAAACTCAGTAACGCCGAGGTTAAACAGGGCGGCTTTATGTTCCCCATGACCTATATTTTGGGTGCTTATGTGAACACGCTTAATCCACATAACCGGAATTTTGATGCCATGTCGGCGCGTAATGTTTTCGTACAATATGAAGACAACATCATGTCCGCTCAGATAGATTCCATGGATTACTGGTATGAAGACGGACCGGGTGACGCCCATTACATGAATGTCAACGCGCCGAGTATTGTCTATGAGTTCGGCGCGGATTTCGAAGGCGATGCCTTTGCTATGAGCGCGTTGGAGTTAAACCCTCTGGTGTTGAGTTATGGTGGTCGGGCGCTGGTTGATCCTGGCAAAGACATGATTTCTCTGGAGGCCGGCGGCCTTCATGTGAAAGACGGCTTTGATTTGGATCTGACCTATAAAGTCGAGGGCATGAACCAGGTCATGGGCGCATTGTCTAACCCCGCCATGTTCGGCTTGCCCGTAAAGGGAGAACAAGAGTCAATCGAAGACATGATGAATAAAATCGCGATCCGAGGCGCTACAATCGACATAACAGATCGGGGACTGCATAAGCGGGGTCTCAACTTTGCGGCGGCGTCTGGTGACATGTCCGTGGACGACGCAAAAGCCTTTGCTAAAAACGCTATTACCGCCTCAACCATGGTTGCGGGTTCAGAATATCAGGCGGAACTGGCGCAGGCTTATATTGATGCCATGAATGCCTTTATTGATAATGGAGGCACGTTACGTATGAAAATGACACCTGATGGCGACGCCCCTACAACCGAGCTGGCCTTTCCCTTTAACGCGCTCATGCCGTCCGACCCGTTCAGTGCTCGCCAGGATCGCAGCAAAACGACTGAGATAATCGATGGTTGGCTCAAGAAAATGAATATTACCTTTGAGCATGTGGATTAATATCAACTCAAAGAGCCTCTCGATTGCGCTGGGCCTATTGGCGCTCAGCTTTGCTGCCTGTGGGGGTGAAAACGAACCCGCCTTGTATTCTGCGGCCACTCGGGTGAAGGCGCTGATCGATGCGGGGGATACGCGCACCGATGTGCCCACGGATGCGGCCACACAAGCCATAGATCAGTTTATGGGCAGTATCCCGCCAGACCGGGATATTAAGCTGTTTCATCAGGCGCATTTGGGCGGCGGTACGCACAGATTTAGCACGACCGGACAAAGTCCGCAGGATGTGGCAGAAATCACCGTAAATGGCCTGCATCTGGTCGATAAACACGCGGTCTATTTCGATACATTTGAACTGGACGAAGGACAGATTTTATCCGACGCCTTGAGTCAGGGCCGGGTAAAGTTTCTTACCCCACCAGTCAATCAGGTATCCGGTTTGCGCGGCTTATCCGAAACGGTTCATATGGGCTCTGTCTTTGATCGGTTATCCAATATGGAACCTATTGATATGTTCCGCTCAGGCGCGGGATTTTATGTGGAAGACCTGATCGTTGATCACCCGCGTGCCGCCAATATGCAATGCCGTTTTTGCGGCCTGGCGACGGACCCGCAAACCGGACAGATACATGTCGCTTTCGAAGCTTTCTCCATGAAAGGTGACGTTATCGCGCCTTATTCTATGGATATGGAATTTAGTCTCAGCCGTTTCTCAATTTCAGATCTCCGACTACCCAAAATCGAGTTTGAGACGACAGATCCGTCGCGTGTTGATACGGCGCAGATGCTGACGCAAGTAAATCCATTTAGGCCCCATTTTGGCAGCATGTCGGGACGGGATATCATCGCGGGTTATCCTGATTTCAGGATTGCGATACCGTCACTCGATATTACAGAAACAACCGACGGGTCGGATAAATTCACACGAACCGTCAGCCTTCCGGATATGACTGTGGATTTTAGAGACAGCTCCGAAGCCAATGTCGATCTGAAACTTTTGGAGCTGAAGCTCGATCCGCTGAACCTGTCTTATCAACGGGAAGGAGAGTTTGATCGGGCGGGTGATAGCTGGCAGGAAACCATTGAAATCAGATCGGATAACGGGTTTGAGCTGCGAACAGTTATGGAGTTGACGGGCGTCAACCGGTCTCTGAGTGCGCTGATACACTTTATCGGAAATGCGGATGTTGACGACCCGGCGGCGCTGGCGACATCTCGAAACGGGTGGAATGATCTGGCCCTTAACAGTTTCACACTGGAGCTGAATGATACGGGTTTGCGTGATCGCGTCATCACTCTGCTCGCCGACCGCAATAATCAATCGGTTCAGGAAACGCGGGCGCAATACGCCTCTATGGCCAGCGCACCGATCCTGTTGGCGCAAAGCGAATACCAAGGCGCTCTGGTTATGGCCTGGGCCGATGTCGCGGAAGATTTTATCGAACAGGGCGGCACGCTGAAAATAACGGTCAGGCCAGACGGCGGGAGCTATAAAATACGACCACTTATGGAAAACTATGCACAAACCATCTGGAAGGCCATGGCGGGCCAGAAGGTCGAACCCATCGATTATGATGCCGTACTCAAGGCCTTGAATATTGAGTTTTCACATTTACCTGATTAGGCAATAAGATTTGTGGGAGACCTTCAATGCGTAACTGGATTTTATTAGGGCTCAGCGCCTTTGCGTTGATTTTTGTCGTCCTTTATGTTTCGCGCCCCGCGTCGACACCCGCACCGAAAACGCCTCTTGAACAATCTCAACCCGTGAGTGAGGCAGAGCTACGCGCCCGCATATCCGAAACTGTTGAAATTCGAGAGATCGAGACCGACGAGGCGCAAATGGCTTTGGACAAGTTTCGTCTTTGGGTCCCGGAAGGAACAACTGACTGGGATAAACGCACGGGCCGTAATGGGAATTACGTTTTTGAAAACCTGCGTTTCGAACTTGAAGGTCAGGCCTATGTCGTTGCCGAAATGGAGATCAAAGGTGTGCGATTGCTTGAGGGCGAACGACCTTATTTTGATACAATCCAAATGGAGGGCGTCACCTTTACTGTGGATGCAGATAACGGAACGGACAGCACGGATAGTTTCATTTTGAAAATGCCTGACCCCATCGAGATGTCGCCCGCGTTTAAGGCGGTTAAGGTCAGTGCTATTAGATCCCCTTTTGATTATCTTGTCTTTGCCATTGAGTCTGGCTCTGATGAGGCGGGTATCTACCCGGAATTTATTATCGAAAATTACAAAACCAACTCAACAGACGAGGTACAGGACTATTCAACAGTCAGGGAAGAAACCGACGGCTTTTTCAGTTCGCAGTCTGCGGAGAAAAAAAAAGAAGTTGAAAACAGGACATCCATTGGTTTTGCAGGTCTCTCAAGAATTAAAGGTCAGGACAGCTATATTGTTCAAATCAACAATTTTGATATGGTTTCCCATAGTTTTATGGGAAACAAAGAAACGGTTCGATTTGCATCCCTCAATATCAACGATGTCAAACCGGATTCGCCTCAAAAGCTCTCGGACCTGATGAACCCGGCCTTTTTCCTTCCAATGGTCGAAACTGATTTTGACCCGCAATTTATGTCAGCCTCCATTCAAGGCGTCGTTATGAATTTCGGATTTGAAGAGCTCCGCGTGGACAGTGCGCGGGTCTGGCACAGCGACCTCCACAGCGATTTTTATTCGCATACCGTAGAGATACCCCGGGTTGAATTAGTTTTAAAACCAATTCCCGATCACTATCCGGAATGGCGGAGCGACGACCCGTTCCGAAAAAACGGGCTAGATTCGGGGAGCTTTTCATATAATGGGCGGGTGAATTTTGACAAAACCACGCGCAGCATTGAGGCCGAACAGTCCCGATACGTTATGGATGGCGGCTTTGATCTGCAAATGCGATATGGCTTGAACCATTGGGATGAATTGGCTTTTCTGAGTTTGACCACGGGCGGGCCATTGCGTCGTTCGGTTTTTGGTCAGGAAGCATTAACAGCTGAGGAAAAAATTCAGCCTAGTCTGTCGAAAGTAAACATTTCCTTTCGGGATCTAGGTCTGATGGATAAACTTATATCCAATATGGTGGGTGACGAAGAGATGAGCAAGGAAGGCGCTCGGACTCTAGCCAAAGGCTATTTTTCCACCATGGAAAATGAGTATATGATAGCCGCTCAAACAGATATTTTAACACAGGCCAGTACGGCGTGGTCAGCGTTTCTGGAGCAGGGGGGCAGTCTGGAATTATCCATACAGCCTAGTCGGAATATCTCAATAACCGAACTGAGCAATGCTTTGTGGTCGCACAAACAACAAGCACGAGCCGCAGAATTCAAAGAAAGAGCTGAAACTTTGGATCCTGAGTTAAGACGTCAAATGGAGACAATGGGCGAAGAAGCCTTTCTGTTTTCACCAAACGAAAAGGACGCACAAGCCGAAGCAGAAGAGCGGCGAAAGCTGGAAGACGCCATCCGCGCCATGAATGTCAGTATCGTCCATATTCCTTAGGCGCGTTTAATGTGCCCTGCCATCACGACTTGAATTCGCCACATTCCGTGCCTAGGTTTAAAAGAGTATTTTGGAGTCCGTCATGAAAAATCTTCTCGCCATTGGTATTGTGGGCCTGGCCGGGGCCGTCGCTTTTTATATTTTTCAAAACAGTCAATCCGGATCTGAACCGGGTACGACCGTGCTCGAAGCGCCGGTAAAAGCTCAAGCGCAGGCGGATATCAAGGCGCAGCTGACGGCGCCCCGCGAAGTCCGCGAGGTCAAGGCGGACGAAGCCCAGCTCGCCATGGACGCTATGGGGCTTTGGGTATCCGAAGGTGATGTGGACTGGTCGTCACGCTCCGGCAGTAATGGCAATTACACCTTCACGGATTTTAACTTCGAATTTGACGGCAAGACATTTGCGGCCGCCGAAATGAAAATCACCGGTGCCCGCCTTGAAGGCGATGACATCCCTTATTTCGACAGTCTGGAAATGTCGAATGTGACATTGTTCACGGATGAAGAAGACCGACAAGGATCCGTCGGCACTGTCATTATCAGCATGCCGGACGCAGCCGATATGGGGCCTGCTTTTGCCTATATAGAGAGCGACGATATTTCCGCACCACTGGATTATATAGAATATGGCTTTTCGCAGGATTATGATGAGGCTGTGCCTTTTCCTGAAATCATTGTTGAAAATTTAAAAACATCAGAGACCGACCAGATCAGGGATCGCGAATTATCTAAATGGAATGTCATAGGCGATGAAGTCCCCAATGTTGAACAGGAACCCACATATAAAACCGTCGAAAACACATTAGAGCTGGGCTTTGTCGGGCTCACGAAGATTCAAGGCACAGATCGGTTCTCCATACAGGCTAATAACTTTCGACAAACAGACCACAATTACCGAGGCAAGAAAGAGACTACTGCTTTTACCACAGCTAATCTAACCGGTTTCAAAGCGACGACCAATCCCGAACAAGTGGCCATGATGGCCTGGTCGCAACTGGCTATGCCGGCCATGGCTGATGCCTCTATGGAGCCGGCCTTTCAATCCATGTCCATTTTAGGGTTTGAGCACAACCAGGCTTATGATCAGTTCCGCATCGATAATGCCTCAGCTTTTTACAGCGACACACAAGGCGATCGCTATAGCTTTACCATTGATGTCCCGCGGGTCGACATCATCGCACAGCCTTTGCCACAAGGCGTAAATCGTTGGGAGTCCGGAAATCCCATACGCGAGTTGGGGTATGACACGGCGACGTTATCTATGAGCCAGCGCACTAGCTTTGATCGATCAACAGGCACCATAGAATTGGAAAACGCGCAAGCCTCTATGGTGGACGGATTTGATATAAGCGGGTCTTATCGCCTGGAAAACTGGAACGGCTTCATGTCAAGATTTGCCTTTGGCATGGACGTCCCGGAAGAAACACCCGGCCTTGAGACCGAGGGCCCGGGGATTGCCGGGGCCAATATGGTCTTTACGGACCGAGGTATTCTCGACCGGGTCTTCGCCCAACAGGCCGAAGAACAAAACATCACCATCGAAGAAGCGCGCGAGTTTGCCAAAAACGGCATGACGGCGGGCACAATGGTTGGAAAATCTGTGTATCAACAGGAACTAATGATGTCCGCGTCAACGGCGCTGAGCTCTTTGATCGATAATGGTGGGACATTCACGTTTTCTATGCAGCCTTCGAGGGTAATCCGGATGGATGAATTGGGCGAGGCCATGAACAATATACAAAGTGCGCAAAGTGCAGCTATCTTTGGAGAGGACGACACCTCCATAGATGCGACACTGGCTAATCAGTCATTGGACGATATACTTCGCCTGATGAATATTACCTTCAGCCACACGCCTTAGAATTTAGGCAGCGCCTTCGTCATCACCCGCTTTGAGCGCATTTTTGCCCATGCGTCCGATGAGCAAGAAGACGAGGCTTAAAAACACCAGACAGGCAATAAAGATATATTTCTTGAGATTGCTGCCCTGACTGGCATGGGCCTCCAAGCGCTCGGCGATAAAATCAACGCTTTCGCGGCTGGTGAAACTCTCGACGTAGTCACCATTGCGGTCCATCAGATAAATCTGATTAGTATGATTAAACGTGTAGCCGGCCGAGTTAGTGTCATCGGCCATTTTCTGCGCGAAGCCTTTATAGGCTCGCACCACTCTATCGATATCGGCTTGAGGGCCCGTCAATCCGCGCAGGTTTTTCGGAAAACTGTTAGAGGTGACATATTGAGATAATTGCTCAACCGTATCGCGCTCCGGGTCGATAGTGATAAAAACCGAACGAAAGACTTCGCCCTCCGGATCTGCTTTGGCCAGCGCTGCGCCCAGACGCTGCATATCCACCGGGCAAACATCGGGACAATAGGTGAAGCCGAAATAGACCAGATGCGGCTTACCTTTAAGGTCCTCATGAGTGAAGCGCTCGCCATTATGATCGGTCAGTTCAAACGCGCCGCCAATATCGGCTGTGCCTGTGGACTTTATGGGGCCGCTTTGCCCGACACGTTCCGTTTGAGCGTGGGCGATTGAACCCAACATCAGGGTGACGGTTATTAGAATTATTGAGAGAAAGCGCATTCTCGGCCTTTCAGCAGTCGGCAAGTTTCGTTACAAGTTTATACAAGTTCCTTGAGAGCCTCATGACGCAAAGGCGGGCCCATGTCCATATTTGAGAAAACACGCGCGACATTATTTCCGCTCATGGGCGAGCCTGAACAGCGTAATTATGCAGCGTCTGTGTCTGGCCGTCTGCGCCGCTCGACGCTTGTTTTGTTGCGCTGGATGGCGATTGCCGGGCAGACAGCGGCGATTGTGTTGGTGGCTTTTGGTTTGGGTTATGATTTTCCGCTGTTCGAATGCTTTGTGGTTATCGGATTGTCCATATTGCTCAATCTGGTGGTGACCTTTACCTTGCCGCTGGACCGGAGGGTTGAGGATTTCGAAGCGCTTTTACAATTAGGGTTTGACCTTACACAACTGGCCGTTCTGTTGTGGTTGACGGGCGGCATGAATAATCCATTTGCACTTTTGTTTATGGCCCCGGTGGTAACCAGCGCGACCACATTATCTCGTCCTGTGGTTTTCACTCTCGGTGCTTTGGCGGCCTCCCTCTCGCTCTATATGGTTTATAATTTTCAACCCCTGCCCTGGAGTGATGCCAATTTCATGTTGCCTTTTATGTTTAGAATGGGGGCTTGGTCGGCGCTCATTGTCGGCATGACTTTTACGTCACTTTATGCCTGGCGATCGGCTCGGGAAAGCCGTCGTATGAGTGAAGCCCTGCGCGCTACCGAAACTGTTCTCGCGCAGGAGCAAAAGCTTTCCGCCTTGGGTGGTATGGCTGCGGCGGCGGCTCATGAGTTGGGCACGCCTCTGGCGACTATTCGCCTGACCGCCAAAGAGCTCTTCCGTGAAGCGGAACCGGGCACCCATCAGGCCGAAGATCTGGAGCTATTACTCTCTCAAACTGAACGTTGCCGCGAAATCTTAAAACAGTTGGGCAAACGCGGGGATGCGGGCGATCTCTATCACGATAATTTAGCCTATGATATTTTACTCGAAGAAGTCGCCGAACCCTATCAGGGTATCAGCGCCAATGTCTCCATTGATATTGCGTTGGACGGCGAGGGTGACCCACCCGTGGTCCAGCGTCGGGCAGAGTTGATTTACGCGCTGAAAAACCTGATTGAAAATGCGGAAAGCTTCGCCCGCAGCGAAGTGGTTATCACAGGCGCTTGGACCGATAAAACCATCAGCCTTAATATTGTGGATGACGGACCCGGCTTTGATGCTGCCGTCCGTGACCGACTGGGTGAGCCATATGTTACCGCGCGGGCTGAGAAAAAGCGGGCCGGTGGTCTGGGTTTAGGTCTGTTTATTTCCAAGACGCTGCTGGAGCGCACGGGTGCCAAAGTCCGCTTTGCCAATGGCAATCAGGGCGGGGCTATTGTTTCCATAGATTGGCCCATAGAGGCTATTTTAGGCACGTCTACCTAATTTTTTTGCATCTATCTGGTAATTTCCGCCATATTCATTATATAGAGATAACTACTGTAAACCGTCGCGCGACAAGGAAGACCTATGCCCACGGAATATGACCTCCCTGAAGATACAACCCTGATGATTCTGGATGATGATGGCCCGTTTCGGAACCGTCTCGGCCGCGCCATGGAGCATCGTGGGTTTAACGTGACCACTGTGGAGTCCGTTGCGGAAGCCATGGCAAAGGTCAAATCAGACCCGCCCGCTTTTGCAGTGGTGGACATGCGTCTTGAGGACGGAAACGGCCTCTCTGTTGTGGACGCCCTGAATCAGGCTCGACCTGACTGTAAAACGGTCATGCTGACGGGTTACGGTAATCTGGCGACCGCCGTCCACGCCGTAAAACTGGGCGCGGTGGATTATCTGGCCAAACCCGCCGATGCTGACGATGTTTGCAAAGCGCTTCTGGCCGGAGAAGGCGAGAGACCTGAACCGCCGGAAAATCCCATGTCCGCGGATCGCGTGCGCTGGGAACATATTCAGCGCGTATATGAGCTTTGCGGTAAAAACGTTTCTGAAACCGCGCGTCGCTTAAACATGCACCGACGGACATTGCAGCGCATTCTTGCTAAGCGCGCCCCGCGGTAGGTTCTGAGGTTTTAAATCAGAATTTAGTTAGTCCCTCATCCTGAGGAGCCAGCTCAACAGAGCTGGCGTCTCGAAGGATATTTCAGTACAAGCCGGCATGTCCTGTTGGGTCTACATAATTCGTTGTTCAGATGGCAGCTATTATACGGGTTCTCACCGCGGCTCTAATGTCGGGGATAGGGTCGATGAACATAACTCAGGAAAATATCGGGGATATACATTTTTTCGGAGACCAGTGGAACTAGTGTGGTGTGTTGAGTTCCAGTCTATTCGAGAAGCTGTCAGCTGGGAGCGTCAAATCAAAGGATGGTCGAGACGCAAAAAGGAAGCTCTGATTAATGGGCGTGAAAACTCACTACCTGACCTGGCGTCGCGCCGCAAGAAAAATTAGTTTGCTGCAATATCCTTCGAGACGCCGCATTCGCGGCTCCTCAGGATGAGGAAGTTTTAAATCCAATCCCAAAAATCCATTGACAGCATGTCGCAGGCGCTCTAGAGCGCGTCCACTGATTAACGGAGCGATCCATGAATAATTTCATGACGACAATTTTTGAGGCGGCGACGCGCGTGCGGTCCCGCTCGACCATCTAGCTCCGGACAACATCATGACACCATGACCTCCGGAGCCATCGCTTTCGGGGGTAATTTTTTATCTTCGACCTTTTTAAAAAATCACATACGACGAAGATAAAATGCAAGACCAACAACACGACATAAAACAAAGCTATCAAATGCCCCAGACAATGGGCGGTGAGTTCAAAGCCATGATCTGGCTGGGCCTGCCCATTGCTCTGGCGCAGTTCATTCAATTCTCTATTTATTTTATTGATACGCTCATGTTGGGCCGTATCGGCACAGAAGCCCTGGCCGCCGCCGGAGCCGGCAGTGTGGTCTATTTTATGCTATGGATGCTGGGCAGTGGTCCGGCCATGGCCGTATCTCCGCTGGTGTCTCAGGCTCTGGGCGAAGATCAAAATGATCGCCGTGATGCCCGGAAAACCGTGCGCATGGCTTTGTGGTCAATCATCTTTTTGACGCCACTGGTTTTCCTGCTGCTCTTTTTCGTGGAGCCTGTATTGCGCCTTATCCGGGATGACGCAGTTGTCGCCAAACAGGCCGCCTATTATATGATCGCCCTGGCACCGGGCTGGCCTTTTGCGCTTGGAATTTGGGTGTTGAGAAACTTTCTCGCCGCTATTGATAAAACCCGCGTGCCGCTCATTCTGGTCAGTATCACAGTTGCCATTAATGCCGGGCTCAACGCGCTCTTGATTTTCGGTATGTTTGGTTTTCCGAGGCTGGAGCTTGTAGGGGCAGGTATCGCCTCATCCATCTCTTATTTTCTCTGTTTCGTTATGTTTGCGCTTTATTGCTATTGGGACAAGCAAGCTCGCGAGTTTCATATTTTTGAGAACTTCTTTAAACCCCATTGGGAGCGTTTCCGCGAGGTTTTCCGTCTGGGCTGGCCCATCAGCATGACCACTGTGTTTGAAGGCATGTTGTTCAATGCCTGTGTGTTTCTGATGTATCGACTCGGCACGGACGAAGCCGCTGCCTATCAGGTGGCCCTCAACGCCGCCGCCATGGCTTTCATGCTGCCTTTTGGTTTTGCTATGGGTGGGGCTGTGCGCGTCGGTCTGGCCGCGGGGGCCAATGACCGGGAGGCCGTCAAGCGGGTTGGCATTGTCACCATTATTATCGCTATCATCCTGATCATGATGTTTGCGGCCTTGATCACTTGGGCTCCGGAATGGGTGGCTGATGTTTATCTCAGCGCGTCCAATGATAACACGGAAACCGTCCGAGCTCTTGTCTTGAGTTTCCTGCCGATAGCCGCCGCCTTTATGCTGTTCGACGCTACCCAGGTGGCCGCCAATCAGTTACTGCGCGGGCTCAAAGATGTGCGGGTGCCCATGTGGATGACCGGTATTTCCTATTGGGTCGTAGGCTTTCCCATAGCCTGGTATTTGGGTCTTTATACGGATTACGGCCCGGTCGGTATCTGGTACGGCCTGCTGGCGGGCCTGATTGTGGCGTCCATACTCCTCGGCGGGCGCTTTTACTGGCAGGCTTGGAAAAACCCTGAGGTCACACGGATTGGGAAGTTGGATGGGGTTTAGTTATCTTTCAACCTTTCCCCTGTCATCCTGAACTTGTTTCAGGATCCACATTTTGGTTTTGAAGCCGAGCATAGGATTACAAACGAAGCACCATGGATCCTGAAACAAGTTCAGGATGACGGTAAAGAAGGTTAGGCTAGCCCCGGTAAATCCAGATCAAATGCATCAGCGCAATCTTTGGCAATGCCATAGCCAGCATCGGCGTGGCGCATGACACCGCTGGCCGGGTCGTTCCAGAGCACGCGGCGCAGACGTTCGCCTGCCTCGGTCGAACCATCGGCGCAAATGACCATGCCGGAGTGTTGCGAATAGCCCATACCGACCCCGCCGCCGTGGTGGAGCGAGACCCAAGTGGCACCGGAGGCTGTGTTCAGAAGCGCGTTTAAAAGCGGCCAATCAGAGACCGCATCCGAGCCGTCTTTCATGGCTTCGGTCTCACGGTTGGGTGAGGCAACCGAGCCGCTATCCAGATGATCCCGGCCAATCACAACCGGCGCGGAAAGCTCTCCGTTTCGGACCATTTCGTTAAAAGCCAGTCCCAGCTTGTGACGCAGGCCTAATCCGACCCAGCAGATACGCGCGGGCAGGCCTTGAAAGCTGATGCGCTCGCGGGCCATATCTAGCCAGTTATGCAGGTGCGGGTCATCGGGGATGATCTCTTTGACCTTGGCATCGGTTTTATAAATGTCTTCCGGATCGCCGGACAGCGCCGCCCAGCGAAACGGACCAATACCCCGACAGAAAAGAGGCCGGATATAAGCGGGCACAAATCCCGGAAAAGAAAAAGCATCGGTAAAGCCTTCGTCCAAAGCGACCTGTCTTATGTTATTCCCGTAATCCAGCGTCGGCACGCCAGCCTTGTAATAATCCACCATGGCTTCGACGTGGACACGCATGGACTTGCGGGCTTCGCGCTCGACAAGCTTGGGGTCTTTTTCCTGCATCTCTCGCCAATCGGACACAGACCATCCTATGGGAAGGTAACCATGCACCGGATCATGGGCGCTGGTTTGATCGGTGAGGATATCAGGCCGGACGCCGCGCTTATAAAGCTCAGGGACAATCTCGGCCGCATTGCCGATCAGGCCAACGGATTTGGCCTCACCCGCCTCGGTCCATCGCTTGATCATGGCCAGGGCTTCGTCCGTGTCGTGAGTGATTTCGTCCACATATCGGGTGCGCTTCCTGAATTCTGCGCGAGTTTCATCGCATTCAATGGTCAGACAGCTCGCCCCAGCCATCACGGCGGCCAAAGGCTGCGCCCCGCCCATGCCGCCCAGACCTGCGGTCAAAACCCACTTGCCCGTCAGGTCACCGTCATAATGCTGGCGGCCCGCCTCGACAAAGGTCTCATA
>JAHDEZ010000021.1 GCA_020628425.1 Hellea sp. | reverse complement strand
GGAGGCCATTGTGGCACGTATTGCGGGTGTAAACATTCCCACAAATAAGCGCGTAATTATCGCGCTCACATATATTTACGGTATTGGTCCGGCCATCTCAGAGGCAATCTGCGAAAAGGTCGGTATTTCCGCTGAGCGTCGCGTCAATGAGCTGACCGATGCTGAAGTTTTGAAAATCCGTGAAACGATTGATGCGGATTACCAAGTTGAAGGTGACCTTCGTCGTGAGCGTAATCAGAACATTAAGCGTCTGATGGATATGGGTAACTATCGTGGTCTGCGTCACCGTCGTGGCCTGCCGGTTCGCGGTCAACGTACGCATACAAATGCTCGGACTCGTAAAGGTCCGGCCAAGCCGATCGCTGGCAAGAAGAAGTAGGGGGCTAGACAATGGCTAAAGAACCAGGTCGCGTCCGCCGCGCGGATCGCAAGAATATCACATCCGGTGTCGCCCATGTGAATTCGACGTTTAACAATACTATGATCACCATTACGGATGCCCAGGGCAATACTGTATCCTGGTGTTCAGCGGGTATGATGGGCTTCAAAGGCTCGAGAAAGTCAACACCTTACGCCGCTCAGGTGGCTGCTGAGGAAGCTGCTCGTAAAGCGGCCGAGCATGGTATGACAACTCTGGAAGTCAATGTTAACGGCCCGGGCTCCGGTCGTGAAAGTGCTGTTCGCGCACTGCAGGCGGCTGGCTTCACCATCACGACAATTCGTGACGTGACGCCTATTCCGCACAATGGCTGTCGTCCACCCAAGCGTCGCCGCGTCTAAGTTTCGAACCCTCGAAACGATTTATTTATAGCGCGGGCTGTAGGGTCCGCCATTTGCTTAAAGAGGCAAGACTGTGATTGAAAAGAACTGGCAAGAACTCATCCGTCCCATCAATCCGGAAATTATCCCGGGTCGTGAGCCGGAACGCTTTGCAACCATTACTGCTGAACCGCTGGAGCGCGGCTTTGGTATGACATTAGGTAACGCGCTGCGCCGCGTGCTTTTATCGTCCCTGCAAGGGTCGGCGGTCAGCGCCGTTCAAATCGACGGTGTTGTACACGAGTTCACCTCTATTCAGGGTGTACGGGAAGATGTCACGAATATCGTCCTCAACTTAAAAGACCTGGCTGTCCGTATGCACAGCGAAGGCCCCAAGCGTTTGTTGTTGAAAAAAACAGGTGCCGGCCCTGTGACTGGGGCTGACATTGAGGAAACGGCCGATGTAGAAATTTTGAACCCTGACCATGTCATTTGTACAATGGATGAGGGTTCCGAACTGCGTATGGAATTGACTGTGACAACCGGTAAGGGCTATGTGCCTGCTGCTGCGTCTCGTCCGGAAGATGCGCCGATTGGTCTGATTTCTATTGATGCGCTTTACTCGCCCGTCAAGCGCGTTGCTTACCGCGTCGAAGATACGCGTGAAGGTCAGGTTCTCGACTATGATAAGCTGTTTATCGACATTGAAACAAACGGTGCTGTAACCCCTGAAGATGCTGTGGCTGTTGCCGCTCGTATCCTGCAAGATCAGTTTCAGGTCTTTGTTAACTTTGACGACCCTGAAGATAGTGTCCGTGAGGCCGACAAGCCCGAGCTTGACTTTAATCCGGCGTTGCTGCGTAAGGTCGAAGAGCTTGAACTATCTGTTCGTTCCGCCAATTGTCTCAAAAACGACAATATCGTTTATATTGGTGACCTCATTCAGAAGTCTGAGTCTGAAATGCTGCGGACGCCGAACTTTGGTCGCAAGTCGTTGAACGAGATCAAAGAGGTTCTGGCCGCTATGGGGCTGCATCTGGGTATGGATGCACCTAACTGGCCGCCGGAAAATATCGAAGAATTAGCTAAAAAATACGACGACCGGATCTAACCCGGCCTATTCAAAAAGGATTTCGTCATGCGCCACCGCATTGCCCATCGTAAGTTAAACCGCACTTCGTCGCACCGTAAGGCGATGTTCGCTAATATGGCATCGAGCCTTATCGAGCATGAACAGATTGTGACGACTTTGCCGAAAGCCAAAGAGCTGCGGCCTTTTGTTGAGAAGCTAGTCACTCTGGCCAAAAAAGGTGACCTGAATTCCCGCCGTCTGGCTGTTGCCCGCACGCGCAACAAAGAAATGACCAAGAAGCTTTTTGACGTTTTGGGTCCACGTTATGCAGAACGTCAAGGCGGGTATATCCGCATTATGAAGGCGGGTTTCCGCTACGGTGACAATGCCCCTATGGCTGTTATCGAGTTTGTTGACCGTGACGAGAGCGCCAAAGGCGCCGCTGACCGCGCCCGTATGGAAGCGGAAGAGGCCGAAGACGCATAAACGTCTCGCAAATCGAATTATAAGAAACCCGCCCTTGGAGGCGGGTTTTTTTGTGAAAAGTTCACTATATTGAGATCCATTTTCAAAAGGCCGGCGTACAAAACCTGAGGTTAAACAACATTACTTACATTTTTTGCGCAGCAGCAGTGCCAGTCACTAACCTCAGGCACTGTGGCTGCACCAAACTGTGAGAGAGTAAAATGAAAACACTTTTCAAAGTAGGTGTCGCTGCTACACTTTTAACCCTGGCCGCCTGTTCCGGAGATGACAGCAAAGCTGAAAATAAAGAGTCTAAAGCGACAGAGGTGACTGAGGCTGGCGAGCTTTGTACAGATTTTGGTCCGCAAACGCCGCGGGATATTACCTTTACGGCCGGGACTAATACCACCAAGTTTCCAATGGCTCCGAACTATCGTAAAATGAATCTGTGTAATATTCATACCCATACAAATGCCGAGCATAAAGGTCCGGGCTTTTCAAAATTTGTAAACAATACGGATAGCGGGGGTTTTGCCTGTAATGACACTGATAGTCTCACAGAGGCCCAACTCACTGATCCGATGAATGGAAAAGGCGCCTATAAGGGGGTGAAACCCGGAGACACTATAGAGGTCCACTGGGTCCACACATCCTGTGATATTGAGCCTGGCGAAGGTCTCGGATCGTGTTTAACCGATGGATGTGATGACCCGCTGTTGCGGGTTGAGACCCAGGTCTTCTTGGTCGTTAATGACCCGGACAATGCCTATGACTTCACGGAGCTTGCTTATGGCGGCAATGTACAAAATGGTTTCCATCAGGCCAAACGTATCCCCAATGATACTGGTAAGCCCGTCGTCTTTCGCGGCTCAACAACGGGACCAAGCTACACACAATCCGTATGTTCACCCATGAAAGTGACCTGGTCAGTGCGTCCTCAATGTGCACGTGTTGATATCAGTTCTCTGCACAAATGGGCGGCAGACGGTAACGTCTTTAATGAGACGAAATCCCATGGTGTACGTCAACTCGTGACGGCCCCGGAGCTCATTTCACCAATTAGATAGCGTTGTTGATATAAAGGCGGGATGGTCCCGCCTTCTTGCGTTTAACGCGTACTGACGGTTTGCTAAACAAGCCTTTAAACAAGCTTAATTTCTGTATAGAATGCGGCATGCGACTGAGGCATCTGACAAAAAACATCAAAGGTCAAAACTGGTTAGCGGTTTTTCTGGATTTCCTGATTGTGGTCTTTGGTGTCTTTATCGGGATACAACTGGGGAACTGGAATGAATTACGGCAGACACGTCACGCCTTTGCGGATGCTCAGTCAAGATTTGCCGATGAAAATTACGCCAATATAAAAGCAGCTGATAACTTTTTGGCTGGTCTTGAAGCTAACCTTAGACATGTAGAAAATGCTATTGATATATTGAGGAGCTGTGAGAGCAATGATGCTGGCAAGGTCAAACTTAATACAGGAATAAATGTCATTCGCGGAACCGCTTTTCTAAGTATTCGACAAACGGCATTATCCGCCTTGACGAATAATGATCAGTTTTTGTCGCTTATGGATGAGGAAAGGAGGGAGGCTATTAAGGAGTTTGAGCGACAGGTTGTTCAAACTCAAAAGACGCTCGATTGGCTCGAACAACAACCTTTCAAAAATCATATCGAAAACCAAAGCGGTGTAGCGTTCAGCGCGTTAACAGAAATCCCCAGTTTAGATGGCGCCCGTATCCGAATATTGACAATGGAAAAACCGATGTCCGAAGCTTGCCTCGATGCTGGTTTGTTGAACTCTTTTTATCTCTGGGAACGTACGGCAACGTTTCAATTATTGCGTGCCCGGCAAATTAAAGCTCGGTTCGAAGCCAATTTGAAATAGGTTTACGGCTTTAGAATGCGCGTTATTACATCAGGTTGATCGGCAAAGACCTGTTTGAGTTTTTCCATATCTTGTGCGAGAGCCTGTGATTGACCCAACGCGCGGCGGGAACGGATAAGGCGCGACCACTCCGCCTCTGTACCTCCGCTTTCATATAGCCGTGCTGCTAATCCAGAAACCATATTTTCAAACATGGCCTGTTGCTCCTCTGGTGTCATTTCGTTGGCTTGTTTACGGGTTTCAACGAAGGTTTCTGCACGAGCGAGAATATCGGCATAAGTTGGATCGATGGGGGCTGATGCTACCATTTCCTGGTATGATATAAGGGCGCCGTTATAATCCCCTAATTGCATTTGCAGGTCACCGAGTTGCCTCCATTCGGATGGATTTCTGGAACGGCTCTCGCGCAGGGTTTGCTTTAAGTCGCCGACAGTCTGAATTTTTCTCAACTGTTCGCGGGGTATCGTGGCGAGGTCCGCTAGCATGGAGTCATACTCTGACTTTAGCGCCGTATCCTCTGGATAGTTTTCGATAAGGGCTTCATAGGTTTCAACGGATTGTCGTAATTGACCCTCCAAGTAGTAAAACCGGGCAAGGTCACGCAGGTCTGTTTGACTTTTTTCAAATTCCGCCTTCAAACCGCTATCATCAGGAAATATTTCTAAGAGGCCTTCATAGGCTGTTTTCGACGCACCAACCTGACGGTCTGCATAGTAATGTTGCGCTTTAAGGTGTTCCTGAGCGCTGGCCGTTGTTAATGCCGGTTGGCCTAACCATCCATAAAGGCCTGCTGCCCCAGCCAAGGTCAAAGATGCAAACCCAAGAATTGGAGATTTAGTCTTAACCGCGCCCGGGCCCATCAGCAGCGGAGCAAATAGAAAAACCCCCACGACGATGAGGGTCGCTATGAGTAAAAACCAGATCACATTATTCTATTAGAACAAAATTGAGCCCTGTCATAGATGCGCGAAACTGTTATGGATGCGGCATGATTGCGTCTCAGAAACACCTTTTTGATATTCCGGCGGATGTTGCCTATTTCAATAATGCATATATGTCGCCGCTTATGCATAGCGTCGTCACTGCTATGGGGGAGGGAGTTGCATTGAAACAGCGGCCTTGGACCTATGGCTCCGATCAATTTTTTACCTTTTGCGAAACCGCGCGCGTTCTGGCCGGACGGGTCTTTGGTGGCCCGTCCGAAAATGTCGCCATTATTCCTTCGGTTAGTTACGGAACACAGATTGCAGCCAATAATCTACCAGTATCAGTAGGGCAGACAATTTTGGCGTTGGAAGATCAGTTTCCGTCTCATATCTATCCTTGGCAGGACAAATGCCGGGCGGCGAATGCCGAGTTTAGACTGATCGCGAAACCGTCCGATGAGGACTGGACGACAGCCATACTGGAAAATATAGATCGCGACACGGCTGTCGTCGCAATTCCGCAGACCCATTGGTCCAGCGGTGCTACGATTGACTTGGTCAAAATCCGTGCTGCGTTAGATAAAACGGGCGGTGCTCTGGTTCTTGATCTAACGCAATCATTGGGAGCGCAAGTCTTCGACGCGTCTATTGTTCGTCCTGACTTCGCCATTTGTGCGACTTATAAATGGCTTATGGGGCCTTATTCTCTGGGATTTATCTATGTGGATCCCCGCTGGCATGAGGGTGAACCTCTGGAGCGGAACTGGATAAACCGCCAAGGTAGCGTGGACTTCAAAGGCCTCACTCGTTATCGCGATGAGTTACAATCCGGGGCTCGCCGTTATGATATGGGCGAGAAGTCTAACCCCGGACAACTGGGAGGTGCCAGTGCTGCGCTGACGCAAATTCTCGATTGGGGCGTAGCAAATATTTCGAATACGCTCGCCGCTCAGACCGACCGTATAGAAGGTGCTATGGCTGAGTTTGGGTTTTCCGGGCCAAGGCGTGAACTGAGGGCCGGTCATTATCTCGGGCTATACCATTCGGAAATCGATTTAAACGCGTTCATGGCTCATTTGGCCAGGGAGCAAATTTTTGTTTCTGCGAGGGGGCCAAATCTAAGACTGACACCCCATCTTTACTGTGATGATGCCGATGAGGCCCGCCTGATAGCGAGTATTGCATCCTTTTTTGATGCCTTTTCTCGTTAAAGCTATCGAGAGGAATGGACTATTAATTTTGGTGGGTTAAATACCGCAAAGCTGGACAAATCGTCAGTATTTTAACTGCAATTCCCGGATGCGCGGGCATATTTCTTGCAGTATAAGCCCACGAATGGCGGGGCAATATATTGGAGGAAAATCGTGTTGAGGCGTTCTGTTTTAACTTTGTCTCTTGTTTTAAGTATGGGAACCATGGCGACACCAGCTATGGCACAATCGGACGTGAGTCCGGTTTTATTTTTGGAAAGTGTTCCATCCGATAATCCGGCCTATCGTCGGATGATGGTCATATCTTATTTGGACGGAGATCGTATTCGTGTCTCATACAAGGCTTATAATCGATCTGAGTTTATCCAGATTACCAATACGACACCAAGAGACGTATTGGCGCAATGTGCCAGTGGTGCAGCGACCAGTTTTCGGGACATTCAGTCGTTTGAACGGGCTGAGGCGCGTCGCAAGCGTAATGGCCAGCCACCCGAGTCGACGCGGTTTTGCGTGAAAAATGTGGGTGGATGGGAATCCCAGGGTAATCGTAAAAAATATCTGGATCCGATATTCAATGGAATGCCATATGCCGCGTCATTGAACGACGGAACATAATTACGCTAACATTACGGCTTTTTTAATTGACCACAACTGTAGTCATCATTATTGACTACAGTTGTAATCACTTGAGAGAGCTATGACCCGACAATCAAGAAAACAGATCAGTCAGGCCGAATTGGATGTCATGGATGTGCTTTGGGCAGACAGTCCTTTGGCCGCCAGTGATGTGGCGTCAAAGCTCTCTGCCAAAGACTGGAACATCCGGACCGTCAAAACGCTTTTGTCGAGGCTGGTCGAAAAAAAGGTCGTCCAAACCGAACAGGACGGACGGCGCTATCTCTATAGTCCACTTGTATCCAGGAAAGACTACGCCAGCAGCGCAGTCAGAAAATTGAGCAACCGTTTATTCGGAGGTCGCGCGGCGCCACTTGTCGCCCATTTAGCAGCAGGTGAGGGGTTGTCTGAGCAGGATATTTCTGAGCTTGAAGCTTTGATCCAGGAGCTCAAACAATGAGTGCGTCAACCGTCATAGATTGGGCCATGCAGACCGGACTTTCCGTGTCGTTATTGCTCCTGTTTGTCATGCTGATCCGTAAACCTGTCGCCCGCCATTTGGGGGCAGGTACTGCCTACGCGCTCTGGTTACTCCCACTCATAAGGCTTATATTACCGGCTTTGCCTGTCTTACCAGCCAAAGCCTTGTCCGACACAACGACTGTGCCGATGGTTACGAATTTAAATGACATCGTCTTGACCCCTGCGTCATTACCGGCGGTAGCAGAAGGCTCCGAATTCAACTGGGCGGTTTTGATTATGACCGTCTGGTTAGGAGGCGCGGCTCTTTGGTTGTTATGGCTCTCCGTCCGTCAGGCGCGGTTTAACAGCGCCATCAGGCAATCGACTGGACCGGTTCCGACAGAAACTCAAAAGTTAATAAAGTCGATGGCCCAAAATATGGGGCTTAGACAGGTTCCGATGGCTCGACAGGCCATTGATGGAAGCGGTCCGCTTGTAGCCGGCCTGAGCCGTCCTGTGATTGTCTTACCGGCCGGTTTTGAAATGGAATTCACCGCAGATCAGCGCGCACACGCAATCGCGCATGAGCTTAGCCATATCAAACAGGGGGATCTATGGATCAGTGCTGCCGCACTTGTTTTCCGGGCCGTGAACTGGCCGAACCCGCTGGTTCATTTGGCGGCCTCTCAATTCCGGGCGGACCAAGAGGCCGCCTGCGATGCTCGAGTTATTGCCTTATTAGGCGATGACCGCTCCACCAAAACAGCTTATGCCGATACGTTGATAAAAGCGGCAAGGTTGTCAAATAACCCGTCCCAAATGATCATGGTGCCAAACATGCCATTGGGACTGACCATTAGTAACCCTCTCAAGGAGAGACTTATGATACTCAAAACAAATCCAACTCAAAATCGGGGCCTGCGCGCTGCGCTTGCCGGGACTGCCGCGATGGCGCTGCTGGTGACGGCTCCGCTGACAAATGCCCAAACCCCGCCAAATACACCAAATGTGCCTGCTGTCGACGAAATGGTCGAGAAGAAGGTCATGAAGTGGGTCACTAATGATAATGGCGTCGAAACAATGAAGCATGTGGAAATTATCACTGAAAATGGTGTCACGACGGCTTGGGAAATCGACGAGATTGGAAACCGCATTCAGGTGCCACTCGAAACGCTCGATATGCCGGTTGATCTGGCTGGCGGACATGACGGACAAATGCGTGTCATGGTCAAGAAAATGGGTGACGGAACGCATCTTTCTGAGGAAGAGCTCGAGGTCATGATCGCCGAGGCCATGGAAGGTGTCGATATCGAAGAGCTTGCCGGAACTGCAGGTCAGCGCAGAATTATCGTCAAGCGTATGGGTGCCGATGGTGAATTATTGACAGAAGATGTCATGGGTGACCTGGATATCGATGTAGAAGCCTTTGTTGACGAAAATGGTGAGCAAAGAAAAGTTATCATCATGGAAAACCACAGCTCTTTTGATATTACGAGCGATGGCGAAAACAGCTTTGTTTTTCATTCCGGCGATATGATGAAATCCAAACCCGGTATCATGGTCGATGCTGCCAGCAGCATGTTAGAGAATATAGATACCTCTGACATGGACCGTGATGCACGCCGCAAGGTTGAAAAAGCTCAGAAGGCCTTGCGAGAAGCGCAAGAGGCTCTGGCTGAGACTGAGTAAAATCCAGCCTTAGACAAAAACGGCGACCGATTGCATCCCTTCAGCAATCAGGTCGCCTTTTCTATTCCAGAAACGCATAAGCTGTGAACAATATCCGCCAGTCGCTGCGTTTAATATGGATTCGATCTGATACCAGCCATCATCGGTTGTCACATTGTCACCTAGAATATTCATCTGCCAGTTCATGGAACTGATGGGGCCCATGGTTGTGAACATGGGAAAAGCGGCTGGTGGCAGCACATCTCCAAGGCAAATAAAGCTGTCCAAATCATTCCAGCAATCTGGATTTTTGTGCCGAGTCCAACATCGAATATATCCGCGTTCAGAACCACTAAACGGCCTGTCGCCTTCGATCATCATCATATCGAAATGATGGGTAAAACCCGGAACAAAGGCCATGTTTTCTTTAGAGTGGAAAGATTGGCAATCTTCCGGAGGCGGGCTGTCCAGCATAGGGAGGTATTGTTGAATAGTTGAGCTGCGCGAAGCTCCGAACATGAATGTTCCCGAAGATACAGCCGTGTCCTCTGAAATAGCTTTAACATCAATTGAGGTCACGTTGCGGCCCTGGCGTAGTAAACGCGTTTCAAACATCGGTGTGTTTGTGACGGGTCCAACAAAGCTCACCTGCATGGAGCGGAGTGGTGGGAGGTCGGTAAAGTCACGTTGGGCAGCGGCGATGGAGAGTCCCGCAGTCAGTCCACCATAGGCGGTTCGGCCCTGACGCCACATATCATCGATCTCAAAGGGTAGGCCGGCTTTGACTTTATCAGACAGTGTCCGAAACGGAATCAGCGTTTGGTTCATGGCTTAGCCTAACATGCCATGCATGAAAATTATATGAAAAAAGTTGCATATGTAATATGCTGAAACTATCGCAAAAGAAAAAGGGCGCGTCTAGCGCGCCCGAGAGTTGGAGGGGAATAAGTCTTAAATACAGGATCAAAGCCTTATGCCGTGTGACTTAGGTCACGCTACTCCAATATAAAAATTATTCGCCTTCGGCGCTGGATTGCAGTTGAATATAGTTCTGAAGGCCCATCTGTTTGATCATTTCCTGTTGGGTTTCAATCCAGTCCACATGCTCTTCTTCATTGGTGAGTATGCGTTGCAACAAATCGCGGGTTACATAATCCCGGACTTTCTCGCAATGTTCTACGCCGTCCCGTAGCAGAGGAATAGCGTCATGTTCCAGCTGTAGATCACATGCGAGGATTTCTTCGACATTTTCACCGATCCTGAGCTTACCCAGATCCTGTAGATTAGGCAGGCCGTTCAGAAACAGCATGCGCTCAATGAGCTCATCAGCGTGCTCCATTTCCTCGATAGATTCTTCATATTCTTTCTTGGCAAGCTTGGCGATACCCCAGTCTTTCAGCATGCGGGAGTGCAGGAAATACTGATTGATAGCGGTCAGCTCATTTTTAAGGGCCTTGTTGAGGTAGGTTATGACTTCAGGATTATCGCGCATGTCTCACTCCATTTTTAAATGAAAATGGAGACAGTTAGGCTGTTCGTCAACGAAAATAGGCGCAAGTCATTCTCACTTGCGTAAAAAATTGCGCACCTGCAATTCATGTGCAGGGAATTGCCTGAAATTGAAAGTTCGTCGCGAATGAGGCGCTATTCAGCCGCCATTAATGGCGCTGGGTGTGCTCTTAATATAGCTAATCGATCTTCGATTGATTCTTTGCATTGGCCACAATTAAAGGCTTTGCCACAATGAGACTGAACCTCATCTGCGGTTTTCGCGCCGCAGTTTGCGGCTTGGTCCACTTTGGTAGTGTTTATATTATTGCAAATGCAATGTATCATAGCGTGTATATAGTGCAATTGAGAATGATTGTCAATTTTAACAAGCAGTCAAATTGCAGTTATGGTTAATTTAGGGTACCGACAAACGTGAGCGAGGAGAGACCATGGGCGCCATGAAAAATCTGAGGGTTGTTGTTTTTGGGGCAGGGTCCATTGGTTGTTACTTGGGCGGCTACCTCCAATCAGCGGGTGCGCATGTGACCTTTATCGGTCGAGAGCGCGTCAAATGGGATTTGGACATGAAGGGGATGCGGCTGACCCATTATAAACGCCGGCCTATCCATATCGAGCGAAACGGGGTGGACTACCGTCTTGGCTATGATGTATTGGCCGATGCCGATGTAATTCTGGTCTGTGTAAAATCCCAGGATAGTGCGAAGGCGGGATCAACGATTGCCCAATATGCGCGTCCTGATGCGTTAATCGTGAGTTTCCAAAATGGCGTTTCCAATGCTGAAACATTGCAACAGCATAGCGGGCGTCAAACGCTGGCAGGGATAGTGCCGTTCAATGTTACCCTGAGCGGACGGGGCGAGTTTCATTGTGGTACAGAAGGCGATTTGATCATTCAGCAGGATTCCGACCCGCGGCTTGCCACCCTCGCCAAAGGCTTTCGCAAATCGGGCATTGGCGCAAAGCTCACACCGGATATCGCAGACTATCAATGGGGCAAATTACTGATTAACCTCAATAATGCCCTGAGCGCTTTATCCGGTGGAACGCTGCGCGCGGGATTGTCTCAAAAATCCTATAGGCAGGTTCTGGCAGCTATGATGGAAGAGGGGCTAACAATATGCAAAGGCGCCGGCATAAACCCGAAATCCTTTGGAAAGGCCTCCGTTGAAAAGACACTGAAAATTCTGCGTATGCCCAATATTGTGTTCAAGCCCGTTATGAACTCAATTTTGAAAATTGATGAGAATGCCCGTTCCTCCATGCTCGATGATCTTGAAGCTGGACGGGGCAGCGAGGTCGATTTTCTACAGGGAGAAATCGTCAAGCTAGCCAATGCAACTGGGCAGTTCGCGCCTATCAATATGATGATTATGGAACAGGTTCATAAAGCTTTCGCGGTTCATCAGTCACCAAATATGACCGGCGATGAGATGCTGAATTTGTTTGATTCAGTATGAGCTTTTCCTTAAGTCGCTTCCATGAAATATGGTGTCGTCCCCGCTTGCGGATTAAAGATTCTGGCCAAAGAAGCATTTGGTAAGTTGGAGAAGCCGCCTAAACATGACTTGGTCATGTTGAAAAATGACAGACAGAGAAAATTCTGGGAACAAAAAGTCAAAGGACGGAAATCCAGGCTCAACAATATTATGGAGCTTGGCATCGCCAGAGGTGGCAGTTTGCCTTATATTTTTGAAATTTGCGATGCCGAGTTCATAGTTGGCGTCGATATTCTGCCTGAAGACCCCAAGATAAAGCGCACCTATAACCGCTCCACAATGAAGGGAAAATTCGCCCTGCATTTTGAAACCGATCAGACTGACCGAGATGCTTTGAAAGCAATCGTTAATGAACATTTTCCTGACGGGTTAGACATGATTTTGGATGACGCGTCGCATCTATTAGCGGATACACGTACGTCATTTGAGATATTATTTCCGCACCTCAAAACGGGTGGGCTTTATGTTATTGAAGATTATTCTTGGTCACACAATGAAGGCTTTGGCTTACTGGCAGCAGACCGATACCGACAACAGCCTGCGATGACTCAACTTGTTTTGGAACTTACAATGCTAATGTCAACCCATCATAATTGGATTACGCGGGTGACGGCGGACTATAACACGATCACTATCGTCAAAGGTCCGGAAAAAACTCCGGACCCGCTATCTATTTTGGAACATACGGTCAATTGGGCGCCATTCGATTTGGACAATCTCAAATCGCCCTAAGGCTTAAGACAAGGCTTCTCTTAAGGGCTTTTCCTGTGGCATACCGATAGCGTGGAAGCCGCCGTCCACATGGTGGGTTTCGCCTGTACACGATAGTCCCAGATCCGACAACAGATAGAGCGCAGCACCAGCCACGCCGACAACATCCGTGTTATCGCGCATGGCGCTGGCGGCCTTGTTGAATTTAAACATGTGGCGGCCAGAGCCTATACCCGCCGCCGCGAGCGTTTTAATAGGGCCGGCGGAGATTGCATTGACACGAATGCCACGAGGCCCCAAATCGGCGGCGATATAACGCGTACAGGCTTCAAGCGCAGCTTTAGCTACACCCATGACATTGTAGTTTGGAATGACGCGTTCTGAGCCCAGATAGGTCAATGTAACCATGGACCCGCCATCATTCATGATATTGCTGGCGCGCCGGGCCGCATCCACAAAAGAATAGGCTGATATATTCAAGGCCTGAGAGAAACCTTCTCGGGTTGTACTTTCAACAAAAGAACCGTCCAACTGTTCCCTTCCAGCGAAGGCGATGGCGTGAACGAGAAAGTCAATTTTGCCCCATTTTTCCTTGAGCGTATCAAAGGTCTTGTCCATGGAGGCGTCATCCGTGACATCACATTCCACCAATATGTCTGACCCGATACCTTCGGCCAATGGTTTGACGCGCCGCAGCAACGCATCCCCTTGATAAGTAAACGCCAGTTCTGCCCCTTGGGCATGGAGCTGCCGTGCAATGGCCCAGGCGATAGAGTTCTTATTGGCGACGCCCATGATCAGGCCTCGCTTGCCCTTCATCAGCTCTCCGGCGGGAAAGTGTTGTTCAGCCATAATCAGCTCCTATTGTGCTTATTTTATTTTGCGCCCGAATAATTCAAGGCGATGGTCAACCAGTTCATAGCCCAGTTTACGGGCAATTTTCTCCTGAAGTTCCTCAATTTCCTCATCGACAAACTCAATGACGTCACCTGTTACCACGTCAATCAGGTGATCATGATGTTCTTCGTCGGCGGTTTCATAACGGGCGCGACCATCCCGAAAATCATGTGTTTCAATTATGCCGGCGTCAGAAAACAGACGAACCGTTCTATAGACGGTCGCCAGAGAAATCTTCGGATCCACAGCCGCCGCACGGCTATAAAGCTCCTCCGCATCGGGATGATCGTCTGCGTCAGAAAGCACTTTTGCAATCACGCGCCTTTGGTCGGTCATTCGAAGACCGCGCTCGGCGCATTTTTCTTCTACCCAGCTTGACATGATTCCTCTTCTCTTACGGGAATACCTTATCTGCTCGTCGCTCCAGCGTCCAGCTTTTTGCGAAAAGTCAGAGCTGCGATACGTCCTTCCGGTCGACGATAATAGGCTGGCCGTCGCCCAAATGGTTCATAACCGAGCGAATGGTACAAAGCGATGGCCGGATTATTATCTTCTGCGACTTCCAGAAAGATGATTTCGATTCCGACCCCGGCTAAACGCGGTTCGGTTTGGTATAAAATCTGTCGCGCTAGACCTTTTTGCCGGTGTTCCGGATCGGTGACAACCGTCAAAATTTCTGCTTGATCCGCGCCCAGGCGGAAAATCGCAAAAGCGGTTAGTGGCTCACCGGTCCCGATACAGAAATCGCGGCGGCAATGCTCAATCATGTCTTGGGTCGGCCAGGCGGGTGAGATTGCGCGTTCATGCAAAGCCGCCATCTCGTCGGCATGCGGCGGCTCCAAACGCCTAAGCAAGGCTTTTCCCGCCGGGAAGTTTCGCGTCAGGCCCGCGGGCATAAAAAGGCTCAGGTGGATAATTGGCAGGGTCCAGAGCTGCGCCTATCCACGCCAAAATAGGCGCGCGGGCATGGTCTATATCCACGGCCTCAAATCCCATAAGCGCCGCACCATCCCCGACAACAGCATCATATGCGAGCTGATCGATAGCGGACTTGGCATCATCCACGGGCTGCGTTCTTGGCGAATGGACTTCATAGCCGTTCTTATAAGCCCCCCAACAAATATCTCCGCGTTTGGCATTAATGGCAGCGATGACGGCTTGGTCGCCATTTGGATCTGCTTCCGCTGCCATCGCCTGTAAAGCAGACAGACCGATTACGGGAATTTTGAGAGGCAAAGCGAAACTTCGAGCGAACGCCAGCGCAACCCGCAGGCCTGTGAAACTGCCGGGGCCGGTACAGGCGACGACTCTGTCAATGTCTTTGGGGGTGATGGAGGCGTGTAAAAGCGTTTCTGCCACCATTGGGGCGAGGCGCTCTGCATGACCGCGTCCTATGTTTTCGGACAAATCCGCTAAAACGCCATATTCATTCACCAGGGCACAGCTGCACCAGGCCCCTGTTGTATCAAGGGCGAGTGTGATCAAGCGGCAGCCTGTTCGACTCGAGTGACTTCAGGGACATAGTGTTTCAAAAGATTTTCAATTCCGGACTTCAGCGTCATCGTGGAGGATGGACAACCGGCACATGCACCCCGCATTTCAAGAAAAACAGTTCCGTCTGTGTCATCAAAATGTTTGAAAACGATATCGCCACCGTCTTGAGCAACAGCAGGGCGGACCCGCAATTCGATCAGCTCTTTGATTTGTTCGACGATTTCCAGGGTCTCACCTTCATAGACTTGTTCTTCGTCTATTTCTGATGCGATTTGGTCTGTGAGCGGAACGCCGCCAGCGACGAAAAAGTCCATAATCGCCCCCAGAACTGCAGGTTTAAGATGCTTCCATTGGGCGTCATCCGATTTTGTTACAGACACATAATCTTCCCCGAAAAAGACCCGGGCAACATCTGGAATCATAAACAACATTTCTGCGAGAGGCGCGCTGGCGACATCCTCGCCTCGAATAAAGTCACGCGGAGGATTGCCTTTACCAGCAACATCACGACCGGGTAAAAACTTCAAAGTGGCCGGATTAGGGGTGTCTTCGGTCTGGATAAACATAAAAGGCTCCAATAACTAACCGCCTACATGGCGATTTTGTCGGGCAACTGCAATAGCTCTGTTGAAAATTAAATCCAATGCTTGACGTCAGTGACAAGGCAGGCACAATTCAGTCTGTGAAACGTCTTATGATGACAACCCTAATGCTTGCCGGATGCACCAGTCTGGATACTCGATTGCCGGAATTGGACGATGTGGTCGTGCAAAAGGAGCAAGCTGCGCAGGAAAAGGCGGCTTTTGACGAAATTGCCAGATTGAGGGAACGCCTCGATAGAGTGACGTTTCAGGTCTTGCAGGCCAATGCGGATCTCTGCAAAAAAACCGCGCCGGACCCTGGTATTCGAACGCAAACCCTAAAGTCCTTTCCCAAAGAATTACGTGAAGGAGCCCGGCGGGAATTAGGCCTGGGTGATGATCCGGTTATTACTTTTATTCGATTAGGCTCACCTGCCGAACAGGCAGGGTTTCAGCCTGGAGATCAGCTTTATGATAAAGGTGGCAATCCTTTAGCCGTACCCAGTAAAGCCTTTAACCGACATCTGAGTGAAGGGATTGCATTTGAACGGGTAAGAACAAACGTCCGCGAAACGCTGACCCTCGAGGCTCAAACAGCCTGTTATTATCCGGCTCATCTACGAATGTCCCCGGCGATAAATGCCTATGCTAATGGCCGGACAATTGTTGTGACGGCGGGCATGATGAACTTTGTCAAATCTGATGATGAGCTGGCTTATATTATCGGCCATGAGCTGGCTCATAATACCCATAGTCATATCCGCAAATCTGTGACGAATTATGTGCTCTCTTTGGGCGGGACCAGATATACGCGAATTTTTGAAGCTGAAGCCGATTATGTCGGGCTCTATTACATGGTCCGCGCCGGATATAATCCGACTGTCGTCGAGGACTTGTGGCGTCGTCTGGCCTTGCAGTCATTACGCCCGATTGGACGCTCGAAAACCCATCCAGCCTATCCGACACGCGCCGTACAGATTGAGGCAACCCGTTCAGAGATTAGAGCTAAACAATCAGCAGGATTACCGCTTCTGCCGGAACGAAAAGCGGAGGATTAACATGAAACATCCTCTTATATTAATGTGTTTATTGGCTGGATTTATAACCGGCTGTAATGCCGTTGAGGCCGCGCCTCAACCAGACGCACCGGAAGAGATAGCCTTTGCCTCAAGCAATGCAGAGGTGTTGCAGGCTTATTTAGATATCAATAGCCGCACGGAAAACATCGCTTATAAAATATTATGGGCCAATAAAGACAGCTGTCCGCAAACGGCGCCACAGATTGGCATATCCGTTCATACAATTATGGATTATCCGGCTGAAATGTCTGAACTGGCGTCCGAGAATTTTGGGTTGGGTTCGTCAATGCAAATACGTCACGTTGTTCCAAATTCTCCCGCTTCTGCGGCAGGACTTCGCGCGGGTGACATTTTGCAAGCCATTGGCCCGCACGCGCTAATTTCCGGGCCATCAGCTCGTCAATTCTACGAGGGCGTCAGTGTGCTGGAAATGGGGAAAGGGGAGCCTGTTTATAAAATTCGGCGCGCCGATCGGAGCTCTGATGTAACTATAATTCCGGATGTTTTGTGCGGATATAATGTAGAACTGATCTACGCTGACCACGTCAATGCTTATACGGACGGTGAGGATATATTGCTCACGACGGAATTAGTGGCCACAACTGAGGCGGATATAAGCCTGGCTTTGATAATCGCTCACGAATTGGCCCATGCCACACAGGGGCATATGTTTCGAGCCCCTAGTAAAGCGCTTGAGGTTGAGGCGGATTATCTCGGCATGCGCTATCTGATAAATGCCGGCTATGACGGGGAACAGGCTTTGGCCGAATGGGTCGCAAATCCATTTAATCACAAAGAGCGGCCGGAACTTACCCATCCATCCCCAAAAGACCGGATCGCTGCCATGCAGAGAGCCATAAATCTATCGAAAAAGTAAATCTAATGATGTCCGGAGTGGTCGCCCGGCAAGGGTGTGGTTTCTACGAGTTCGGCCATAATCGGTAAGTCTGGCGAATTTTTGAATTTCAGATTAAGTGGAATGTCGTTCTGATCTGCAGCCAGCTTAATATCAAAAAGCATCAAGTGAAGCCCGCCAGGTTCAAAGGACAGAGTCTCCCCGGCCTTGATATTGACAACGTCCTGACGACGCATACGCATAACACCGTTATTATCTTCGGTTACATGTATTTCGATGCGTCCAGCATTGGGGCTTTCGACGCTAGTTAATGCATCGTCTATATTAGTATGATTGGTGACTTTAAAATATCCGGCCGTCATGTTTTGCCCGCCCATAGGCAGTCGAACCATAGGCGCAGAGATAACAATGCCTTCCTGATTAAGGGTTTGCGCGCCAGGTGTGCAGGCCATCAAAGCTGTAGCCGTAAAAATGGATATGATCAGTTTCTTCATCTCTAGACTTTCCAGAAACCCATAATGTCTCGGACATCACCTACAATAGGATCTGCTATTTCCGAAGCAGCGTCCGCCCCGCGCGCCAATATGCGATCGATTTCTTCCGGGTCACTTAGATAGCGATTCATCAGCTGTGTGATCGGTGCAATTTTTTCGACGCATAATTCAGCCAATGCCGGTTTGAATGCACCAAAGCCCTGGCCAGCAAATTCGGTCAGGACATCTGCATCTGACTTGCCGGACAAAGCGGCGTAAATACCAACCAAGTTCGAAACCTCCGGACGTCCTTCAAGTTCTTCGACGGCTTCAGGAATGACACCGGCATCGGATTTTGCCTTGCGGATTTTCTTGGCGATAAGATCCGCATCGTCTGTCAGGTTGATGCGCGACAGGTCAGATGGGTCAGATTTGCTCATTTTATTGCTGCCGTCTTTCAAGGACATGACACGCGCTCCCGGTCCTTTTATAAGGGGCTCAGGGAGTGGGAAAAATCCGGGTGCGTCAAAATCATTATTGAACTTGGCGGCGATGTCTCGAGACAATTCCAAATGTTGTTTCTGGTCTTCGCCGACCGGTACATGAGTGGCCTTAAACGTCAAAATGTCAGCGGCTTGCAAAACTGGGTAATCGTAAAGCCCGACAGACATTTTCTCTGAATTTTTACCAGCTTTGTCTTTGAACTGGGTCATTCGGTTGAGCCAGCCAATACGGGCCACGCAATTGAAATACCAAGCAAGCTCCGTGTGAGCGCGCACCCGCGACTGCGGATATATAATGGCTTTCGCGGGATCAACGCCGGCGGCCAGGAAAGCGGCGGCGATATGGCGGGTCTGATTGGCCAACTCTTTGGGCTCCTGCCAAACAGTTACCGCATGTAAATCCACAATACAGTAGACACAATCATGGTCATCCTGAAGGTCGACAAATTTTTTCAGTGCACCCAGGTAATTGCCCAGATGTAAAGAGCCACTGGGTTGCACGCCTGAGAAGACCCGTTCGGGGCCGGTATATTCGGCAGGTTTATCACTCATGATAGCCTCGGTTTAAAAAGGAACTGGCTTTTAACAGGAACGCGCCCGGCTTCAAGTCTATTTGCCGTTTGTGCGGCGAAACGCATAGCGGAAATCACCCAAGCCAAACGCTTTGAAGACAAAAGAGAAGGTGACATAAACCGTTAGGCCAACACCGCTGACCAGGATCAAAAGGCTGAAGTCATTGAGGATTGAGCTGTTAAGCCGTGCTTCTGCCCAACCCGCCAGCGGCCATATGATGACACCCATCGCCAGAGCCGCAACCAACATGCGGGGAACACGATCTTTCAGGCGGTCATCAAATGTAAGGAGCTCTTCATTGACCAATGTGCGTCCCAGCAGGAGAACATTAGTCCAGCCCGCAATAGTTGTGGCAAGGGCTAATCCGAAAAAACCAAGGGTAAAGAATAATGTTGCGCCTAAAATCACATTAATGATCGCCGAAATGGCCGCATATTTCATAGGCGTCGTCGTATTCTCCCGGGCAAAGAATGCGGGCATGAGAACTTTCAGCAAAACAAAGGCTGGCAAACCTAAAGCAAACATTTGCAAGGCGATGGCTGTTTTGGCTGTATCCCCCGCTTGAAAATTTCCGGTCTGGAACAATCCAGCCACAAGGAAGCTTGGCATAATGGCCAGAGCAATGGTCGCGGGTATGGTCAGAAAGGCTGCGATTTCAATGGCTCGGTTCATGGAGGTCATAGCCCCTCTCTCATCACCTGACTTAAGACGATTGGAAAGCGTTGGTAGTAGAGCCACACCCATGGCAATGCCGATAATCCCCAAGGGTAACTGATAAAGTCGGTCGGAATAATAGAGCCAGCTGGCGGCACCTTCTTTGAATGTGGCCAATTGGTGACTGACCGTAATATTGATTTGTGTAATACCGGCGGAGATGATGCCCGGAATACCTAGCGTCCACAGTCGTTTGACACGCGGCGTCATTTTGGGTTTTTGCAACCGAAAACGAATTCCGGCCCGCTTAACGGCCCAGACCAAGAGTCCGGCTTGCAACACGCCTGCGACAGTCATGCCAATGCTCAGGAAGAGCGCAATCTCGTCCATTCGGAAACCTTTATTCCAAATATAGACGAGTATTGAAATCGCAATGACATTGTAGAGCACGGGTACAAAGGCGGCGATGGCAAAACGGTTGTGAGTATTCAAAAGGCCGGACAATAGCGCCGATAAAGACATTAACAGCAAATAGGGCATTGTGATCCGGGCATAGACAACCGCAAGTTCATAGGCGGTCTGCGCTACATCTGTTTCCACACCTCGAAGGCCGTATCCGACCAGACTGAGTGACCAAGGCATTGTTATCTGAAAAAACAGAACAATAATGGCGACGATAAAAATGAGACTGGCCATGGCTTCACTGGCAAAGCCTGCAGCTTCGTTTTCGCCGCCTTCTTCCCGGTGCCGGACATAGAGCGGGATGAACGCCGCGTTGAAGGCGCCTTCGGCGAACATACGGCGAAACAGATTGGGGAGTTTCATGGCCGTAATTAACGCATCATTGATGGGGCCTGCGCCTAGATAGTGTGCCGTCAACCGATCGCGGACAAGGCCGAGTATCCGGCTCATCAAAGTGAAAAAGCCGATAATCGCTGTTGAGCGGATCAGCTTCATGCGGCTTTCGCTCCAGGTTCAACATCGAGGATGTCGAGCAAGCTCTGTTTGATGTGTTTCTTTTGAGTGGCGGTCAGCCTGCCATCGGGCCCGGAGACATAGAAGGCATCAATAGCTCGGTTGCCCACGACTTCAATATGGGCGGAATGTACATTTATATCCTGCTGTAGCATTGTATTGGCAAGGCCGAATAGAAGACCGGGTCGGTCTCGTCCTTCGATCTCAATAATCGTTTGTGTCTCGCGGACACCTTTTTCGATGAAGCGGAGAGCTGGAGAAATCGGGATAGCAGCTGCGCGGCGACTGATTTTGGACGGAGGTACGCGTATTTCGACCATTTTTCCGGTAATAACATCCGTAATACGTTGACGTAGGTTATCCAGAACATGTGCGTTGACGCGTCCAAAAGCGAGGCCTTCTGTGTTTTGCAGATAAAAGACATCCATAACCCGGTTATTGTCCCCTGTATGAAGACGGGCGCCAATAATCTGTGCCCCACAAGCGGCGATGGTTCCCGCCAGGTCGGCGAAAAGCCCCATTCGGTCACGGGCCAGAATCCAAAGCTCGGTTATATCTTCCGGCTTGTGGACGCGGGTATGGACACCGACATCCAGGCCGGCACCGGCGACACTGTCAAAAAACCGAGCGTGCCGAACCAAAGACGTAATTGTAAAGCCGCGCCAATAGGCATTACTCAATTCCATTGTGATAGGCTCGATTCGGCCGACCATCTCCTCTGTCAAATGCTCTTCGACCTGTTGTTGCGCGGCGGCGGCCTTGGCGGCCGGTTCCAGATCTTCTTTGCCTTCCAGAAAGGCTTCGGTGGCCAGATACAAATCCCTTAAAAGGCTCTTCTTCCAGTCATTCCAGACACCAGGTCCCACGGACCGCATGTCCACCACAGTGAGGGCATAGAGCATTTGCAGACGCGATACAGATCCGACCATTGTGCCAAATTCGGCGATGGTTTCTGGATCCGAGATATCGCGTCTTTGCGCCGTTTCGCTCATATCCAGATGGCGCCTGACCAGCCATGACACCGCGTCTTTGATTTCCATGGACATATCCATCCGGCGGCAGGCCCGACGCGAGAGTTGCGCGCCTTCAATACATTGGTCACCTTTGCCCTTGCCAGTGTCATGGAGCAGACAGGCGAGATAAAGACTAAGCCTCTGATCATGGCTAAAATTTTTGACGATCCCGGTCAGCAGCGGCAGTTGGTCCTCGAGCTCCCCATATTCAATGTTATTGAAATGGTCGACGAGGCGCAGCGTGTGCTCGTCAACCGTATAAGCGTGATACATGTTGAATTGCGTCCGTGCGACGATCCCGCCAAACTCCTGTAGATAGCGACCGAGGACACCGGACTCATTCATGATTTTCAAGGTCGCATAAGGAACCTTGGATTTTAGTAGGATATTAGTGAATATTTCGGCGTTGATGGGATCTTTTCGAAATTCATTGTCGATAAGATTTCTTCGAAAATCCAGAGCTGACAAGGCATCTGGATGGATGTCCAAATTACGTCGGCCGGCGACTTCAAATAGCTTTAATATCAAGGATGGGTGTTCCCGGATTTGCATTGGATCGGTGAACATCAGCCGCCCATGATCGAGGATGAACTCGGCTTCTTTTAGTTTTCGCCGTGAATTCGGCAGAAAACTATCAAGGCCTCGGGGCAGCCGAATAGATTTCTCAGCCTCGAGTTTTGCACAGGCGATCCGGGTCAGAGCACCAACCTCTCGCGCATTGCGGAAATATTCCCGCATAAAGCCTTCGACAGCGACTTCGACCTGACCTGAGGCATACCCCATCTTTCGGGCTAGAGCCGTTTGAAGGTCAAAGCTCAGGGTTTCTGTTGGGCGTCCGGCCGCCAAATGCAGATGAATACGCGCGCGCCATAAAAAATCAGCGGCACGTTCAAATCGTTGAGCAGCGACTTTGTCGAACAAACCCATATCCACATAATTAGATGGCTTTTGCGCATCGGTGATTTTTCCATCTGCATCCAGATAACGCGCGATCCAGTAGAGCACATGTAAATCTCTGAGCCCGCCTTTGCCTTCTTTGATGTTGGGTTCTATTACATAGCGCGAATTGCCTTCACGGTCATGACGGATATCGCGCTCTTCGAGCTTAGCTGCGATAAAGGCACGTCCTTTCCCTTTAGTGATGTCCTTACGGAATTTTAGGAACAGTTTTTCGGATAAAGCTTTGTCGCCGCATATATGGCGTAGATCTAAAAGAGCCGTCAAAATGGTCTGGTCAGCTTTCGCCATTTGCATATTCTGTTCAATGGTCCGAATGGACTGACCAACCTTCAGTCCCATATCCCAAAGCATATAAAGCATGTATTCGGTGACTTTTTCAGCATAGTCTTGGCCTTTTTTATCGGGTACCAGGAACAATAAATCCAAGTCTGAGCCTGGTGCCATTTCACCGCGCCCATACCCACCGACACCGCAAATGGACAGGGTCGGGGTTTTGGCCTTGGGTTTGTCGATGACAAACTGTGTTGTGAAGTCGAATAGGGCTTTAATAATGCGGTCATGAATATTTGCGATCAGTCGCGCTGTCTCAATACCGCCAAGCCGTCCGCGCTCAAATTTTTCATAGGCGTCATCCAGGGCCTTTTGGCGTGTGGATTTAAGAAGTTCTAAGAGCTGACCCCGCTTCTTGTCGGGATTATCACCAAACATCGCCAGTTCTTTTTTAAAATCTGTCAGGCTGATAGCGCTTTTAGGCGCGCCGGAGCGGGCAGGGATCACAGAGGGTTTCTCTACCGCGGACTTGGTTGTGTCCGTTGTCTTGGCTTTACGTTGGAATATAGGACGACGTGACATCTTCAGTTTCGCGATTGTCGGGATTTAAGCTCATATAGCAAATCGAGCGCAGCGCGAGGTGACAAATCGTCGACATCCAAGGCTTCGATGGCCTTGTCGATGTCTGAGGGTTCACTTTTGATGACGGGTTGTGCAGCGGTAAACAAGGGAAGGCCGCCAAGGCGGTCCTGTGCGCTGTCGTGACTGTCTTCCAGTCGTGTCAACACATCTCGGGCGCGTGTGACCGCTGCAGCTGGCAGGCCGGCCAACTTTGCCACTTGTACCCCGTAGGATTTATCGGCGGCACCGGGCTGAACATCATGCAGAAATATCAAATCACCGTCCCATTCCTTGGCCCGCAGGCAGGCATTTCCAGCAGCTTCCAGCTTTTCAGCCAGATCCGTTAACTCATGATAATGTGTTGCAAATAGGGCGCGACTGCCATTGATTTCATGAAGGTGTTCCGCGGTGGCCCAGGCAATGGATAGCCCGTCAAACGTGGCTGTACCACGACCAATTTCGTCCAGAATGACGAAACTGCGAGGCCCGGATTGATTGAGAATAGCTGCCGTCTCGATCATTTCCGTCATAAAGGTGGATCGGCCTTTGGACAGGTCATCACTGGCTCCAACCCGGGAGAACAGGCTGTCTGCAATGCCGATTTTGGCTTTTGTCGCGGGAACGAAACTGCCGGCCTGCGCGAGAATAAACATGAGCGCGTTTTGACGAAGATAGGTCGATTTACCAGCCATATTGGGTCCGGTTATCAAGGTCAGGCGCTGTGCGGTCTTTCCGGTTGCGTCCAGTTGGCAATCATTGGCGGTGAAACTGCCATTGTCTTTCGCAAGAGCCGCTTCGACAACCGGGTGTCGTCCACCGGTGATGTCAAATACTGTATCGTCCGACATGACAGGACGGGCAGCCTTGTGAATGACGGCCCATTCAGCCAGTGCGCTATGGACGTCCATAAGAGCCAGTCCGCCCGCATAACGACGCAGGCTCTCGGCGTGGTCTATGACGCGTTCCGAAAACTGATTGAAAATCTCAATCTCAAGGGCCAGTGCTTTATCGGCCGCGCCTGATATCTGGCTATCCAGGTCCGCCAGTTCCGTCGTTGTAAATCGGATACCGCTAACCAAAGTCTGGCGGTGGATAAACGGGCTGTCCGCGCCTTTTGACAGCATCTGGTCGGCATACTTAGGCGTCACTTCGATAAAATAGCCAAGGACGTTGTTGTGCTTGATTTTCAGGCTCGGCACATCTGCGGTTTCAGCATATTGCGCCTGCAGGCCTGCCACGATTTTGCGACTGTCATCGCGCAATTGTTTCAGCCCGTCGAGATCGTCATTCCATCCGAATTGAATAAACCCGCCGTCGCGAGCCAGAATGGGGCAGTCGTCTTTGAAGGCTTTTTCGATATCGAACAACAGATCAGACGTGCCCTTGTCCAATTCAAAACATCTCAGAATTTCGGTAATCTCATCAGAAGACATATCACCGGACGCGCCTATCAGGGTCGAGATGGCCTGTCCGGTTGTGACCGCTTGAAAAATGGCCTGAAAGTCTCTGGGGCCACCACGACCCAGTGATAAACGGCTGACAGAGCGGGCCATATCCTGGCTTTGTTTCAGGGCTGCGCGAATATTTGTACGCGTTGTTTCGTGTTCACAAAACCAGGCAACGGCATCGAGGCGGCGATTTATTGATGCCAGATCCAAAAGTGGTCTTGAAATATGATCAGCCAATCGCCTTGCGCCAGGCCCGGTGATGGTCTTGTCCATAACGGATAAAAGCGAGCCCTTTTTTTGACCTTGCTGTGTGCGCTCAATCTCTAGGCTTGCCCGTGTTGCAGGGTCGATTGCCATATATCCCGATGTGGATTTCTGCTGCAAGGGTGAGAGTCTTACCGGATTACCGGCCTGCGTCAGCTCCAGGTAATCCAGTAGCGCGCCTGAGGCGGAGATCTCGGCGTTGTTGAAGTCACCCCAGCCGTCAAGGCTGGCCAGGCCAAACACATCTTTGAGACGGCGTTCCGTACTACGGGCATCGAATTTCGATTTGGGCAGAGGTGTGAAGGCCGATGCGGGCAGTGGCAGCGTGCTCATCAGCTCCGGGTTTTGATAAAGCTGTTCAGGGAGAATAAGCTCACGCGGGGCGATGGCTGTAATTTCACTGGCGACGCGGTCCTCGGTGACTGCGCTGACCTGAAACCGGCCATCGGAAATATCGGCCCAGCTTATGGCAAAGTCACCGGTCAGAGACCGCGATAGGGACATAATATAATTTGAGCCACGCGCATCCAGCAGCGCGTCTTCGGTCAGCGTGCCGGGTGTGACGGTACGTACGACTTCGCGGCGCACAACAGCCTTGTATCCACGTTTCTTGGCTTGTTCAGGTGTTTCCGTCTGTTCGCAGACAGCGACCCGAAAACCTTTTTTAATGAGACGTTGGAGATAGGTCTCGGCAGCGTGCACTGGTACGCCGCACATGGGAATTTCGGCCCCTTGATGCTTCCCGCGTTTCGTTAAGGCGATATCGAGCGCTGCCGCCGCTTGAACCGCGTCATCAAAAAAGAGTTCGTAAAAATCGCCCATGCGATAGAATAGCAGAATATCCTCCCCGACTTCTTGTTTGATGGCCATATATTGAGCCATCATCGGGGTCACCTTGGTCGCCTTTGCGGATTTATCGACAGGTGCGTTCATGAGTGTTTCTTGCCGATTTACACGACGAGTCGCAAGGTCTGTGAGAGGCTTACTCGGTGCGCTCTTCCATAATTCTGTCGGTAAAGCCCGAATACCAAGTATAAATTACCAATAAAAGTGACGGAATTCCGAATAAAGCCGTCACGATAAAGAAGTTTTGATATTCGATTGCGTCAGCGAGCATTCCCGAAAATCCCGCCAAACTCTTTCCGTAAAATGCGAAAAGCGAGCTAAAAAGGGCATATTGAGACGCCGAATATTTTCGATTGGTCATAATAGACATGAAGGCAATAAATACTGACCCAGCGAATCCTGCAGCGATATTGTCGGCGCCGATTGTCACAAACAGATAAATCGTTTCAGGGGATTTAACGCTTGCTAGCCACGCAAAGGCCAAATTGGTAATGATAGTCAAAACGGCTCCTACAATCATCGCCTTTGCTAGCCCGTATTTTGTGGCCATCCATCCACCTAAAAAGGCGCCAACGATCATAATAAAAATACCAAAAAAGCCGGTTACGGTGCCAATAACGCCTTCTTGATATCCAAGGTCTTTATAAAGGGGCATTGCCATAACGCCCATTGTCGTGTCGCTGATCCGGTAGGTGGCAACGATCGCGAAAACCACAAGCGCCATCCATCCGACCCTGCGAACGATATCGGCGAAGTCCCCCAGAATTGGAACCGCGTATGTTTTCTCATAGGCTAGCTGTTTGCGTCCAATCGTCAGAAAATAGGTTGTCGCTAGGAAAGGGAGCATGAGAATGAGGAATAAAAATCCGGCATAGGTCCGCGCTCGGTAATTTTCTGGAATAAAACTCACGAGGTAGGAAAACGCTTGCCCGATATTGCTCCCTAATATCCTGAGATAACCACCCTCTCTCAGCCCAAAATAGAAGAATGCTCCTAAAACTCCCAGACAGGTTAGACCTTTAATAATGGCCGGAATGGCGACCGAAAACCTATGTTGTTTCAGGTGGGCTTTGGCACGTCCTGGTTCTCCAGCCCAAAGTGCCGTCGAGCCGCCAATTGCCGCCAATAAACCTAATCCAAAATAGGCTCCATTATAGCCCATCTGGCCGGCCATCATAAGCCCGCCCGAAACTGCCGTCGCCATGCCAAAGCGATAGCCCAATTGATAAACAGCTGACATAATGGCCTGTTCTTCATTGGCGGCGCTATCGACCCGCCAGGCATCAACACAAATATCGAGCGTCGCCGATGCCGTCGCAATGAGAAACGCGCAAACCGCCACATTGGCCAGGTCTGTTGCCGGGTCTTGAAAGCTCATGGCAAACATGGCGAGAGACGTCGCGAGAATAGAGAATAATGTCCAGCCTTGTCGCTTACCAAGCCAATTGGAAAATCCTGGTATTTTCACGCGGTCTACCAGAGGTGCCCAGATGAATTTTAGTGAATAGGCAAAACCCACCCAGACAAAAAATGCAATGGCCGTCCGACTGACTCCAACGTCCCGCAGCCACGCTGACAGAACCTTGAAAACCAACATGATTGGAAGGCCAGCGCTAAAGCCTAAAGCCAGCATGGCGGCCATTTTCCGGCTTGCCATGATTTCAGAGATAAAGAAAAAATCGTCGAGGCTTTTCGCGGCGTTTTTGATTTTATCGAGCATGGTTGATCCATGCCTCAATTTGCGAAAACTGTCTAGAATTGAGACCAGTTTAACTCGCGATTTTTTCGGTCGTCAGTTCCGTATGCGTTGTCACCATAGCCGATAGTTCTTCTGCGGAAACAGGCTTGGTCATGAAGTCATTCATTCCGCTATCGAAACAGGCATTCCGGTCATCGTCAAAGGCATTGGCCGTCAGTGCGACAATCGGCAGGACTTTGGCGTTATAGCCCATGGCGCGAATTTTACGGGTAGCCTCCAGGCCGTCCATGTTCGGCATGCGCATATCCATAAAGACCAGGTCATATTGATTGTTTTTGACCGCTTCTACGGCGAGAACACCGTCTTCAACGACGTCACACAGGCAACCTTCCGCTTCCAGCAATGTCCGGGTCAGGAGGGCGTTGATGGCATTGTCTTCGGCGAGCAACACCTTGACTTGTTCACCGTTTTCCTTGGCGATAGAGGGTGCGGCGGGGGCGTCTTCTTCACTGGCCTCTTCCGCTGTGTCTTCAACCCCGACAGCTTTGGCAATCACGGCGTCGCGCCAATTATTGCCAAGAATAGCATCTTCGTTTTCTATTGGCAGCGCCCGACGTTCAAAATCTCTATTGTCTTGGACGGGTTGAGCCTGCTGCTGTAAAGGCGCAGCAGGTGTAGCGGGTGCAGCAGGTGCAACTGGCATAGGGGGTATTTCTGCGTGAGCGGGTTGCGGAGTTTGCTCCATTGCTTGCGTAAATGCTGCCTGCGCTATGGGTGTTTCTGCTGCCTGATAAGCCACTGGGGCTTGCACAGTTTCTGCGGCTATCGCTTCCGGTTGAGCCATTGCCGGGGTGGCGGCCATTGCGACTGTCGTCGCCGTTAAGGCAGCTGCGGCCGGTGCTAGAGACGGCGCGGCTTCAACGGCTGGCGTGTCCATTGCTGGCATGGCTTGAGCCGTTTGTTCCGGAGCATTCTGTTGTGATTGGTTTATAAAATCGGACGTTGATACGGCTTGAAATCCAGTATCAGCAGGCATTTGCTCGGCGGTGTGTATTGGATCTGCCTGTTGTGGCGCGCTTGACACAGGTTTAGCGGTCATTTCAGCTGGCTTCGGAACTGGTCTTTGCATCGCTGCGTAGGCGGTGACGTCACGGGCCATAGCGATGGCTGTGCCGTCCTGGTGTGTGCATTCCATCCAGTCATAAACCGTTTCACCACCTGTCGGCAGGGGGATACGGGATTCAAACCGAGAAATCTCACCGGGGGATTTTGGCATGGGCCAACCTTGCACAGGATTGCCGGTCCAGTTTTCAACAGAGCCACCGTAAAGCTGCAAAAATGCTGCGTTTACAACCAGGATCCGACCATGGCTATCCCGCTTGATCATTGGGTCCGCCCAAGACCACATTTGTGCTGCGAAAATCTGATCTGTCGACATGCATTCCACTCCAGCCGCCCGTCATAGGCGTTTTCAAGGATTGATAGTCGCGCATTAGTCTAAAAATTCTATTACCAAATGCGCAAAAACATCAGAAATTTTAGACGCAGATTATTTTGCGCCAAAGCCTGCTTTTATCGCCTAATTTGGGCTGAATGTCCGGATTTGATGTCTTGTAAGCCCCGTTTGGCGCGTCGCAATGAAAGGGCCTCGGCGATATGCAGTCTCTGCACAGATTCAGAACCTGCCAAGTCTGCCAATGTCCGGGCTAAACGCAAAACTCGGTGATAGCCTCGTGCCGTTAAATTCAGTGTTTCAGCCGCCTGGATCAGTAGTTTACGCCCATCATAAGACGGTTCGGCCACATATTCGAGCCGGTTTTGCGGTAACTCCGCATTCGTCAGGCCGCCATTGCGGGCGAGTTGAATGTCACGGGCTGTTGCGACTCGTGCCGCCACATCTTTCGAGCACTCCTTGTCTGGCGGGAGCGCTAAATCAGCAGGTGTTACAGCTGGCACGTCAATCTGAATGTCCATTCGGTCCATAAAAGGGCCTGAAATACGGGCCTGATAATCTATGGCGCAACGGGCGCCGCGGCGACAGGCGATGCCGTCTGCGCCTGCCGTCCCACAGCGGCACGGGTTCATGGCTGCTACCAGTTGAAAACGGGCTGGATAGGTAACATGCGCATTGGCCCGGGCGACCGTGATTTCCCCGGTTTCAAGAGGTTGGCGCAGGCTATCGAGCACTTGTGCTGTAAATTCGGGTAACTCGTCCAGAAATAAAACACCACGATGCGCCAAAGAGGCTTCACCAGGTTTGGCTTTGACACCGCCGCCTACCATGGCGGCCATGCTGGCAGAGTGGTGCGGATCGCGATAGGGACGCACACGGGATAGCTTGCCGCGTTCCAGTAATCCGGCCACAGAATGAACCATGGACACATCCAGTAATTCTTGCGGTGCCAAAGGTGGTAAAAGTCCGGGAAGACGCGCCGCCAGCATGGATTTACCGGAGCCCGGCGGTCCGACCATGAGCATATTATGCCCACCCGCAGCGGCCACTTCGAGGGCGCGTTTCGCGATTTCCTGTCCGCGCACATCCCGAATATCCAGCTCATAGGTGCTATCCAGAAGTTCTCCGGCCGGCGGTCGAGACATAAGTTGCCGTCCCCGGAAATGATTGAGGATTTGCACTAGATTATTCGGGGCCAGAATGGGCAGATCCCCCGCCCAGGCAGCTTCTGGACCATTATCTTCGGGGCAAATCAAACCCAGGCCCTGGGCATTGGCCCTTACGGCGGCGGGCAGGGCGCCCGGCACGCGGGTTATGGAGCCATCTAACGACAGCTCGCCAATGGCACACCAATCTGAAATGGCGTCTTCCGGGAGAATGCCCATGGCCGCCATCAAGGCCAAAGCAATAGGCAGGTCGAAATGGGCCCCTTCTTTGGGAATATCTGCAGGCGCGAGATTGACGATGGTTCGCTTATAGGGCGTCATAAAGCCCAGCGATGAAAACGCGGCTTGAACGCGGTCCCGACTTTCCGAGACAGCTTTATCCGGCAGGCCGACAATGGCCAGCCCGCTGCCCGACGTCGTTATCTGCACCTGCACATCGATATGGCGGGCGTTCGTACCATCAAAGGCGACTGTGGACATGCTGGTGGTCATGGGTGAACCTTATCACTACAGAAAGAACAAAACAAGAACTTTGTATTGTTTATCCGGATTGTGCTAATGCCTGTCTAAATGGGAGGAAAAATGATGACACGCGACGACCGTATCAATGCCATGCTGGACAAGCATGAAATCACCGAATTGCTTTATGCCTATTGTAATGCAGCGGACCGCCATGACCATGTGAAAATGCGCAGCCTTTACCATGAGGATGCTTTTGATGACCACGGCTCTTTCTTTAAAGGGCCCGCTATGGAGTTTATCGACATGCTCCCTGAAATCCAAAAGCCTATGGAAATCCTCCACCACAATATCACCTCTATCAATATCGCGCTGGATGGCAATTATGCCGAAGGTGAGGTTTACATGATCGCTTTTCACCGTTTCAAAACCGAAGACGGGGAGTCCGTCGACCTGTTGGTAGGGGGGCGTTATTTCGATAATTATGAGCGCCGCAATGGTGTTTGGAAGTTCAGCTTGCGGGCGGCAGGCGCGGACTGGGCCTATTATAACGCCCCGACCCAGACAGCCATGGATCATCCCATGATTGCCGCCACCCACATCGCCACCCCCGGTCCCGAGGACCCGTCTTATCAGTTTTATAAAATGATAAAATTCGGTCAGCGCTTTCGGTAAAGCGATGTTTGATGTTTTATCTCACTAAAATAATTTTGATGTCCTGTAACGCCGGTAACATTTGACGGGACCATTTTAAGTTATCAGCCCCCATCATTCATTTTGGAGGGGCGTATGTTCAAAAAACTCATCATCACCGTGTCCTGCGGGGCTATTCTTGCGGGGTGTGCGAATCTGAATTCGGTACACAGGACGACAAAACATAATGGGAGTGTTTCTACCGAACTGATGGATGCGAAGCAACGGGGTATCGTAATTACAAAAGTCGTTGAGAAGGACGAAGATAAGAACCTAATAAGAGAGATGTATAGATCTTGTAGTGAGCCAGCGCCTGACATTTTTTCGGTTTATGCGTTAGCTCTATCTGGAAATCTTTCAGGAAGCCTTGGATTAGGCGACGGGAAAAGTGAAGATAGACTGACGGCTCTAGCAAATCTTTCTTCAACGGAAGCGGGCGCAACAATTGAACGGACTCAAACAATCAACTTAATGCGAGAAAGTATGTTCCGAACGTGTGAACGCTACATGAGTGGGGCTTTGGATGAATCAGGTATGTCTTTGCAGGCTGCAAGAGATTTACGTGCAATGGTGGCTATTTTAGCAATAGAGCAGTTGACTGGTACGGTGCGCCCTCAACCTACCGTTTTGAATGGCCGCTCTGCAGCATTGATAGCTGAACAAAATAGCGAGCTACAGGAAAAGATAGCAACTCAGGAAAAAGAACTTGAGTCTAGTAATGCTAGCGAGATAAGCGCCAAATCTCAGCTGGACTTAGCGCAAAGAGAACTCGAAACTTGCAAGAATGGTGTTACCCCAACTGGAGACGAAGGATTAATCGCAACTCAATGCAAAACCCAACAATCAAAGTTTGATTCAGCGAAAATCACCCATGAAACGGCACTGCAACGGAAGAAAGACGCACAAAAAAAATTGGAAGACTCAATCGAGATTTCGAAAAGCCTCGCACTAGCTCTTGGGTTAACCTCCACCACCGGTTCTAGAGGTAGTGCAGACGGGAGATATAGTGATGAGTATCTGGCTTCTGTTTCTCATGTCGTGAATGATATTGCAAAGAGTTCGTATTCTACAACTAATGAATTTGCAATCGCCTGTACGACCTATTTCCTGAGCAATCAGAAAACCGTGAATAGTAATTTTGAAGATAGTTGTCTGAAGTTCTTTAAAGAAGAAACTGAAATTGAGTCTAACGTATCATGGGGTCACTTTAGCAATGATTTTTCAGACTACGATGATGTCGATAGAGTATCTATATTCAACCGGATTTGGGAACGGGTTAGGGGAACAAACAACGAAGTTGATGAATCAAAGTTAAAAGAGCTTTTAACCTCGTATCTATCAATAGGTTTTTACGACGAAATGTCAGAGTTAGATACTATACCGGATTCAAAAAATCGCGAGGAACTATTGAATTCAACATTTAATTTTTTTGATTTAGAAGATTGGTCAGATATGAAAAATACCCTCAATCTAGTCGATTAAGCCTTGTTATTAAGTTGGATGACTTTCAAGATGACCCCCTAATCCACACATAATCCTGGTTGGGCGATGCCGCCGCTGACTTCGGCGTGGCAGCCAAAGGGATTGTCATCCATTTGGCAGACGCCCACAATGGCTTTATCTGTCTGGTTCAGATCCGGTGCACGGCATTGGCCTTCGCATTGGCTGCTGTCCGTGCAGGATTTGCCACCGTCACTATAAGGTCGTGTGCAGCGTTCGGCGCCCAAAATGCCGGCCCGTTCTATGCGGCCAAGGCTCCAAACACATTCTTCGATTTCGGACTGGCTTAATCGACCGGGAATTTGTGGCTTCGGTAACTGAGGCACATTTACGCTGGGCGGGTTGGCGGAAACGGCGCTCATTTCCGTGATCGGAGAATGCAGCACTAAAGGCCCGCCATCGGCGGCCATAAAGAGCTGCTGTGCCGGAATATCCACACGGTAAAAGCGCAGGCTTGTATCACTATAGAGATAGATGGCGGCGTCACTCTCTGACAAAACATCATAAAGATGGACGGCATCAGAATCGTTGCGATAATCGGCCCATTGCGTACCCGAAGGTCTGAGTTCCCCGGCTCGATAGCCGACAACATTAATTCGCATATTTGTTGACGGCGGCGTTATGACGGGCGGTGCCGGTGGTGCAGTTTGTGTCGGCGGCGCAATTGGTTCTGGCGCCTCATTTCTGACATCGCTCATACGGTGCATGACATGTCGAAACTGGCCAGGCCATTCAGCCCAAATCTCACCAGTTGCCATGTTCAGTTCTATATCAACTTGCAGGCTGTCATTGCGCAGAAACACAGAGTCGCGGCTGGACCGAACCTCACGAAACGGAAAACGCAGCGTGCCATTGGCGTAGTATTCGTCCCATCCACCACTGGAATTTTTCTGAAAATAACCTGTTGGGAAAATAACTTTGGTCACAGGCCCTACATGTGAGGCGGAACTTTGCCCCGAGGTTTGAGCATATGCCGAATTTGGGAACGCGATCCCACCAAGCATAAGTATTGCGATGATTGCCAAAAGTCTGTGTTTCATTGTCTACCCCGTTTTTATCATTACCATTGCGCAATCGGTGGATAGCAGAGAAGCCCAGCGGGGAAAAGTGAATTAACCACAAAGGGGAATTAGGCGAAATGCGCTACTTTAAGCCGACACAGCGCACCGCTTTAAACGCATCGACACTTCGCGGGAAAATAAGCGGTTGGTCAGAGGCATGCAGGGGGTCGCGCATGTGGTAGCCAAACTCGGAGCGGCGTAAAATGACCGACCAGTGGGAGCGTCCATTGGGGAGGATAAACCGGGCGAGGGGATAGTAACCATCAGCGATACAGCCGTCTATGATCTCATTGCTGACACTGTCATAATAGCGGGCGGTCGCCTGATTATCGGTGACCTTGTCGATGGCGCTCCAGATAAGCCAGCCGTTTTTGGTGTAACCATCCACGGCCGTCAGGCGCTTGTTGAGATCGCCTGGGTTGGTTTCAAATCCCAGATTGCCCAACACCATGGCCGTCGCAGAGACAAGGCAGCCATCGCTTTCCATCGTGTCCGATGTGCGGCCCAAACGATCACTGGCCCAGCGTGGATCCTTTTGAGAGAAATAGACTTTGTCGGCCAGAAAAGATGTGCCGCCCGAGGACCCCGTGATTGCGGGTTGGGTGGTCGCGGATTTCGTATCCGTTTTGGCAGGCGTGGTAGAGCATGCGCTTAGCAGCAACGCGGTCATCGCTATAAGTGTCTTCCAGCCCGTCATGACTGCACTGTGCCGCGCAATTCCTAAAAAGAGGTTTAGACTTGCTTGCAGAAAGCTTTTCTGTCAGGCGGCTCGTCTTGACAATCGAAAGGCCCAGCTATGTCCATTCCTAATGTTGCTACCTTCCATTATGCCCTGCGGGACAAAGACGGAAACGAGATCGATAACTCTTCGGAAAAAGGCCCGATTTCCATCATGTTGGGCAAGGGCCATATCGTGCAGGGATTGGATGAGCTCTTACCGACAATGAAAAAAGGTGAGAAAAAGTCCGTCGTCATCCCACCGGAAAAAGGTTACGGCGTTGTGGATGAAAGCCTGCGCCTGAAAGTACCGCGCAATCAGTTTCCGCCGGACGCCGATGTCAAATTGCGCATGCAGTTTCAAACCTCAGATGAGCCGGGCGCGCCGCTATTTACGGTCATGCATATCGACGAAGACGGATTCGTCTATGTAGACGGCAATCATCCGCTGGCCGGTCACGACCTGCACTTCGATATAGAGATTGTCGATATGCGCCCCGCCGACCCGGACGAGATTGCCCATGGACACGCCCACGGTCCAGGTGGGCATCAGCATTAATTAAGCAGCCCTTACGCCGGATTATCTCCGTCTTTGTCGGTCATAATTACTTTGCCGGAACCGCTCTGAAAACGTCTTCGTCGAGTTCTTTTTCCCACTTGGCGACGGTTGTCGCGACGGCCAGATCACCGGTGACATTTGTCACGGTTCGCATCATGTCGAGTATCCGGTCAAAAGGCAGGATAAAGGCAATTACCAATGTGTATTGATCCAATGTCACGCCAAACGTGCCCAGAACCGTGAAAGCGAGAAACAGGCTGGCTGATGGAATGCCTGCGGCTCCGATAGAAGTCAGAGTGGCGGTTGCAGCAATCATCAGGTAGTCCACAAATTCCAATGGAATATTGAGAGCTTGCGCCGCAAACAAAGCAATCAGGCCAAGATAAATCGCGGTGCCGTCCATATTAATCGTGGCGCCCAACGGCAGAACGGAACCCGCTACCGACTCTTCGATACCGAGATTGTTTTGCGCACATGAAATCGTCACGGGAAGCGTGGCGCTTGACGAGGCCGTGGAATAAGCCACACCCTGTGCATCCAGAATGCCATGAAAAAAGCGTATCATAGGCAGTTTGACAATCGTGCGGATAATCACGCCACCGTAAACCAGAATGATATGAACGAAACAGGCCAGATAAAGCGCAATCGTCAATTTACCCAGAGCCGCCAGAATGCCCAGACCCATTTCGGCCATCACCCACGCAATCAGAGCAAAGACGCCAATAGGGGCCAGTTCCATAACAAACATGGTGATCTTCATGACAACTTCTTCGGCGCTTTGGATGAAGGCCTTGACCGGATTGCCTTTTTCACCAACGGCGATAATGCCGATACCGATAACGATAGAAAAGAAGATCACAGAAAGAATAGCCGCAGAGTCCGTAGACGCCATGGCGGCAAACGGATTTTCCGGAATAATATCCAAAATCCGTGCGGTTAAGCTGGGTTTTTCCTGTGTCACTTTCGCCGCCAGATCTGCCCGGTCAGCTTCGCTCACGCCTGTAAATTCGACGCCCTCGCCAGGTTTAAAAAGTGTACCAAATAACAGGCCGATGGTGACGGCAAACAAAGTCGTCCCCAGATAGAGCAATATGGTTTTAATGCCGAGCGACCCCAGCCGTTTAGGGTCGCCCATGGCAATCACACCGGAAATGAGCGTGACCATAATCAGGGGAATAATCAGCATTTTAATGAGATTCACAAAGGCCTGCCCAAAGGGCTTAATCCATGTGGTAATGAAATTAGACGCAGACTCGCCAATGCCGTAATGGGCTGTCAGACCCACACCCATGCCTAAAAACAACGCAATGATGACGCGCTTCCAAAGCTTAATGGCCTGCCAGGTTTGTAACATGGATTTTCCCCTGTAATTTTTACGTTCACCCTATGAGGCCAGGCCTTCTCGCGCAAGCTTTAAAGGCCCTATGCCCACGCTAAAAATTGAGGGGCTGAATATCCGGCGCGACCCATTCACGTCGCGCACCGGGTGAAAATAAGACCGCTTTAGACCAATAAGCCAAAATCCAGTCCGAGCGCCCATAGTCCGATACCAGCAGCCCATTGACCTGCGCCCATAACGGCCAATGCGCCACTGATTTCATAGAGGCTTCGGCGGCGCGGAGGGAGGCCAGCGTTATAGTTTCGTGATAACCCTCCGTGTCCGTATTGGCCACGCCGGTCGCCACATTATAACGGCGGATAATGCCGGGCATATACGCGTAAGCATCATAGTCCGGATGGTTCAGCAACCAGCACGCCGCCGCCAAATGGGCCGCGTGCGTCCAGGCCGGTTTGGGCAGGGTACAGGCCACCAGCCCTTCACCAATAAGGGCGATATCATCATCTGATTTAAACATATGTCTTTCCTTTGATTTGCCATCGGCAAAAGTCAAAAGAAAACCCCGCCGAAAAGCGAGGTTACGTGGGTCATGACAATCCGCGCGCAATCCCGCTGCTTAGAAAGCAGCCTGTTGTTGGATATTGGCAAAGTTCATCATGATGTGCTCATAGTTAACGACAGCATATTGTCAATCATAGCTTTTTTGCGGCGATCTGATTGTTTAAAAGACATAAAAAAAGCCCTCTCTTACGCGGCTTCTGGTTTGGCGGTGAGGGTCAGTGGTATTCCATAGACGATGCCATCAATCTGACGCCCGATAGCGATATGTTTTTGATGTAAGATGGATTGTTTTTCCATTAGTCACAGCTATCCGTCATCCCGAACTTGCCTGCCCTCAACTTGGTTGGGGGATTCGGGATCCACGGCACTCTGTTCGACGAAAGCGCACAGGTGATAAAAGAGTTTCATGGATCCTGAAACGAGTTCAGGAGGACGGCGTTGAAAAGGCCATCATTTTTCATAGTGAATTGAAGACCCTTCGAGACGCTGCTCCGGAGCTCCTCAGGGTGAGGATATTTTCTCCCTCATCCTGAGGCGAATGCGTCAGCATTCGGGACTCGAAGGATTTTCCAGTATATCCCTCTACTTCAGCGCCTCATAGAAATAAGAATATATCAGCGCGTCGCGACGGGCCAGCTCCTCGAGGTCCGCGCCGCCCGCATGGCCGCCTTCGGTGTTTTCATAATAGAGGAAATCAAAGCCGTAATCCTCCAGACGCTGGGCGAACTTCCGGGCATGGGCCGGGTGGACGCGGTCATCCTTGGTGGAGGTATAGATATAAGGCACAGGATAGGCCCCATTGGGGTCGATATTATGATAAGGTGACAGGTCACGAATGAACTGACCTTCGGCCCCTGTATCATCCGGATCGCCATATTCCCCGACCCAGGACGCACCTGCCAGCATTTTGTCATAACGGTTCATATCCAGAAGCGGTACGCCGATAGCGACCGCATTGAACAGGTCCGGGCGCTGGGTGAACATGACGCCCATCAAAAGCCCGCCATTGGAGCGGCCATGTGTGCCCAGATGTTCCGGGCTGGTAATATCCTTGGCGATCAAATCTTCGGCGACCGCGATGAAATCATCATAAATGACCTGACGCTTGGTCTTGAGGCCGGCCTGATGCCAGTTAGGGCCGAATTCTCCACCGCCGCGGATATTAGCAGAAACAAAGACACCACCGCGCTCCACCCAGGCTTTGCCGACAGACGAGCTATAAGACGGATTGATGGAAACCTCGAAGCCACCATAGCCATATAGAATGGTCGGATTTTTCCCATTCATTTCGATGTCTTTCTGGCGAACGACAAAATAAGGAATTTTCGTTCCGTCTGTGGATTTAACCTCAAATTGTTCCGATACCATGGATGCACTATCAAACCAATTTGGCAAAGATTGAGCCTTTTCCACGCTCATAGTCTTGGCATTCACGCTCCAGAGCGTATCCGGCTCTAGAAAGCTTTCTGTATTGATAAAGGCGACAGACTCTTTGTCGTTTGTGGAGCCAATGGAAATTGTCCCATTTTCGGGAAGCTCAAATTTGCGCTTTTTCCATTCGCCGTTTTTGGTAAAGCGGAAGGCATAGGCTGTTGCCGCCACATTCTGACTGATGCTCATCAGAACAGCGTCTTTGGTGACGCCGATATTATTGATGGATTGGCGCGGGCCCGGAGCAAACACTTCGGTGACCGTATCAATTTTTCCGTCCGCCATAAAGTCAGCGATATCGAAGGATACCACAGCGCCGGAGTTAAAACCTCTCCAATCTTCCTGAAGTGTCACGAGCATCTGGCCTTTGAACTGGCCGCTTGGGCCGCTTTTCTCCGGGATAGGTAGTTGCACGGGCTTGAAAGCATTCTCACCTGTTTGCGGGATCCAGAAGTAATCACGCGTGTAAAAAGTTTTGGAGCGGATCATCATAATTTCCGGCTTGCCGTCGGCATTATCGAACGTTCCAGACCAGAAACCCACATCTTCCTTTTCACCACGCATCAGCTCTCGGGCTTCCGAAATATCCGTCCCCCGTTTCCAGAGTTTGGAGATCATCGGATAGCCGGAATCGGTCATAGTGCCTTCGCCAAAATCGACACCGACCAGCATGTGATCCGTGTCGAGCCAGTCTGTACCGCCTTTGGATTCAGGTAGGAAAAATCCGTTTCTAACGAACCGTCCGGTTTTAGCATTAAACTCGCGGCGCTCAACGGCGTCCTTACCGCCGTCGGACAAACTCACTATACAACGTGTATATTGTGGCGCCAGACATGAGCTGCCTTTAAAGACCCATTTCTTGCCTTCCTTTTTTGCCAGAGCATCAATGTCCAAAATGGTTTCCCACTCAGGTGTGCCAGACATATAGCTCTCCAGTGACGTTCGCCGCCACAGACCTTTGACATTGGTTTCATCCTGCCAGAAATTGCGGGCTTCGCCATTGGCAAAAGACACATAAGGGATTTTCTCTGGGGAGTTATATATGTTCAATAACTCCGCGCGCATGGATTCGTACACATCACCGCGCATGCGGGGTTCGCTGGCCGCATTCCAGGCCAAGACTTTGTCCATGGCTTTTTCGCCGTCCACCTCTTCGAGCCAGAGGTGATCGTCATCCGTCTTCCCGGAGTCTGTATAGCTAATGGCTTTACTGGCACGCGGCGTCGGTTTGGTCATGGTCTGCTCTGTTTCTGTTTTATCTATTTTCACGGAGTTTGGTTTATCGTCGCCACATCCCGTCAGGATGAGCGCCGTTCCCATTAACAGGGCCGCCGTCAGTTTCGCAGGCGTGATTTTTGTACGTGTCATGTCTATTTCCAAATTGATATTTAGTTGGGACAATAAAAGCCCAGAACGGACGCGGGGGCAAGGGGGTATGGTAAGAGTGATAGGATAGAATGTAAATCGGCTTGCCGCTGGGGCGGGGCATGCCTATATGCGGGCCATGAAGTTTTTGATCATGAATGGTGCCGGCAACCGCTTTGCGGTGTTTGATGCGCGCGATCGGGCCCGGTTCGAGCTGACCTCGGAGCGGGTACAGGCACTGGCCAAGCCGGGCTCTTCGACCATGGGGCCCAAGGGTGCGGATCAGGTCATCGTCATGCGCACCCCAAAAGCCCAAGATGCCGATGTTTTCATGGAGATTTGGAACCAGAAAGGCGGCGAGGTGGATGCCTGCGGCAACGCCACGCGCTGTATTGCCTGGCTGGTTCTGCGTGAGGTCGACAAGGACGAAGTGATTGTCGAGACTAAGGCCGGGCTCCTGAGGTGTCGTTCAGCCGGCGACATGCAAATTGCGGTGGATATGGGGCCGCCGCGTCTTGAATGGGATCAGGTGCCGCTCAAAGAGCCCATGCATACCCATCATATCGACGTAAAGGTCGGCCCCATTGATAATCCCGTGCTCTCAAATCCGGGGGCTGTCTCCATGGGCAACCCGCACTGCGTCTTTTTCGTGGAGGATTTTGAGCGCGCCCGCCCCGATAAAGTCGGGCCCATGATTGAATTTCATCCGCTTTTTCCAGAGCAAGCTAATGTGGGCTTCGCTCGTATCGACGCGCCCGGTAAAATGCGCCTCAAAGTCTGGGAGCGGGGTGTGGGCATGACTCTCGCTTGTGGGACGGGCGCTTGTGCTGCTGTTGTGGCCGCCGTCCGCCAGAAACGCACGGCCCGCAAAGTCGAAGTCGAGGTCGACGGCGGCACGCTTATGATTGAATGGCGGGAGGCCGATGACCACGTCATCATGACCGGCCCGGTTGAGCTTGAGCAGGAAGCGGTGATTTAATTTTACGCCTCATCCTGAGCTTGACGAAGGATTGTCGACGGAGGGAATGCCATAGTTGAAACACACCTTGTCCTAAAATAATCCTTCGTCAGGCTCAGGATGAGGTATTAATATTGAGAGGCTTAACCGCCACCACCATATCCTGTAGCTGAAACGGGCTGTCAGGTCTTGCCCATGTGCCGTATTCGATATCGGCAATCGTCAAGCCGCAATCCGCATATAAACCCCGCACAAATCCTTCATCAAAGGCGAGGGCGGCTTCCGGGTTTTTGGGGGTTGTCGTGCGGGTCACATCATCAAAATCATAGACGAAATCAAAAAACGGGTTCTCGGCTGTTCGCGAAACGCCATTCAGCAAAAACCAGGTGATCAGCGCCATGCCGCCGGGTTTTAGGACCCGGGAAATTTGTTCAAGATAATTGGCCACGTCATCTTTGAACATATGTGTGAAAACAGATGTCAGGAAAATCAGATCAAACCGATCATTGTCATAAGGAAAGATAAATTCCGAGGCTTTCACTGTGCCTTTGGGGTTATAGCGCTGGTTAAACACCGGCACATGGTCAAACTTGAATTCACGCGCGTCCGCATAATGTTCCGCGCACCAGGCAATTCCGGGCTCTGAAATATCAAAACCGGCATAAGAGCCGCCGTCCAGAAAGCTCACTAATGGTCTCGCCATGCGTCCCTGTCCGCAGCCCACATCCAAAACATGCATGTCCGGCGTCAGGCCGTGACGTTTGAGAATTTCGAAAAACGCATCACCAACATGCTCGAAATCGCCGCCGCCAATCAGTGTCTCAGCCCGGGGCGGCACGCGGGGCGTCGTAATGGGATTGCGGCGGTCTTCGCGGGCGGCGAGCTGACGTTTTATCTCCTGGCGGAGCGCGAGCGGCACCATTTGTTTGAGTCGGGACTTCATGGTTTCGCCCATAAACGACAGCACACGTCTTGACCATAGCCCATCTCAGGGCCACATAGCGCCTCATGTCATCTGAGCCTAAAGTCATAACACTCGGCTGTCGCCTCAACGCCTATGAGAGCGACGTTATGGCGGGCCATGCCCGCGATGCGGGGATCGAAGATGCCGTGTTCATCAATACATGTGCCGTGACCAATGAGGCCGTGCGTCAAAGCCGGCACGCAGCCCGCAAGGCGCGGCGCGAAAATCCGAACGCCAAAATTATCGTCACGGGCTGTGCGGCTCAGATTAATCCGGCGGAATTTGCTGACATGCCCGAAGTGGACCTGGTCATCGGGAATGAAGAGAAAATGCACGCGGCCAGTTTTGACCCGGCGGCGCTGTTCGGCGGCGCTAAAATCAAGGTCAATGACATTATGTCTGTCCGAGAAACGGCACCTCAGCTCATATCTGGCGGCAATCGGGCCAAGGAAAAGTCACAAAGTCGAACACGGGCCTTCCTTCAGGTGCAAAATGGCTGCGACCACCGCTGTACCTTTTGTATTATTCCTTATGGGCGGGGCGGGGCGCGCTCTGTGCCGGCAGGCGAAGTTGTTGCCCATGTGAAGTCTTTGGTCCAGCAGGGATACGGCGAAGTGGTTTTGACGGGTGTGGATTTGTCCAGTTGGGGTCAGGATCTGCCAGGGACGCCACCTCTGGGTGATCTGGTGAGGCGGGTTTTAAAACTCGTGCCTGACTTGAAACGCCTGAGATTATCGTCGATTGACCCTGCAGAAATAGATGACGCCTTGTTTGAAGCGCTCACGGCAAACCCCCGCATGACGCCATATCTGCATTTATCCTTGCAGGCGGGCGATGATATGATTTTAAAGCGCATGAAACGGCGTCACAGCCGGGATGATGCCATAGAGCTGTGCCGCAAGCTCAAAGCGGCCCGTCCGGAGTTCACGTTTGGCGCCGATATGATTGCCGGCTTCCCCACCGAAGACGAAGCCATGTTTGAACACTCCCGGGCAATTATCTCTGAGATCGGAATACCATGGCTTCATGTCTTTCCTTACTCAGCCCGAGAAGGCACACCTGCGGCGAAAATGCCGCCTGTCGAAGGGACTATCATCAAATCCCGCGCTAAAATATTGAGGGCCGAAGGTGAAGCCGTCCGTGAAGCCCACATATTAGGCCGGATAGGGCAAATGGATGAAGCCCTTTTTGAGGGTACGGGGCTGGGGCGTTTGCCTGATTTTACACTGGTTTCGGTGGATAATCCGCCGGCTGCCGGAAGCTTTGCCAAAGTTGAACTGACAGGCTATGAGAGCGGAAACGCGAAAGGGCGAGTCGTCTAATGGCTGAAGAGAAAAAGAAAAAAGGCTTTATGAGCAAGCTTTTTGGACGCAA
>JAHDEZ010000020.1 GCA_020628425.1 Hellea sp. | reverse complement strand
GGTAAAATTTTTTGATATTTTCGGAAAATGGCCGGTCATGTAAAATAGCATCTGCTACAGCGCAGGTTAGAACCGTATCGTCAGTGAAATGGCACTCCTTCTGAAATAAAGGAAATTCCTTTGATTTCAGGTTTTCATGCTCATAGACCGAACCGATGATATCCCCACATATAGCCCCCAACATTGTTTAGCGCCGTTCCTTAGCCTTCAGGAAAACCAAATCCGGGTTTTTTTCTTGAGCATAACCCACATCCCAAGCGGATTTTGCCAGATAAACCGGATCACCATCAATATCTTCCGCCATAGTGTTACGGTTCTTGGCAGAGAATTCTTCGATTTTTGCGCTGTCGTCAGATTTAATCCAGCGGGCGGTTTGATACGGGGGCGCTTCGAAAATAACCTCAAGACCGTATTCGGTTTTGATCCGCTCGGCCATAACATCAATTTGCAGAGCTCCGACGGCGCCTACGATAATATCGCTACCCATTTGGGGTTTAAACAATTGTGTAACCCCCTCTTCGGCAAGGCTTTCCAGCGCCTTTTTCAAATGCTTGGCTTTAAGAGGATCTTTGGTGCGAGCTTTTCTCAGGATTTCCGGCGCGAAGTTCGGAATACCAGCAAACTTGACCTTCCCGCTTTCAGACAGGCTATCTCCAACCCGGAGTACGCCGTGATTTGGAATACCGATCACATCACCTGCAAAAGCATTATCGGCCAATTCTCGGTCTTGAGCAAAGAACAGTATTGGATTGTGGACCGTCATGGTCTTACCCTCAAATGTTTTGAGCTTCATGCCCCGTTTAAACTCTCCGGAGTTCAGACGCAGGAAAGCGACACGGTCACGATGGTTCAAATCCATATTAGCCTGGACCTTGAAGACAAAACCGGCGACCTCTTTGTCAGTCGGGCTAATTTCTATATCTTTCCCGAACTTTTCTGCCGTTTCAACTTGCGGGCCCGGCGCAAATTCAGACAACGCATCAATCAGCTCCCTTACACCAAAACGACGAAGGGCTGATCCAAAATAAACGGGTGTCATATGACCTTCGCGAAAGCTCTGAACATTAAACTCGCCATATTCTTTGGCAAGCATGGCCTCCTCACGAAACTCTTCCAGCAGCTCATCATCGTCGAAATGACCAGCTATTGAGTTGCCGTCCATGGCAATTCGTTGCGCACCTTTGGAGGCATCGCCTCCTTCGTCGGGACGGATATATTTTAAAAACTCATTAGTCCGTAGATCCGCTACACCTCGAAATCGGCGCCCGCTAGCCGCTGGCCACTGCATAGGGCGCACATCCAGAGCGAGCTTGTCTTCGATTTCCGCCAATAGATCAAAAGGCTCCTGCCCGTCCCGATCAAGCTTATTGACGAAAGTCACGATCGGAATGTCTCGTAAGCGACAGACCTCAAATAGTTTCAATGTTTGCGGCTCAATACCTTTAGCAACATCAAGCACCATAACCGCACTGTCCGCTGCCGTCAGCGTGCGATAAGTATCTTCGGAAAAGTCCTCGTGCCCCGGCGTATCCAACAGGTTAAAGACCAGTTCCTTGTGTTCAAAGGTCATAACGGAGGAGCTGACAGAAATACCTCGTTCCTGCTCGATCTTCATCCAGTCAGATTGGGTGCGCCGAGCCTGACCTCGTGCCGCCACTTGTCCAGCCAAATGAATAGCGCCCGCGGAATGCAACATATTTTCAGTCAGCGTCGTCTTACCCGCGTCCGGGTGAGAAATAATTGCGAAAACACGGCGTTTAGGGGCCTCTATGGCGGCTTTGGACATCTAAAATTTTCCCTGAGTTCCGCGGTCACATAGGCGGGAAAAGCCAAACCTGCAAGGTTATTCCTCGACCTTTTCGGTCAGGAAATGACGCCCTTGTTTATCCTCAATTTCAATGACCCAAAGATCTGGGTCTGATACCAAAGCTTTGCGAATGGCCACATCCAACTCGTTTTCAGCTTCAGGACCTTTGGGATGCCAAATGCGTAAGCCGTCCATATTTCGCATAGACCGATACAAAACCGCCAGCCCGTCCAGTGTCCGAACAAGTATCAATACCGCGCCAGCATCTGGGTCGCCCCGATGAATAACCGTTGCAAACGCCCCGTGGCCTTCAGCACGCCGAATGAGGGCCGGCGCCCAAATAGAAGTTTTTAACGAACTAAACACGCGAGTCTTTCTTAAAAATTACCCGTTTGGAATGAATTTTGACAGCCCTGCCGAGACTGGCACTTTACTTGCTTTTTTAACGCCATGTTAAGGATAAATCACACGTCTTCGTCTCAAATCGAGCAAAACAAGGTTAATAATTCCCTATGGGCCCGAACAAGACTGTTCTGGCTGGTGGGTATTATGTTCTGGGTTGCATTTATCGCTGGAACCGCCGTGGCCGGAGATGTTCCGGGACAGTTTCAAACCCGAAAGATGGATAGCTATAAAGTCAATTTAGTCGAATTGTCTAATACGAGTGAACCAAGGCTGGATTGGAGAAATCCGGTTTATGACATCCAGTTTGAAACACCGACGAGCGACTGGGTAGAAAAAATCGATCTCTACATCAAGATCCATGCTGAAGGATCAGTCAAATCCGCCGAACCAATTTACGTGCAGTTTAATGACGCTGAGCCAGTCGCTATTCACTCCAAAGGCAATAGTTTCGAAGCACGGCTAAATCTCGATATTTCCAAAGTCAAAGCGCATCGTAACAATATCTCTATCCGTTACGGTAATAGTTCGACCTGTTTGACACCTCAAGACGGTGCATTCTCTATCAATATGGAAGATAGCCTACTTATCGTGAAGGCATCGACACCCTCACGACCCTATTATTTGCGTGATATCACTGAAATTCTCGCTTCCCCCATGACAACTCCTAAAACGGTCGCCATTAACGCTGTCGGTGCCAATAGGTTGAAATACGAAGCGCTGACTGCCCAAGGCATCGCGCTCAATACGCCCAAAATCCCACAATTCAATCTGGGTTCAAGCCTTGGAGATATGCAAATCCATGTGGGTACGCGCGCAGATCTGACCTATCTTTTAAAAGGCAAACAATTAGCTACCACCAGCGGCCCGGTTATCGGCGTCATCAATAATGCGCCGCTACAATTGGTCATAACAGCCGACAACGCGACAGAACTAGAAGAGCTTTTAGGGAATTTTTCTACTCGCCTTATTCCGAGCGCGCGCAGAACCTATGCTTTTAACGGCGAATTTGTCTGGCAATCTCCTTTCAGACTAGAGAATGCCCCGGTTTCCGGCAGCACATATCTTCATGAGATGGGAAATCTTCGTTTTGACCGAGGACTTGGGAACAGCAGACAATTGCTGGAGTTTGACGTCGACAATCCCTTGTCAGCTCATGGCATGCTTAAAATTAACGTTGATCGCTCCAAAGATATAACCGCTACCTCGAATGTGGCCGTCAATCTAAATGGGTACCATCTTGGTGACATCTTCTTAAATCGAACAAAAAATTCTGTCCAATTTGATATCCCCAAAGGCATTTTAATTGGCTCTGGCAACCGGTTATCGCTGAGTCCTGATCTGTCACCGACGGATACAAAGATCGCCTGCGGGCCACAAGTTATCGCTCCAAATGTGTTTGTGGGCTCCGACTCTTATATTTCCATTTCCAGCGACAAAACCGGCTTTACAGGTGACCTGACTCGGTTTGCAGCGTCTGGTTTTCCGTTCTCAGAAGACGCAGGGAGTAATACCGCAGTCGTGTTTTCCACCCGTTCCGTGGGAGAGCGCGCAGCCGCCTTGAGGGTCTATGCCCAATTGGCGAAAGTCTACGGTAGTGGTTGGACCAATGCTGACGTTTACTCATTGGCGGATATGCCGTCAGATCTAACAGAGAATATTCTTGTGATTGGACCAAACTTTGACGCGCAGGCACCAAAGTCACTCGCTAATGCCAGTTATGGTCGACTGAGCGAACCCCGTCGCATTCAGACGGCTCAATTGGACGATGCGGCTATATCACTGATGTCTGTCCGTACAGGTGCCCCAATCAAGGGCGGAATCGCGGCGATTTTTGAAAATCCGAATAATGCCGAAACACTCAAGGCCTATGTCACCATTTCCCGCGGGCAAAACTTTGCCCAGGCTATGAACCAGATCCTTGAGACAGAAAAATGGAATAAACTGCAAGGCAGTATGGCGCGATGGAATGGCTCAACGGTTGAGATGACCAAGACGGCTTTTGAGATCGAAACCGTTACGCCGGGTACTCCTAAATCAATGAACAGGCTTGATGCACCGACATTCTCTTGGCCATCCCTAGGGGATATGTCAGCCTACCGGGTTGATATGCGCCCTGTATTCCAACGTATCATCGCGGCGGCCGGAACTACCAAAACACTCATGTCCAACATTCTATCTGACATCGGTGCCTGGCTGGGTGGTCTATTCCAGGGTGAAAGCACGCTGCCTGTATTGCCAGAGACAGAACCGCAATTGACTATCGAACCAGATTTACTGCCCGAACAGAAGCCCCAACCTGCACCTATTTATAAGCCAGCGCCTACTGTTGTCACAGTCGCAGATCCTGCTCCTGTTTCCACAATCAAAGTCATGGAAATTCAGAGAGCCCCACAATATGACCCCGGCGCTTCGCTAAGGGGGTTTTCGAGCCCAACAGCGACGCCATCCGACATCGGCCCGGTCCAATATAAACCTCTGTCGTCACTATCTGGAAATGTGAAAACCGCCTATGAGGAAACCTCAGGTTGGATGAGCGGATTTATCAATAAATTTATGGGCGTTGCAGGCACGACAGACCGCAAAGCCAATTTGGTCATCTTTGCCGCCGCAATCATGTTGCTCTTATTATTGCTGGCGCTCGCCAGACCGCATAGAGAAGATTACCACTAAAACTGCGCGGGGCGCCGCTGCGGCAGGATAACCTCGGCCGTCGTCCCAATAGACCTCTGACTGGAAAGTTCAAGCTTACCGTTATGAAGTTCCGCCAGCGACTTCACCAGAGAAAGACCCAAACCGCTGCCTCGAATATCCGACGATTTACCGGTTTCCGTTTGTTCAAATGGACGACCGATTTTCTCTAACTCTGCCGCGCTCATCCCGGCGCCATTATCCACAACTCCAATACGTAAGTCGTGGCCTTCAATATCACCCCTAACCAATATTCGGCCACCTTTCGGTGTAAACTTAATAGCATTGGATAACAGGTTTAAAATCATCTGGCGCAATGCTTTTCGATCCGCCTCAATTAATAGCTCACCATTATCAGAGAGCACTTCCACGTCGAGTCTTAATTCAGCACTGTCAGCAGAGGGTCTTAGCATTTTTGCGGAACTGCGAATAACGTCAGCCGCATCAAATTTGTGATAGGTCAAGTCATATTTTCCGACCTCGACTTTTGACAAATCCAACACATCGCCGATCAGGTCCAACATGTGTTGTCCACTATCATGGATTAAGTCTGCATATTCCGCATACTTATTCGGCAGCGGGCCAAACAGCCGGGACCGCATCATATCGGAAAATCCAATTATCGCATTGAGAGGCGTGCGTAGTTCATGACTGACACCCGCAAAAAATAAAGTCTTACCGCTGGCATCTTTCTGGGCCGATGCATAGGCATCATGAAGGGATTTTATCCGGGCTTCATGGGCGGTACTGTCATAGACATGCAAAAGGATGTCGCCATTATCTAAGGGACCTGCGGTAATTTCCGCCATCCGGTAACCACCGCCAGGTTGGCGCAAACGGAATCGCCGAGAAACTTTCTTGCCACTTCCGCGGGACGTTTCAATAATATGCTCTAACTCGCTCTGTTGGTCTGGATCAGTAAAAATATCATTTGCCGATAACCCGTTCATGTCGTCGCCAATATTGAGTTGAGCCGCTGCGACGGGCGTTGCCATCCTCACCCGATTATGACCATCAACTCGCATTAAACCACCTGGTACAGCCGCTAACAAGTCATTGGAGACATTTTCGTCAATCTGTGGGGAACGCGAGGCAACACCAAATAAAGCCCCGATCAATAATCCAATCGTGGCGGCGATTCCCGTCGTCACGCTCCAACCTGTCTGAGCACTGTCGGCCAATAAGAACTCGGCCCCATTGCCCTGTGTCTTGAAGTAGTAAATTCCTGCGGCCGCTATGGCGGCCAGCACCATCGCCTCCACGACTTTTTCCCGCTCAAACAAGGCTGCGATGGCGGGGGCGCATAAGAATAATAGCGCCATTGGGAAAAACTTGAACGACAGACAAGCTAAAATAGCCAAAGCAATCCAGAGGAAAATAACCACAATCTGCGCCCATTCCCGTCTCAGATAGGGGGATAAAGCCAAGCTAATGACCGCTGGTACCGCTGCTATACCTGCGAATGGCAGAAGCGATACAACATCGGATTGACGTAAAACGGCTGCAAATAATGCGGCCGCAATACAAATCAGCCAAAGAAGACTGGCAATCCAAATGCCCTTGGTTCTAGTGATGACGCCCATAGTTCCTTCCACGGTCAAAGACAGAGTCGCCGAGACCATCTTAGCATATTAACCATAATACCAGTCTTTTCCCGCCCAGGGGGAAATTATTTACACCTCTTGCGAAGCGCGGTCTCCCTCTCTATGTGAGCCGTACAAAGGATGTTTATGAACCTGCCAGACAATATTAGAGACCTGCTCGAGGATTTCGAATTTCTGACCGATTGGGAAGACCGCTATATACATGTCATCGACATGGGCAAACAATTACCCGGCCTGCCCGATGCTCTTAAGGTCGACGCTAATAAAGTAAAAGGCTGTGTTAGCCAAGTTTGGCTTATGACCGACTATGACCAAACTTCCAATATGCTCTCATTTCAAGGGGACAGTGACGCCCATATTGTCAAAGGTCTCGTCGCCATCGTTATGGAAATTTACTCCGGCCGTTCCCCGCAAGAAATCCAGGCTCTAGAGGCAGAACCCATTCTGGCGGGATTAGGTCTCTCAGAACATCTCTCACCGCAACGTTCTAATGGATTGCGGGCTATGGTTGGGCGGATCAAAGCCGAAGCGGAGATGCGGATTTAACTAGGCCGATACTCTGAGTGGTTCGCCCAAACTGTCTTCCCGTACCGGCACATCTGATAATTTCACCAGGTGGTCATAACCCAAAATAAGATGTACGTCCTTGCCATTACGTGAGAGTGGCAGCCGGATCCAGAACTGCGCCAGATGGGAGCCGAGAGGCGTTCCGGTTTTTGTAACGCCCGCGGTTGGACGACAGTTTGTAGCTACCTGTCCTAAAATACGATCCCAATAGGATTTTTGCGAGGCCTGCATTGGAAGCTCATCCATATAGCGTCCTTGTATTTCGTCTTCGTAGAGGTCCCAGAACCCTGTACCCGCAAGGCGGCACTGGTAACGGGTTTTTCCACTACTGTGTTCAAGTTCTATCAGAGAGACCATAGGCAAATAGGAAACGATATCAGAGGGGTCAATATCCTCTCTAGACGGAATTCGTCCCTGTCGGCACTTCGACCGCCAATAATCATAAAATGCCTGCTGCTCCGGCATTATGATTTGATGTCTGAAAGCATTCCCTGCCAACATGATGACCCCTTTTACGCATCCCTCGTGATTATGAGTTGGGGTGATTTGCGCGCAGGCCTCAACTGTTAAGAAAGATTAAACGCAGGGTTAACAGCTTATTAATGCATTTTTTTGTGACGGATCCGATTCAATTGGCCTTAGCCCTTTCCTAAACCGGACTTTTTGGCCAATGAAGACCGTTTTCGAGCGTAGGCAGGCGCCACCATGGGGTAATCAGGCGGTAAATCCCATCGTTTGCGGTAATCCTCAGGGGTCATGTTATATTTGGACCGCAAATGACGTTTTAAGGATTTATAGGGCTGGCCATCCTCTAATGAATAAATAAACTGGTCTGTGACCGAGTCCTCGACAGCTATGGCCGGCTCGGGTTTATCCTGTTCGCTGATATCCGGGTTCGCCAGAGATTGTACCGACCTAAACACCGTATCCAATAGATCTGGTATATCTTTAGCCGGCAATTCATTGCGCCCCACATAAGCGGTCACGATGTCCGCAGCGATATAAAGCATATCGATGCGGTCCATCTCAGACATATCAGGCCAGGTAAATGACGAAGAGAACGACAACCAGTAGACTACCGGTCAATACGGCTGCCATACCACTCGGGGCGGCTGCACTAAACGTGCCGGCCGGACTGAACATCTGATAAAGACGTTTACCTGAACGCTCCAGCAAGTTGCAGCGCAGCACTGTAACAATGGCTGACAATCGCGTCCACATGGCGTCAATCCATTTGACAATACCTTTGCCCAGACGACGATATGTCCAGTCAAAGTCCAGAATTTCCGCCCGTCGCTCATCCGGATAGGCCCCCCATTTCTTGAGTAATGCAAAGGCCAGCATGGCTGCAAATAGAAGCTGCAACTGCGTTACCACATGGTTTCCGGTATAGGGGTTATAATCCGTGTCAAACGGCAGAAGGCTATAGAGGAACTGGAAACCACCCCAAGGCCAAGCAAAGAAAATGCAAAGCGCGGAGGCCAGTCCCATAGCTACCAGCATGTTCCAAGGGGCTTCTTTGACTCGCTTACCGCTATCATGCGCAAAGAATGTAAAGTATGGAACTTTAATGCCTGAGTGTTCCATCACACCGGCAGACGCAAAGAGCAACATCCCATAGACGGTCCAAAGCCCCCAACCGCCTTCATAAATTGCCGTATCCAATGCCGCAACAAGGATCATAGTTTTGGTTACAAATGCTGACAAGAACGGGAAGGCCGCAATAGACCCAGCCCCAATCAAACAGAAAATAGTCGTATAAGGCATTGAGCGGAACAAACCGCCTAAATCAGACGCTTTGGCCGTTCCTGTCCGGAACAATACTGCGCCCATGGACATAAACAACAAACCTTTGAATATCACATCAGCGGCCAAGTGAGCTGCAACGCCGTTCATGGCCAATTCGCCATATTTGCCGGACATATCTGCCAGACCAATTCCACAGACCATAAAGCCCAGCTGGTTGTTCAAAGAGTATGACAAAACCCGGCGTAAATCGTTTTCTATAACCGCAAAAAAGACCGGGAAACAGGTCATGACGGCCCCGATATATATCAGAATATCTTCACCCGCAAAACACCGAGCCAGGGCATATAGCGCAAGCTTGGTGGTAAAAGCTGAAAGGATCACTGTTCCCGTCACTGAGGCCTTAGGATAGGCATCCTGTATCCAGTTGTGGAGCAGTGGGAAGCCGCATTTGATACCCATGGCTATAAACAAGAGCAATGCGCCAGGATCTTGCAGGCTCATAAAGCCATATTTCCCCGCCTCGCCCATGACGAAACTATTCTCACCCGCATAGATAATTGCGCCCCCCAAGAGAAGTACCCCAGACAAAACATGGATTGCCAAGTAACGTACACCAGCTGGGAATGAGTTTTCTCCGCCTTTCCAGACCAGCATAACTGAGGAAATCGCCGCCATTTCCCAGAAAATAAAGAGGGTTAGAAAATCACCAGCAAAGACGCCGGCAACTGCCGCCCCCATGTAGATAAGCGCGGAACTATCTGTTATTTTGCACTTCTCATGTAAGCCATAAATTGCGTTCAAAACGCCCGCTAAACAAAAAACATATCCCCAAAGCATGGAAAGCTTGTCGATACGATTAATGATGAAATCCTGCCCACCTGCCGTAACAACCTTTCTCGCTGCGTCTGCATCCTGAAAGGCTGTATAAATCAGATAGGCGGCGGCAATCGGCGCGGCGCCGACTAGGAACTTTCGGACTTCGCTAATCGGGATAAGTGCACATAAAAACCCAGCTAGAATAATGATAAAGCCGGGATTAGCGAGAATGAGATTAAAGAACTCAGTCATGGTGGTGTACCTCCACAACCGGCTCAACTATGTCTTCAGGAACAACCTCTTCGCCGTAATAATTTTCTTTACGCGCCAAAAAGGTAAACAAAGGTTTGGCCGACAATACGACCAGCGTATAGGCGACAAACCCGATAATAGCCCATGACGGAAAGAAGTCCCAAGGCGCGGCATGATTCTCGGGAAACGGATAATAGAGAGCCAATGGAATGGTGATGGCAAGGCCCACAACCGGTATCAAATAAAAACCATTGATAACCTTTTCATCGGCCAGGAACATAAACTTGCGTGCAAATGGGTGCACGTTCTCGTCATGATGATCTGTATGTTTGGAATCAGCCATAACTATTAATTCCCTGAAATCACGTCTGGTGGCAGGACGGGCTGAACGAAGTCGGCAATATGCCCTGCAAAGAAGAAGAGTATGAAAGCACCGAGCGCGGTCAGAACAGGTGGAATAATGACCCAGCGGTGATGTTTGCGTTCCTCGGCAATATGCGCGTCTTTTTCCGGATTATCCGGTGGACGCATAAAACCTCGAACAGCAATGGGTATGAGGTAAATAACATTGAGAACAGACGAAACCAGCAAAGCTGCCATCAAAATCGCCATTTCACGCTCAACAGTCCCGACAACAAGATAAAACTTGGGCCATGAACCACCCATTGGCGGCACGCCAATAATTGACAATGCACCAATCAGGAACGCTCCAAACACCCAAGGCATTGTCCGCCCCAAGCCGTTAAAGCTGGAAATATTGGTCCGGTGGGCAATGGTATAAATAGCACCTGCGCACATAAAGAGCGTAATCTTGCCCCAAGCATGCATGACAATCTGCAAAGCACCACCAATGATCGCGGCACCGCTGGCAAGCATGGCGCCAAAGGTAATATAGGATAATTGCGATACGGTCGAATAAGCCAGTCGAGCTTTTAGATTATCCTGGCGCATGGCAATGACCGACGCCAGTACAATGGAAATAGCTGCTATCCAAGCCAGCACCGTACTCATTGACGCGCTTTGTGTTAAAACAGGACCGAATGTGTAGGTGATTATTTTCAGGATTGAAAATACGCCCGCCTTCACCACGGCCACTGCATGCAACAGCGCCGAAACAGGCGTCGGCGCAACCATGGCATTTGGCAACCAAGGATGAACCGGCATCAAGGCCGCTTTACCAATCCCAAAAGCAAACAGGAAGAGCAGGATTGAAATGAGGAACATGTTTTCATTATCCCCAAACACACCGCCGACCATAAAGTCCGTCGTACCCGTGATAGCCTGTACGCCGATCACGGCAGGTAACAGCAAACCCAGTGACGTCCCCATCAGAATAAGCGCGTAGATCGTACCACCGCGCTTAGCTTTTTCGTCCCCTTTGTGAGTGACCAATGGGAAGGTTGACAGGGTCAGAACTTCGTAGAAAACAAACAAAGTAATCAAATTGCCCGATGCTGCAATACCCATAGCTGCGGCGATGGCAATCGCGACAAAAGCAAAAAAACGGGTCTGGTTCTTCTCTTTATTGCCGCGCATGTAGCCTATAGCGAACAGTGTATTGAGAATCCAGAGTGAGCTCGCAATCGCAGCGAAAATCGCCCCGAGAGGCTCTAAAACAAATTCGATTTTAAACTTGCCCGCAAATTCAGCGAGCTGCAGTGTCGGGCGTTGCCCTTCGGCCACCAAACCAATCAGATAAATAACATTGGCGAGCAGTGCGAACGCGGCCACGAGCGTCACGCCCTCGCGGATATTTTGATTGCGTCCGACCAATGGGATAAGGGCCGAGGCAATCAACGGAATAATCAGCAAAAGTGCTAATGCCATTTCAGGTCCGTAACTCATGGGCGGCCTCCCAACATCAGAACTTCGGCAGCGCCGCGTCCTGTCTCAACAACCGCATCAGAGAAATAAACACCGATTCCAATGGATAGAAGCGCAAGGAACCACATAGGGATTAACATAACAAGCGGAGCTTCATTGCGCTCAACAACCTGCCCGTCCACTTCCGGCGGTTCTTGAAAATAAGCCGCCAATAATAAACGCCCGATGTAAAAAATCGCCAGTATTGAACTTAGCATAATGACAGCCACAGCCCAACCCCAGCCCCGATCGAAGGCCGCCTCGGCGAGCTGAATTTTGGAAATAAATCCAGCCGTCAATGGTACACCTATCAGCGACAATCCTCCAATCGTGAAGGCCATCATCGTCCATGGCATGGTTTTACCCAGACCCGCGAAGTCCTCCGTTCGTGTGATACCAAAGCGATACCAGAACGCGCCTAGCGCAAAGAACAGAGCGCCTTTGATAACGGCGTGATTTAACAAATGCACATAACCTGCCGTCAGACCCCAACTTGTGATCATGCCGACCCCGAGCAACATATAGCCCACTTGTGCTATGGACGAGTAAGCCAAGGTCCGGCGTGCATCTGTCTGAAAAATGGCCTGCAGAGACCCTAGCAACATAGCTGCAACGCCCAGTCCGGTAATCAAATAGGTCAGCACTGTGAACACGTAATCGAAAGAATAATCGAACACCACAAACGTGAATCTTAAGAGTAGATAGAGCGCCGCTTTGGTAGCGGTGGATGCCAGGAACACTGTCACCATACTCGGTGCGTGTGCATACGCACCTGGTAGCCACATATGTAGAGGGAACATAGCAAGTTTTAATCCGAGACCGACAACGATAAAGCCGAAAGCAACCATAGATACGCGACTGCCTCCGTCCATAGCCCGAAGCTTTTCACCAATATCCAGCATATTAAGTGTGCCGGTTTCCATATAAAGGAAACCCAGCCCGATGACGAAGAAAGTAGCGCCAATCGAGCCCAAAATCAGGTAATTATAGGCAGCCGATAACGCTCGTCGGTCACGGCTAGCCCCCATAGCGACCAGCGCATAGGTCGAAATGGAAGATACTTCGAGGAAAACAAAGACATTAAATGCGTCACCGGTAGCTACCATGCCCAGAAGACCCGCAACGCCCATCAAAAACGCCCCATAAAATGGCGCGCGTTTCTTAGGTTCCACTTCGGCGACAACACTCCGTAGTCCATAGACCGTGGTCAAAAGCGCCATGGCACAAATAAGAAATATGATCGGTGTATTAAGACCATCAATGACATATTCAATGCCCTGTTTAATACCTCCAGAAACCTCGTCTCTGGGAACCCATCCCCCCATATGATAGGGCTCAATAAACTTACCGCCATAAATATGTAAAAACAGACCCGCTGCGGTAAGCGTACAAATTACAGCTACAACCAGTGTCGTGACCCAGGCCAGCTTTTCACTCGGCAAAACAGCACAAATAGCGCCAAACAAAAGCGGCAGCACCACAACCAGAGCCGCGCCGTGGGTTAATAACCACTCGGGGAAATAAGCTAAAATATCCATTAGTCCGCCGTCCCCTCCAGATTATAACGGTAATCGATATCGTTAATCACATCTTCCTCGATGGAGCCGTAAACTTCGCGAATACGAACAACAAGTGCCAAACCAATCGCCAGTGTCGCGACGCCTACCACGATGGCCGTCAGAATAAGAACATGTGGCAGCGGATTAGAATAGAGCACCTCTGCCCCGTGATGCGCGCCGCCGACAGCTTCGCCGCCAGAACCGGCAACTGCATTTAATGCCGCTTCGGCTTTGTCGCCGTAGTCTTTGGCATCACTGTGTGTATCCACAAGAATGGGCGGCTGACCGCCTTTAACTTTGCCAATGGTTATATAGAGCAAAAATACGGAGGTTTGGAAAACGGATAGCCCTACCAGTTTTTTGATCAGATTACGGGATGAGAATACCACATAAAGACCGACCATCATCAATATGATGACAATCGCATAGTGATAACTTTCAGAAATAGCGGAAATCATTACCAGTCCTCATCCGTCAGATCAGGTTGTCGGGAGCCAAAGGCATAAAAAATTGCGAGCATAACGCTGGCCACTGCCAGTAACACGCCTAGTTCGACAGCGATAATGCCGTAATGCTGTCCCTTATATGTTTTCTCGGCCAGAACGCTGTAATTTAAAAATTCTGCGCCGAGCAGCCAGGTTACAACACCTGTTCCGCCATATAATAAAACGCCTAATGTCATACCTATACGCACCCAAGATGGCGGAATGGCTTTTTTAGCCGCGTCCAAACCGAAAATAAGGGCATAAAGAATGACAGAAGCCGCCAAAATAACGCCGGCCTGAAATCCACCCCCAGGTCCAAAGTCACCATGGAATTGGACATAAAAAGCAAACATGGCAATCAAGGGAATAAGAAACTTTGCGATTACCCGTAAGATGACGTGAGGGGTCATGAGCTCCCTCCTTTTGACTTATTCGTTTTAGCCTTGGGAGCTGTTTTCTTTTGCGGCGCCTTCTTCGTAGCCGTCTTTTTAGGCGCTGCTTTTGATTTGGGGGTCGGTTTGGTTTCGGGCTCTTTCTCCTTTAACACGGCAGCATCTTTAGGAAGCGCCCGACGACGGGCGGCCGGTGCAGCCTGTTTAGAGATACGAACACCGTTTGGCTGTGCTCGCCACTTACCCGCATTACCATTAAGCCCCAGCAAAAGTAGAACACCCAGACCGGCGCAGAAAATCACAACAGCCTCACCAAAAGTATCATAGCCTCGATAGCTCGCCAAAACTGCGGTTACCACATTAGGTATATGCATATCTTCGTATGTGGTATCGAGATAGGATGCCCCGACGCCTTGATTGGCTGGGGAAAACGCATCGCCATAAACCGGCATGTCGCCAATAGCGTAGAACATCGCCAAACCCGCAAATACTACTATGAATAGCGGACCGATCTGACGACTGATAGGCACCGGTCGCGACTCTCTATCTGCCAGCAGCATTGCTGCTAACATCAATACCGTCGAAACACCCGCGCCCACTGCAGCTTCCGTAAAAGCTACATCCACAGCATCCAGAGATACAAACCAGGCCGCAGAGACCAGGCTGTATACGCCTTGTAACATTACTATGGCGAATAGTGATTTCAGCCTGACAATAGAAAAGGCTACAACAACCAACATGGCCATAAAGCCGATATCAAGTAAAATAGTCGGGGCCATCAGTGTGTCTCCCCTTTTTTCGCTGCGCTTCCGTCGATTTCCGAAGGAGACGGTGCCCTGTATTTACCTAGTCTTGGCTTCAATCCCGCCTGATAGGCTGCATTGGCCACCGCATGGGTTGCTGTTGGAGATGTCAACAATAGGAACATGGACACAAACAGGAATTTCAGACTGAGCTGCGTAAAGCCTTCCTGAATGATGAGCCCTAAAAGAATAAGCTCTGCACCTAGCGTGTCAGTCATACCCGCAGCATGGATACGCGTGAAAAAGTCGGGTAATCTCAACACCCCAAGTGTTCCGCCCAATACAAATAGAAGTCCCGCGGAAATACAGGCGACGGCAATTCCGTATTGCAAAAAATGCAAAAATTCATAACCAGAGCCTGAGGACTTTGCGACCTCAGCGACAGCGTAAAACAAAGTGCTGATCATGACGCCCCTCCGTCCCGGTCAGTTGAATTGTGAGACTCGAGCAAAGAAACATCCAAGGCACGGTAACTAAAGAATTTCAGCACGGCAATCGTCGCAATAAAGTTCATCAATGCATAAAGCAGCGCAATGTCAACACCGTCCGGTCGGCCAATCACAAGACAAAAAACACAAAGAAATAAAACGGTTTTGGTTCCAAAGGAATTTACTGCCAGAAGACGGTCATAGAGTGTTGGCCCAACTAAAAGACGACCCAACATCATGGCCATACTGATCAAAATGAAAAGGGCCGCTGCCAAATTGAAATATGCCATGAAGTTTTCCATCAACTCTCTCCCTGAGAGACAGACTTAACTTCCCCGATAGACCAAGCCGACCTGTCAGCCATTTCGCTAAAATCGTCAGCATTGCCCATTTCCTCTAGTAAGGCATGGACCAGAATTTCATCTTCTGACATAGCGACGCTAACGGTTCCGGGCGTTAGAGTGATTGAGTTTCCGAACATGGTCTTCCCGATTTCCGTATTAGGAGAAGACGGAACCCTCACCATGGTGGGGGACACCTCCATATCCGGGCTCAAAACAGCTTTGAAAACCTTAACGTTGGCTTTGACAATTTCTTTGCCCAACCACACGAAATAAGACAGTGTTTTTGGAACATGAAGATAGGGAACGGTTTCCTCATCCAGAATATTCATACGGGCACACAAACCCAAAACCAGGACAACGGAGATTACACCAAAAGAAAGGATGAGCGGGTCATATAAATACCCTGAGAGTGCAAGCCAGTAAATGGCCAACACAATGGCAAGCACGAGGCCAAAGCGCAACATTATCCCTCCAGAATCCTAACACAGAAATTATTTTGCTTTGGTTTAGCGGGCAGGCTGGCTTAGGCCAAGCCTTACTGGACGAAAAATCGGGGAAAATCGTAAAAAAACGACTTAGCTGACGGTCGGATCGGGTTTGTAGCCAAAGACCAGAGCAGCGGTTATAGCAGCTGCCCCATAATCCTCTTCGCGAGGAATCACACCATCCTTGATGTGCCGAAGAACATCTTCATTTAGAGAAGAAGTCAACGACCAGTTCCAATAGCGTAGAATGGTTTGCGCCTTGTCCGTAGAAATCTCATCATAGGTTGAAATAGCACGCTGCAGATCCGGGTGAACATTGCCGTTTTCATCTTCCAGAGGGCGTCGAAGCGCCTTCCAAATTTTATGCAAGTAATCCCGCTTCAAGCCAGGTGCTTTGCAGAGTATAGCGATAGCCTCGCCGGAGCGGTCGGTCAAAATTTGCGCGCCAGTCGCTGGCTTAATACCAGCCATATAGGAAATTTCCTGAGTAATACCCCGGGTCAGGCCATTGGCCTCTGCAGACTCAAGCGCAGCTTCCAAGCCTTCAAATTCGCTTCTATCCATAGCGGCCCGGTTTCGCTGACGACGTTCGATAAACTGTAGTGCTTTTCGGACAGCAGGGTCAGCCCAGCCATTAGCTGCGGCTTTAGGGTAAAGGTCTGCACAAGAATCCTGTAGAACGGTTCGTGCGATAGAAAATCTTTTAAGAATTTTACGACGGGTCTCAGGCTTGGCCCACCAGAACATGGTCAGACCATGAGACGGGCGCAATTCATCACGCAACTGAAGCAGCTCAACATAACGATGATGATTACGGCTCATCCGTAATATACGCTGCAAGGCAGTCTCCGAAAAGTTAGCGCCTTTATTTTGCAGAACAGTTTCAACAACCTCTTCTTCCAGAAATTCCACTAATACGTCGACAACAGCATCCGCGATTTTGCGGCGTTGTGCGATAACCTTTCTGTGGGTCAAGGGTACTTTGCGAGCAATCTGGATCAGATCCGAATCCGTTAAGCTTTCACTTTTTTCGAGAATGTGTCGGGCGACGTTTAACTCGTCTTTCGCCAGAATGACCAGAATGGTCCGCGGTGCCTCATTCAGCATGACAAGGCGCTTGGCAACTCTCTCTCTGAGCTCGATATCCGCCTCGCGCAGCAATTCCACCAATACATCTCCGGCCATATGCCGTTCCTGTGGTGCCAGCTGGCTTTCAGGAATACAAATCACGTCGGCCAGTCGCTGTGCCAATTGTCGTCTGATAACAGACGCATCCGGCGGGGCGGCAGTGGTTGTTTGTGTCAATTCGAGTGCGGGCTGAGCCTGCATAGCGGGTCCTCGGCGTTAGCTGGCAATGAAACTAGACAAATAGAGTTAACTAACTGTGATCAAAAAAGTCACAGTTTGCGGACCAATTCCCTTGCACTGCCTGCCAGGTTTCCTAATTAGAGAGGCATGAAACTTGATCTCACCCCAACACCCCCTTCAGCCCATAAAAAACCCAAGAGAACAGAGCAGTTAGGCCGAATCCGGGTCGATAACTATGCCTGGATGAAGGATGAGCACTGGCAAACGGTTATGCGTCAACCAGAGACGCTGAACCCAGACATTCGAAGCTATCTCGAGGCCGAGAACAGCTACACGAAATTGGTAACAGCGCCATTGAAAACACTTAAAGAGCAAATTTTTGAGGAAATGAAGAACCGTCTGGAAGCGGAAGACGCTGACGTCCCGGCACCGGATGGCAATTTTGCCTATTATCATCGCTTCCGGAAAGGTGATCAACATGGGATTTACTGCCGAAAACCTATAGAAAACGGCGATATCAACTCTGATGGAGATGAAGAAATACTGCTAGACGCGGATGATTTGTCCAAGAACCACCCTGGGTTTTTCGACCTTGGCGCGGTCGTTCATAGCCGGGATCACAATCGCATTGCCTATACACTTGATAGCAAAGGTGCCGAAAACTACGAAATATTTGTCAAAGAACTGACCAGCCAGACAACGAGCTCCACCGGCATTGAGAGTTCCACTGGCAGCGTGGTTTGGGCCGCCGATAACAGCACCTTGTTCTGGACGGAACGGGATGAAAACCAACGACCGCACGCGGTCTATCGTCGAAACATCGATACGGATGAGCCCAAAACACAAATCTACAAAGAAGAAAATCCCGGGTTTTTTGTGTCGGTCGCAGAGACTGATGCTCGGCGTTTCATCCAAATCAGTGCACATAACCACACCACCACTGAACTCTGGCTTGTTCCAGCCCATAAACCTGATGAAAATCCAGTTTGTTTTTCTCCACGTTTGGCAGGACGAGAATATAGCATTCATGAACATGGCGAGTTCTTCTATATTCTCACCAATACCGACGATGCTGTCGACTTCCAAATAAAGAGGCGGGCCATTTCAGCCGCGCCGGGAGCGGACTGGGATACTTATATTCGTCATAAACCAGGGACACTGATCCTCGGTATGGAGTCCTATCAGGATCATCTTGTCTATCTTGTGCGCGAAAATGCTCTCCCTCGAATCGTCATCGTCGATATGGCTATCGGGACGTCTCACAATATAGATTTTGACGAAGAGGCCTTTGGTCTGGGCCTTAAAGGAGACCAGCCTTATGAGAGTGAGTGGATGCGGTTTGTCTATTCTTCGCCCACGACACCGGCCCAAATATTTGATTACAATTTGAACAGTCGCAAACGGATCTTGCAGAAAACGCAAAAAATACCAAGCGGGCATGAACCGTCTGATTATAAAACTGAGCGGCTCCATATTAAAGTCAGGGACGGCGAGACCGTGCCGGTGACTTTGCTTTATAAATCCGATCTCGAACGGTCCGAGGCGCACCCTTGTCTTCTATATGGCTATGGTTCTTATGGCATAACGATTCCAGCGGGCTTTCGGACATCTATTCTGTCTTTGGTCGATCGGGGTATGATTTTCGCCGTCGCTCATATTCGGGGCGGAATGGCAAAAGGCTATCAATGGTATCTAGACGGAAAGCTCGAGAAAAAGACCAATACATTTAATGACTTTGTCGATGTGGGCCGCGGCCTTTGTGACAAAGGTTATACCGCACGTGGTCGACTGGTTGCTCATGGCGGTTCGGCTGGAGGCCTATTGGTCGGCGCAGCCCTTAATCAGGATCCGGAACTTTGGGCGGGGGTTATTGCGGCCGTCCCTTTCGTCGATGTGCTTAACACAATGAGCGATGATACCTTGCCGCTTACACCACCGGAATGGCCTGAATGGGGGAACCCGCTGGAGGATGCAGAGGCCTATGACAGAATTGCCAGCTATTCGCCCTATGACAACATTATCGAAACAAACTATCCGCCAATGCTTATCACCGGCGGCCTAACTGATCCGCGCGTAACCTATTGGGAGCCTGCTAAGTGGGCTGCAAAACTACGGGAACACCAAGCCGGTGAAGCCCCTATATTACTCAAGATAAATATGGAAGCCGGACATCAAGGTGAAACAGGCCGTTATGACAGCTTGAAAGAAGCCGCTTTTGAATATGCTTTTGCTGTCGCGATAACGCGGGACTAATTCAATCCAGCCTGTGTTTTTAACTGGGTCAGATAAGCTTCATTGCTCTTATTGTCTTTGATGATACGCTGGGACATCCCATCCATTAGGACTTGGGCCCCTTGCCCGTAATTTTTGTAATACTCATGGAACTTTGCGAGCTTTAAGAGATCGTCCTCAGAACGTAACAAGCCGTTTTGATACATCTGATTATAAGTCTGATAGGCTTGCTGATCTTGCCCCGCCCGGGATTCAAGAGCGACTTTATTGTCCCAAAGCGCCCGTTCTTGTGGCCAGCGGGCGACCATTTGATTGATGATACTAAGCTGCCCAGCATCTTGTCCCAACTGAGCGTAAAGGTAATTCATCACGTCGTAATGTTTGCGACTTTTTTCAGTGGCCCCATTGAACCAACGTTCCGCCCAAGGCAGAGCTTTTTGAAACTCACCGGCACTATACCAGCCCTGCATGATCATCTCTGTATTTTTGGGTGTCGCCTGCCCGGTCTGACGGACCCAGTTTTCGAGCGCTTGCGCGCCTTGCGCATATTTTCCTTCAGCGATCAACAACTGCGCAATAATATTGTCATAAGTCAGTTTCTCAGCCGGCAACAATCCTCCAGCGTTAATCGCTTGCTGATACAGCTCAAGCGCGTCATCCTGATCCCCCTGTTTGAAGTAGGCCGCCGCCAGTTCTGCAGCAAAGGTCGATCTTTCAAAAGGAGACAAGCTGCGTTCTTTCACCAGAGACTTAAGCTTTTTTTCCGCTTTGGAAAATTTGCCGGCATCCATATAGGCAATGGCCGCTTGGTAATCCTCTTGATATTCCAGTGAAATAACTCTGTCGGCACTTTGCGCCATAGCTGAGCTGGTTGCAAAAACAGACATAGCTATCAAAGTCAGAGTTGTTCCGATTTTGGGAAAACGCACCATAACGCAACTTTCAGCAAATTTAATTGACGCGCTATAGATATCAACGGGGTTCGCTATCGTCAAAGGTGAGAACTGTAATTTGTCTGATTATTTATCGATGTAGCGGGCGTCATATTCCTCCTTTAACGCCAAGCATCGTTTATCTTTTTCAGATAGGGAAAACTCACCCCGAATGATTTCCAATGCATATGCATTTTTTATCGCTTTAAAACACTCGTTATCTTCAAAACTCACAGGATTTCCACATTGGTAGGCAATGCCTTCATTCTCTTGAACAACTTCAGTCAGTAACTTTTGCCCTTGTTCGTAGTTTCGGTTTGGCATCTGAATATTCTTCAAAGCATCAATAGTATTTTCATTGGCGAGGTAACGAGGTGATGCTGTAGTATCGACATCGTAATAACGCGCGCAACTCGGCAATGGGATTTTCCGGGCATTGTTATAATGGCAAAACGCGATTTCCCATTTTAACAGTTCAGAGCTTCCACCAATTTCAATTGCTGTTTCGAATGCTTTGTCGGCCTTGTCAGTCTGGCCAGCTTCACACAAGGCGGAGCCATAATCGGCCCAGATCTTATGGGAGCCAAAAAACCCTGCAGCACGTTCTATTGCGCCTAAAGCTTTTTCCGGTTCCCGAGATTCACGGTAAAGACCATAGAGCCGCAGATAGTTTTCTTCGGTATTTTGAAGACGGTGGCGAGTTAATTCCACTTCCATGATACGAGCGGCTTGATAGGGCTGGCCATAATAGTGGTGATATTCGACCAGTTTTTTTATATTCGCTTCAGAAGAATAATGACCTGCTGCATATCGCATTTTATGAACATCAAAAGCGTCTCGTTCCCGCCCGCCATTGTTGAGAAGACTAATCCAGTTGTCCCAGAGAGCTTGGTCCTCTGGCCATTTTTCGATCATAGCCAGGACTATTTCCAATTGTTTACTTTGTTGCCCCTGATCATTGTATAGGAAATTCATCAAATCATAATGTTTGCGCTCTTTGGGTTCGGCATTGTCAAACCACTCTTCGGCATACGGTAAAGCCTCAGAATAATTCTCAACCTGAATAAGCGCCTGCATGATGTATCTTATATTTTTAGGATTCCGTTCACCGGTCGCCTCCACCCAGTCCTCCAATGCGCGTGCCCCTTCCACATAATCTCCATTGGCAATCATGAGCTGGGCGATGTTTTTTTCAATGCCGATTGCTTCATCCGGTTGAAGCCCGCCCGCATCGATGGCTTTTCGGTTATTGGCGATAGCTTCCGGGATATTGTCTTGTTGGTAATGATAATGACCCAGCATAACGTATATTGTTGAAAGCTCGCAGGGTTTCAGATTCGGAAGACTTAACGCTTCTTGATATTTCTGAATTTCAGACCGGTAATGATCATCATTATCGCGGTGGGAAATATCACCAACCAGACGTCTTAGCTCAACTCTGTAATCGCACCAATGATCGTCTGCCCAAGCCGAAGCCCCCTGCCCTAAAAAGAGCAGAAGGCTCAAACATAGAAATTTCTCCAAAAACTGCACGGTTATTCCGGCATTAAACGACCGTCTTCATCCAAAACCCGGTAAGTGATTTTGGTGGTCACACCATGCATGTCTACGGGCTGACCGCCTTGCAGTCGAGGTCGGTATTTAAACCTTTGAGTTGCGCTGATACTGCTGGTTTCAAACATATAATGGGAGCAATTTTTAGCCCGTACATTGTAGGTGGCCCCCAGCGTATTCACACTAAAGATCATATTGCAATGGCCGGAACGGCCCTCACGCAGAGCTTTATCCGGAACGCGACCGGGGAACCTGACAATGGGCGTCGGATTTTCAGTGTCGATTGAGACAGAAAAATAGTCATCAGGCCCGAGAATAGGCGGATCAAATGGGGGTATAGTCTCTGTTACAAAAATATCTTCTTTTGGCTTGGTCGCGTCCACAACTTCAAAACGCTCAAACGGAGGCGGAATCTCAATGTCCTCAGCCCGGACAGGCATGGCAAGTGTCGGCGCTATACAATCACAAATAGGTTCTACTTCGAAATTAATAGCAAAATCGAGAACTTCTGTTTCGGCCTCGGCCTCAAAATCCACATGTATAAGATTGACCATGATCAATCCAAGGCCTGTTGCCATCGCAGCGGCAGCCGTTCCAGCAAATAGTAATTTAGGTAAATGCATATTGTCCTCCTTATAGTTATTTTATAACATAATAATACGGAAATTGCAATAGTATAACAATAATAATTTTGCTCATAAAAAAACCCCGCTAAAACGGGGCTGATTTTAAATTATTATGCTCGCCGCACTATTATTCGCTGGCGCCTTCGGCTGTGTAGAGTGAGTCATACTCTGCCTTGAAGGTCGTACAATGCTGGTCCTCATCATCCAAGAAGAAACCGCCACGAATAATCTCAAGCGCATAAGCATTCTCGATTTTAATCATGCAAAGGTCTTTCTCAATGGCCGCTTTTTCTTCACAGCGGAATTCAAATGAACGATTTTCGCTGGTTACAAAATCGACCCATTTTTGAGCAGAACGATAATCACGTGCAGTCGCAGGCACCTTACGGAAAGCCTCAAGCGCGGACTCGTTCTTTTTCACTTTAGGCGAAGCCAGACGTTGCTCCGGTGTGGTTCCATCACAAGACGGGCGTTGTTCCTTTTGACCTGCTTCGTAACGGCAATTCGCTATAAGCATCCAAGACTTGCCACGATCATACCCCAGGTCCATGGCCTTACGCAAAGCTGTCTCAGCTTCGGCGCACTGTCCTTGTTGATACAAGGCTTCGCCGTAATTGGCCCAAGACTTGGAACGACCTGATACATTAGCCGCTTCTTTCAGAATAGGCAGCGCACGCTTATACTCTCGCGCTTGACGGAACAAGTCAGACAAACGTACCAGGTTATCGGCATTTTTAGAAATCCGATTGGCGTTCATTTCCTTTTCCATGATCAAAGCCGCTTGAAATGGCATCTCGTAATATTGGTAATATTCAACGATCTTTTTGATGTCGGTCTCGGTCGTCATAGTACCCGCGAGATATCGCATCTTATTGACTTCAAACGCGTCTTGCTCACGGCCACCGGCCGCCAATAATGAAATCCAGTTATCCCACAATGTATTATCTTCCGGCCAACGGACTATCATCTCTTTGACGATGTCAGCCTGGCGGCCTTGCATGCCAAGATCATTATAAAGGAAGTTCAAAAGGTCAAAATGCTTACGCTCTTTTGGGTTTGCAGAATTAAACCATTGCTCGGCCCATGGAAGCGCCTGACGATATTGCTCGGCCTGCACCCATGCCTGCATGATATAGGTCGTGTTCTTGGGATCCCGGTCACCTGTTTTACGCACCCAAGCTTCCAGCGCCTGCGCGCCTTCAACATATTGACCACTGGCAATAAGAAGCTGAGCTATATTTTTTTCAAGGCCGGTAACTTCATTAGGCATCAAACCACCAGCGTTAATTGCATTGCGGTTATTAGCGATCGCCTGAGACACATTATCCATCTGATAATAATAGTGCCCCATAATCGTGTAGATAGTCGAACGCTCATATGGGTTGAGGTCCGGCATCGCAATCGCTTCGTTGAGCTTGGAAAGAGCCGCGCTGTATTGCTCGGATTGCGCCAGGGTTTGCGCATCGTTAACAAGTTGACCGGATGCGGAACCAAACTGACGTCCCTCAACCGCTTGCGCCTGAGCTTCAGGCGTAAATGTCGCCGTCGACACAAATGTCGCTGATAATGCAATCAGGCTGACAGCTGTAATTTTGGCGATAGACTTCTTAAAATTCATGGCACAAATCCTTATTTAGCCAATTACGCAATTCGGTAGACCTGCCGGATTATTCCGGCAAGATATTCCCTCTTTCATCTGTCACACGATATGTGATCTTGGTTTCCACGCCGCGCATCTCCACCGCATTACCGTCAACGATTTTTGGACGGTATTTAAACTTGGAGGTCGCTCGGATTGACTCGCGCTCAAACATGCTGTGCGTGCAGCTATAAGCAACGATGTTAAACGGGGCACCACTTGTATTCACGTCGAAACGCATTCTGCAGTGACCTGATTTACCATCACGCAGAGCCCGATCCGGAACCTTACCCGGCATACGCACCAAAGGCTGCGCATCGCGGTCACTCACGGCAATCTTGATGTCATTCGGATCAAGGCGTGGAGCTTCAAACTCAGGAACAGCACCTGTAATGGACGCGATAGCTTCCTTAGGCTTGGACGCTGCCTCGGTTTCAATACGCGGCGCAGGAGGCGGCGTTTCAATGTTCTGAGAACGCGTTGCACGCTGGACACTTCTTGTCCGACGCTCAATCTCTTCAGCCTTTGGATTAATTTCAAAATCCAATTGCTCAAGCTGCTCTTTAGCTTCGAAATCGTCGCTAATGAGATAAATCATCAACAGGAACAAACTCACCGCTATCAAAGCCGCGGGTAGAATGGCAAAAATGAATCTAAACAGAGATCCCATAGCTATACTTCCTTATTTCGTCGAAACACGCGTTTTGATTTCTAGGTCCTGCATAATGAGCTGAATATCTCCAACTACACCTGCAGATGCCTCGGCATCAGCTTCAATAACCGCTGTCGCCTCGGGTGTTTCGTCTTTCATCGTTTGCAGGATGGACCTGATTTCACCGACTTCGAATGGTTTGTCAGCAATCCAAACTTCGTCAATGTCATTCACACCGACCAAGATTGTCGGGTTCCACTCTTCAGCCTGTTCAGCGAAGGGTTCTTCCGGGTCAATACCTGTCTTCTTAACAAAAACCGTCGTCACAATGAAGAAGATCAGAAGAATAAACACCACATCAAGCATAGGTGTCATGTTCAGCTCTGTTTCCTCATCAGGGATCTCGATTCTGGAACGTCGTCTTGACATAAAGTTACCTTATTACATTTCTGGTCAGAAATCAAGCCCTAACCGGGTTTTCCAACATATTCGATTTTTGTCTTCTGCTTTCTCTTAAGAAAACGGTCCTTCAAAAGCACCTGAACCTTGTGGTCAGAGGCATAATGGACTTGAATATTCACGGTCGCGCCAGGCTTGTTGGCCAGAAGGCCTTCAACAGCGATTTCCACCTCAGAACATTCCTTCGGAACACCTTCAACTGAACATAAGCTTTGCTCGTCAACATACACACCAATGACCGGCTTCGGGTCACCCGTGGACTCACCACCTGAATCTCTAGGCTGGGTAAAATCCAGGCCTTTGACGTTCAGGAAGGTCGCGGTCACGATGAAGAAGATCAACATGATGAACACGATATCAAGCATAGGTGTGACGTTTACGGCATCACCATCATCTGTAATTCGACGACGACTTCTACGCATGCTCACCTCCCAGCATATCGGAAAACTTGGCGGTTTCGCGTCGGGATTTCTTCTCGAAATAAGTCGGGAAAAACATACCTGACAGGGCAACCGTCATACCGGCCATGGTAGGGATGGTCGCTTTAAAGATACCACCGGCCATATCACGCGCGTTTGACGAACCGGACAGAGCCATTTTGTCAAACACTTCGATCATCCCCGTCACTGTACCAAGAAGGCCCAGCAGCGGTGCCAAAGCCACCAGAGTTTTAATGATATCGACATTTTGAGAAGTGTTGACTTTGACCTGAGACACGATCTCGTCCCGGATGGCCTGAGCCCGCCATGACGTTTTATCGGTACGGTCAGTCCACTCTCCTCTCAGTCGGCGCATCATGGGCTTATGAGCGACCTGATAATAGGCCAAGCGCTCAAAGATAAAAGCCCAGAGGAAGAACGCCAAGAACAGGATTGCAAGCAGAACCGGACCACCTTGGTTCAAGAACTGCTGCAAACTGCTAATAGCGTTGACTGGATTTAATAGTTCCATGTGAACTGTTCCCTATAGGGTCGCAGCGCTTATGCGCTACGACTTTCAACGTGACGTGCCACGATACCGGCAGACTGCTCTTCCAGAGTAGACTGGACACCGCGCGCCAGAGACTGACAGAAACTGTGCAGAATAAGCAACGGAATAGCCGCAATCAGACCCAACATTGTTGTCACCAGGGCTTCCGAGATACCGCCGGCCATTGTCTGGGCATTACCCGTACCGAAGATAGTCATGGCCTGGAAGGTCTTAATCATACCTGTAACCGTACCCAGAAGACCCATCAGAGGAGCGATACCTGCACCCAGCTTCAGAAGACTGAGACCAAATTCAAGCTTTGGCGATTCCTTCAGGATAGCCTCGTCCAGTGCCAGCTCAACAGCCTCACTGCCCTTGTCTTTTACGCCGTCGTAGGCTGACATAATGCGTCCCAGAGGGTTTTTACCAGCCTGCGCTTTGCGCTTCTGACCACGGACAGCTGCGGATGTTGCCAGCAGACGTAAGATGTTCAGTATACCAAAGATAGCCAGAGCCAGAGCACCAAAGATGATGATATAACCGATTGTACCACCCTGAGCGACACGCTCCTGCCACGTTGGATAGCGGTCAAATGTCTTAACCAGGTTACCGCGTGTCGGGTCAATTGGTGCATCGATAATATCACCAGCAGATGCAGCACCTACGGATGATGCGGCTGCGTTTGGACGCCCGCCGATCTGTGTCTTCGGCTTCATCAATGGCAGCTGACCTTTCGATACTGCGGAAGGCGTGTATGTCAGGAACTCACCACCGTCTTTTGTAAATACGGCAAATGGACCTACGCGGGTCACGTCAACCTCTTCACCATCATTATGGTTAGCAACCTTGGCTTTAAAAGATTTAACCTGTCTCTGAGCCCGGATCTCGTCAAGAAGTGTTGTGTACATTAGGTTCAGCTGTTCGGTAGACGGCAAGGCTTCTGAATTAGCGATTTCTTGCAGCTCGTCTGTACGACCAGGCATCTCCGCCGACACTAAAGAGTTATCAAGGATAGCCCGGAATTCCGTTGCCTTATTGCGTGACAGACCGAACACTTCACTAAACTCACCCGTAGCGGCATCGCGTTCTGTCTCCAAACGCACGATGGTTCCTTCGTTTGAACCGAATTGACGACGAATTGTGGCCTCACGAGCCTCCAAGACACGCAGTTCTTCGCGAGCTTGTGCCAGCAGAGACGCACGCGAATCACGCTCTTGACGGAACTTTCTTTCCCGCTCAGCGTTTTCCTGTTGCGTTTTTGCAGAGTCGTTACGGATGTCTTGCAAAATCTGCGATACAGATTGTGACTGTGCTTCCGGCGCAGACACAACAAATGCCGACATTGCTAGCATCGCAACAAGGCATTTCTTCAAAATATTCATAGAGTTACTCACTTTTTATCCCCTAAATCCTACTGAATCAGTTTCAATGGTACGACGACCAGATCCTGAGTGGCTTCGCCGTTCGCCATACGGATGGCTTGGCGCATTTCTAGAGCCAGTCCTGTATCAGCCTGCTCCCATGTTCTGTCTTGCAAGTTGTAGTATGCAATTTCATCTTCCTCTTTCGTCATGTAGACGAAAGCGACACGACCAAAGTGCAGATAATCTACAGTCCGGTTTGGATCTTCAGGGTGCGGCCCTTCATAAGAATCCATACCATTGCCGAGATTGACCTCATTTGTGTAAGCCGTCAAAAGCTGACGATATTGCTCAACAGGCTGCTCAGACGGGTCAGCCAAAGTATTCATTACAAACTTTACACGGTCCAGACGACGCTCCAAATCAAATGGATAATCGGCTTTGATTTCAGCCTCCAGATCAACCGCCATGCGGATCATCATCGGCACCAAATCCTGCTTGGTTTGCTCGACCGTCGACAACTGTTCTCTCAGAGATTCGATTTGATCAGTTTGCGACTCCAGGAACAACTCCTGACGGGCAACGAAAATTTCCAGACTGTCGCGACGCTGCAAGAGAGCACTATATTCCCTTGCCATATTATCCGCTTCATCATCCAGACGCTCAACAGTTTGCTGAGATGCAGCCGCAGCGGTCGTTGTACGCTTGGCTTCACTAAGCGCCGAGTCCAATGATTGTGCTTGGGCCGGCGACACGATAGCAAAAGCTGCTACGCTGGCTAGCGCGAGGCATTTTGCTGTTTTTAAGTTCGACATGGCTTCCTTCCAACTTAGTTTAGTTTTATTTGCTCGATTGAGCGGCTCGTATGGGCGGCATAAACACGCCAGTTTTTGCAACCCATACGGCTTGCAAAATTCCAAAATTCAAATTTCATCACTCAACCAGTACCGGGATGGCCATCACATCAGGCGCAGCTTCGCCCTTAGCCATCTTCACAGCCCTGTAGAGATTGATACGCTGCGCGCCTTCGACAGGAATCCACTCCTGAACACGTCCATCCGGCGCGGCTTCACCACCAGCCTCTGGCTCGCCGACTTGACGACGAGTCGTCACATCGTAACGGAAAACCTCTTCACCATCGACATCTGCATAAATCAGCGCCAGACGCCCAACACGCAGATAATTCCCGTCCAGAAACTTACGCTCTTGCTCAAATTTTTCGGTCAAAAGCTTTAGATTCGCAGCATCTCTTTCATTGTCTTCATCAAGATCCTCCAGCTCTTTGCCGGTTTTCTCCTTGATAGCTTCGCGCATTTCGTTGGTGACGTTACAAGCCTCATTCTTCAGACTTTCCTGACAGGCCTTAGCTCGCCATCCCTCACCTCGTCGGCCCTCAGCCTCCTCCAGAGGATGGTTACCCGCATACTGATCCACAGTCATGCCGTAATTCACCTCTTTCTCATACATGCCTATAGCACGATTGAGCATCTGATGGTCTGACGCAGTGTTCAGCTCAAGATTTTCCTGCAATCGAGAAAGGCGCTCAAAACGCTCGGAAGCATTAAATGGCGGATCAATTTCGAATTCCGCCGCATATGAGGCCACCATCTTCTCAACGAGAGGCCTTACTGATGCACGTAGTGCCGGAACGCCCGCAACTTCAGCCTCCAGGTCAGCGATGATCTCTTCTTGCTGAGCCACTTGAAGTTCCAGATGCCCAATCTGGGTTTGCAGCGCTAGACGTTTATCCAGCAGCGATTTGTAATTGGCAATCGCGGCGTCGTCATTTTGCGCTGACGACACACCAAATACGCCGGCAGATAAAACCGTTGCTACGAGCAACGACATGAATCGGTGATTTGCGGTATGAAGTTTTACCACTCACGTCCTCCTAATTTCGCGCACACGCAAGAACTGCGCGCACAGTTTGTTTATTAATTTTTAAGAGACGCTACACGGTAAAGAAAATTTAATCAATCGTTAGAGTGTTACAAAAACAGCTTTTTTTTGTAAAAAACCGAAAAAAATTTTGGATAAATTATAGGTATTAGTATTTGTCAATTTATGGCTGGGGTACCTGGATTCGAACCAGGGATGGCGATACCAAAAACCGCTGCCTTACCGCTTGGCCATACCCCATCATAAATGTGTCGCGTAGTGTAGAGCGCCGCGCCTTCTATAAAGCTTTTGATATAAATGCAACATCAAATGAGCAGAAAATTCGACCTAAATTTTGCATATATTATAAAGTCATAACTGATGGATTTTTTATCGATAAACGGGAAATTGCTTTCATTTGGCCTGCAAATAGTGTGTAAAGGCCCAAAGACTCATCCGAGGTAAATATGCGCCATTTTCTTTTGACTGTTTTCGCGACCCTAATCGGCATTATACTTTTCTTGATTCTCGCCTTTATCTTTCTCTCCTTGTTCGTCTTCTCGAGCCCCAAGGAAGAGCTACCGGATAATTATGTTCTATCTTTGGACCTCCGTGGCGGGGTGATCGACCATTCGGTAGGGGAATCGATTTTTGGTAACACACCCAATTCAGTTGTAGACATCGTTACCAAGCTGGATGTCGCGAAAAATGATGATCGGGTCAAAGGCCTGTTTATCAGGGCTGGAAACAGCGTAGCGCCAGCCAGTGCCGAGGAAATCCGTCTGGCTATCAATGACTTTCGGAGCTCGGGAAAATATGTCATCGCCCATGCGCAGGGCTTCGAAGACACCTCTGTGATGTCATACCATGTTATTTCGGCTGCGGACGAGATTTGGCAACAAGACACAACCGGGTTTTCGGTTTCAGGGTTGCGTTCTGAAAGCGCATTTTACGGCGGTGTTGCCAAAGAATTTGATGCACAAGTCAACATGGTTCAGTTCCACGAATATAAGAACGCGGCTAACACTTACAAAGAAACCGGTTATACGGAGGCTCACAAAGAGGCCACCACCGCTATGCTGACATCTTTGTACGGGAACGCTGTTTCCCAAATTGCCACCGACAGAGATATGCCAAAAGCCGAGGTCGAACGCCTGTTTGAAGGCTCCCCACACAGCGCAGAAGGCGCCTTGGAAGCTGGGCTCATAGATAAACTCGGTCACCTAATAGACGCTCAGGAATATGCCAAGGAGAAGGCCGGTGACGGCGAAACGAAATTCAAATCTATTGCCAGCTATTCAAGCTCTGAGATTAAAATGGGACCAGTAATCGCATTTATTGGCGGACAAGGTCCGGTTGTCATGGGCGGCTCTAGCACAGGCAACAGTCCTTTAGGCGGTGGTATCAGCATGGGCGGTGATACGCTTGCCAATGCTTTTGAGGCTGCCATCAAAGACGACAAGGTCGAAGCCATTGTTTTCAGAGTGAGCACACCGGGCGGCTCGGCGACGGCCTCGGATCAGATTCATAACGCCACGCTTCGAGCTCAAGAGGCCGGGAAGCCAGTCATCGTAAGCATGGGCCAATATGCGGCATCCGGCGGATATTATGTATCAACCCACGCCGATAAGATCGTTGCTATGCCTTCAACGATTACAGGCTCTATCGGTGTGCTCGGTGGGAAAATCGCGCTCGAGGACACATATGCCCGCATCGGTTATAACGTCGAGGCGACAGACGTTGGCGGCAGTTATGTCGGAGTTTATTCTGCAGATGAACCTTTCACCCAACTGCAACTGGCTGGATATACTGAGCAAATGTCCCATATATATCAAGACTTTACCGGAAAAGTCGCCGACGGCCGTGATATTCCGTTAAACCAGGTTCTTGAAATTGCCAAAGGTCGGGTCTGGACCGGTGAGCAAGCCCTCGACCGCGGGTTAGTCGACGAACTGGGCGGATTGCAGACTGCCATCGCTCTTGCCAAAGAGGCGGCGGATATAGACGCTGACGCAGATATTCGCCTGCGACCCTTCCCGCGTCCAAAATCCGCGCAGGAACAACTTATGTCGCTTTTGAATATGTCTGTCGAATCTCAGCAGGATTTGGTGGAGTTCCAAAAGCTTCTAAACAGTCCAGAAATCAAAGCCCTAATTCAGGCCCGCGAAGATCTGGACCGTTTGGCACAAGGCAATGAGCTGAAGGCGCTATTGCCCTCGCTGAAATAACTTCATCCTGTTCTTCACGAGAACTGAGGCCTTACATCAAATGGTAATGTGAGCCGAGACTGCTCTCCTGAAAACCTATGAGTGCCATGCCAGAGAAAAGACGGAAATAGAACCAAACGACCCTTAACAGGACAAATCTCAGTATCAGGAGTGCTACATTTCATGTTAAATGGCGGTACTCCGAAGTTAATCCATCCGGACTTGTCTTGCCCCTCACGCACACTGTCTGGAATGTCCACGTAAAAGGCTGAACTCAACCAGCCGTCGGGATGAATATGGTTCACATGATAACCCTGTGATTTAAGCAGAACTGACCAAGCACCAGAAAAATAAAAATCTTCGGTGCGCCGACCAAAGAATGGATGAGAGGGCTCATCAGGCAACTCTCTAATATACTCTTCAACAAATGGTCTGACCGCTGAGAAAAAAGACCTCACGACCGGTGATTGTTCGAATCGCAAATCCCAACTGGTTTGGGTGCCGCCACGAACGGACTGAGATAAAGGCTGTTCTTTCCACTCATGTAGGCGTCTAAGCGTCTGCCCCAGAATAGTAAGAAACTCACTTGACGATTCATAGCCTGCGACATCCGCCAAATCGTAGGATTTCACAGTATCCTTCACCCGAACAAGCGCATCATATTCCGCAAAATGTCCAAGTGACTTTAATGCAGACGCCTTAATAGCGGGCCAAAATGAATTTTGTGGATCTGCCTGCATGCCTTTATTTGCTAAAAACAAGGCCTCCTCCACATGCCCTGCCATTAAGGCCGATTGAGACAAGCGCATGAGTGAAACCGGGTTAGCTGGCATGGCCGTAACCGCCTGACGCGCATGTTTATAGGCCAACTCGCCATCGCCTTTATCTATATAAATACTGGCATAGATCTGATCTGTTTCCGGGTGAGGCGGAAACCGGTTTTGATAGTCTTTCAAACAGGCGAATGCTTTATCCAGGTCACCGGCTTCTCTATAAAAATCTGCACCAATCAGAGGCAATATATTGATGTGATTATAGCTTTTTTTCAGCTGTTCAAAGGCTGCATTCAGCCCGCCTCGCCCTTCGGACAAATGCGCGGTTTGTAAAATATTTCTAATGGCGGTGACCGCCGTAGCCGGTGTTTTTATGGCCTGTTCAAAGGCCCTATTCGCTGCACCAATATCACCTTTTTGCGCCAGTAATTGACCAAAAGTAAGGGCCATATCAGGCGGATGCCCCATAGATGATAAATGTGAAAGACCCGCCTCGGTCTGGCGCATATCTTTGAGCGCAAATAGACGCCCTCGGCTCAAAATATTATGATTGGTATGCTTTGTTAAAGCCTGCTCAAAAACACTCAAAGCGGCATCGGGATTGTTTTGAAACAACAGGTAATTTCCAAACCGGATAGCACCGTTTAAATGCGAATTATCCTGCTCAATACAGGCTTTATGCAGGCGTGCCGCTTCATGTACCTGGCCTTTGGACAAAAGTCCTTCGGCTTCAATGTAAAGCTCTTCCGCTGTTTGAGATGTACTCATGATAATTTCATGCCTTAAACGTCAAACAAATTTGTGGACGCAATTTTATAAATTTGCCAGATAAAAATTATGTCCAATAAAGAAATCAAAGAAATTCTTGGCGCTGCCTATAAGCTGACCGAACAAAAGCGTTTTGCAGAGGCAATTGTCGAACTCGAAGACGGCTTGAGGCAGTATGGGGCGAATGGTCAGTTTTTGAAGGCGCTTGGTATCACCCATCAAAAACAAGGTGATATGAATGCCGCGATTGCGGCCATAGACAGGCTTGTTGAGCTTGAAAAAGACAATATTCGAGCCTGGGTCATGAAAGGCGCCTTTCATGAAAAAGTGGAGCAGAAACGCGAGGCCCTACAGGCCTATCACTGTGCCCTCGCCTTAAATGATCAGACGCCGTCAAATAATCAGGCGGAAATCACCGAGGTTCGCAAACGTATTCCCATGATCATGGGTCAGATAGAAGGCCATATCAATTCACAGCTGGAACAAGCCGGCCTCGCCAGAGATACATCTGACCGGCGCTTTAACAATGCGCTCGATATCATGTTTGGCCGCAAACAGATTTATTTTCAGGAACCGCATCATCTGTACTTTCCGGAACTCCCTCATAAACAGTTTTACAAACGTAAAGAATTTAATTGGGTCGAGGAACTCGAAAGCCAATTGTCAGATATTCGCGCCGAGCTGGAAGTACTTTTAAGCGAGGACAGTAAATTTACGCCATATCTTCAAAGTGAAGCACATATACCTGGCTCTGAAAATACGGCTCTCGCTAACAGTATGGACTGGAGTTCATTTTATCTCATTAAAGACGGCGATGATGTTTTAGATAATCAAGCGCTTTGTCCTGTTACGACGGCTGCCTTAAACAAAGTCAATTTGTGCCGAACAGGTGGCGGAACACCGTCCGTTTTGTTTTCACGGTTAAAGCCCGGTGCCCATATTCCGCCCCATACAGGCATGCTCAATATGCGCCTTATCTGTCATCTACCGATCATTGTACCAGGCGAAGCCCGTCTGCGGGTCGGCAATGAATTTCATGAGTGGGAAGAAGGCCGGGTGGTCATCTTTGATGACACTATTGAACATGAAGCGTGGAACCACGCGGACAAGGATAGATTTGTTTTACTGTTCGATATCTGGCGACCAGAAATTACAGAGCGCGAGCGAAAACTGTTAGATATTGTCTTAAGCGCCCGCTGATATTTTCAATCAATAAATACAAAAAAGCCCGCCAGATGGCGGGCTCTATTCTTTTTGATGTGACGACTGACTAGAAGTCGATTGTCGCGCGACCAAACAGGTAACGACCCAGAGCGTCATAAACGGTAGGATATGTATTACCGTTACCAACGCCAGCTCCAACAGAGGAGCTGAGTGGTGGCTCAGAGTCCAAGATGTTGTTCACACCGAAGCGCAATGTTACATCCTCAATACCGCTGTAAGTCAGACCAAGGTCAAGGAAGTTAGCAGCGTCCAAGCTCTCATCAAAAGAACCTGCGGCCGCACCAACTGTTTCCTCTGCGTCTACGCCCTGGAAGTGACGCCATGTTACCTGCGCACCGATGTCCCAAGGAGTATTCCAGTCAAGCGTAGCGATGTGACGCCATTCTGGGTTCGGAGAACCACACTGACCAGCGTAGAAGCCAACACATTCGATTGTGTCACTTGTAGGCAATGACTTCGTGTCAAGTGCGAACAAATAAGTACCAACGACGCTTAGGTCGATGCTTCCCTTGTCACCAATATCGAAGCCATAGTCGGCATTCACATCGATACCAGAAGTCTTCAATGAACCTGTGTTCAGGTTTGTCGCTGTTACGAAACCATTCTGGTTGGTCCAAAGTGAACCAGAAGCTGGGTCACGATTAACCAATGAACAGAAGAATGGGTCGCCAGTCTGTCCACACTGATTGACAGATTCGATTGCAGGCACTGTGCCAACGAAGTCATTAACTGTGATGTCGAAGTAGTCAACCGATAGGACCAGACCGTCAAGACCGCCACCTGGCTGAAGAACAGCACCGATAGTGTATGTGTCTGACTTTTCTGGTGCCAGAGCAGTATTACCACCAAACAGAGCGTTGTACTGACCTGCTGGGTTGGCAACGATGTTACCATACTGAGCAGCAGTCACGCCTGTATTGGCACACTGAGCAGCTGTAAATACAGGTGTTGCACCCGAACATGGATCACCGCCTGGGAAGTTAAACAGACCGATAGATGTCGCACGGAACAGCTCAACCGCATTCGCTGCACGAACAGCACGCTGATACTGACCACGCATACGGATAGCATCAACTGGCTCCCAGATAACACCACCAGAGTAAGAATGTGACCCACCGGAAAGTGAGTTATCGGCAAAACGATACGCACCATTTAGTGTCAACTCTTCCAGACCTGGGCGGTCTTCTGCGATCGGCAATTGCACTTCACCAAATACTTCATATGAGTCGAAGTCACCGTCGAGACCAATAGATGGTCCGCCTTGACCGGCAAGCAATCCGGATTCGAACGCTTCATCTGTACGAAGTTCGTACTCATCGGCACGGTACTCGAGACCAACACCAACTTGCGGCGAACGTGAGGAACCAAAGAAGTTCAGCTTGTCAACTGAGCCGGAAGTAAAGGCCTGAAGAACAACCTGAGTTACATTACCGTCCTGGAAGCCAGAACCTTGAACATAATCCAAAGCGTCGCGAGTCACACCACCGATTTCAAACCAGTTGATTGGCACACAGTTCGGATCTGAGACAAGATCGCCACGACAGACAGCTTGCCCAGTAACTGGATCAGTTGTCGCGTACAGAGCGTTCTGAGCTCGAGTGATGTGAATTTCATTGAGGTAGTTTTCGGCGAAGTGTGTGTTGGAGTATGAACCGTAAACGTCATATGTCCAGTCACCCATACGCATGTCACCACGCATTCCACCAACCGCGCGGATAGCCGTGTGTCGCAGGTCATCCTGACGCGGGTCACCTTCAACATTACGGCGTCCAAATGTCAGAGGCGCAACGTTAAACTCGTTGAAGCGGTCTAGTTCGGCCGCTGTGAAGTTAGTTGTGTCACAGATAATTGACTGCTGTTGCGCAGACAGGAATGGGTTGTCACAAGATACTTCAGACGTCACGAAGAAGTTACCTGAGAAGGCAATCTGGGCAACCGAACGGTCATCCATTAGCATCAGGTCAGCATAAAACGTGTCTTTGTCTGTGACATCATATTCTGCGAAGAAACCACCAGTGATCCGCTCATCAGGGCGGATGAAGTGGTTGGTTGGGTTAAAGTTAAACGTGTCATTCCCGAAATCAACCGGACGGAATTCATTTGGAGACGCCTCATCCAGCGTGAAGAAGTAACGCGAGAATGTGTTGTCTGTGAATGTACCCAGAGGAGTTGTGAATGAACCTACGCAACGAACGCCTGGATCTGCTGTTGCGTCAGATGTACCACCACCGAACGCACAAGCTGAGTAATCACGGTTGGCTTGTGTGATTTCATTTTGATGACGATATCCAAGATAGCCGGTTACGTTACCGCGGCCTTCTGCGAAGTCGGTACCAAATGCCAGAGTCCAGTCCTGAGCGAAACCGTCAAAACCGCTGCCCGTGGCGGAGTCAGTGAGGTTACCTGAACGACTCAGTAGGTCCTGAATTCCATCATTGTTGTTGTTGTGCTGATAGGTACTGAAGTTTACGTCTAAGCGTACGCCCTCAAACTCGCGATTCATCTTGAAGTTAACAACACCAGCAAGAGCGTCAGAACCGTAAACGGCGCCAGCACCACCTGTCAGGATGTCAACGTCAGAAATCAAAGCAGCAGGAATCTGGTTCAAATCTGGTGGGATCGCATTTGGTGAACCTGGGCCCATCCGCTTGCCATCTATCATCACCAAAGTACGTGAAGCACCCAGTCCACGGAGGTTTACTGTGGCGGTACCAGATGCGCCGTTACCAATGTTTGCGCCTTGTCCGGCGAACACTTGAGGTAGTTCGTTGACCAGTTCTTCAACGCCGATGACACCGCGAACAGCGAAATCTTCTTGTGAAACGGTTGTGACCGGGCTGGTCGCAACTACGTTTTGCTTAACAAGACGAGAACCCGTAACGATGATTTCATCGTCTTCGGCGTCTTGAGCAGTGGCTGAGGAAGCTACCCCCAGCGATACTGCCGCCACCAGCATGGTGGAGCGCAGCAAATATTTTTTAATGTGTGAATTCACTATTTAACCCCTTAGTGGTTGTTAGGGTGCCAATTGGCATCCCGGTTTAGTTTTTACCCAATACCCATTGTTTCGATGAACATAGGGCAAAACTCGACCGCGTGGGTCGAATCCGGGTGTTCTTCGACGATTTTTCAGCAAAGCTCAAGTGGCACCTATTAAAAAGTGGCCCGTAAACCCGTGATTTTTTAAAACCGTTGCATTTTTGCAACCTTGCGAAGGTTGAAAATACCAAATATCAGTGACAGGGAACTTATTTCTTGGAAACATATATGCCGAAACTTGTTTTGTACCTTTTGATTTTCACAACCTACCTCATGGCTGCAACTGCACATGCTCAATCATCACAAGAATCCGACATCATGACCGAAATTCAAAAATGTCATGAAATTCAGGAGGATAGAACACGTTTATCCTGCTATGACGCCTTTGCAACCACATTTCAGTCAAATGTAAAAGGTGGCAATATCATTGTCATCGACAAAGCTGATATAGAAAACAAAATGCAAGAAAATTTTGGGATGGAAAACCGGGAAGACGACAAACTAAGAGAAGCCTTGAATTTACAAACAGATGATGCTGAAAAACCTTCAGACAAAGAATTATCTGTTGTTATTACGGAAGCCCGCAGATTGAATAATCGGAAATACCGATTTTATTTGGAAAACGGGCAAGTATGGGATCAAACCGACAGCGCTTATGTATATCTGCCGAAAAACAAAGAGAACTTTGTAATCATCAAGAAAGCTTCACTCGGCAGCTTTCAGCTGCGGGTCAATGACAAAGGGCGCTCCATCCGCGTGAAACGCATCAAATAGTGAGCTGGCGGAAGGATTTCCACTGGTCTTGGAAAGGCGTTGTTTACAAGGAAACTGGGGCAAATATCCGGTTTTCGAAGGCGCTTTTCTACGACATTTACCGTTGGGCCGTCTACACTTTGGCCGAAAAAGCGCGGAATCCATGGCCTTTTGGGCGAAAAGTTGTGGTCTGTTTTCCAGAAACTATTCGACCATGGTATCTTCTTTGGGGCGTTATTACGCAAGCCGGCGGCAAGATCCAGTCCGCGAAACGAATACAAAAAGGGCTCGTTGCGATACATTTCCTCGATCACACAATGACAAAAACTGAAAAGCCATCGGACTATGCTCTGGCTTTAAATTTTGACTGCAATGATATCCGAAAAAGCCACGTCAGCAATGTTTTCAAAGACGTTTTCGGTTATGATCTGATGGTCGATCCCAGTATTTACGATGGCAATATGGTCGTTAAATCAGAAGATAATGGTGCCCACGACGGCTATATTGTGAAAGGTCCTTTGGGAGCAAAAAAAGGCTTTGTTTATCAAAAGGTTATAGACAATCGGTCCCCCGACAATCACGTTGCGGACTTTCGCTGCCCAACCTTGTTTGGGCGTCCAACATTGGTTTTCATAAAAGAACGCCCAGAAAGCCAAAGGTTCGAAAATTTGAACACGAAATGCCGCGTAGAAAAACCCACTAATATTTTTTCGACAGAAGAATTGGAAAATATTTCACGATTTTGTCAAAAAATGCATCTGGACTTTGGGGGTCTGGATATTCTACGGGACGCGGGTGATGGTCGAATCTATATTGTCGACGTCAATAAAACCGATATGGGGCCTCCACTTGCGCTCCCTTTAAGAGAAAAACTGAGAGCTACGGATATAATCGCCAAAAAGTTTAAGGCTGCCGTGTTCGACAAAATAAAGGAATAGACACAAGGATGGGCATCCCTTTTGTCAAACAGTTTGATTTTGAGTATGGGCGGTGTGACTCCATAAGTCCGATGATCGACCGGGTCGTTGCCGATAACCCTGGCCCGTTCACCTATACGGGCACTGGGGTTTACATCATCGGCGATAAAAACGTAGCCGTCATCGATCCAGGCCCGGCTACACCAAACCATATCTCGGCTCTAAAAAAGGCCTTAGAAGGTCGTCGTGTCACCCATGTACTGGTCACTCATCATCATATCGACCATTCACCATTGGCTGCCCCTCTGGCGGAGGAACATGGTTGTCAAGTCTATGGCTATGGTCTGCAAGCTCGTCCACCAGAAGGCGGCGAAGTCCGCCTCGAAGCCGGCGATGATCTGGGCTTCAAACCCGACATAGAAATTTGCAACGGTTTAAAAATCAATGGCGATGGCTGGACCATGGAAGCCATTCACACGCCTGGTCATACATCAAACCATATGTGCTATGCCCTCCACGAGGAAAACGTCCTGTTTTCCGGCGATCACATTATGGGCTGGTCCACTAGTGTCGTCAGCCCGCCAGACGGCCATATGGGCGACTATCTTTCGAGCCTCCATACGATTTTGGCCCGTAAGTTTGACCGCATTATTCCAACCCATGGCCCAGTCATAGAAGAACCGCAAGCTTTCGTTCAGGCCTATATCGACCACCGCCTGGAGCGAGAGCTCCAGATATGTGAAGCTCTGTCCACTGGACTCACTCTAATCTCTGATATTGTTGCGAAGCTTTATGATGACGTGGACAAGCGCCTGCATCCGGCAGCGGCCCATAGTGTGCTGGCCCATATTATTCGCCTAAGAGAAATAGGTCAGATCGAAGGCGACGGGCCAGACAGCCTTAAAACCCATTACAAACTGACCGCCGCCTAATGCCAGCTCATAAAGCAACTTGTCACTGCGGCACTGTTCAAATTTTTTTCGAAGCGCCGAATAAGGTGCCCATCACGATATGTAATTGTTCAATATGCGAGCGTTCAGGCTATCAGCATATTTTTGTTCCACAAGACCAAGCCACCATCCTCGGTGACTCCAACCTGACCACTTACAGATTTGGAACACGCGCCGCGAAGCACTTCTTTTGTCAAACCTGCGGCGTCAAAGCGTTTTACATTCCCAAATCTCATCCCGAGACTTACTCCGTCAATTTACGCTGTGTCGTAGACGATACTATAAGTGCCTCGGAAACGATCGAATTTGACGGACAGAACTGGGACAAAAATATCAACGCGCTTCGAAACGCTACCGAATAGCCGTTAAAGCATAGGCGTATCGGTTATCCGGATATGTCGAGGGTGGTCGCTCATTCGATCAAGCCAAGCCATAATATTTGGATAATCAGACAACTCAAATCCACCATCTCCCGCCACATGTGTATAAGCGTATAGCGAGATATCAGCCACGCTGGGGCCGGTTGAAGCAAAATAAAAGTTGGTAGCCAGATGCGCTTCCATCACCCCCAAAGCAGCCTCTCCGCGGGGCATAAGACTTTGCAACTCCCCGACCCTCGTGTCCATAGCGTACATTCTGATAAAACGTGCCACCGCGATAGATGGCTCATGTTTATATTGCTCAAAGAACATCCATTGCAGGGCTTTTGTCTGCTCAAAATGGGTCGCCGGCCAATATGGCGTGTCTTTCGCGAGAAAAAACAGGATGGCATTACTTTCGGCGACACGACGACCGTCGGCGAGCTCAAGGAGCGGTATCTGCCCTACGGGATTTTTGAACTTATAATCCTCCGTTTGTGTTTCGCCTTTGTGAATATCGAGCAGGACATGTTCATAGCTTAGTCCTAAATAGGACAGAAGCAGGCGAACTTTGTAGCTGTTGCCCGACGGTAGATAATCATAGAGTTTCATAGCTTATCTTTCGGCTGCAGGTAGACTTTGTAAATCATCCGGGGGCTGAGGGCATTTTGACCGTGGATTGGGCCCATAATCATTCGCGCCTTCGGACGGCGGCAAAACATAGAAAATCAAAATACTGGCCAATGACAGATAGCGGGCCAATGGAATCATACACCCCAAAGCCAAAGCCACATAATTACCGCCTGATAGATTAATATCGTGAAAGCGCCGGACAGAATAGGACAAGGACAAATAACCAACGGCCAATATTATCGCCCATTGTGCGGCCCAGATCAGCGTATCCGCGATCCAAAAAATCCCGCCCTGCTCCCAGAGCGTCAGCTCGGATACATAAAACCGAAACCATAGAAGAGCGGTCAAAACAGGTGTAAATACAAGCTTCGCTATCAATAACTCTGTCCGGGTCGCGCGGCCTTCAAAGCCGCCATATTTACCAAGCAGAGTTTTAACAGCCTCAATCATTCAGATGCGCCGCCAAATTGTTCCGACCAGCGTGCAACGTCCTCATCCTCGATCTTGGTAAATAATAGCTCCGGAGGCGCGATGGGTAGTCCGGTCGGCAGCGCATCAATCAAAGCCACAATGCCGGCAGCATCGCCAAAATTCCAGCTACGGTTACCTTCGGGAATATTGATAGCATCTAGTATCTTTGCGGCCGCATCCGGAATGATAGGCTGGGCGATAATTCCGAATAGCGCAACCAAGTTAAGCCCGACACGCACGCCAACGGCCGCCTTGTCAATATCGGTTTTGTAATGGCTCCAGGGCGCGGCCTGGGTCAAATATTCATTGCCCGCGGCCCAGATTGCCCGGGTCTCCGCCATGGCTTTGCGGAATTCCCGGTTTTCATAAAACTTGACCAGATCCGGAATGCGGGTCTGCAGTTCTGTCACCAGCCAGGCCTCTGCGTCTCCATGTTCCCCGCCTTCGGGTATTTCGCCGTCAAATTTGGAAGCGCAATATTTGGTAATACGGTTGACAAAATTACCCAGAACATTGGCCAGATCCGAATTGACGCCCAGCTGAAATTCTTCCCAGGTAAAGGCCGCATCCGCACTCTCGGGTGAATTCGCCATCAGGTGCCAGCGCCAGTAATCCGACGGCGCGATATCGATGGCCTGATCCATAAATACGCCGCGCTTATTGCTAGTTGAAAACTTGCCTCCATACCAGGTCACCCAGTTAAAGGCCTTGAGCCGGTCTACAAGTTTCCACGGCTCTCCGGATCCCAGAATAGTCGTCGGGAAAGACAGGGTATGGAATGCCACATTATCCTTACCCATAAATTGCACATATTCGACGTCGTTGGCACCCTTGTCCGTGCGCCACCATCGCTCCCAATCGCTGCCCGTTTCTTCAGCCCAATCCTGTGTCGCAGCGATATATTCAATGGGCGCATCAAACCACACGTAGAATACCTTCTCCTCAAAGCCTTCCCGTCGATTGCCTACATGATCGATTACCGGAATCCCCCACTTCAGGTCCCGCGTAATCGCGCGGTCTCGTAGGCCTTCGTCCAGCCATTTATACGCAATAGAGCTCGCCAGATTGGGCCAACCTTCTGAGGCGTCCACCCAAGCCCGTAGCTTGTCAGACATGACAGATTGCTTCAGATAAAGATGGTTGGTATCTCGTACCTCTACGTCATGAGAGCCGGAAACAGCCGAATATGGATTAATCAGATCGACCGGGTCCAGCAATCGGCCGCAATTATCGCACTGGTCGCCCCGTGCTTTCTCAAAATCACAGGTTGGACACGTACCCTCTACGTAGCGATCTGGTAAAAAACGGCCATCCGCATTGGAATAGACCTGCTGCGACGTGCGCTCCTCAATTAAACCCTTTTCCTCAAGCACATTAGCAAAATGCTGGGTTAGCGCGTGATTACTTGGTGCAGATGAACGCCCAAAATAATCATAGGAAAGTTTGAAATTGGCCCCCGCCTCCTTTTGCGCAACATGCATAGCCTCGCAATATTCCGCCACTTCCAAACCAGCTGCCTGCGCCGCCAGCTCTGCCGGCGTGCCATGCTCGTCCGTTGCACAAATATAAAGTACTTCATGTCCTAATAGACGCATAGCTCTTGCATAAACGTCTGCCGGCAGCATAGAGCCAGCCAGATTTCCCATATGCTTAACGCCGTTAATATAAGGCAGCGCGGAAGTGATAAGAATGCGGGCCATGATATTCCTTTTATCTCGGCCGACTTCTAGCGTGCCCGTTTGCGCATGCAAGCTTTTTAACGGCGCAATTATACGAAGTCTTAAAAGGTTGAGCCCTGCAATTCTGGCGCAATGCCCCGTTTTATGCTAGGCGTCAGTTGAAATAATTAGGCGAAGGGGATTATCATGCCGGAAATTTTCAATACAAAGATATGGATTATTTTTTTGGCCTCTGTGGTCTTTTTTTTGATTGGTTGGGTCTGGTACGGCATGTTGTTCATGGAAAAATGGATGACGTTGGAAGGTCTGACTATTGATGAAAACAGTGCGCCAAGTCCCAAAGAAATGCTGTTCGGATTTACTATTTCGCTGGCCCAGGCACTGGGCCTTGCAGGAGTTATAGGTTCCAGTGGAAAATACGGCCTGACATCCGGTTTGAAAACCGGCGCCCTCGCCTGGCTCTTCTTTGCCGTACCGCTCATGGCCTATCGCTGGAATTACGCAGAAGGCCCCCCAGAACTCTTCAAACTCGACATCTCACATCTTCTGATTGGCTACCTGGTTATGGGCGCCATTTATGGTCTTTTACGCAAGCCAGAAACCTAATCAGTTTCGACCTCTAAAAAGAAATAGAATTTTTACGCGATTTTACGTCGATTTTCTCTTGTCAAAAGGCGCGCCGTTTTGTAATTGGCCCGCTCTTATCTATCAGTGCCCCTATAGCTCAGCTGGTAGAGCACCTGATTTGTAATCAGGGGGTCCGCGGTTCAAGTCCGTGTGGGGGCACCATTTTTATCAATAAAATCAATAACATAAGCGCAATTTAAAAAATTGTAAAAATATTCAATTTAG
>JAHDEZ010000019.1 GCA_020628425.1 Hellea sp. | reverse complement strand
CCCGCGCTTATTATGATGAGGCTATGCCGGCCTTCTCTATTCCGGCGGCCGAGCACAGCACCATCACCAGCTGGGGCCGGGAAAACGAAATCGACGCCTTTGAAAATATGCTCGAACAATTCGCGGGTCCCGACAAACTCGTCGCCGTTGTCTCTGACAGCTATGACATTTACAAAGCTACCAGAGAGTTTTGGGGTGAAACCCTCAAAGAGCGCGTCGAAGCCACAGGCGGCACTCTGGTCGTGAGGCCTGATAGTGGGGACCCCCGCGTCGTGCCTATCGAGGTGGTCGAAATTCTCGGTGAGGCCTTTGGGTTTGAGACCAATGCATTGGGTTATAAAGTCCTGCCCAAATGTGTGCGAGTCATTCAGGGCGACGGGGTCAATCCGGACTCTATTCGGGACATCCTGCAGAGCCTGAAGGATAAAGGCTGGAGCGCCGAGAACATCGCCTTTGGCATGGGCGGCGCGCTCCTACAAAAAGGCGTCGACCGCGACACCATGAAATGGGCCATGAAAGCCAACGCCACCAAGCGGGCAGATGACCCGGTCTGGTATGATGTCTTTAAGGACCCGATCACTGATAAAGGCAAGATCTCCAAACGCGGGGTTCAGGCGCTGATCAAAACGGAAGCGGGTTATGAAAGCGTCCGCGAAGATAGCCTCCCGGAGGATGTTGAGGACCTCTTGGAAGTGGTTTGGGAAAACGGCAAGCTGATGCGCGATCAGACTTTGGCTGAAATTCGCGCACGTTCAGAACTTTTCTAAGGTCAACTCGGCTCCAAACGGGGCCGTTTTTTTTAACGCGTCCGTGCTTTTCCAAAAAGCCCGTGCATGAGCAGCAATACCGAAGACACGATCCCCACATAAATACCCCAATCCAGAATGGACGGTAGAAACTCAAATGTCTGAGACCAATCCCCCCCGAACAGACCGTTAATGGCGGTCAACCCCCAAACCACGGCGGCCAGGGGAATAAATCCGGCAAATATACGAAACCAACGATTATGGAAGTTTGAAAGGAGGCTTGAAATAGTCACAAGCACGGCCAGAACTGGTAATACATATAGATACCAAAGCGGGATTTCAGGATGGCTGGCGATTGCATATCCTGATCCTTTTAAGGGAAGGAAACTTGGTTTTAGCCAAGGCAGGAAAAAGGATGCCAGTAACCCAATTCCAAAAATCATTTCCCAGCGCAGTTTCATTATCAGCTCCTTTTTTGCAGGGCACACTAACAGCCGGATTGGAAAATAAAAACTGTTTTCCAACTGAATTCTACGTGACTTCGGACCTTGCAACGCCGCCGTCAAATATTATGAACTCAGGATAGCGGCCCGGAGAATTTTGCGAGAAGAAATGCGTCACATTTTATTATCCACAGGATTGGCCTTCATATTCACGGCCTGTGCCTCGACCCCCGACCCGGAAGAAATCTGCACGGCTTCCTGGGTGGCCGACCGCACGTCTCTCGCCGTCGACAATATTTATAACGAGACCGAAGAAACGGTTTTATCCCTAAAAAAAATTGGCGGCATATATCTCGAGGGTAAGTCCCCTAATATTTTTCAACTCTATTCGCTATCGACAAAAGTTCGCGGATTAGAAAAAGAGCTTTTACGCGGGCAAGGCATGAAGGACCTGAAAACGCTCGCTATGACCTGTGATGATCCCCGTATCATAACCAATGGTATTGCGACCTATGTTGATAGATTGGAACTGCCAGAGAAAATGCGCAGTTTCATGGAAGATCTCCCGGAATATAAAGACATGATTTCGCGACAGCTTAAGGATTGGACACAATAGATCGCTTGAGACACGCTCTATGAATTGACGAACCCTCTGCCCGGCAGTAAAGGCCGCGCATGAGTTACTGTGTGACAGCCCTCTATCACTTTACCCGCCTGTCGGACTTTGAGGCCCTCAAAGCCCCACTGCAGGATATGTGTGACCTGTTACAGATCAAAGGTACGCTCCTGCTCGCGCGCGAAGGCATCAATGGCACGGTTGCCGGTACGGATGCGGCCGTCTCTGAATTGCATAAATTTCTGAAAGCGGACCCCCGCCTCGCCACGCTGGAACACAAGGAAAGCCGCGCCGAGACCATGCCGTTTTACCGCATGAAAGTCCGCCTTAAGAAGGAAATTGTCACCATGGGCGTCGAGGGCGTTGATCCCAATGACACTGTGGGCACTTATGTGGACCCCAAAGACTGGAATGAGCTTATCTCTGATCCGGATGTTATCCTGATTGATACGCGTAATGATTATGAGGTCGAGATTGGAACCTTTGAGGGCGCCGTCAATCCGGACACGGAAACCTTCAGAGAGTTTCCGCAATGGGTCGCCGATAATGAAAACGAGATCCGCGCCAAGAAAAAAGTCGCCATGTTTTGCACAGGCGGCATTCGCTGTGAAAAGGCCAGCTCTTTCATGAAAACCCAAGGCTATGATGAGGTCTATCACCTCAAGGGCGGTATTTTGAAATATCTGGAACATATCAAAGAAGAAAACTCACTCTGGAATGGTGACTGTTTCGTCTTTGATCAGCGGGTTGCGGTCGGCCATGGCTTAAAACAATCAGACTATGATCAGTGCTATGCCTGCCGCTATCCCATTACCGAAGAGGAAAAACAGCATCCGCTTTATGTTAAGGGCGTTTCCTGTCCACGCTGTCATAACCGAATGAGCGAGGAACAGCGGGCAAGATTTGCAGAACGACAGAAACAGATAGAGCTCGCCAAAAAACGCGGAGAGCCTCATATTGGGCGCCATGCAGACCGGGATGTCTGATATGGAAACCGACACGAAAGCCAAGCGCCCTTCTCGGCGTCTCCCCCCTCCAGGAGAGTTCGGGAAACTGACGAAAATTCCTTATTCAGACGGTTTTGACGCTGGTGAAATGAACATTCTAAGAGAGGGATTTCGCCCTAAAACAACCGCCGATAAGTGGCTATCTTTGTTCAGTCGCAAGACACTTTATTTGCATCGCTCGCAGACAGGCAAAGGCATCTACCAGTTACGCTTCAAGCTGAACAAAGACGGGAGTGGCGACGTCAAATGGGCCAAAGCCAGCAAGGACGTCATCGTCATAGACAAACATTACGAGGCGGCTCTGCTCGACTTTATCATCGCCCATGTTCTGCTGGGCCATGATATTCAGTTTCCGCGTCATGCCAAGGTTGACCAAAATGGTCCTGGGCATTTCCAGAATGCCATCGCCGGGACGGAACAGGTCGAAACTGAAGTGACAACCCGGATGATAAAAGGACAGTTCAAATGAGCGCCCTGCTCTATTCTTTCCGGCGTTGTCCCTATGCCATGCGCGGGCGAATGGGCCTGAAAGTCTCCGGGCTGAATTACGAACACCGGGAAATCATCCTGCGCAATAAACCGCCCCATATGTTGGAGTTGTCTCCCAAAGGGACGGTCCCGGTTTTCCGCACACTAGACGGGGAAATCATTGATGAGAGCATAGATCTGCTACGCTTTTCCCTGGCGCAAAATGACCCCCATGACTGGCTTGATTGTGATTTGGAGGTTGCGGAAACGCTCATCGCCAATAATGACGGCCCGTTCAAACATCATCTGGACCGCTATAAATATGCCAGCCGTTATGATGATAGTGCCCAGCGCGGCGATGTTGACCTGTCCCACCGCGCGCAGGCCGAGGAAACCATCAAGGATTACGAAACCCGTCTTGAGGCACATCCTTATTTACTGGGCGCAAAGCAAACTATCGCCGATATTGCCATATTCCCCTTTATGCGCCAATTCGCCAATACAGATAGGGACTGGTGGCAATCGGCGCCCTACCCAAAAACCCGTGACTGGCTGGCGCTGCATGTTGAGTCAGATTTGTTCAAATCCGTGATGACAAAATTCCCCCTCTGGGAATGGGGCGAGGGTTAAGGCTAAATCTCTGGAATGCGGATGAAACGCCTAGTGCATAGCGCTGTGCTCCGTGCACGCTACGGTTTAGAATAAATGTACCTTAGTTTAATTTCCCCGTCATCCCGAATTTGCCTGCCCTCAACCTAATTGGCTTTTTTATGTATAGCATCATCTTCCATAAACAAGTCTCTAGCAGCCCGAGCTCTATCGTAATCTCTGAAAACCCCTGCTAAAGGAAAGCCTTGAATAATTTGCCCCCTGCTGTCGATTACTTCAGTTTTTGAAGAATAAATGGGCGTCCCAAGGGCCTCTTTGTTATAAGAAGCTCCATAAAATTCCAGTCTAACGACTCGGTCTATCTCAATGAAATAATTTGTGTCTGTAGGTCGAAATTTTACGAAAAACAGTTCAGGGTCATCCGAAGAATTAAAAGTAATATCAATCAAATAAACTGGAACAATTGGATAATCATCCACTTCAAACATTAAATGGAATTTCTCTTCAAGCACGGCAAATTTCCCCTGACTGATTTCAAATCAAGGTACTATTTCTTAGCGGGTGAAGCCACCAAATACTGCTCTGGTTTGGTTACAGCGCACAGGACAAAGCAAAAGCCCCATTGATCCTGAGATAAACTCAGGATGACGGAATATAAAACACAACACAGCTCATCCCTGATGAAATGCACCTGGCTACTAAAACCCTGTAATGTAGATGAATTTTAGATGAAAAAACCATTCAGCCTCTGTTGCGGTTATCTGTTATAAGACGTCCATCGAAAGATGGAGGCCTTTATGCGCAAAGCTCTTTTAATGATGACCGCTGCCCTGTTCTTTGCCGTTCCCGCACAGGCACAGCTAGGACCCATTGATGATATTTTGAACGATATTATTATCGTGGACAAAAACGGGCATCCATCCCAAGGCTATCACGTGGTCGAGACAATCCCTGTGAATGTCAGCATTAATACTTTGCGGGATCTGCGGGGCTACAGCCTGGTCATTAATGCCTATAAACCCGTTCAGCCCGGCATGAGCCAACCTGAGCTGATGGGCCAGTCCCGCATATTACTGTCCGGCATGCCCAAAGATTTCGGTATGGCGGTTATGGTGCCTGATGCCGTGACCCGCGACCTGGACTTTGCGGTCATTAACGGCGCTATTTTGGATGCTAACAATCAAGAGATTTTGATCACCCGACAAGAAGAGTTTTACCGGGGCCGCGGGACGGTTGAACTGGATTTTATCGAACCGGGCGCACAGGGCCAGACCCCACCATCTAATACGCCCGTGAAAACACTGAAACTGGAAGGTAAGGCCTATCTGCCCAGTGATGCCCCGGAGCTGACACGAGGCGCATCCATGACTGTTGAACTGGTCGAGCTGGACCGCACGGGTCTGGCTAGCGGTGGCAGCGCTCCTGAAACCATTATCAGCCAGACTTTCATTGATCTGGACAAAGAAAAATCCCCATTCAAGTTCAAGATGGAATATCCAGATTTCACGCCTACATCGGGCAAAGAGGTGGTTTTACGCGCGACAATCACAGACTGGGCCGGACGCCGACTTTACGAAGACTATCGCGGCGTGCCATTTCGCGGCAAAGAAAAAGACTATAAAATCAATCTGCAACGCAGCTATCAGCCCTGATATCCGGCCTTTTTACCACGGAAATCCTGTGTTAATCGGACTTTATGCTTTCTAAACGCCGATACAGATTATCACTTATCCCGCTTTTAAGCCTGGCTCTGGCAGGCTGTATGACCACCGCTGCGCCCTCGGATACTCCACAGGCCGGCGTCGCTAAATATAAGCGGGATATGCGCCTTGGTGAATCCGTTAGTAATATCTGTTTTGCCGGACAAATTGGCGCGTTCAGACTGTTTGGGCAGGACACGGTGATTGTCAAAAGTGGTCTGGGGGACGAATTTATTCTGGACGTGGCGCCCGGCTGTTCCCCGCTTGATATTGCCAATTCTGTAGCCATGGAAACCGGGAAAAGCTGTCTGGCCGCACAAGATAACATCATTGTCGCAGAAAGTTCCGGTGTCAGTGAAAACTGTACCGTTTTGAGTATATATCGCTGGAATGAAGAGGTCGACCCGGTCGACCTGCAAGGTATCAGACCCGAAGATGTTCAGCCGGTTATGCCGCCTCTGAAATAGTAATTTCCATGACTCATTTGTCATGAAAATGAACGATTTCTGAAAATCACATTCAGAGAAAATTCAAAGCGGATCTCCTAATAAGACCTTGCGTGCGTCCCCTCTGTGACGTCCCTATCCCCCCAGGGAGGCCTACTACTCCAGGCCCGCAGAACACGCAGCAGATGCGGCAAACCATCGCTTCCCTCTCTCGGTGATGGCGCCGCATCTGTCTATTTACGACAACAAAAATCAATACCCCCCATACACGTTGATAACTTGTGTCCCTGTGCTGCAAGCGCTATGACTTCGCCAAATCAAAGGGGAGTATGATATGAGACACTTAATTCTGGCAGGGGCAAGCGCCGTCGTTCTAGCGAGCTGCGGCTCCAATGAGGCCGAAACCGTATCAACCGAAGACTTCGCAGCCAGCTTTCAAGAAATGCTGCTTGATGCCAAGCCCGGCGATGTCATCGACGTCCCCGCCGGGACGTTCACCTTTGAAAAAGGGCTGTCTCTTCGTGTCAATGATGTCACCATTCGCGGCGCCGGTATGGATAAGTCCATATTGAGCTTTAAAGGTCAGATTGCGGGCGCCGAAGGACTACTGGTCAACGCCGACGGTTTTACCATCGAGAATATTGCGCTCGAAGACAGCATTGGCGACGCGCTCAAAGTCAATGAGTGTAAGAACGTGACTATTCGGGCCGTCCGTACTGAATGGACTGACGGATATAAAACGGAAAACGGGGCCTATGGCATTTACCCGGTCCAGTGTGAGAATGTGTTGATCGAAGACTCGGTCGCTATCGGCGCTTCTGATGCGGGCATTTATGTGGGTCAGTCCCGCAATATTATTGTCCGCAATAATCGCGCTGAATTTAACGTCGCTGGCATTGAGGTTGAGAACTCTTTCTATGCGGATGTTTATGACAATGTGGCAACCAATAATACGGGCGGCATTCTGGTCTTTAACATGCCGAACCTTCCACAGGACGGGCACAGCACGCGAGTCTATGACAACAAGGTCTATGAAAACAATACAGAGAATTTCGGACATGCGGGTACACCTGTCGCCAGCGTGCCTGCTGGTTCTGGTATTGTCGTAAACTCAAATGATAAGGTTGAGATTTTTGACAATGAAATCCGGGACAACAAAACCGCCAATATCATTATCTCCAGTGTTTACTCCACAGGCTATAATGACGGCAGTTCAGCCGCTGGCTTCGACCCCTTCCCCGAGGGCATTTTCATTTATGACAATGAACTTTCCGGCGGCGGCGATAATCCTGATACACCAGAACTTGGGCTGTTAAAAATGATGACGGTCGGCGAGGACGGGATCCTACCCGATATTTTGTGGGACGGATTTGCGAACCCGGAAAAGCTCTCTGATGGTATGATCGCCAGCGAAAACCGTATCTGTGTTCAAAACGGTGATGTTCAAATGCTCAATGCAGACGGGCCAAATATGTTTGCCAAACCGGTCATGATAAGCGCCGAGGAGATGGACTGCACCCATCCCAAGCTGAAGGCCGTTAATCTGTAATGAAACGATTGGGTTTGATAGCCGCGCTCATCCTGGGCGCCTGTGGCAGTCAGACCCAGGCGCCGATCGGCCCGGTTTTTCACGTGACAGATAACCCCAAGACATTGTCTGAATGGGGTATATTGGACATTTCAGCCAGCGCCATATCACCCGTGAATGACAGTTTCGTTTATGAACTGAATTCTGCATTATTTTCTGATTACGCCCATAAATTACGCACCATACATCTGCCCGAAGGTACCGCCGCATCCATAGGCACAGACGGCGACGTCGTGGCCTTTCCGGTTGGAACTATCATTTCCAAAACCTTCTATTATCCGCGCGGCGGCTCTGAGAATGAGGTTATAAAGTCGGAGCAGTCCGAATGGACGGGTGGCGGCCTATCCAAAACCGAGCATCATATTATTGAAACCCGGCTTTTGGTTCATCGGGATGATGGCTGGCATGCTCTGCCCTATGTTTGGAATGACGCGCAAACTGAAGCAACACTGGAACGCACCGGCACAGTGCGCAGGCTAAGCCTGGTCGACGGCGACGGCCAAAATGAATTTGCTTATCTCACGCCGGATACCAATCAATGCGCCGGATGTCATGCCACGAATAACACAACGCGCGCTGTTGTGCCCATTGGCCCCAAGCTCCGACACCTCAAAGCATTGGACGGGTTTAAAATATCCGAGCTCCCAGACAGCTATGCAACAAATGTTTCCTATACGGACAACACATTAAATCTGAATGAGCGGGCCAGAGCCTATCTGGATATTAATTGCTCTCATTGTCATAACGAAGTTGGACCAGCGGACACGTCCGGTCTTCATCTGGAGTTAAAAACAGCCTTTGGCCCAAATCTGGGGTTCTGTAAGCCACCTATTGCGGCGGGTACAGGGACCGGTAACCGCAAACACGGTATCGTGCCCGGAAAGCCCGACGACTCAATTTTTATCTATAGATTAGCTTCCACAAATCCCGCGGTCATGATGCCGGAAGTGGGACGTTCCCTGTCTCATGACGAAGGCGTTGCGCTGATAGCCGATTGGATCGCCGCCATGGAGGGCGATTGTGGTTCTTAGAACAGACTATGACTACTCCGCAGTGGAGAAAGCATAGCGTTTTTCACGAACCGTCACATTTGGTGGCTGGCGACGATTTTCAAACCAGTCCCAACCCTCTTTGAGGTTCTTCCAATATTCAATATTGGGATCGGCCGCATAGGTCGTCATATTCGCTTCTGTCATGGGAAACGGAAAAGCATGTACTCGTATATAGGGTTGCCCCTGCTCAAACGCTTTTGACATTATGGTGTAAATCTCTTCGATGACATCGTCGGTCATAGCATAACATCCAATTGACACGCAGTTTCCGTGCACCATTAAATAGCTCCCAGTCCGGCCATGCGCCCGGTCATAAGCATTGGGGTAACCCAGATTAAAACTCAAATGATAGCTGGAGTGAGGGTTCATTTGTGACGGCTTTACAAAGTAAAATCCCTCGGGAGATTGCTGATCACCTTCCTTGAGTTTTGGACCCAACTGGCCCGAATAGTTACAAATAGGCCAGGACTTATATAACTCAAATTCATCCCCCGCGCCGCGTAAAAAAAGCTCTAGATATCCATCCGAAAGACTCCCATCTTTTGTTTTTACAACCCGTATAAAAACGGGTGCACCCAGTTCAGCAGAATGAGACGTCAGCTCTGCTTCAACCAATGGCGTCTTATTGGCAATCGCTTTGGTAGCCCGCGAAGATGTTTCCTGAGCACAGGCCGATACGCTCAACAAACTCCAACACATAAGATATGATATGAGTATCCGCATAAAAAAACCGCCCAATTGGGCGGCTAGAAACATTAAGCGACTTTGTCGTCTGTATTATCAGACGGAATACGCAAGACCTGCCCAACATAGATTTTGTCAGGGTGGCTCAGCATTGGACGATTGGCTTCAAAAATCTCAGGATAGCGAGACCCCTTACCGTAATATTTCTTGGCGATTTTCCAGAGTGTGTCGCCAGAGACAACTTCGTGGAACTGGGACTCCTTGCCACCGTCTTTGGCGCTGGCTTTGTCCTCGACCTTACCGATCCCAAAGATATTGCCGATTGCGAGCATGACTTTTTCTTTTTCTTCCTGCGTCGCGGCTTCGCCGGATACGGAAACATTCCCGTCATCATCCACGTCGATCTCCATACCGTCACCGGAAAGACCCTGGTCTTTGACTTCCTTTTCCAGTTTCTCCTTACCTTCGATACCGAAGATTTTACCGATTTGACGTCCGGCCATTTTTCCAAATGATACAGATCCAAACATAATTACTCCCTTACATTATTTCTTGAAATTAAGATCCTGCAGCTTCCTGCCATAATTCTATCTTTATCCCTTCCGGGTCAATAAACCAGCCAAAAATGCCGAATTCCGTGTCCTCGACCTCACCAATGACAGTTGCCCCGCCATTTTTTGCTTTGGCTATGAGGGTTCGCACATCATCAACCCGTAGATTAATCATGAAACGTTCCTTGGACGGATCCAGATAATCGGAATCGCCCTTAAACGGAGACATCATGGTAAAAGCGGCGCCATCAGAATCCCATTGAAAGGCTCCCCAGTCTTTGACATCGACACCCATATGCTCTGCCCACCAGTTCCGATAAGCTTCTACGTCTGTACACTTAAAAAAAACACCGCCCAATCCCAAAATCTTTGCCATATCGCTCTCATTTTTATTGAAACAAAATTGTCGCGCGAGTGTAACAAGACTTGGCCTTTATCACAAACCAAGTTATAGGGGGCCGAATTTTAATTGGAGCTTTTCATGAGTCTCATTTTTGCAGGCACAACTATCCTCGGATTGAACCCGGCTTTTTTCGGTTTTCTCCTGATCGCAGTTGTTTTCGGCGGTCTGAATTTGCTTGAGTATAAGCGCTTCGACTAAACCGAGCTTTTTATGCCATTTCTCAGTGTAGGCCTTTTACTGGTCGGGATCGTCATTCTCGTGGTTGGCGGCGACCTTATGGTTCGCGGCGCCGCGGCGCTTGCGCGTCAATGGGGCATTCCCGCTCTTATTGTTGGCCTGACGATTGTCGCCTTCGGGACGTCAGCTCCAGAACTGGTTGTTGCAGTACAAGCCGTCATGGACGGTGTCAGTGACCTCGCAACTGGTAATATCGTCGGTTCAAACATAGCCAATATTCTACTGGCTCTTGGTTTGCCGGCTCTGATCATTGCCATCCCAACCAATATGCCTGGAGTCGCCCGCAATGCCTTTGTTTGTGTGGCAGCAACGCTGATTTACCTGGTTTTGGCCTGGTTTGATAATCCCATGGGGCGAATTTCAGGGGCTATCCTGTTCGGCGGCATCGTCGTTTACCTGCTTTGGATGTTTCGTCTTGCCAAAACCGGTGCTGACGACCCTATCCTTGCGGAAATGACTGAAATCGAAGACGGTGAAGACGGCCTGCCAAATCGTCAATGGTTATCATTTGCTTATCTGGCCTTGGGCCTTGTTGGTTTGATATTCGGCGGTCGCCTGATTGTCGATCATGCCACGGTCATTGCCGAATATTACAACGTGTCAAAAGCTTTGATTGGTCTTACAATCGTTGCCATCGGGACGTCACTCCCGGAAATCGCAACCGTCGTTATTGCCGCCTATCGTGGTCATCCAGAAGTTGCCATTGGTAATGTTTTGGGCTCAAACGTATTTAATTTGTTTGCCGTCGGGGGTGCTGCCGCATTAACCGGCCCTGTTGATATTCCATCGGCTTTCAAGCTCTTTGATTTCTGGGTCATGCTGGTCGCCATGCTAGCGCTGACCGTGTTCATCCTTAGCCGCAATAACATTGGAAAACGCACGGGCATCGTCTTTGTAATCGCCTATGCTTTATATTTAGGGGCACAAGCTAAAACCGGGACCGCATTGGCCGGGATGGCGATATGAGCCATGGACAAGTCACACCTGACATTTGAAATCGAGAAGGATTTCCAGTTCGAAGCCGCCCATTATTTTGGACATGCGGATGCCAATGATCTGTTCAAAAAAATTCATGGTCATTCCTTCAAGGGTACGGTTCGCATAGAAGGCAGTGCCCAAGAAGAAAAAGGCTGGATCCGTGACCTGTGGAAAATCGAACAAATCATCAGTGAGACGATTAAGCCGCTCGATCATGCCGTTCTTAACGAGGTGCCAGGTCTCGAACAACCGGCACTCGAGCAGATTGCCAAATGGATTTTTGATAAACTTGAACCCCAATTGCCCGGGCTGACCTGCGTCGAAGTCGGACGTCCATCTTGTGGGGAGCGGGCGCGCCTCCGGAAGTCCTCATGAGCGGAACCGTTCTGGTAACAGGCGGCGGCGCGCGCATTGGGCGCCATATCGTTCAAGGGCTCTCAGACGATGGTTGGACGGTCATCATACATTATAACCGCTCCGAAGACCGGGCGCAGACACTTGCGAGTGAGATAAACTCCAATGGCGGGAAAGCCTTTGCAATTGGCGCCAATCTCGCGGTTCCGACGGAACGGGATAACCTGATTGCGGAAGCACGGGCGTTAGCTAAACAGCCTTTGGCAGCCTTGATTAATAATGCCTCCACATTTGATGATGACCGGGCGAAAAGCTTCACTCGCGGCGTTTATAATCACCATATGGATATCAACCTTTATGCGGTCATCAGCCTGTCACGCGATTTTGCAGCGCAATTACCGGACGGGAACTCGGGCTGTATTATCAATATGATTGACCAGCGCGTGCTGACATCGGATCCCAGCTATTTCACCTATGCCATATCCAAATCCGCTTTATTCGCGGCGACGAAAACAATGGCGCAAAGCTTCGCGCCCGATATACGTGTCAATGGTATCGGCCCCGGCCCAACCCTTCGAAATAAGGTACAAACACATAGAGTTTTCGATGCAGAACGCCGTTCTACTATTTTGGGAGACGGTTCACCGCCGGACACAATCGTTGATGGCGTTCGCTATCTTTTAGGGGCCAAAGCAGTCACCGGACAGATGATCGCCATTGACGGCGGTCAACATCTGATCTGGCATGAGGAGTGATCATGACCCGCAAATCCGTTTTTCGACTATTCAAAGGGCGCCAACCACCCGCCACCCGAATTTTTGTGCGGGGCCTGTTAGTGCAAGCCTCTATAGGTGTGCATCCTCATGAACACGAAGAAACACAACCGGTAATAATTGATATTGAGCTGGATATGGGTGACATGCCCCTGCCCGAAGAAGACCGTCTGCACGAGACGCTGGACTACGCCGTTATAGCAGAAAAGGCCGAGGAAATTGCACTGGAAGCCCATGTTCAATTAGTGGAAACTCTGGCCGGTCGCATTGCGGACTGGGCACTGAAAGCGGATCCAAGGGTTGATGCCTGCGCGGTTCGCATTGCTAAACCTCAAGCCCTTCTCAAGGCTGACGCCGCCGGTGTCGAAGTCATTCGCCGCCGCTGACCCTATTCACAATAGGTTCAATCACGTCACTGCATTGCTGGGAGACCCATTTTCCGGAGGCTTGAACGACCATGAAAAACTATTCAACAGGGCTCTTACTTTTGGGACTGGCTCTTTTGGGAACGGCTTGTTCGACCGTACCTTCTGCCACTAAACTCACAGATGGTATTGACCTTAAACAATCGCCAGCAACATCGCCCATGCGCGCCAAAGACGATCCCGTCTGTGAGCAATTTTATATCAATATACGCAAAGCGGCTAATGACGCCGTCAAAGCCAAACGCAATAATGCAGACCTGGCGCGTATCGGTAGCGTCGTCGCTTTAGGGGCCATAGGCGCGCCGCAGGGCAGCGGTATTGTAACGTCACATGCAGCACAAAGGTTGATCGATAGTAAGACCCGCGACGTATCGCTTTATACATTTGATCCGGATCTGAAATTTGACCGACGCATCATTGATACAGCTTTTGAGCTTAAATGCCCTATCACCATCAAGGATAAGACGCCCTGACCCGTTTCGGCATCCAATAGCCAACTTCCCGGCTTTTGGTTCCTAAGGGCTTGCGCTCACTCCGACTCCGCTTAACTTAGGTTTGTGTCGACGTCTGAAACCAAATCCTACGGCCCAGAGCTGATCGCGGACTATGTGAAACGCCTGCCTGGTAAACCGGGCGTTTACCGCATGTTCGACGAGGCCGAGAACGTCCTTTATGTGGGCAAGGCCAAAAACCTGAAGAAACGCGTCACAGCTTATACCGGCTATCAGCGCCATACTATCCGAATCCAGAGGATGATACGCGCCACCCATTCCATGGAATTTGTCGTCACGGATAGCGAGACTGAGGCCCTGCTCCTTGAGGCCAGCCTCATTAAAAAGCTCAAACCCCGTTATAATATATTGCTGCGTGACGATAAAAGCTTTCCCTATATTCTTGTGCGAAAAGATCATGAGGCCCCACAGATAAAAAAGCATCGCGGCGCCAAGAAAATAAAAGGCGACTATTACGGTCCCTTTGCCTCGGCCGGTGCCGTCAACCGAACGTTAGATACGCTCCAGAGGGCTTTTCGCTTGCGAAATTGTTCTGACAGCATTTATGCCGCCCGGACCCGGCCCTGCATGTTGCATCAAATCAAACGATGCTCTGCACCCTGTACCGGGGAAATTGATATGGCCGGTTATGGAGAGCTTATTCAGGACGCTGAGGACTTCTTGAAAGGCAAATCTGATAAACTGCGTCATCGACTGCAAGAACAGATGCGGGCCAGCTCCAAGGAATTGAATTTTGAAAAAGCCGCCGAGTATAGAGACAGGCTACAAGCCTTGGCCCATATATCAGGGGGCTCCAGCAATGCCAGCAGCCAAACATTTGCGAACGGTGATGTTATTTCAATATTCTCGGGCGGTGGACAAAGTTGCGTCCAAGTCTTCTTTTTCCGGGGCGGACAGAACTGGGGTAATAACGCCTATTACCCCCGCCATTCCAAAGAGGATGAACCGGCTCAAATTCTGGATACGTTTCTAGCGCAGTTTTACCTCAACAAACCCATACCTGGCCATATCATTGTCAGCGAAGACCTGCCAAATAGGGATTTGTTATCAGCGGCTTTGGAAGAGCGTTCCGGGCGCAAAGTCACTATCGCGCGGCCTCAGCGCGGTGAAAAAAAGTCGCTCATTGAGATGGCCCGAAAAAACGCCGAAGAATCGCTAGCGCGCAAACTGGCGGAAACCGCATCTCAAGCACGCCTATTGAGACAAATGGCGGAGAGTTTTGACTTGGACAGCCCCCCAGACCGCATCGAAGTCTATGATAACAGCCACATTCAAGGCACGAATGCCATAGGCGCCTTTATTGTGGCCGGTCCGGAAGGTCTCGAGAAAAAGGAATACCGGACCTATAATATCAAAGACGATGAGACAGAACCCGGTGATGACTATGCCATGATGCGAGAAGTCATGCGGCGTCGCTTCACCCGTCTGCTCAAGGACGACAAACTTATATGGCCAGATCTGGTCCTCATAGATGGCGGTAAAGGTCAGCTCTCTGCCGTCTCTGAAACACTAGCCGATCTGGGCGTACTAGAACGGACAACCTTAGTTGCTATCGCCAAAGGACCCGACCGAAATGCGGGACGTGAAGTATTTCATATGCCCGGGCGGTCCGAATTTATGCTGCAACCGCGAACACCTGTATTGTACTATCTTCAGCGCCTTCGCGATGAAGCCCACAGATTTGCCATAGGAACACACAGATCCCGCCGCAAAAAACAGATGAAAACCAATCCACTTGATGCTATCCCCGGAGTCGGGCCTGGTCGCAAACGGGCACTTCTTTCGCATTTTGGATCGGCGAAGGCTGTAAAGGGCGCGACGCAAGGAGAGCTGGAAAAAGTTGAGGGGGTCAGTCGAAAACTGGCTGAGACGATTTATGAATACTTCCACGAATGATCAAGAAATAGAGATCAAAAAAGCGGGTGGCGCATTTGCAGACGGACTGACGCTGGTTCGCCTATTGCTGACACCTATTATCATGTATGTGATCATCGCCAAAGGCTGGCCATCAAGTCATGCGGCTCTGCTGGCCTCAGCTTTGTTTGCTATTGCTGCGCTAACGGATATTTTCGATGATATGACGGGCGGCGCTGAAACATCTATCTACCGGAAATTTGGCTGGTTTGACGATATCGCCGACACTGTGCTCATGATGGGAACATTGGCAGCCATGTTATGGGTTTTCTTTTTCGCCCCAGGCGTAGATTTGGTGACGACCGATGGTAATATCGTTGAGAATGTAAGGCCCGCTATTCCTTTTCTCTTTGTTATCCCTGCAATTATTATTATCGCCAGAGAATTCATAGTCGGCCTTGTCAAAGGCTTTGAGCTAACTCAAAATCGTAGTCAATATAACCGGATGGGAAATATGAAGACGGCTTTTGTGATGTTTGGCACGTGTCTTTTACTCGCCTCCCCGTGGCTGTCATCCTGGTTGAGCGCCACATTTGCTAAAGGCGGAGACGTTCCGGCCAATGTTCAAACTTCGGAAGAATTTTTAAAAGACAATATGGATGCCAGTATCTTTGACGGTTATGTAGCGACCTCTGATATTGTCTGGAACAGCGGTCTGGTCATACTATGGATCGGTGCTATTCTGTCTCTGATCACTGGTTTTGCCCTGTTAACAAATAAAATGAATGCAGCGAATGACAGCTAGCCCCGCTTCCTGGAAACATAACGTTCCCAATATTCTGACGATTGGACGGATTCTGTGTATTCCGCTCTTAATTATCGGCATCATGAAACTCGGCGCAGGATGGCAGAGCAATGGCACCTTCCTGGCCGGCGTTATGGGGCTCTACATGCTTGTGTGCGCCTCAGACTATTGGGACGGCATTCTCGCCCGGCGCTGGAATGTGACCTCAGATTTCGGGCGTATGATCGACCCCATAGCCGATAAGCTGCTGATTGCAGGTTGTCTCATCGCCATTTGTATTGTTGTTGATGGACACTGGATGATATTAGTGCCGTCTTTAGCCATCATCACCCGGGATTTTCTAGTCAGCGGAGCCCGCGAACATGCGGCCCTTAAGGCGCGCGTTATGCCCCCCACCGCCGTTGCCAAATGGAAGACAGCCGCTGAAATGCTGGCTGTCTATATCCTTATTTACTGGATCGGTTCCGGTTCCTGGAACATGCTCGAAAATATTTCCCAGGAACATTGGGCGGGTTATGCAGGCTTATTTGTCCTGTGGTTAGCCGCATTGATGTCGGTTTATACAGGCTCTCTATATCTTCGGGCTGCCTTGAAGACCCCAGTTTAGTACTAAACCGTAGAAACTAATATTCACGCCTAGAGACTGATTTTCTCCCGAACCAGATCATCATACTGACTGGCAAGGGTGTGACAGACATCGGCGGGTACATAATTGATCCCCTGAATTTCCCGAACTGGCGTTACCTCTGCGGCCGTCCCAACGACGAAACATTCGCTAAAATGTGGCAGCTCCGCCGGATAAATATCCCGCTTATAGACTTTATAGCCGTTTTTCTCCGCCAGTTTGCAAACCGTATCGTGGGTTATGCCATCCAGCAGAATATCATTAGTTGGCGTATGTAACTCCCCGTCCCGAACAAAGAATATATGTGCGCCTGTACATTCAGCGACTCGGCCGCGGTGGTCCAGCATGAGCGCATCGTCAAAACCTTTCGCCTGTGCAGCGTCTTTGGACAAGGTACAAATCATATAAAGACCCGCGCCCTTGGATTTGCACGGAATTGTATCTGGCGCTGGACGCTTCCAGTCAGCCCAACACAAACGTATACCTTTCATCTTGTCCGAGAAATAACTGCCCCAATGCCAAACTGCGACCGCCAGATGGATCTGATTATTCTTGGAGGCCACTCCCATCATGTCAGAACCTCGCCAGGCTATCGGGCGAACATAAGCATCGCCCAGGCCCGACTTGGCCAGTGTTTCACGACAAGCCTGATCAATTTGCTCTACCGTATAAGGGATCTCATAGCCCATATGCTGCGCGGATTTTACAAGCCGATCTGAATGATCGGTCAGACGGAAAATTTTACCTTCATAGGCACGATCGCCTTCAAACACCGCGGAACCATAATGTAGTGAGTGGGTTAGGATATGGACCTTGGTTTCGCGCCAGTCCACAAATTCCCCGTCCATCCAGATATAGCCATCCCGGTCGTGATAAGGTTTCTCGATCATTTTTCTATCCATTTATAAGCGCAGCTTGCGCTGTCTATTTCATTTACCGTATTTTTGACTATGATAGGGGTAAGTCAACCATGCAATATAAAGATTAGAGGTAAAAATTGGGTTCTGAGTCGGACATATTAGAACGTCATGAATTACATTTGCTTGTTGTCGATGACGACGACCGTATTCGAGACCTGTTAAAGAAATATCTCAGTCGTGAGGGATTTCGCGTTTCGACCGCTGGTAACACGCTTGATGCCCGCAAACTCATGGAAACACTGACCTTTGATATGCTGATTTTGGATATCATGATGCCGGGCGAAGACGGGATATCCTTTACCAAACATATGCGACTGACCGGCAATGTCCCGATCATTCTGCTGACGGCGAAAGGCGAGCCTTCCGACCGGATAGAAGGATTACGTTCTGGCGCCGATGACTATCTCGCCAAACCGTTTGAGCCCGAAGAACTGGTTTTACGAATAGAGTCCATCTTTCGAAGACTTGGGCATAACAAACCCACCACCAAGGTATTGTTCGGGCCATGGGAATATGACCTTAAACGGCTTGCCTTATTCAAAGATGGCGATCGCGTTCGTTTGACGACCGGCGAAGAAGCCATGCTGACACTTTTGGCTAAATGCGGCGGCGCAGCCGTCAGTCGATACGCCCTGTCAGAAAAAATCAGCGCAAAATCCGAGCGTGCCGTCGATGTACAGATGACAAGACTGCGTCGAAAAATCGAAGACAATCCATCTGAACCCGCATATCTAGTTACGGTTCGCGGTTTGGGATATCGGCTCGTCACCGATACGCCGGCTTGACCCCGCCCCTAAAGAAATATTTACCTAAATCGCTGTTTGGCAGGGCCTTGCTGATCATCGTTCTACCAGTCGCTATCATGCAGATCGTGGTCGCTTATATTTTCTTCAATGCGCATTGGGCCACAGTGACAGCCAGCCTGTCTGATAGCATGGCCGCGAATGTCAGCATGGTGGTAGAGCTCTACGAGGAAAATCCTGGACCTGATAAAGCCGTAGAACTCAATGAACTCATGCAGGATATGGCGCTCTCAGTTGACTTGCGCGAACATAAAGACTTTCTAACGGCTAAACGTCGTTCCTTCTTTTCCATTTTGGATAAGACCCTTCAAAACTCTCTATCCAACAGTTTGGATGGCCATGAATTCTGGTTTGATACAACGCGGTACCCCAACCACATCGATATTCGGGTCAAGGTCAAAGATGGTACTCTGACCTTTATTGCCGCGCGGGAAAGGGTTTTTGCCCGCACGGGTTTCGTCTTTATTTTCTGGCTCGTTTTAGCTTCAATGCTTTTGACGCTCATCAGTATTCTATTCATCCGCAATCAGGCTCGACCAATCTCTCGTCTGGCGGCGGCCGCCGACGCCTTCGGAAAAGGTCAGGACATTGATGATTTCAAACCCTCGGGTGCCGCCGAAGTCAGGCTTGCCGGGCAGTCTTTTTTGAAAATGCGACGCCGTATCAGCCGCTTCATGGAACAAAGAACGGCCTTGTTAGCAGGCGTCAGTCATGACTTGCGAACCCCCCTCACCCGTTTAAACCTGCATTTGGCCATGCAAGATGATACGGAGGAAACACGGGCTGCGCGGGCCGACATCAAAGATATGGAATCCATGTTAAACGGCTATCTCGATTTTGCCCGCGATCAGGCCGATGAGGAAAGCTCAGAAGTCTCCCTTAATAACTTGATACAATCTGTCGCCAAACGATCAGCGATTGCCGAAACCTCTGTATCTTTGGACTCTGATAAATTTATACAGATAAAATGGAGCGCTATGAGCCGTGCCTTATCTAACATTTTGTCCAATGCGCAAAAATATGGAGACACCGTTTTAATCGGCACCAAAACTCAGTCTAAATCCGTCATCATTACCGTAGAGGATGACGGCCCTGGCATTCCTGAGGAGAAATATGGCGATGTATTCAAACCCTTTTACAGACTGGATACGGCCCGCAACCAAAATGTCGAAGGTACCGGTCTCGGGCTGTCTATCGCCAAAGATATAATCCGCAATCATGGTGGACGGATCACGCTGGGCGCGTCTCAGCTTGGCGGCTTAAAGGTCGAAATCAACCTTCCGACTTAATTCCAGGCTATTTAATGTCTAATGGGATTTTTTCTCAAAAGCCGCGCTAATTCGGTGCATCTGGTCGGCTACAGAATTTCCTTTTTGCGCTTCGATTGATCCGTAAAGACTCCGGTCTAGCCGCGCGATCCGCTCATAGAGCTGCTCGGCTCTCGCAGACAGATCCAGCAATGTGGCCGGTAATGATAAAGCTGCCTTGGCTAATCCTTCAAATGAAGGGCCATCCTCCTTCTTCGCATCTTCCACGATACGGTATTTCGTCTGCCGGGCTTCATCCAGGCTCATCTCATCTTCTTTGATGGCACGCTGCACCAATAACCAGCTCGCGACCTGCATGAGCTTAGTCGTCAACTTCATACTGTGAGACGCGTAAATTAGCGCGTCGCCCCTGCTTAACCGTCGGCTTTCACCCCGTCCCGGGCCATCCAGATAGGCGGCTGTTTCTTCGACCAAATCCATGCCTTCGCGAAAGGTTTTTGCAAATAGTTCAGAACGCGTGAATTCAGAAAGACGCCCTTCTCCTTGCGGTACGACACGATCTTCTGGCGTATTTGTATTCTTGTTCAACTTATCTTCGGTCATTTACTGATTCTCTTTTTATATCTTACATGTGTCTCTGGATTTGCCCAATTTTTCTAGCGATAAAGCCGGATACGCATTACAGAATGCAAAGGGCAAGCCAGTCAGGAACTGGAGCCAAAAAGATTATCAGCAGCTGATCTCTCTCGTTTTTTCTTATCTAATTCGTTCTCAAGGCGATCAATTTCGTCCTTTAAAATTGAAATTCGCGTCACAAGTTCATCAATTGAAATTCCGTATAAGTCTTCCCCTATTTGGAATTCCATCTCAGGTTTTTCCATAATGCGACCTTTCTTATGGAATGTATTAATTAGATACAGTCGCTAAATACTGAGAATCCCCTTGTCAAACGGGATAAATTGCTTATTTAAGAATCAGATTTCAGACAAAAGTCCGAATTCCCATAAAAGTGACCCGGCTGAGCCGGGTTTTTTTAATGTCTGAATTTCGGACCAAAAGGAGGCGAAATTGACACAAATTTTAATGCCCAAAGCAACAGCTGTTTGGCTGATCGATAATACGGCCCTGACTTTTGAACAGATTTCCATTTTTTGTGGATTACACATTTTGGAAATTGAAGGCATTGCCGATGGTGACGTCGCCAGCGGTATTCGCGGCGCTGACCCCATTGCCAATGGTCAATTGGTACGTGAGGAAATCGAAAGAGGTGAAAAGGACGCGACTTACACTCTGACGGCGAATGTTTTTGAAAATACGTCTCTGGCCAATAAAAAAGGTCGTAAAAAAGGGCCGCGTTATACGCCCCTATCGCGACGTCAGGACCGTCCAGACGCGATTGCCTGGCTTGTGCGTAATCACCCGGAAATACCAGATAGTCAGATTTCCAAACTGATCGGAACAACAAAGCCTACGATTTCAGCTATCCGTGAACGGACGCACTGGAAGATGAGCACTATCAATCCAACTGATCCTGTTTCTTTGGGTTTATGTTCTCAGATCGATTTGGATGAGGTGGTTCGAAAAGCTGCGGATAAAAAAGCCCGCATGGATGCCAAAGCCGGGATTGATACCAGCCCAACGCTTAAGCCTGTCGAAGAAACAGTTCCAGACGCTCCGGCCCCGGAGGTTTCGCTTGAGAATCTGTTTAAGCCGTCAAACCAGGATTAATCCGTTTCCTCCAGTTCCATCATATAGTTTAGAGCCAGTCGGCCACCGTCGACATAAATAATCTGACCTGTGATATAACTGGCATCTTCTGACGCAAGGAAGGACGCCACACTGGCCACTTCTTCTGGTAAAGCCGGACGTCCCATGGGCGTCCGCTTTTTTATTTTATTAGCCGCTTTGTCATCAACAACGCTTGCCAACATAGCCGTCTTAACACTGCCCGGCCCAATACCATTGACCCGGATGCCATAGGGTGCCAATTCCAACGCCATAGACTTTGTCATTTGGCGCAGTCCGCCTTTGGACACCGTATATGCCAGATAATCAGGAAGTGACACTTCGTCATTGATAGAAGACATATTGATTATGCTGTAAGGTCGCGCCGATAGCCGGGACCTGTCTTCACGACCGTCAATTTCCTCAAGCATATGAGTGACGACAGCTTTTGATACCAGAAATGCGCCTCGTAAATTAACAGCGAGAACTTTATCAAAAACATCTTCGTCCATGTCCGTAATACCACCTTTGAGAGCGATACCGGCATTGTTGACCAGCACATCTATCTGACCGTAAAGGCCTATGGTTTCCGCAACAAGGTTGTGGACGGAGAGTTTATCAGACACGTCACAGTCGAAATATTTGACACGTTCACCAAAGCTTTCAAACTCCAGCAATGCCGTCGCCCCTGCCTCTTCATCGTGATCGGCGATCACAACATAACAGCCATCTTCCAGGAAACGGCGAACACAGGCGAGACCTATGCCCTTCGCCCCTCCTGTTACGATCACAACTCTTTTATCCATGCGGGACCTCCCCTGATGTCGGACAGCCTTTTAGGCTTTACCGAGCAGAAAATACAGGGTCAATCGTGCAAACGACAGACGGATTCAGGCTGTTTTAACTTGAGAAATTTGTTCTTTGAGATGGAGTTTTTGTTTTTTGAGTGAGGATATTCGTAATGAATCGGGCAAAGGGCTTCGCAATTCTTTTCTTATTTTTTCGTCAAGTCTTGCATGCTTGTTCTGTAGTTCCAACAGATAGGCCGTTGCTCCCATATCCTCCTCCTATGTTCGTATAAGAACTCTATAGCATATTTTCACCTTAATGTCACTTAGAACTACAGGCATGATTGCAGTATGGAAAATTTTGCGTAAAGTCCCTTTTACCACATGGGTAAGAATCAATGACAGACACACCCGACGATTTCGATATCGAAGAAGAACGTCAAAAAGAAGAAATGCTGGAACTTCTGAGAAACCTCAAGGAGGAACATCGGCGTATCGACACCGAAATCAAAGCCCTTGAGGAAATGGGGGTCGTCGATGTATTGAAAATTCGTCGGATGAAAAAGATAAAACTATCCATCAAAGATCAGATCACATATCTCGATAATCAAGTCACACCCGACATAATCGCCTGACATTCGGTTTATTATTAAACGGCCGTTTTCATGCGCTTTCGGCGATACATACGCTCATCAGCCACCGATATGATACGCTCCGGGGTCATGCCGCCTCTTACTGGCGCACACCCCCATGAGGCAGAGACTTGCAATGAAGACGTTGAAATATTGATCTCAATTTCTGAAAGTTGACGCACCAAACGAGCCGCTTTCTTTTCTGCTTCGGCGATTTCCGTTTTGAACAGTAAGATCCCAAATTCATCCCCGCCGAGACGAGCCACCAGGTCACAGTCCCGAACGTTTTGCTGTAAGATATTACCAACGTCATAAAGTAATTCGTCACCAATTATGTGACCAAACCGGTCATTCACGGCTTTAAATCCGTCCAAATCCAAAAAAAGAAGCGTCGTCGGAATTTCATATCTCTGGAATACGGATTGAGCCCGGGTCAGCTCCCGGATAAATGCCCTGCGATTATAAACCGGCGCCAGCGTATCTGAGTCCGCGGCCCGTTCCAGGTCTTTTATGTAAGCTCGCAATCGGATTATTTCGGCTAAGAGTACATCCTTCTCCTGCTTTTTGGCATCTTCTATACGAAGGCGCGAAACCTCACCCGTTTCGCCGTGTTTGACTAAAACGTTCATTAAGTTCCCCTCTTAATTATGGGGTGTTTACCACTTTGTCGTTAAGAAATATTTTCCAAATTTTTGAAATTTAGATTTGACCTAAGAACGTAAACCCTTAGTTTGCTTCGCTTTCTCACAGCTATGTAAGGACGATTAATCAATATGAGTGATTCTTCACAAGTCGCGATTGTAATGGGTTCCAAGTCAGATTGGCCAACCATGCAATATGCCGCCGATATCTTAAAAGAGCTGGGAATTACATTTGAAGCTAAAGTCGTTTCTGCCCATCGGACACCTCACCGCCTGTTTGATTTTGCAAAGTCAGCAAAAGCCCTTGGTTTCCAAGTGGTCATTGCCGGCGCTGGGGGCGCCGCACATCTTCCCGGCATGGTTGCCTCCATGACAACCCTGCCTGTTCTCGGGGTTCCCGTACAAAGCAAAGCTCTTTCTGGTCTCGACAGTCTTTTATCGATTGCGCAAATGCCTGGTGGCGTGCCTGTCGGAACATTGGCTATTGGAAATTCCGGTGCAAAGAACGCAGCGCTTTTAGCGGCATCAATAATCGCGCTGAATGACAAAAATGTCGACAAGGCCCTGACAGTCTGGCGCGCAAAGCAAACAGAAAGCGTCTCGGAGTCCGTAAGTTGACGTCTGACAAAAATGAGCCGGTTCTTCCGCGCGGTTCCATTATCGGAATTTTTGGAGGCGGTCAGCTTGGACGGATGCTGTCGCTCGCGGCCGCTCGCCTCGGCTATAAAACCCATATTTACTGCCCAGATGAAAATTGCCCGGCATCTCAATTTGCCTGGAAACATACAATTGCTGACTATGATGACAACGCGGCGCTTACAGCATTCGCCAAAAAGGTCGATGTCGTCACTTATGAATTTGAGAACATCCCCACAGACAGCGTCATAACAACTGCGGCGTTAACCCCTGTCTTTCCGCCCATTGAAGCACTTTATACGGCGCAAGACAGGCTCAATGAGAAAACTTTTATTTCTGAAAAAGCCGGCGTTCCCGTGGCTCCGTTTCAACCCGTTGAAAACGAATTTGATGCCAAGAGAGCCTTCAAAGTCCTCGGCGGAAAATGTGTCATTAAAACCCGTCGCATGGGATATGATGGCAAAGGACAAGTCATAGCCAGTTCGGAGACAGAGGCATTAGAGGGCAAAAAGTCCCTGGGCAAAGTGTCGTGCATCGCCGAAGCCTTTATTCCGTTTAATCGTGAAGTCTCAGTCATATGCGCCCGTGGCACCTCAGGCGAAACGAAATCCTATCCCCTGATTGAAAATATCCACCAGCATCACATCTTACACAAGAGTGTCTGCCCGGCACCAAGTGACAACGGTAAAGCCAGAGAACTCGCCCTGCAAATCCTCACAGCTTTGGATTACGTAGGCGTACTGGCCGTGGAATTTTTCGAACTGGAAGACGGCAGTTATCTTGTGAATGAAATCGCGCCAAGGGTCCACAATTCTGGTCACTGGACACAGGATGCGGGATGTGTTGATCAGTTTGAATTGCATATTCGCGCTATAACAGGATGGCCATTAGGCAATCTGCAACCCAGACACGCCATCGAAATGACCAATCTTTTGGGAGAGGATATCAATCAATTTGAGGCTCTGGGCGAGGATCCTGATCTCAGGGTTCATTTTTACGGGAAATCCGAGGCAAAACCCGGACGGAAGATGGGCCACATTAATCGGATTTTGTCGTAAAACTCAATTAGTAGCGTCGGCGTCTGCGGCGATAGCGCAGGCGTGAGAGCATATCCGTTGGACTCGGCATGCCAGCTCGACGTTTCCGTGCAGACGCTTTGACCTTTTCAAACTGCATAACATTGTCAATACGCCCGTCGAGGAATGCCCGTGCTTTGGCCTTATCTTCTGACATATCAGACAACCAACTGACAATTGACGCGCCGATGACACCGGACAAAATCGTCCGTTTAGAATAGTAATTACCGTCCGTACTCGTGTCGCCGATAGCGCGCCAAATCATATCGGCACTGGCCCAGATATGTTGCGGCGCTTTTCCAATCGTATCCAGAAAGCTCAAACGTGACATGGCCCGGCGGGCCACTTCTTCCTGCCCGTCCATTTGACTCAGTCTAATCCAGACACATTCGGTAATCTTGTCCCGGATACGCATATTTTTCATACTGCGCGTCTCAATGGCCTCAAGCGCCAGACGGTCCCCCTCTTCCGACCAGAACTGGATAAGCTCTATGACCCCTCCAGGGAAATAAAGCGCTTCTGCGCCTTGCGGCAGCCCTGCGTCCTGAACCGCTTGTTTCAAAGACTTCACAGTCCATCCGTCAAACGGAATATGCTGTAAAGCAGCCGTTAGAATATCGCGCCGTGCCTGGACAGACGGGTTATCAGCCTTTGTCTCCATGACCTTTATATAGAGGCTTTACGCCTCTCCGTCACTAGGCCGATTTGCGGCGAAAAATCACGCGCTTGATCCAGTCCGTTACCCCTTTAATTCCCGCCCCAGACAGCACACCATATCTGAGTACACGGCCTGCGAGCCAGATCACCACAATAGATAACAGGAAAAGGAAGAAGGCCGACAGCGCCAGTTCCCACCAAGGCGGGTCTTGCGGCAAACGGGCCAAAGCCCCAAAAGGCGCACTAAGCGGGAACCAGGATGCAAAGACCAATAGGGGCGAATCTGGTGAGCGGATAGCTAAAGGAACAACCATAACGCAAGCTGTCAGGATTAAGATAATTGGCGTGGTTATGGTTTGTGCGTCCTGCATGGATTCGGCCAGGCTGCCGACGGCGATGAAGAGCGCCCCATAAAACACATATCCAAGTATAAGAAAGATAAAGAAAAACACGATGAGCTTGGGCGTAATGGCCCCCAGAATGACCGACGCTATAGCAGGGTCCACGATCAGCGACAGGAAAACCGACCCACCGACAAACAGGACAATATAAGGTAGCATAGCCGTCACCGTCAAAGCCGCAACACCCAGTAATTTACCGACCATAATTTCTGACATGCGCGTCGAGGCGAGCATCATTTCCAGAAGCTTATTCAGCTTCTCTTCGAGCATGGAGGTCAGCAGCATATAGGACCCGGAAAAAATCGTTAGCCAAAGCAGAAAAGCCGCGCCAACAGCGACCAATGTTGGAATTTGGTCGTTTAACGTAACAGATTGATCCCCGTCCTCAGCGCGCTTGTTGGCATTAAATGCTTTGGCTTTGATCGAGCTGTTTTCTGCTGTTCGCAACGCCTGAAACGAAATGGTTCTACGCGGGGTCAGTTCTTCCTCAGGATTTAAGCTTTTGTTGAGGTCGTCAATTTTGTCATAGGCACCCTGCAATTCACTATTGGCGCCGGATATATAGCCACTTGCGGCCGCAACTTTGAAGTAGCGGTTTGCAACGGATTTCAGGCGTTCATTCGTCACATTTGCGCTCCAGTAATCCGCCGAGATTTTCCCATCCTTCTCATAAATATGAAGCAATGCGCTGAGCGATTGCGGCTCATCATTCACCATAAATGTCTTTGCACCCGTTAAATAAAGCTGGAGCTCAGTAATATTATCTGCGGGCGGATCCACATACCGCGTTCGCTCATTCGCCGGATTTTCCAAATTAGGTGTGCCGGGTAGGAACCTGTTTTTCTTGTCATACTCTTTGATGTTTTCAGCATGCAGACCCGTTTCGTCCAATATGGCTTCATAACGCATAGGCTCAACATTGATATCCATGCGCGAGCCCAAAAGAACAAAAGTAAAAATCACAAATGGCATCAGGAAAGACAGCCAGAACCCCCAGGTCTTGATATATCCCAGGAAATCCCGGCGGGCGATGAGATAGGTTCTTCGGATATTAATCTTCGGCAGCATTATACGACCCCCTCATGCATTTTCGCGGCTTCATTTTCACCGACAAGGGCCACGAAAGCCTCATGCAATGTCGCGTTTTTCGGCTCAAAGCGCATGAGCTTGATTTTGGCATTGACGCATTTCTCGAGAATAGAATGATTATCGGCGTCGGGCTTGAGCTCAATACCAAAGGCACCATCATCCCGTTCGGTAAGAGTGTGAGCAAAAGCGGAAATCGTATCTTTCAAGCGCGCATCTTCAGAACTGATGACCAAACGGCGCGGCGCTTTCGCCAAAGCCTCTTCGGTGGTTCCGTCAAAGACCTTGCGGCCTCCGCTCATTAGAATAATACGATTACAAAGCCGTTCGGCATGTTCCATCACATGGGTCGAGAAGATGATCGTCCGCCCGCGCTCTGCGATTTCTCGCACCATGTTTTCAAGGACTTGCTGATTGACCGGGTCCAATCCGGAAAACGGCTCATCCAGGACATAAAATTCAGGGTCATGGGCAATGGCTGCCAATAATTGCACTTTCTGAGCCATACCTTTGGACATGTTTTTATTCTTTTTACGCTTGGCCTCACCAAGTCCATATTTGTCCAGCATCCGGTCAGCCAAAGGGAAAGCTTCCTTGGCGCTCATGCCGTTCAGACGCGCCATATGAGCGATAGACTCCCGGGCTGTCTGCTTTTTATAAAGACCACGCTCTTCCGGCAGAAAGGCGACCCGTCCGAAAGCATGGGGGCCAGGAGGCTGCCCAAATAATGAGGCCGTACCGCTATCTTGCTTGATTAGGCCCAAGGCTATGCGGATACAGGTGGTTTTCCCGGCGCCATTCGGCCCTAAAAACCCGATAATCTCGCCCGGTTTGACATCAAATGAGACGTCATCAACAGCCTTTTTTCCCTGAAATGATTTCGAGATATTCTTTAAAGATAATGGTGTGTCAGTCATTCTTGCCGCGCTTTGTTGCTCCCATTGGGGAGATTGCACAATGGCGCAGGAATTTGCTAGGATTTTCTTATGAAATTTGACGAAGATTTGGTGAAGGCGAAACTCATCGCCCTGCGTAATGAGCTTGAGCGCTTGAGCGCAGACGCATCAGATAACCGCAAACCCATCGAACTCGACCAGCAAAGTGTGGGGCGACTGTCTCGGATGGACAGCTTGCAGGTTCAGGCCATGGATATGGCGCAGGAACGGGCTAGACGCCGTCAGATTGTCAAAATAGACGCGGCACTGGAACGGCTCGAAACAGGTGACTATGGATATTGTGTCACCTGTGACGAACGGATCGGTCACAAACGCCTTGAAATCGACCCGGCTGTGCCGCTTTGTGTGAAATGTGCGCGCTGATCAATTGCGCATCATTCCACTTCTGGCGATTTCGCCCATTCGAGCCCAAAAGCTTTCCCCGGGATAGCTGACAATTTCAAATTCAATGCCGTCATCATCGTGGAAATAAAATCTGCGCCCCGGCTCATAATCACCGTGATTATGGGTGTGAATGCCCTCAGACTTCACCTTGCTTTCTATTGCATCCAAATCGTCCACGACAATGGCGATGTGATTAAGTCCGTTAACCCGGCCACCACTGTCGCCGTGAGGCTTCTTTGAATTGCCACCGCTATAGACGGCTAGATAACCCGCTTTATTGCCCACATGATAGGTGGTCCCGCCACTACTGCTCGGTCCATGCCACCGAATATGCCAGTTAAAGACACGGCATAGAAACTCGGCCGTTTTTCGAGGGTTCGATACAGTTACATTGACGTGTTCCAAAGTTGCTACAGTCATAAAAGCCTCCAATTTGCTTTTTCAATGTTCGCACGCTAAGACCTCAAGTTAAGTTGAGGTCAAGCGATTATTTACAGGAATTTTTGATGGGATTTTTAATCGGAAAAGTCGCTGAACGCACGGGCATATCCGTATCAGCTATTCGCTTTTACGAAGAGAAAGGCCTTGTCTCTTCGGAACGTAATCGAGGCGGGCAACGGGTCTTCGAAGCGTCAGATATCCGACGCATTTCCTTTATTATTATTGCCCAAAAACTTGGCTTCTCTCTGGCGGAAATTCAAGCGCAGCTGAACCGCCTGCCCGACAATCGTACCCCAACCAAGCAGGACTGGGCAAAAATAAGCCGGAACTTTAAAAATGAGATCAACGCCCGTATTGAAGGCCTTACCCGCCTGCGCGACAAGTTGGACGGATGTATAGGATGCGGCTGTCTTTCGCTGAAGGTCTGCGGAATTTATAATGAAAATGACCGAGCCGCGTTGAAAGGTTCTGGTCCGCGTTACTTGATTGGTGACAAGCCCTGAAAAAAGGCGCTATTAAAGCGCCTTTATGATTTCTTCGACCATTTTCTTGGCGTCTGACAATAACATCATGGTTTTGTCATCATAGAATAGGTCGTTATCAATCCCTGCATAACCGGGCGACAAAGACCGCTTCACAAATAGAATTGTGGTCGCCTTGTCCACATCCAGAATAGGCATGCCGGCAATCGGGCTTTGAGGGTCCGTTTTCGCCGCCGGGTTTGTCACGTCATTGGCGCCGATAACAAAGGCCACATCCGCATTGGCAAATTCCGAATTGATATCTTCAAGCTCAAACACCTCATCATAAGGAACATTGGCTTCGGCCAGCAATACGTTCATATGCCCTGGCATACGGCCCGCGACCGGGTGAATAGCGTAATCCACTTCGACGCCTTCTTCCTTCAGCGCATCCGCCATTTCACGCACGGCGTGCTGTGCTTGCGCCACCGCCAGACCATATCCAGGAACGATGATGACCTTGGATGCGTTTTTCATAATGAAAGCTGCATCTTCGGCGCTGCCGCGTTTCACAGGTCTTTGCTCGCGATCTCCAGAAGCGGCAGCTGTTTCACCGCCAAAGCCACCCAGAATGACCGAGAAGAAATTCCGGTTCATGCCCTTACACATAATATAAGAGAGAATAGCACCTGATGAGCCAACCAGCGCGCCCACAACGATCAATGCCAAATTAGACAAGGTGAAACCAAGCGCTGCCGCCGCCCAGCCAGAATAGGAATTCAGCATAGACACGACAACGGGCATATCCGCCCCGCCGATCGGAATAATGAGCGTAATCCCAAGCGCAAGCGTCAGTCCTATGATGGCCCAGATCATCCAGGCATTTTCAAGACCGCCTTCGGCTTTCATCAGCATGCCAATCAGGAAGGCCACGCCCACACCCATGGCGATATTGAGCAAATGACGCGCCGGCAACAAGATAGGCGCACCGGACATGTTTCCGTTGAGTTTGGCAAAGGCAATCACAGACCCCGTAAAGGTCAAAGCGCCTATACCCGCCCCCAGAGAGAGCTCAAGCAGGCTAAAGCCTTTGATCTTACCGGCTTCACCCGGAATACCGATTTCGAAGGCTTCAGGACTGTAATAAGCGGCAACAGCCACTAAAACGGCCGCAAGCCCAACCAAAGAGTGAAACGCTGCCACCAGCTGCGGCATATCTGTCATCGGAATTTTGCGGGCGATAATAGCCCCCGCTATACCGCCAACAGCCAATCCCCCCAGAATAACAAAGACCGGGAACATATTATTGGCATCAAGCGCAAACTTGTCGCTCAAAAGGGTGGTGACAATAGCGATCGCCATACCAACCATACCGAAGAGGTTACCTCGACGCGAGGTTTCAGGTGATGAAAGCCCGCGTAGAGCCAGAATAAAGAGAACGGCAGAAACTGTATAAAGCGCGGCCGAAAGATTTGCTGATAAAGTCATCTCCGCCCCCTACTTCTGCTTCTTCTTATACATGGCGAGCATGCGCTGGGTGACCAGAAAGCCACCGAAAATATTCACGGCACAAAGGGCAACGGCTGCACCCCCCGTCCAGGTTGAAATATCATTACCGGCTTCGGACGCACCGGCAGAAACCGCAACTAGCGCACCCACAATAATCACCGATGAAATGGCATTGGTCACAGCCATTAATGGTGTGTGGAGCGCCGGGGTCACGGACCAGACCACATAATAGCCGACGAAAATCGCCAGAACGAAAATTGTCAGCTGAAAGACAATTGGGCTGACACCGCTCGCGGCTGCCATAATAAGCATAGATAACATGTCTGCCTCCTTATTTCAGGCGTTCGTGGACGACTTCACCATCGCGCGTCAAAGCGCAACCTTTGATGATTTCATCGTCCCAGTCCGGGGCGTAGCTCCCGTCTTCTGCCGTCACGAGCGGCAGGAAATTTTTGAGGTTGCGCGCAAACATATTGGAACTGTCCGCCGCCATTCTGGATGGCCAGTTCAACAGTCCAACGATTTTCACACCGTTTTTAGTTGTCACGATTTCGCCCGGCTTGGAGCCTTCAACATTGCCGCCGCGTTCGACCGCCATGTCGACAATCACAGAGCCCGCTTTCATCGTGTCGATCATTTTCTTGTCGATGAGGCGCGGGGCTGGACGACCCGGTATCAGCGCGGTTGTAACAACAATATCCTGCTTGGTCAGGTGGCTGGCCGTCAATTCGGCTTGCAGCTGCTGATACTCGGCGGACATTTGTTTCGCATAGCCACCGGCAGTTTCCGCCTCTTTGAATTCTTCATTTTCGACGGCGATAAATTTCGCCCCCAAAGACCCGACTTGTTCCTTTGCCGCCGGACGCACATCGGTCGCTGTCGTCACCGCCCCCAGACGCCTGGCCGTTGCGATAGCCTGAAGACCGGCAACACCAGCCCCCATAATAAAGACTTTGGCCGGAGCAACTGTGCCTGCAGCCGTCATCATCATGGGAAAGGCGCGGCCATATATAGAGCCTGCCTCAATGACGGCCCGATAGCCAGACAGATTGGATTGAGACGACAAGACGTCCATGCTTTGCGCGCGGGAAATACGCGGAATGTATTCCAAGGCATAGGCTGTAACGCCCGCTTTCGCGCAAGCCTTGGCATAATCAGGATTATCGGTTGGATTTAAGAGGCCCGTAATACCAGCGCCTTTTTTAAGGCTGGCGACCAGTTTCTTGTCGCCACCTGTAATGGACATGACCAAATCAGCGCCCTTTGCGGCGGCTGTGTTGCTGGCCGACAAAGTCGCCCCGGCCTCTTTGTAATCATTATCCGAAAAATCGGCCGCCGCGCCAGCGCCCTTGACCACAGTTACACTGTGTCCAGTTTTCACATAGCCGCTCACCGTTTCCGGTGTCGCCGCAACGCGAGCTTCATCGCCACCCGCGTCCTTCAATACAGCAATTTTCACCCAGTTATCCTTATATTTTTTGGGAAATCGTCATGCGCTGTATGTTATGTTTGTTTTATCCCGTGAACAAGCCCACAATAAAGCAGACCAATCCTGTCAATACGGCCAGGATGGTAATGGACGCAAACCAGGCTGCATCCAATTTCAATACTGCACCGACGATAATTCCAAGCACCAGGGAAATAATCAAAGCTGGGAACCAGCTCAGGCCAACCCCGCCAACGGTTAAAATCGCGAAGATAAGCATCAATGCGATGAGCGCGCCGCCGTAAACGGTAAAGCCCATAAAGCCGTCAAATGTGCCACGTTGCGCGGAAACTTCCATATCTCCGCGTTTGTAATCTGAATGTGCTCCACCCATTTTTAATCCCTGTCTGCTATGCCCTCATCAAATATCAGGCAAATCAATTTCAGCGGTTTCTAACACGAGGTCAGAGCCCTCTCAAGCGTCCTGCTGTCACAGGGCCAAAAAAATTGTGCGCCTTAAGAACATTTTTACGGATTTGTCCCATATTGCGACGCTTAGAGACCGGAAAAATCCGGCCGAGGGCGAAATAGCCTTACAAAATGGTGAATGAATTATGGGTAAAACGGTACTCATCGTAGACGATGATCCGACGCAACGTCGCTTGATACAGGCTGTTGTCGAGAAAAGTGGGTTTTCTACATTACAGGCGGATAGCGGCGACACGGCCCTGTCGATGATTTTTGGCACTGACGGCAAAAACATCCATGTTGTTTTGCTGGATCTTGTCATGCCCGGTCTTGACGGGATGGAAACACTGCAAAATCTGTCAGAAAAGCGCCCGGAACTCCCGGTTATTGTTTTAACGGGCAAAGGCAGCATCGACACGGTCGTCAATGCCATGCAAACTGGTGCAAGAGATTTTATTGTTAAACCCGCCAGCCCCGAACGCATCGTTGTATCTATTCGTAATGCGCTGGAACTCAACACACTGGTCGGCGAAGTCACCCGTTTAAAGAAAACCAGTACCGGTAATCTGACATTTGATGATCTAGTCGGAAGCGCCTCTTCCATGCGCGCGGTTGTTGCTATGGGGGAACGTGGTGCCAAGGCCAATATTCCAATTTTGATAACAGGTGAGTCCGGTGTTGGTAAGGAAGTCATAGCCCGCGCCATTCAAGGCGCCTCTGAACGTGCAGAGCGGCCATTTGTGACCGTGAATTGCGGGGCCATCCCTGAAAATCTGGTTGAGAGTATTCTATTTGGTCATGAAAAAGGCTCCTTTACCGGGGCCAATGCTAAACATCTGGGTAAATTTCAGGAAGCTACTTCAGGTACGCTTTTCTTGGACGAAGTCGGTGAATTACCTCTGGACATGCAAGTCAAACTCCTGCGTGTCCTGCAAGAAGGCGAAGTCGACCCTATCGGCTCCAAACGTCCTGTGGCTGTTGATGTTCGCATCATCTCCGCGACTAATCGTGATCTGGCCGAAAGCGTTAAAAACGATACTTTCCGAGAAGATCTCTATTACAGACTCAACGTCTTCCCTATCCAAGTACCATCGCTCCGGGAGCGTAAAGAGGATATAGGCGCCCTGCTCGACCACTTTATCCGTCGCTTCAACGCCCAAGAACGCATGAGCGTGAATGGGGCGAGCCGCGAGACTTTGGACATGCTCAAATCCTATGAGTGGCCCGGCAATGTCAGACAGCTTGAAAACTCGATATTCAGAGCCATGATCCTCTCCAATGGACAAACATTGGAGCCTCAGGACTTCCCACAAATTTCCGGTGAATTACCCGGGTTCGCGACCAAAGGCGATGGCGGCCTATCGGCACTGATTCAGAACAAAATTGATAATGAGCCCGATGAGAAAGTCAGATTTCTCGACAGAGACGGCCACTTGCGGTCCTTAGATGAAATCGAAAGAGACCTCATCGAATTCGCCATCAACAATTATGACGGTCATATGTCGGAAATCGCCCGACGCTTGGGCATTGGCCGCTCAACACTTTATCGAAAAGTACGGGAACATGGTGTGGACGTCGATGACGTTCGCAGCGCGTAAGGAGGCACTTGTGAAATCTTTAATGAAAATATCCTTATTAGCGGGCACAGCGGCAATTACTTTTGGCCTGCCCGTTGTTGCGGAGAACAATTCAACCGCCTTGCGCGGCTATTTTCCAGCGCAATATGAAGGCGTCTCGCAACCTTATGTGTATGCGTCCTCGCAGAACCATACATCTTATTCTGTACAGCAGCCAGTTGCGCATAAAGAGGTCGCGCACTACCCGTCTGCGCCCGTGCAAACACAGGCCCCTCAGCCCGTTTATTATCAAATGCCAGACGGAACCTATACCTATGTCGCGTCAGAGACAAACAGTCAGGGTCTGCGAGGCCTGGCGACAACTCACGGTGTTACCTATAGTCAGGACGCCGCCAATAAATTTCATGGAGATATCGGACGTCATTTCCAGATCGGCGGCGCAACCATCCAAACGAATCCCTACCATACTCGCGATATGCTGGACTGGCAGGAAAATACGACAGGTAAATCCGTTACACTTTTGGTAAACCGCGCCAATGGCGTTTTGCCCAAAAACTCGCTGACAATCGGCGCCGGACTTAAAGGCGGATTTATGTATCAGAAAACCGATACTGCCGGCCAGTTCCCTATTCTGTCGCGTTTCCCGTTCTTTACAGCGAATACGGAAACAGATTCAGGCGTTTTTGCCATCAACAATGCCGCTCTGGCTTTCACAGGTTCCTTCGGAGACTGGACAACTGTTTATCTGCAACCAGAATATTCTGAAACGGAATATCCAGGTGAGCAGGAAGAATTCCAACTCAGAAAAGCTTTCGTTGTCCTGGGTAATTTGGAGAAGATGCCGTTTTACGCCGCCTTCGGTCGCAAGACCATCGATTTCGGTAATTTCGACGGCTATAACCCGTTTACTCACACAGAAGCCCAACACTATTTCTGGGCCGTTTCCGACCAGCCGGTTTTGGAATTGGGCTACTATGACCATGGTTTCAAGATCTCGGCATCTGCCTTTTCCGGCGGCCGCCAACTTCGTGTCGCCTATGCGGATGCGGAAAACGATCTCAAAAACTTTGCCTTTAATATCGAAAAAGAATTCCTGCTGGGCGACAAAGGCGCGTTCACTGTCGGTGGTGGTTATCTACACGACTCGATTTACCGCAATAACTGGACCGCGCATACATTCCGAGGCATCCAAAACGGAAATCCACCGGCGAACTTCATCCAGTATCGCAATAGTGTCGTCACGGGTTTTGCCGAATATAACAGTGACTTCTTCGATGCTATGGTCGAATATACAACAACATTGGAGCCTTGGGCGGCAGCTATCCCGCAAACGCCGGACGGAACGCCTCTTCCACAATATTTAGTGGATCCTACCGGCTCAACAACTGACATCAACAATATCAATTTCGACCAAAACCTGGAAGTTTTGACAGCTCAGGCTCGCATTAAACCCATGCTGCCCAACGGCAAGCGTATCGCCATTTCTGCTGTGGGTTCATGGGGCAATATTGGGGATGATTTCCAAGGCCGCAGCATTCTGGACCCAAGCGGCCAGACTGTGACCAGCTGGAAGAAGAACCAGCAACATGTTTTGGGTGTGGAATATCCGATCTCCCCTTATCTCGAAGTGGGGGCCGAATATGTTTATAATAAAGGCTTCATACCTTTTGTTAATCCACAGAATGTATCTAATCAGGATACGGAAGCCCACGCGATCAATATTGGACTGAAAGCGCGCTTCTAATCGTAAACAAAGGTTAATCGACTTTTCTCGAATTCATACCAGGGATTTACGAATTTAACGCATCTCGTGTGCGTTCACGCATTGAACAATAAAAAAACCCGCGCCCTTGGGCGCGGGTTTAATCTTTGTAACCTTGGAGAGACTTAGTCTTTGAGGTCTTTATCCATTTCCTGACATTCTGCGATGAGCTTTTCGACAGCCGCGACAGAATTCATGAACATTTCGCGTTCGTCCGACTTAAGACGTATATTCATAACACGCTCAATACCTTTTGCACCAATCATAGCCGGGGCACCAACATAGAGACCGCGCACACCGGCAATCTGGCCGGAGAGCTTAACGGCACATGGCAGGATACGTTTTTTGTCTAGAAGATATGACTTAGCCATTTCAATCGCGCTTTCAGCCGGCGCATAAAAAGCCGACCCATTACCCAGAAGACCAACAATTTCACCGCCGCCTTTACGAGTACGTTCGACAATGGCATCGACGCGTTCTTGCGTGGTCCATTTCATTTTCACCAAATCCGGTAGAGGCACACCGTTGACGGTCGAATAACGCGTGAGCGGAACCATTGTGTCGCCATGTCCACCCAATACTGATGCATGGACATCTTGAACAGACACACCAAACTCCTCAGCCAGGAACCAGCGGAAACGGGCACTATCCAATACGCCAGCCATACCGACGACTTTTTTCGGGTTCAGACCAGAGAATTTCTGCAGAGCCCAGACCATGGCATCCAGTGGATTCGTAATACAGATTACGAATGCTTTGGGTGCGTGAGTTTTAATACCTTCGGCCACCTGTTTGATAACGCCCAAGTTCTTGGCAATAAGGTCACCCCGGTCCATGCCGGGCTTACGCGGAAAACCCGCTGTGATGATACACACATCAGCACCGGCGATATCGGCATAGTCATTGGTTCCCTTGAGGTGGCTATCCTTTCCAAACACAGGCGACGCCTCACACAGATCCAGGGCTTTACCTTTGGCGGTGCCTTCAAAAATATCAAATAAGACTACATCACCTAATTCTTCGCGGGCCGCGATATGAGCGAGCGTTCCGCCGATCATACCGGCACCGATCATGGCCAGTTTTGCGCGTGCCATAATATTCTCCTTGTCGATTATGCACTAAATTGGAGCCTCTTTACGCGCTTGACGTTTGAGTCGCAATGGTCAGATTTGCGACTAATTTAAACTATCTATAGTTGATTATAATCGGTTTATGTGACGTTCAGTTAACTATTGTTAAGACTCGGAGGTTGGAATACTATTTCCATGCAACATTTTAGGGGAGGAAACTTATGAAAAAAATGGTTGCTGAAGTCATCGGCACAGCTGCGCTGGTGTTTTTTGGTTGTGGTGCCGCGATATTCGCTGGCGCTGAAATAGGAACGGCAGGTATTGCCGCTGCTTTTGGTTTGGCGATTGTCGCCATGGCCTACGGTATCGGTGCCATATCAGGCTGTCACATTAATCCCGCCGTGTCTTTCGGCGCTATGGTGGCCGGGCGTATGAGTGTTGGCGATATGATTCAATACTGGATCGCTCAGTTTATCGGCGCGACCGTTGGTGCCGCTATTCTGTATCTGATTGCGACAAACACAGCAGACGGCGTTTCTGCTGCTGGCGGAATGGGTACAAATGGCTGGGGTGCTGACTATGGCGGTGGCTATAACATGACTGCTGCCTTTGTTTTTGAAGTGGTCGCGACATTCCTGTTCCTTGTCACCATTCTCGGCGTGACGCACGGAAAAGGTGGTCATCCGGCTGTCGCAGGTCTGGCTATTGGTCTGGCGCTATGGGTTATTCACTTGGTCGGCATCAAGATCACAGGCACATCTGTTAACCCGGCACGGTCTTTCGGCCCGGCTCTGTTCCACATGGACGCCATGAAGCAGCTTTGGTTGTTCATCGTTGCACCACTAATCGGTGCCGGTCTTGCGGGTGTTCTGTTCCGCTCAGGCATGCTCGAAAATAACGACTAAGATCAGCTAAATATCTAAGAACAAACAGGCCTTCGGGCCTGTTTTTTTATGAGTCCAGATTGAGGTTCAGATTGGATTTGAATTTGGACTTGCCATCACGCCCCAGAGTAATGGGCAGAACATTGACATTCGATGCATATACGGCACTCTGCTTTTTATCCTGCAACTGATTTGGCTTAAACTCTGGATGTGCCTTCAAAAAGACGGCGTTGAGTTTTTCGTGACGGGCCTGAGATTTTTCATCACCTAACTTTTCATATAGTCTGGCAATCTGACTATGATGATGAGATAAATCTGCGTCATGAGTTTCGGCCTGCTCAAAAGACTGGATCGCCTTTAATGCCATAAACGGCGCGAACAACACACCTGATTGCCGATATAGTTCAGGCGCAAGATCTGGGGAACGCCGAGCCAAATACGCCAGTTCAGCAGCTCCATCCAAAAATCGTCCATCAATCAATGTATATTTGATGGGGTCATAAATCACCTCTTCACTTTCGAGGATCTCGAAAATCGTGGCTTTGGCTTTGGCGACATCGTCAGGGTTTTTATCGCGCAGGACCTCGATAATCGCTGCATTGAGAATATATTTCGACTGCTGAATATATTCTTTGCTGAGCGTTTCAAGCGACGGTAACTGACCGTATATCTCTTTTGCACTGTCCATTGTGAACCCCAATTTACAGGGCTCTATGACAACATTCCGTTAAAAAGAGCTTTCGGAAGGCTTACTAAACCCTTACTTTTTCAGGTTTATTCACCTGCACTGCTACCTGGTGGTGTATTCTGAGTTTCCTCAAAGGGACGTCCTGTTGTCCGAATAGGAATGCCCGCGGCCAGATTACGTTCTTCTTCCAGCGTTTGCGTCAGTCCGGCATAAAAATCCATACGTCGCCTGTTCTCAGCATCCTCAGGTGTATCGGCGCGAATAAGTAAAGGCGTTTTTTTCCTGTCCTGATGGACTTTGAGCATGAATTCTTTCCAGACATCTGCGGGCAACAATCCCCCGGTGACTTTCCACATGGATGAATTATCATTATTTCCCATCCAGACGCCGGCCGTAAAATCGGCTGAGAAGCCAACAAACCAACCGTCAATATAGTCCTGTGAGGTCCCGGTCTTACCCGCGACTTCCCGGCTCCCCATTTGAGCCCCGCGTGCCGTTCCAGTTCGAATGGTTTCCGACATCATTTCGACCATCTGATCCGAATACGCCTTGGCGTAAACTCGCTCCGGCGTGCGTTCTTTTCTTTTATATAAAACATCGCCGGCCGTGTTCCGAATTTCCGTGATGAAATAGCTTTGACGTCTCAGACCACCATTAGCAAAAACCGTATAGGCCGAGGTCAACTCCAGTAAGTTGACCTCAGATGTACCCAAAGCCAAAGAATAAGTATTTTTCAAAGGACTGCGAATACCAAAACGTTTGGCCAGTTTTATGACCTCGCTGGGACCAATTTCCGCCCCAACCTGAGCTGCAATTGTATTTATAGAATGTTTGAGCGCTTCGGCGATAGTCATGGGCCCGCGATAACGCTTTGTATAATTCTCCGGCGCCCAATTATCCGGTCCGATGACAACACGCCGGTCATTGCGCGGCGTTCCCGGCGTGAACCCTTTTTCCAAGGCTGCCGCATAAACAAAAACTTTGAAAGAAGATCCAGGTTGACGTTGGGCTTGTGTGGCGCGGTTAAATTTACTGTCCGCATAGCTCCGACCGCCTGCCATAGCCCGAATGGCACCGCTATTATTTTCAATCAGAACAACGGCCCCGTCCTCTACATTCCGGTTTTTACCAGAGCGATCGAGAATTTTTATGAGACTTTCCTGCGCTGCAACCTGCAACACTGGATCAAGAGTTGTCGTAATCACCAGATCTTTGACATCGCTGCCGACAAGCTCTTTGGCCCGTTTATCCGCATAGTCAAAGAAGTGCCCGACTTGGTCCGGGTCCAATGCCATGACGATCCTGTCCTGAATAACCGGTGGATTGGTTTCTGCCTCAGACATCTGCGTGATCGAAATCATGTTATTGGCGTGCATGTTTTGTAGTACAAGCTTGGCCCGTTCCCACGCCCCCTCGAAATTTCGGGTCGGATCATATTTGGACGGCGCCTTAGGCAGCGCAGCCAGCAAAGCAGCTTCTGCCAAAGTCACCTCACTGGCGGATTTCCCGAAATATTGCTGAGACGCCGCTTCAACGCCAAAGGTTTGCAACCCCAGCGGAATACGGTTCAAATAAAGCTCCAGGATTTCCGGCTTAGTCAGTGTGGCTTCCATTTCATAGGCCAGCCACATCTCCTGGAATTTACGCTTGTAGTTCCGGTCTGACGTCAAAAGCATATTTTTGACAAGTTGCTGTGTCAGGGTCGAACCACCTTGGACCGTTCTGCCGGATTTTGTGTTCTCAAATAAGGCCCGCAAAATGGCTTTCCGGTCGATACCTGCATGTTCGTAAAACCGTTCGTCCTCAATGGCCAAAAACGCTGCCGGTAAGTGTTTAGGCAGCTCGTCGAGTTTCATCGGCCGTCCCACATGCGGGCCTCTATGACCGATAATACGACCGTCACTATCGAGCAGGGTCGAATTGGGCTGAAGGTTGAGCTCCCACATCACCTCCTTAGTCGGCAGGTCTGGCAGACCTTCAAACAGATAGTTTCGAACCTTGATATAGGTCACGGTTCCAACGAGCAGCAGAACAGACAAAACAATGAGCGCAATCCGCCAGCGGCGTCTGGTGTCATTGTCATTCGCAGCTTCGATATCGGCGCGAAAAGTTGTCATACCCAAATAGCTAGCCCAGTTTGCTTCATTAGGCTAGAGAGCGATGCATGACTCAAGAAAAAAATTTACCCTTCTGGAAAACTAAATCCCTGACTGAAATGAGCCGCGAGGAATGGGAAAGCCTGTGTGATGGTTGCGGCAAGTGCTGCTGTATCCGCCTCGAGGACGAAGACACCGGCGCCATCTACATCACCGATGTGGTCTGCAAGCTGTTTAACCCCGAAACCTGTCAATGTACCGATTACACAAACCGCTCCGTCAAAGTTCCCGATTGCGTAACCTTAACGCCGGATAATGTGGATAAATTGCATTGGATGCCACAGACCTGTGCTTATCGATTGATCGCGCAGGGCAAAGACCTGCCCGAACATCATCATTTAATTTCCGGCTCTCGGGATAGCATCCATAATGCGGGCATGAGCGTACAAGATGCTGTAACCTGTGAAACCCTGGTCAAAGAAGACGACCTGCCCCACCGTTTGGTGGTATGGCCGGGAGAGCCGGACATTGGACCTTGATGACGATCGATAGACTGGAAAATTACTATTTGACCTGGCGTTACTGGACGAGGCGATATGTTATGCCAGCCGTTTTATTACTTCTTTTCGTCCTCACCCTTTCGCGTTTTCTACTCAATGCCGGACAGGATATGGACGAAATTGCCGTAATTGTTGGATTTTTTACCTTTTACTACATTTTCGTACGCGGCGGGCACCTCTACATGATCAGAACAATGCACCAACAGCTCAAGACCGAGTTTGCGGGCGTTTATCCCAAATCATTATCGACCCTCCCCGCGCAAATGAGCATTAAACAAATCGGGTTCTCACTGGCCCGGATCAAAGCAGATCTCCACAGGCGCCGCCAAAAATAATCTTGACATTTTAACCCCAAAACCGGAGCAATTATTACGGTGGGGGATTCCAATGACTGACGCGTTAACAGAATTTGTCCAAGAGACGCAAAACCGTCCGACAATTGATTATGCGCGTCATGACATTGTGTTCAGGGGCTCAGCCAAGGAATATTTCGGCATATGGATTGTCAATGTCCTGTTGAGCATAGCAACGCTTGGCGTGTATACGGCCTGGGCCAAAGTTCGGAATAAGAAATATTTTTACGGAAATACGTTTTTAGATGGTCAGAATTTTGACTATCACGCTGAGGGTCAGCAGATCCTCATTGGACGTCTAATTGTCGTTGGCTTTCTGGGTTTATCTTATTTTTTGCAAAGTGTCAGCGTGAACGCATATATCGGCCTCTATGTGATATTGTTTCTTCTGATTGGAATTTTTGTGTCCCGGGCGCTTAGATTTAACGCGCGGATGAGCAGTTACCGAAATGTGCGCTTTAATTTCGAAGGGAATGGTTGGCGCGCATTTTTGAGTTTTGGCCTCTATTGGCTTTTAAACTTTGCCACGCTTTATCTTGCCCATCCATTCGTGACCCGTTCTAAAAACAGATATACCACCCGCCAACATAAATATGGCGATCGTTACTTTGATTTTGACGCAAAAATTGGTGAATATTATGGGCCGTTTTTTGCCACTCTTTTTATCTTATTTATCGGTTTCATATTCGTGGCTTTGGTTGGAAATATGATTTTGGGGCCGCAGACCTACCGATATATCGAAACAGAAACCGAATGGTATATCCGGTATTATTTCCGATATTTCATGAGCGTCGGGATCTTCTTTACGATCTGGCTGATTTACCGTGCCGCCGTTCGCAATATCATATTCAACAATGCTATTCTGGATGACAAACATCGTTTCCAATCGACTGTGGAGCCGGCCACTTATATGTGGATTTATTTTAGCAATGCCATCGCCGCAATTTTTTCTCTTGGCCTTCTGATACCGTGGGGCCGAGTCCGCATTGCCCGATATATGGCTGAAAACACCAAGGTTTTGGCCTTGGGGCCTTTGGATGTATATTCCAGTGACGTCATAGAAACCCACGGCGTAACAGCCGCCGAATATACGGATATTGACGGTTTCGATATCGACATTGGAATTTAATGGACGGGCATGATCATTAAAGGCGACATTTTTGAGGTTCAGTCCGGTAAAAGCCGTCCCGCGGAGCTGTCCATCAAAGACGGCGATATTTATACGACTTATCTGGACGGGGACTTTAACGAGCAGCTTTGCTGCCCGCAAACGGATATTAAAATAGACCCGCCTCTGGGCAATATCCGCCGGAAAATTACTCTGCCTGATGGGCGTGTTTTTGAAACTGACGACCGGGAGGCGGTGGATAAAATTCAACCCTCATCGTTTTGGAGACATGTCTTTAAGACCGAACGGAACTGGAGGCTTATCGCCCCGCTCGCGGTCATCACACCTATTCTCGCTTTTTCGCTGTTCCGACTGACCATTCCCGTATTCATCACAGTCGGTATGGCCATGACCCCGGACGAGGCCCTTTATTCTATCGATAAAAACATCATGCGATTGATGGACCGGTTCGCAACAGAGGACACACGACTTTCCACAACACATCAAGCAAAAATCCGCGCCCAGTTTGATGGGCTTTTAGCGAACATCGAACAGGTGGATTTCGATGCCTCCGATCGTGATTTCAAATATAATTTACAATTCCGCTCGGCACCTGGGATCGGCCCCAATGCTTTTGCCCTTCCCGGCGGAACGGTGGTTGTCACAGATGAACTGGTGGAACAATTCCCACAAGACCATATCATTCTCGCCATACTGGCTCATGAAATCGGTCATGTGGAAAACCAGCATTCCTTGCGTCAGATTTATCGCGTTGTCGGCACGGCTACCACTTTTAACATGATCGCGGGCGACGCCGGACCACTCATCGAAGGTGTGATGGAAGAAGGTGCCGGCATTCTGGCCCTGAGTTATTCACGGGCCCATGAAAACGAGTCTGATAATTTCAGCTATGATTTGTTAAAGGCCTCTAATCAGCCTGTACACGGTCTCATCGATTTTTTCGAAAATTTCGATGTCCCCGCTCAGGAAATAGAGACGGACGAAGCCGATAATTGGACTTCGACACACCCGCTTAGTCAAAACCGGGTTAAAAACATTAAAGACCGTATGGCCGAAGACGGCATAGAGCGTCCGTAAGGCTTTCAATTAATTTGACTTTAAGGCGCGCTGTGATAACCCCGCCCCATGTTGAAAGCCGTATACATGTCTATACGAATTCCGGGCCGAATTAGCAGCCCGGTGTGCTGCCCCGTTTAAGGAGGGATTGCATGCCGGGAGCTTCATCCTGACTTCAACACAATTTTCGAGATATAAATGACCGACGAGAAACGCGATTACCGCGACACTTTATTTTTACCACAAACCGATTTCCCCATGCGAGGGGGCCTGCCCAAGAAAGAGCCGGAATGGCTGACTTTCTGGAACAAGATGGGCCTGTTTGAGCGCCTGCGTGAGCAGTCCAAAGACCGC
>JAHDEZ010000018.1 GCA_020628425.1 Hellea sp. | reverse complement strand
TGTCATCCCGGCCCAGCGACAAGTATTGTCGCGCCGAGCCGGGACCCCGAGACGAATATTATCCAAAATTAAATGCAAAGAGAATACTACGTTTATATTATAGCCAGCCGACCACACGGCGCTATTTACACTGGCGTAACCAATAATCTCGGAAAAAGAGTCGAGGAACACAAAGAAGGCATAGCTTCCATTCATACTCGAAAATACGACATTAATAAGCTTGTTTATTTTGAGGTTTATGATCGTATTGAAGATGCTATTGCCAGAGAGAAAAAATTGAAACGATGGCGCAGGGCTTGGAAAGACGCACTCATCACCGAGAGGAACCCGGAATGGAACGATTTGTCTCGATAGTCTCGGGGTCCCGCATCAAGTGCGGGATGACAGTGTAATATGATCTCCGTTTCTGAAGCCCGCGACTACATCATCAATGCTGCCAAACTGACCGCCGTTCAAGAGGTCAAGGTGCAGGACTGCGCCGGACGCATCGCGGCTGAAGATATTGTTTCTCTGCGCACCCAACCGCCATTCGACGCCTCCGCCATGGATGGCTATGCGGTCCGAAGCATTGACGCCAATAAAGGCGACACACTGACGGTCATCGGCGAAGCCCCAGCAGGCAAAGAATTTGAAGGCGTGGTCGAGCCCGGACAGGCCGTTCGTATTTTCACGGGTGGTATCATCCCGGACGGGGCAGATCATGTCATCATTCAAGAAGACGTGGAACGCGACGGTGATCAGATCTCCATATTCGATGAACAAAACCCACCGCGTCACATTCGGGCCGCCGGCATAGATTTTCATTTTGGCGATGGCCTTTATGAACGCGGCACTAGGCTCGGCGCGCTGCATGCTTCTGTTATGGCCTCCGCCGGAATCGAAACCGTCAAAGTCTATAAACGACCTCGCGTCGCTATTTTTTCTAATGGCGATGAGTTGACCGAAATCGGCGCACCCGCCAAACGCGGTTCGATCATATCCTCGACACCTGCTGCCCTCACGGCTTGGCTGACAGAATGGGGGGCCGAGGCGGAGTATCTGGGTATTGCCAGGGACAATTATAAAAGCCTGAATTTCAAAGTGGACCGTGCCCGCAAATATGATGTGGTCGTGCCGCTCGGCGGGGCCAGCGTTGGCGATTATGATCTGGTCAAAGACGCGTTTGAGAAAAACGGATATCAATCTATTTTTTCCAAGATAGCCGTCAAACCCGGCAAGCCTACATGGTTTGGCAAGCTTGAAAACACATTAGTTCTGGGCCTGCCGGGTAACCCCGCCTCAGGTCTCGTCTGCGCGCAGCTTTTTCTGCGTCCCCTTATTGACGCGATGATCGGCCTGAACCCGACGACAGAAGTCCCCACTCAAAGGGCGGTTTTGACCGAAGACCTGCGCGCCAATGGCCAGCGGGCTTTATTCTCCCGCGCCCAAGTCGAAATCAGAGAAGATGCCCGCCTGATGGCGACTCCGTTTCCGCGGCAGGACAGTTCCCTGCTCACACCCTTTGCCCGCGCCAATGCCTTTATTCATCAGGCAGAAAATACCTCAAGCTTGACCAAAGGAGATTTGTGTGACGTTGTTGTCTGGGGGACCTTTAGCGCATAGAGAAAGTCGCAAAGAAAAACGGCGTCTTGACGACACCGTTTTTGCCCCTCCCCTGTATTTCCTTGAGGCTCCCTGAAGCTGACACAAAATTCGGCAATGTCAATCAACCGGAAATTCTAAAACATTTGAACCGGAACAGGTTAGAGCTGACTAACTATCCAGTAGCCACCAGCTGCCGCCAAAGCACCCAGACCTGCCCAGGCTATGGGCTTTCCTACGCCTGATTTATGTGAACCATTTTTCAAAGCAGGATTCTTGGAGAGATCCACCTCTCCATTGACCCAAGCCTGTGCCAGAGCGGCGATATTCTCTGTCGCGTCGGGTAGCTTTTCGAGCGTGCGACGAGCCCGGTCCATATTATCCAGAAGATCACCCAATCGGCCCTCAATACCCAGCTCTCGCCGCATAGAATTGGACACGATGGGTTCGGCCGTGCTCCACATATCAAACTCTGGATCCAAACGGCGACAAACGCCTTCGGTCTGCATCATGGTCTTTTGCAACATTATCAGCTGTGGCTGCATCTCCATGTCAAAGATATCCGTGATTTCGAAGAGCTGTAACAGCACACGGCTCATGGACACATCAGACGCTTTTTTACCAAAAATAGGTTCACCCACCGAACGGAGCGCGGAGGCAAAATCCTCCACCGTATGTTTGGCGGGCACATAGCCCGCTTCGAAATGTATCTCGGCGATGCGCAGATAATCACGGCGGATAAAGCCATAGAGTATCTCAGCATGAAAGCGTTGTTCCTGTGGCGATAGCCGCCCTAGAATACCAAAATCAATCAGGACCAAAGTCCCGTCATCGTCGACGATCATATTGCCTTCATGCATGTCCGCGTGAAAGACACCATAATCAAAACTGGTCGCCAGAAAGGTCTGCATGACTTTTTGCGCCACGTCTTTTGTGTCAATCTTTGGGTCGCTTAAAATCGTATCATCAGAGACGGCTTTGCCATCGATCCACTCCGTAACTAACACGTCTTTACCACCCAGATCCCAATATATTTCCGGTACTTTAAAATAGCCGGTTTCCACAGCGGCCTCGGATAACTCCGATGCGGCGGCGGCTTCCAGGCGCAGGTCCAGTTCAAGCTGCAAAGCCCGGTCAGCCGTCGTCACAAAAGCCTTAGGCCCTAGACGTCTCGTATGCGGAACAAAAGTTTCGGCCAATCCCGCCACCATATGCAGGACATCCATATCCTGACGCATGGCCTTGCGGATCTGAGGACGCAGAATTTTAACGGCCACATCCTCCCCGGTTTTAAGCGTCGCCTTATGGACCTGCGCCACTGACGCCGCTGCAATCGGTTCAGACAAGGTCGCCAGTTTTTCCTGCCACGGTGCGCCCCACTCGGTCGCCAAAGCGCTTTCTGCCTTTTTCATCTCAAAAGGCGGAACCTTGTCTTTGAGGCGGGACAGACCTTTGACAAAGACAGGGTCCAGCATATCGCCACGGGTCGAAAGTATCTGACCGAATTTGATATAGGCAGGTCCTAGCTCTTCAAGGGCTCTGGCAAAGCGCTCACCGGGATTATCTGCGCGCCCGCGAATAGCGAAAATACGGGATATAGCCCCGAAGAGGCGCACAAACCACGGCACGGCTCCGGCATATTCTTCGGGCACCAAGGCATCATGACGGACCAGCACCCAGCCTGTCCGCAACATACGAAAAAATGTGCCTATGGTTCTTAGCATTGTTGTTTCGTATAACCTGCAAGCTATTAAAAATATATGGTGTTTTCCTGCGGCAAACTGATAGTCTGCGGCCATGCGACGAACAGCCCTTTTCATGGTTATGGCGCTGACGGCCTGTAGTCCCCAGACATCGGTGGACAAACAGACAGGTACTAAAAGCCTGACACGTGCCGACACAACGCATCCATTTGTCGGGTGTTGGCAAAGCGAGGACGGATTGGCCATTGAGGGGTGGACACAAGATCCTTCGGGCTGGCTTTTTGGTTATGCGGTCAACCGAGACCCATCCAATCAAGTCACATTTTTTGAACAAATGCGCATAGATGATGACGGGCTCGTGGTCATTGACCTCAATAATGATGCGACGCGGTTTCAACAGGTTGAAGCCGGTCCTGAATGGGTGTTCGAGAACCCGGAACATGATTACCCGCAACGCATTACTTATCGACCCTCACAAGGACGGCTCGACGCTGAAATTTCGCTGATGAACGGAAGCCAAAAAGTCACCTTTTTGAAATCCGCTTGTGAATAGGCTTTTACCTAAGCTTTGATTAATCAAGCTTTCCTGAAATATCTGGTCAATCCAAGAGGGATATGACAACGTAAGCAATATCGGAGGGATTCGCGGATGGGCAATATTGCGTCGATGTTGACGGCTATCTTTAAAGCCATGCAAACCGAAACTACAAGCGTGGTGCAAGTCTGGATGGTGTGGATGGGTTTGATTTTTCTAGCATCGGTTTTTTTCGTCCGTCGCTACATGGCTGCCAGGTTCGTTTTTATTGCCATGTTGGCTACGGGGGCAGCAGTCCTGTATATCTGGTCACTCACGAAAAATGTTCACCTGTTCGGCGTTGCGCACATCCTGATTTGGTTTCCCCTATTGGGTTATCTATATGGTGGAGTCCTATCCAAAAACGGCCGACAAAAATACCAAGATCAACGTCCGTTTTTCTTCTGGGTATTGTTATTATGCCTGACGATTGCCATCTCTCTGGTTTTTGACATCCGCGACATATTCCTTGTCATGGGTGACAAAAAATAAAGAACCGCCCTCTTTCTGGGGGATGCAAGAAAGAGAGCCGTTCATGCGTGCCGCATTTGCGACACGCGGGGCGCTAGGTATTATGACATTGTGGTTTTATGCTGGCTCTAGTATTTCACCAGGTTCACCGGGTTCACTTGATCAATCGTTACTGACATTATTTGTCTCCTTTATAAAATTTTCAATTTTTTGAAATGAAACTTGGTGCCCAAAACCATGTCGCTGATCTTCGACAAAGTTTCTGCATTCGGTGATATGAGCGATATTCCGATCCCCAAAAAACTCTCTAGCTAACTGGTTGCTGGGCTCAATTCTGAACTTCATTGTTACGGGTTTAGTGTGCTGAACAAAGAAATGATTATACTTTCCATCTTTGCAATCCGGCTCTGAATCTAACCTTTTTAGGGAATCAGAAATCAACCTTGGTTTGCTATAATGATAGAGTGGAATCCTGAGAAACACTTTGCCTCTACGGTAGATGATGTGCTGTTCATAAAACTCGTCTTTTTTAAGAACAAACTGTGTACCTTTATTGGAACTGGTGAAATTCTGTAGGAGGTTCTTATTTGAAAGAAAGTCTAATAGTTCATACCCAAAATCATCATAGAGTTCGGTATATAAAGCTTCTGATGGATATATTTTGGAACTAACCACAAAAAAATGCGTTGCCGCTGAGTTATAATCCAATACACTTAATTCGACATTCAATTCATAATTTTGTGAATAAGATTGGTTCGAAATTCGCATAGCATAGTCTTCCATTATTTCGGGAGACGGAAAATATTTTGGTTTAGAGATAGGAGTTTGCGATACGTGTGATTGTTGATTAGAATTTCCCGTCCCAGCACACCCCGCCAGCGCCATGCCCGCAATCACAACTGCACAGGCCAAAGCCGCCCGTGGCGGCTTTGTTAGTCTTCGTGATATCCTGGGCTTAAATGGCAATAGCCTACTCTACCCTAGACCGGCCAGCAGGGTCCGTCGATGGGGGGTTCTATAATAGGTTCGCTGAAGATGAAGTCGCTAAAGTCCATTTGGGATAGGAGCGTATTCTCCACGGTGATTGAGCCCAAAGGCATGTCGATGATGACATGATTGCCGCTCTGGCTCATGGAGATATCATCAATGGAGTTTATAACCCCGCCTCCGCCTATGGCAGACAGGTCAATCAGGTCAGCGCCCTGCTCGAAGTCTTTGATGGTTCCGCCGTCAAAGCCCAGACCAAAGACAAAGGTATCATTACCCGCGCCGCCCCAGGCCAAGTCATTACCGATGAGGACAATACTGTCATTGCCATCATCTAAACTCAGGCCGAAATCAGTATCTGCACGGCGATAGTTCATTTCCGCAAAAAATGCGTATATCCAAGCTTCTGAATGATTAATCGGCATTATATCCTCCTGTTTAAAAAGGGTCTGTCAGTATCAATCTTTGTTTCTCTAAATCGTAGACTTGATACGATTGGGGACTCGCAGATTGACAAGCTAAAAATTTATTGGCGAAAAAAACTCCACCGTTTTGATTTTGAATTTCGACCTTTGGCAAGGTCAGTTTTTTATCTCGGTCCAAAATCCCAAAGCCCAGATAGTCATCCTCAAGAATAGATTGCTGAATGAATCGGTTTCCTTGTTGTAACTTTAGCAGAGGGTAAACTTCGGAAATGTCCCCGCATTTTGTCTCGGGATCAAAACAAGAGGGATCTAAATAACGAAATAAGTTTTGAGACTTCGCATTCAGAAAACCTCTATGATTCTCTAATTGAAAATTAACCGCGCTTTGGGGTGCGATTCCGGAATCGATTTCCGCCAGAAAACGATGTCTTATTTTTGCACCATTTTCATAATTCCAATAAATCGGGCAAAGATATTGGGAACCCGTTTCAAGATAGGAAATAACACTGTCAGTATCGTTCGAGTATAATGGTCTCACTAATGTATGAGCTATGCTAAGCCCATCATCTGCAATGACCTGATGTTTACCACCATTCAGCTTGAGTTTTTCAGGGTGGAAACATGCGTCTGGATTGTTCCGTGAGTCTACGTTTTCCGTCAGACAGCCGAAGGGGCCTGGTATGGCTCCAAATTGTCGGTATTGCGATCGCGTTTCTTCATACCAATTCTCAAAAGCGCGCCGGTCTGCAATTTCAATTGCAAAATCTAGGAACTTAACTTTTGCTCGTGCACCGGCGTAGGCATCATTAGTCAAATAAACTTCCGCAAATGAGAGATTGTTGACATCTGGATACCAAGCCAAAATAGGCATTTTTATGGCGTCGGTATTTCTAACTAGCGGAATATTTTTAACCGCTCTTTCACAGTAATGTTCCTCGGGAGCTATTGTGATAGCAGCACCGGTTGAAGTTGCATGGAACATGACCTCGGGAAACTGAATGCCGTGAAACGACCCCGGAACGTCCCTGTTATAACAAGAAACGACGAAATCAAAATTTATGGGTTCGCCTGTCTCTTGTAGCTCATATTTGGCCTGAACTCTGTAGAAGACGCCATTGTCTGGGATATTTGGTGAAGACCGCGAACTTTGTGCGTTCTCAGCAGGGGCTTGTGCTACACGGTCTCCACCACACCCCGCCAGGACCACTCCGGCCAGAGCGACAGCACACGCCCGTCCTGCACGCTTTGTGCGTTTTTTCATCAACGATGTTCCTAGTTCAAAACCCACATTTGAACCCACATATATAATCCACATTTTCGCCGTCCGATATCAAATCAGAGACGACGGCCGCTTATCATTGCGCTGTGACCAAGGTAACAAATCAAAATATGACTTACAACGGGGGGTTTATAGTTTTTTCAATTTTTTCGTTTTCGTGAGGTAAGATCAAAATGCCGTGAAGAGTTCTAGGTGCTTGAGTTGACCCTAACTTAACAATTGCAGGGTTTGTGTTTGACAAAGTTTCACAAAGAACTCGAAAATCACGAATCAAAATAACGCGCTGCAGGTCAGCATTAGTTTTGTCCAAAAAAATTCCGAAATGAAAATCTTCCACAGAGTCTGTACTTAACACCCCTGAAAGTGATTGGCACTGACCAGTTTGCTCACCGATATCTCTAATGGAGAGCTTTACTCGCCCCAAAATGCTTTCAAAGACATTTGCATTATCTTGTTTGAATTCCATTTGGGAATTAATAAAATCCAAGTGTGGTAAAATTGCATATACCGAGTCCGTGGAGAAACCTACGAGCAAAAGGTTTTCTTCAGCTTGGAAGACATCCTCGTTTAAATGCCGCATATGAAAACGTAAGCCATTTTGTCTTGAATTTAGTTGTTTACGAGTTTCCGCACCACTCTTTGCTTCAGTAATTGATTGATCTAATAATGCAGGTTCTCCCCACACCCCGCCAGAACCACTCCGGTCAAGGCAACAGCGCACGCCCGTCCTGCACGCTTCATGCGTTTTTTCATCAACGATTTCCCTAGTTCAAAACCCACATTTGAACCCACATTTAAATCCACAATTTAGCCGTCCGGATATCAAATCAGAGACGACGGCCACTTTCATTGCGCTGTGACCTTGGTAACATATCCAATTTTGCATAACAACTGATAGTTTATCGATATATCAATTTATTAATATTCCGGACAGGGTGGATCTTGTTTTTTTGTTTTTTTAAGAGTTTAAAGTTCCAATATATGTATAAAATACAACAACATAACAGAAAACACAAAACAACTATAAATTTTCCGAACGCGATTCGGAAAATCAATTACTGGATGTATTTCAAATTTGTGTGAAATATATATATCCACAGCATTAGCAAAGGTCGCATTTTGCCGTGGAGATTCCCATCCCGTTTGCGCGGGTTTCCGCCGCTGCGTCAAACCAATAACCCATAGCCGCGAAGGCTGCGCTGGCTCTCTTTGTGTCCATTTAAATTCCGAATTTGTGGGGTGCATGGAGCACAGCGCAATGCACTAAGCGTTTCAACCGAGCCCCCACACCAAACAGAGCCCGGCGGCGAAAGCACGTTCTCAAAATCTAAATTCCCAAATAAAAACCGCCCCAAAGGGCGGCCTCTTTCCTACTCTAAATAGGAGGTACTTTAGTACCCTTTAAAGTCAGCGTAATTTCCATAAGGATCAGAGTTTTGATAGGCCTCCCAAGCGAGTCGTTCGGCGTAAATAACTTCCTTGCTATCGCCGGCACCTTCAACGACAAAGGACGTTCCGCTACAAACGCGACTTGATGTGCCCAGGTCGCACGTTCCACCTACAACCTGCTTGATTTCGGTTGAATTTAACTCTCTCATATTTCTCTCCATAAAGTTAGTTAATGACTGAAGGCTAACTTAGAGGTGAGTGCTGGCCAAGCGAAAAAGTTTCTTTTTTGCATCACATTTTCGTGATGCCAATAAATTTCACCGTCTATTTGTGTTGAAATATTAAAATAATTTGCAGGCGCAAATCTTCAAAGACGAATTACCCAATCACCACCGTTTTATCGACGCGTTTTAAAAACTCTTGTCGGTGGGCGACGATGACGCGGGTCATGGGCATGGCTTGGACGATATCGACGATGACTTTTTCTGTGGCCTTATCCAAATTCGCTGTGCCTTCATCGAGGAAGAGGATTTGCGGATCCTTGTAGAGGGCGCGGGCGAGCAGGACGCGCTGTTTCTGACCGCCCGACAAGACCGACCCCATATCGCCAATCATGGAGAGATAGCGCATAGGCATGGCGATAATATCATCGTGAATTTGCGCCAGGGCTGCCGCCTGCTCCACTCGCTCCATATCCACTTGCGGATCAAAAAATGAGATGTTCTCGGCTATGGTGCCGGAGAGCAAAGAGTCGTCCTGCATGACCACGCCCATATTGCGCCGCCATGACATGCGCGTCGCCGGGGTTAGCGGTTGACCATCAATAAGGATCTCGCCTTCAGTGGGTTCATAAAGGCCCAGGATGAGCTTAAGGAGCGTGGTCTTACCGCCGCCGCTTGGCCCGGTCAGCGCCACAAAGTCTCCGGCCGGAATATGCAGGCTTAGATTTTCGATGACCCAGGGGTCGGAAGGGGAATAACGGAAAGACAGACCCCGGATATCTATGTCTCCGGCCAAAGCCGTTTTCTCGGGCAGGACGTCGCTGGCCATTATGTCTTCGGGCTCGCTCTGGGCGATATCAGCGATACGTTCCAGATGCAGGCCCAGCAGGCGGAACTCAATATATTTGTTGAACAAAGAGATGACCGCATCCGTAAAACTCTGTCGGTAGGACATAAAGGCAAAGAGCATGCCGACGGTGAACAGACTGCCGCCGCTCTCGATAATCAGCTTGGCTCCGAAATAGATGATCAGGATCATCTGCAGGCCCGCAATGCCATCCTGCAAGGCCCGCTGGATGATGCCGTATTTTCCATAGGCAATGCCCGCATTGACATATTCCGCGTAGAGATTGCGCCAAATGGCCATACGGTTGCTTTGGGCTGAGAAGAGCTTGATGGCCGTAGAGCCGCGAATGCTTTCAATCCGGTGAGTGGCCTCGAAGGCTTCTTTGACGATCATCTCTTCCTGTGTGCGTCTGAGCACAGGGTAGAAAGCAATAGTCACCAATAAGAGCAGTGCCACAGAGATGAGCACAATCGTACCCAGTAGCGGGCTATAAAGGAAGATCACGATACCGGTAATGACGGCCATGATCCCGTCGATAATGGCCGCCACGACAGATTGTGTCAGGGCTTGCTGAATGGGTGACGTGGAGCGCATACGCGAGAGCACATCACCAATATGGCGTTTTTCAAAAAACTCCGTGGGCAGATGGATAAGATGCCGGAACAAATTGGCTACCATTTGGAACGACATCTGATAACCGAAATAAAGGATGGTCCACTCCCGCATCATCTGGGTAACGACACGAATGATAGCCAGGCCGCCAAAGGCGAGTGCCAGCATCAGCAGGAATTTCAGATCGAATTTAACGACGGTTTCATCGATAACGAGCTGCAGATAAAACGGCGCGGCAAGCACGATGACTTGCAAAACAATTGACAGAATGAGCAGCTGCAGGAGCCCGCGTTTCATACCGACCAGACGGCGCCAGAGATCGGACATGCGCATGGTGTTTTTAGATGTCTGCCGGGTAAATCCCGCCACGGGCGTCAATTCCAGAGCCACACCTGTAAAGTGCTCAGAGAACTTTTTCAGGGACATGACCTGCGCACCCAGAGCCGGGTCATGGATATGGACTTTATTGCCGGAGAGTTTTTTGAGCACGACAAAGTGGTTAAGGTCCCAATGCAGCACAGCAGGGAGTTGTAATTTAGGCAGATCCTCCAGATCTAGACGCAGAGCCCGTGGTCCCAAGTCCAACTGATTAGCCATATGCATAAGCTGGGTCAGGGTCGCACCCTTCAGCGAAACCGGGAAGCGCTGTCTAAGTCCATTAAGGTCTATGTTATGGCCGTGATATTTAGCGACCATGGCGATACTGGCCAGACCGCATTCCATGGCCTCGGTCTGGTAAATCATGGGCAGGCGTTTGGCGCCCGTAAAATTCAGATGCTCTAACATTAGCGAATGGCCCCTAATAGCGGGTCAAAGGCCCATTCCCAGATCTTGCGATCCTCCAAAATGAGATCCGCCGAGAGCGACATGCCGCTTTGCAAGGGCACGGTCTCACCCGAGGCTTTGATAACCTGTTTCTCCAGGCTTACCCGCACCAAAAAAACCGCCTCTTTTATCTGGCGGGTCGCCGTCAGGTCTTCGCCCTGCACGACCGTTTTTGACACATCCATGATCTCACCATCATAAAAGCCAAATTTCTGATAGGGGAATGCATCATAAAGGAGCCGCACACGCTGACCCGGTTTGACAAATCCGATGGCCCGTGTGGGCACATACAGCTCGGCTTCCAACGCAGCGCCCCGGGGTAATATGGTCAAAGCCGGGCGGTCCGCATAGGTCTGCTGTCCACGCCTTGCATTGAGCGTGGCAACAGTGCCCGAAACAGGCGCCCGAATAACAGACTCCGTATCAGCGTCGCTGGTGATCATGCGCTGTTCAATGGTGCTGATCCGGTTTTGCAGCTCAAGCTCCGCCTGGGTCTGTGCATTGGGCAGTAGCGCAATCTGACTTTCAATATCAGTGAGCTCAGAGAGGATATTGGCCCGCGTATTTTCCAGAGATTGCAGGCTTTGGGTCGCCATTAAAAATCGGTTTTCCGCTGTGGCGACTTCCAAGGCTGACGCCGCTTCGTCGGCCATAAGGGCTTGCATTTTTTGAAACTGCGTCTGCTCTAGTTCGACGGTTCGGCTTTGGGTTGCGATACGATCTATATAGCGGTCGGCCTCGGCGGATTTTTCCTGATATTGTTTTTGAAGGCGCTGTTTCTGCAGATCGTAATCAGAGGGCAATTGGGTAAGCTGCGTCGTGAGATTGGCCTTCTCGACTTGCATTTGTTGCAAGAGTGCCTCTGAGAGCTGTCCACCGCCGGAAAGCGCGACCTCATTTCTAAGACGAAACAGCGGGTCACCCTCTCTGACGTCAGCGCCAATTGTGACGTAAATTTCTTCGTAATTGCCCGCCCGCGTGGCTACCACATCCACCAGACCGGCACTGGGCGTCAGCACGCCGGTCACCCGCTCTTTACGAGCATATTCTCCAAAAATGGCGAAGGCCACCAGACCCGCTATCAAGGTGGCAATCAGCACAGTGATGGCCCAGAAGGATAAAGGCGTGGCCACAAACACATCCCCCAAATGTTTGGAGGCTTGTTTGTCCATCACTTCTTTGCGGAATAAATCACTCAAATTTCCGTCTCCCCGATTTAGCCTAACGGGTTTTCAGGAAATGGTAAATAAGCGGTTAGGATCTATTGCCAGAGATATCGCAGGCTGATTACTTTTCCAAAACCTCGATGTGTGGTACTTGTTAAGCATGGGGATTTTTGATTTTCTAAAAAAGCGTCAGGCACCAAGGTCCGAGAAATTTGAAGGATTGGAACCTAAAAGCCGAATCGAGAGCTTAATAAACTCCAGACATCAACGCATGGAAGGCGTGAGAAGTACGGATGGTTTGACATTTAGTGCGCTGGTGGAACGACAGTTGGAGCAGGGTAAAACCACTTTGGCTCTAGGAAATATCAGCAGTCAGATTAAGGGATTTTTCGAACTGGCCAATCTCTATTGGGGGCAAGGAGAGATGGACAAGACTCAGGAATATTTGAACAAGACGCTGGAAAAACATCAGCGATATGTGGAAGTTGTGCAAGAACACAGTGCTATCAAAGGCCTTCATCATAAACTTGTTTTGGCCAAAGCGGCTTCGATATTGCTGGAAAAACCCTTTGAAGCTCCTGAAAACACGCATAGACCCGATCCCGGCTATGCACCCTGGTTCTGGAATTCGATTTATGACTATTGTTTAACTGACAAGGATTTTGATGCGGCCAGTTGGCAGGCCAGCGAAGACCAATGGACGAAAAACCGTTTTCCAAAATACAGGCTGGAGGATTTTGGTTTTTACGTAAAGGCTCTGACCGGGCAATTTGATGATGCCAATACATTGCTCTCATGCCACGAGAAAATGTTCAAGGCCCGGGCTAAAAAACGGCCAGACGTGGACATGCTTGAAGCTCATGATGAAGACAATACTGTGATCATCGACCATATTTTTGCCTGCATTTTAAAACGCATTGGGTGGGAAGGGCACTATCGGCATAGCTGGCCAAATACTCAGCCCGTCAATAGTGACCCCGGGACCAATCAGGAACCTTCAAATTTTTTGAAAATAATTGGTTAAGCAGCGCTCTAAAAAGAATTGCAATTAAAAAGGCCTATTTCCGCGGCACCGCATTGGAAATCAGGTTGAGCGGCAAGGCATAGGACTCTTTGCTCTGGCGCAGGACGATGCGCGACTGCACGTCAGAAATCAGATCTATGCCTAAGAGCTCTTCGCGCAGGAAATCATCATAGGCATGCATGTCTTTGGTGACGATACGCAGCATAAAATCCACGGCACCGGTCACAGTGGCACATTGCACGACTTCGGGCATATGCATGATAGCGCGCTCAAACTTTTCCATATTCTCTCGATTGGGCAAAGCCAGTTTGACGGCCACAAATACCTCAAAATCCAGACCTAACTCTTTGCGGTTCAGGATGGTCACCCGTTCTTGAATAATGCCCATTTCTTCCATGCGCTTAATGCGGCGCCAGCAGGGCGATGAGGACAAGCCAACCTGATCCGCGATATCGGCCACGGACAGGGCCGCGTTTTTCTGAATCAGATGTAGTATTTTGGCATCAATTCCGTCAATTTGTCCCGACATGATTCTACCTCAGTCAAATTATTTTACGGAAAATTATTCCAATAATTAGCTTTTTTCAATCAAAAAATTTATATGAAATTCAGTATATTCAGCTAATATCTGCTAAAATACGATAATATTGGGAAATTCTGAGCCATGACCAAACGCTCTAATCAATCCCGGCTTTACGTGCCTGAACCTCCTTTCAGGCCCGGAGACAAGCCGGACTATTCGCATATCAAAGTCCCGGCTAATCACACGCCAGAGCGCCCCGATCCCATGGTGGAGGCCCATGAAACAGCTGAACATGCGCTCAAGCTCATCCGGGTCATGCGTTTTAACGGCGAAATCGAAGGCGAGTGGGATCCCAAGCTCGATCCGGAAACCCTGCGCCGGGCCTTGCGATTTATGACCATTAACCGCCATATGGATGTGCGCATGTTCAACATGCAACGTCAGGGCAAGCTGTCCTTTTATATGAAAAGCACAGGCGAAGAGGCCATCTCTGTGGCCATGGCTATGGCCTTACGTAATGAGGACATGATCTTCCCAACCTATCGACAGATCGGCATTCTGATTGCCCGCGGCTGTCCCATGCATGACATGATGTGCCAGCTGCTCTCCAACAAAGGAGATCCTTTGCAGGGCAAATCCCTGCCGATTTTATTTTCATTCAAGGATTACGGGTTTTTCTCCGTGTCTGGTAATCTGGGCACACAGCTTATTCAGGGCGTGGGTTGGGGCATGGCCAATGCTTATAAGGGTAATGACGATATTGCCTCTGTGATTACGGGTGAAGGTGCTACGGCCGAGGGCGATTTCCACTATGCGCTGAACTTCGCGTCCACATACCGGGCCCCTTGCATTATTAATGTGGTCAATAATCAATGGGCGATTTCCAGCTTCCAAGGCATTGCCGCCGGCGAGGGCGAGACGTTCGCAGCCCGCGGCACCGGGTATGGTCTGGCGACACTCCGTGTGGACGGCAATGACTTCCTGGCCGTTTACGCGGCCATGCAATGGGCGGCCGAACGGGCGCGGCGCGGCGGCGGCGCGACCGTCATCGAACACTTCACTTACCGTATGGAAGGGCACTCCACATCCGATGACCCGTCACGCTATAGACCCAAGGATGAACCTGATGTCTGGCCGTTTGGGGATCCTATTGAACGCCTGAAAACCCATCTCTACAAAATACGCGAGTGGGATGAAGACCGGGAAGAGGCTATGAACAAAGAGGTAGCGGAGTATATCCGTGTCTCTTACAAGGCCGCGGAAAAGCTTGGCTCTCTCGCCACGGAAACCGGTATCGCGCCCGAGACCATGTTCGAACAGGTTTATGAAGAGATGCCAAGCCACCTGCAAAGCCAGCTTGCTGAATTTATGGAAGAGAACTCCGAAAAAGAAAACGGAGGCGATCACTAATGGCGCAGATGAATATGATTGAGGCCATCCGCTCGGCCATGGATGTAAAAATGAGCCAGGATCCGGATGTGCTCGTTTTCGGTGAGGATGTGGGCTATTTCGGTGGCGTGTTTCGCTGCACGGCCGGCCTGCAGGAAAAGCATGGATTGCACCGCTGTTTCGATACACCCATTTCCGAAGGCGGCATTATGGGCATTGCTATTGGCATGGCTGCCAATGGGCTGCGTCCCATCGCAGAAATCCAATTCGCCGATTATATCTACCCGGCCTTTGATCAAATCGCCTCTGAAGCGGCGCGCCTGCGCCACCGTTCTAATGGTGATTTCACGGCCCCGCTGACGATACGGACCCCTGTCGGGGGTGGGATCTATGGGGGTCAGACCCACAGCCAAAGTCCAGAAGCTTTGTTTACTCATATTGCGGGCCTGAAAACGGTTATCCCCTCCAACCCTTATGATGCCAAAGGGCTGTTGATTACGGCTATCGAAGACAATGACCCGGTGCTGTTTTTGGAACCCAAGCGGCTCTATAATGGCCCGTTCGAAGGGGACGGACACGCCACGGCCGTGAGTTGGGCTGACCATCCTCTGGCCGATGTGCCCGAGGGTCATTACCGGGTGGAGTTTGAGACCGCCCGAAAGCTGACCGAAGGTGACCAGCTCACTATTCTTGCCTATGGCACTATGGTCTGGGTCGCCGAAGCGGCCGCCCGCGAACTGGGCGTGGAAGCCGATATTCTCGACCTGCGCTCGCTTTTACCTCTGGATTTGGACAGTATTGCTGAGTCCGTTAAAAAGACCGGTCGCTGTCTTATCCTGCACGAAGCCACACGCACCTCTGGATTTGGCGCCGAGCTCATGGCCCAGGTACAGGAAACCTGTTTCTACCATCTCGAAGCCCCCATTAACCGGATCACCGGTTGGGATGCCCCCTACCCGCATGCGCAGGAATGGGCCTATTTCCCTGGCCCGATTCGGGTTAAGAGGGGCATTAGAGAAGTTCTGGAAGGCTAGTCCAAAATGGGCGAATACCGTTTCAAAATGCCGGATATTGGCGAAGGCGTGGTCGAGGCTGAAATCACAGCCTGGCATGTGGCCGTGGGTGATGTGGTCGAAGAAGATGCGCCCATTGCGGACGCTATGACCGACAAAGCTACAATTGAGCTGACCGCGCCGGTCTCCGGTACGATTACTCTGCTGGGCTGCGAAGAAGGTGACAAGCTGGCCGTTGGCGCCGACTTGGCTATATTCGAGACAGAAGCCGATTCGTCGGCTTCGGCAGATGTTCCGCCTCCCGTAGCGCCCCCAGTGCTGGCGAATGAGCCAGCCGCAGGAGGCGGGACATTTGTTTTTAAAATGCCCGACATTGGCGAAGGCGTGGTCGAAGCCGAAATCACCGCCTGGCACATCAATGAAGGCGACGAGGTCAATGAAGACGACCCCGTGGCCGATGCCATGACCGATAAAGCGACTATCGAATTAACCGCCCCTGTTTCCGGAACAGCCGTAAAACTGGGCTGCGGCGAAGGCGATACCATAGCCGTCGGGGCTGATCTGGTGGTGTTTGAAAATGTGGAAGGCGCTCTGGCCTCTGCAGCGCCAGCCCCTGCCCCGAAACCGACACCTAAAGCCTCAAAACCCGCCAAGACATCAACGACCGGCACAACCAAAACAACACCATCTGCACCAGGTTCGGGCAAGGCCCTCGCCTCCCCGGCCGTTCGTAAGCGCGCTAAAGATGCCGGCATCGATCTCTCGAAAGTTTCAGCTTCCGGCCAATCAGGCAATGTCACCCATGCCGATCTAGACCGGTTTGAAAAAGCACTCGAGCCGGAATCGGGGGAAACCCGTATCAAAATCATCGGCATGCGCCGTCTGATTGCGGAGCGCATGCAGGCTTCCAAACGCCATATACCGCACTTCACCTATGTGGAGGAAATGGATGTCACCGAGCTGGAGGCTCTACGTAAACGGCTCAACGCCAAAAAGAGCGAGGACAAACCCAAGCTCACCGTCCTCCCCTTTATTATCCGCGCCATGATCTCCGCTATTCGCGAATGGCCGCAAATGAATGCCCGCTATAATGATGAACAGGGCTTCCTCTCGCAATTTGAACCCGTCCATCTGGGCATGGCCGCACAGACCGACCAAGGCCTTCTCGTGCCGGTCATTAAAAACGCCCAGAGCCTGAATATCTGGGAAACGGCCACCGAGATTTCGCGGTTGGCCGAAGGGGCTCGTAACGCCACCCTGACCAAGGATGAATTGACAGGTGCTACGACGACGCTCACATCACTAGGACCTCTCGGCGGCATCGTTACCACACCTGTCATCAACCGCCCGGAAGTGTCTATTTTTGGCCCCAATAAAATCCGGCCCAAACTCGTGCTGGAAGACGGCGAGGTCAAAGAACGTCTGGTCATGAATTTCTCGATCAGCTGTGACCACCGGATCATCGACGGCTATGACGCCGCCGCCATGATGCAATATATCAAGGGCCTATTAGAGGACCCCATGGTTATGTTTTTGGATTAAGGTGGTGGAGTACTCTTCGACACATGGCGAATGCGATCATGATTATTACGGTGGCACAAAACGCCCAAAAAATCATAATGAATAGAATTGAGGCATCAGCCAGGTTCGGTACCTGATCCGGGAAATATTTTACACCACATTCTTCATGAAAAGTTTTTTCGATATTAATGGCGCGCCCAACCTTGCTTGCAAAGTAAAGAAAAACAAGAACTGGTAGCCAGCTAACCGCAAACAGGTTCAAACCAAGTTTTGCCCAAAAACCACGGACAATATGGGAAGCAAATAAGGCTATCCCTATGGGTAATATATACATGAGCGTCACGAAACCAAAGTATTCGAAATTGTGCCGAGGTGGTGTTTGAGCACCTAAATGTTTGACATCTTCAACCCGCATCTGAGTATATTCCCCGCCCTCACCTTTGCACCACGTGATAATCTCCGCGACCGGATAGCTATCGGCATAAAAGGTCAGATAGGACAACACGCCCCCGGCAATTAAAACCACGAGCTGGAAGATTGAAAGCTTGTCAATTTTCCGCAACATGCTCTGGGTATATGGCGCGAATGTAAATTTAAAATTTATCTAGGTAGATGAAGGCAACATATTTCGGAACAATTAGAAGACCCGATGGTTATGTTTTTGGGGGTGATGTTTTCAAACAGTCAGGCCCAAAAAAAAGGCCGGGAGAACCCGGCCTGATAGACTAAAATCAGGACGTTTTTTACAAAACGCCGTTGGCCTCATTAAGGTCATCAAAGACGGCAATTTGCGCAGAACAGGTCTGGATCCAGTCTTTACTTTTACCTTTAGTGTCTGGCCCACCATTAACAGTGCAGCCGTCGAGGCGCGGCATTAGCGCGTCAATCTGACTGGAAGCCAGTGCCGTATCACCGGCGGATAATGCGGCCAGAATGTCATCCAAATCACCCAACAGCTCAGCCTGTCGGCGGCGGCTATCGAAATCTGAGCGGGACAGGCCAGCGACCAGGTCCCGAGCAGAACTGACCTGCGCCGAAGCATAGACCAGGGGATCTGTTACATCTATCCGAACCAGGTCAGAGGCGAAATTTTCCCCATCGCTGACCGTGATTTCCACATAAAAAATGCCGGCCGCGTCAGGCGTATAGCTGGTCACAGCCGTCATTGCGGTCAGACCGGCGGTACTATCGGCCGGTTGGCTTAAGACGGACCATTGATAGGTTAATGGGTCGCCATCCGGGTCAGAGGCATTCGCGCTCAAGGCGACGCTTTCGCCTAACAGAATAGACCGGTCCACACCGGCATAGACGCTGGGCGGCTGATTGCCCGGTTGGATGAATTGATAGTCGGACGCGCTGAACAGCCCGTCTCCATCCTGAACAATCAATCTGATCAGATTTTCAGTGGGGTCACCTTCGAGCATGGGTGTTGGGGAGTTTGGGTTATCTGTAAAAGCAACGGGTTGACCTTCGAATAACGGTAGAACTTCCCAGGCATATCCAAGGGCATTTGAAGGCGTCAGATCATCGGATGAGGCCTGACCGTCTAATTGTGTTTGCGGACCCGTGGCTTGGATATCTGGACCGGCATTTGCAATCGGCGCTTCACTGCCGGGCACAACGGATCCTGCATATATTTGCGTAACCAGTCCGTCGGAACCGGGCTGCAAATGCGTAAAAGTAATGGTGGATCCGTCATCGGAAATATCGGGCGAAGCATAGATATCGCTTCCGCTGCCTGACTGTAAAAACTCTCCAACAGGTGTAATCAAGCGGGTCGATCCGCTTGCGCTGTCATAAAGCCTGGTCTGGGCCTCTTTAACCGGCGTCGTAAACACGCTGCCATCCGGATAGCTGAGTTCCACATCAATTTGTGACAAGGTCGAATAAATAACTTTTTCCCCGTCGGCGGAAATTCGAACGCCGCTGAACATCACAGCTTGTGGATCATAATCCGGGGGTCCCTGATCAATAATTTCCGTGAAACCACTAAATGGGTCATAAATGGCAAAGCTCGTTGTCGCCGCGCCGGAAAAATCCTGATCCAGAATTTGAAGCGCGTAACGATCGGCCGTAGGCGTCATATCAAAATCAGCAATAACCGGGTTTTGTCCAAAAGATGAAAGATCGAGCGCTTCAACGACTGTCGTCCCCGTCGATGGTTTATGGAGCAGGAGTTCGTATCCGCCATGTGTGTATACAACTCTCAGTCCGTCGGGCGTGATCCGGCCTTGTTCCCCTCCGGCAGGTAATTCGGACCCGTCCACATATTGCGACGCGCGCGCTATGGATTGGTCCGTTCGGTTGAAAAGATAAACATCAGGCGCGCCGTTCGTGTCGCCTGCAACAAGGTTTTCATTATTGGCGTTAAAAACCACAAGATTACCATCATCTGAAATCGAGACCCGGTCATAGCGTTCGGTTGGACCCCCATAAGGGTCGCTCAAATCTACCGGCAGCAATTCCCAATTCCCATTGGAACGGTCATAGACATATATTCGCTCAGGATTCGGGTCCGATGACGGATTGGTGGAATAACGGAAGACCACAAACTGCCCATTGGCCGAAATATATGGCGAGTGAAAATTTCCCCATGGCGCTGGTACATCCAGCCGTTCAAAGCTTCCCGTCAAACGGTCATGAACATAAACAGAAGAAAACGTCGTATCTGTCCCCTGTGCCAGTACGTCAGCATAAGAGGCAAAGGCAATGAGGTTCCCATCTGTCGTTATGGAAGGGTCGAAAGAGTCTCGCGAGAAAGCCTCTCCAAATACAGGATCTTGAGTGACCAGTTGATTACCCTGAGCAAAGGCGCTTCCACTCAACAGGATACTTAAGATAGACGTGGACACGGTTAAAGAAAGTGACTTAATTTTTGGCATGATGCCTCCCACTAATATGTATATTTAACGGGACTTCTCTTCTAGCGCGCCCCCATTAGACATTTACGCATCACATATGAAATATGTGTTAACGCGCTAAATATGAAAGAACTTTCTTTAAGGGCGGGCTTTAGCTTTCTAAACCGTACTGCCTTTTCAAATTTTCAAAGCCAGCCCTCTTTGCCTTGAAATGGCCCAGCTTTAGCCGGTCATGAATTTAGAGCAGTAAACGCTCTGGAAATTTAAACAACATTCGCGCTAAACCTCTTATATGATCACTGGTCAGACTCATATCACCTATCGGGATTTCATGGATGCTTATCTCAATGACTGGAAGAATTATGAAATGCTTCTGATCGTGTCTTTGACCATTGGGTTTGCGGCGGCTGTGTCTCAAGTCGGAACGGACGCCGGCACAATGTTGAAGTTCTTCATTTCACCCGGAGCCTTTATTCTAGCTGGCGCTATTATTTATCACGCGGTCTGGTTTTATTCGATTTTTCTCAAACTGCCCGAGAACAAGAAACAGATTGCCATGTCCGTTGACCATGCGGGTATAACGCTGAGAGACGGAACCGGGGAAGCCGCCCAAATCCCCTGGCAGGCCTATACGGACATATTAAGCCGTCCCAGGGGATGGGTGCTGCGCCGCCCACAGGATCTGCAATCCCAATGGGTGGCACGGCGCACATTTGATCCGGATAGTGGCGCCAGGTTTGAAACGCTGGCCCGCGAAAAACTATCCGGAAATCGCTAGGCAGCTATCCGGCGTTTTGCGACCTGTGATATTGGGTCAAAGCTGCATGATCGACGCTTTGGATGAAATCGTCCAATAGACGCGTGCTGCAGACCCGCTCAAAGTTTCGATTGCTAAACACAGGGCGACCAGAGGTCTGACAGTTTTCCGCAGCGGTCTCTTTGAGCTTAGCGTAAGTCCGAATGATATCCGCTTCCGTCCGCAGATCCGATTTTTGGATCGTTGTTTTGACGGTCCGGCCCTGAGTTGTGCCAGCCGAAGCCGGAAGAGCAAATGCCGTCATGGCGGTGCCGAAAATAACGGCCGTTGAGATGAGTTTTGTCATACGCATTATAGTCTCCTTTTCTCTTACATTGCGCGAGGCGGGCCATCTAACGCGGCCCTTTAAGAGGAAGCCGTCCGGGGGAGAACACACACCTCTTATTGTTAATCAATAATATTGAACGACACTTGTCGTCAACATATTTAGTTATAAATTTTGGTAAGGATCTGTGTTAGCCTGTCTCTGTTTTGAATAAGAGAGCGCAAACCCGGCAAATTGCCCAGAAGACAGGTCACTATTTTCTGTCGTCTTATGTGCCTGGATTTTTTAAAATCCACCTGCGTTATATACGCAATAATCCAAGTGTCTGGACGGCTCTGTTTGTGGCACCTTTTCTGGTCATTAAACTTTGCCTGAGTACTATATTTGGTTGGTTTGGAAATAAGGCTTCAGGTGGGTTGGCATTTGATGTCATTGCCATTTTCCTGATTGCTTTATGTTTTTATATGGCTGAACGGCATGAGCGATTTCGCCAGTTTTATGTGCATTTTGCACCCGCGCTGACGGGGGTGGGCTTGTTTTACTGGATGGGCCAGCAGACCGGTTTTTTCAATGTAGGTTATTTTGTGCTGGCATTGCTCATCTGGGTATTTGCAGTCCGTGTCTGGCGGTTTACAACCAAACACGGTTATCGGGTGTTAAGCGACGGTGGCGATAGAAAATTTTCCAAGGCTCGAACACTTTACGAAAACGGCGACTATGACAAGGCATTGCCTTTACTTGAAAAGTCCGCAGCCAAGGGACATTTCCGAAGCCTTTATTTAATAGGAGAAGCCTATGAAATGGGGCGTCTCTATGAGGCCAATCGATTAAAAGCCGCTGAATATTATCTGAAATCCGGCAAGAAAGGCTGGCACCCTGCTCGTGAAAAATTCAAGGCGATTTTTGGTACACTCACAGTTAACGAACAGAAACGGCTAGAGTCCGAAATGCTGGTCAACTGGTTGGACTGAGATTGGCCGCTTGACGCCTGACCTCATTTGGTCGAAAATCCGCGTCAGAAAGTGGGGAATTATGCCTGAGACTTATAAGCTTAAAACCCGGCCAATCCGGACAGTTCTTACGATCATGGCCATGAGCCTGTTCGGCTTTAGCACAAGTATTGCCCAGGTTGGCCCACGGGAATTTCATGATCAGTCTGGAAGAATGGTTATGAAGGCCATGGAATTTTCGCAAGAGGGTAACTTTGTCAAAGCCACGGAAAAACTGAAAGAAGCCAGAGCGCTGGATTATCTCAACAGTTATGAAATCAGCACCATCGAAACAATGATGGGCATGAATGCCTATGAACAAAATGACCTAAAGGCCGCCATAGTTCATTTCCGCCGTGCCATAGAATCCGGTGGTCTTTCAGAGGCTGAAGTTTCAACAACTGAGAGCCAGATAGCCCAGCTTCTGATCGCTAATGGCCAATATATGTCAGGCGCGCAAGCCTTTGAAACATGGATAAAGAAGAACGGAAGTACTGACCCGAGATATATCAAATATACCATGCAAGCCTATATGCAGGCGGAAGCCTACAAGGAAGCCCTGCCATGGGCGGAAACATGGTTTGCCCAGCTAGAGACCAAAGAGCGTATAGATTACGACCATATGCACTTCCTTTATAATGAAAATGAAATGCGGACGGAGCAGCAGGAAATTATCGAGGCCATGTTAAAAAGGTGGCCACAAGACAGGAATCTCTGGGATAGTAAAATCAGCCTGTTGGCCTATGGGGGGCGTGAAAAAGAGGCCTATCTGGTTTTAGCGGAAATGTATGAGAAAGGGCTCCTTAAGTCCGAACGAGACCTGATGCGATTAGTGGAGTATCATGCTCACTACGGAGACCTTGAGGCGGCGCAAAATCTGTTATGGGAAGAGATGGCCAATGGCAGAATTTCAAACAGCTCAGATAATTTAAATCTGCTGGATGATATCAGAAACAGCAAACCCTAGACGATCTGACCGTTATCATCAGGCGTGATAGGCCGAAAATCCCGTCCTAAGACCCGTGTCTCCAATCGCCCGATGGAGTCCAGATAGGCGACCAGCCTGTCCATATAATCCGTTTGAATAAACAGAGCGCCCGCAGACGCCGCGTCCTCGAAATCCTTTTCGTTTTCGGACTTCCCCATGACATTGGAAAACAGATGCATATCATGACCGCGGATATTGCCGGCAGCTGTTTTTGAAAACGCATAACGCCTGAGCCCCATAACCTCTATGCCATGACGGCGGGACATGGTCTTGCAATGCCGCCGTGACAGATAATGCGGCCGCAAGGCGAATTCCGGCGCCAGTGGCAGAAGTTTCTCAAAATGATTGACCCGGGCAAATATAGTGACCAGGGGCGCATCAGCCTGGTCAAACCCAGTGTCCTTCAAAATTTCTATAAGCATATCCGCCGAGTGTTCTGGCCCGCCTTTAAAATCTATATCGACAGCGTAGCGGCCGCGGACATTTGCCAAGGCTTCCCCTAAGGTAGGTACGGTTTCGCCCTCAAACTCCGGGCCTTTGAAACTCCCGGCGTCGAATTTTTTAAGCTCAGCCAAAATGAGTGCGTCCACATCACCCTTTCCGTCAGTCGTGCGTTCCACATCATGATCGTGAATGACAACAAAGTGCCCGTCTTTGGTGCAGCGCACATCAAATTCCATACAGCGCGCGCCCATGGCGTAAGCCGTCTCATGAGCGATAAGCGTGTTTTCAGGTGCATATGTCTTTGTGCCTCTATGTCCGACGGGAACAATATAATCCGGCAAAGGCAGGTTCCGCCCAAATCCGGCGCTCCCAGTCAAACGGTGCCACCAGCTGCTGAAGTCCGGCAGGAATTCAGACAGATTGGCAATAGCCATTTATCAGGCCTCGACCGTAATGGGTTCGGGCATATTGGGTTGAGCTTTGCCCAATATTGTCAAAATGGCCGGCAACAAGAACCAGGTCATAATCAGACACAAGGTGAAACCGATTATGGCCAAATGCGCAAGGGATCGCAGCCCCCCCATAGAGGCCGTAATCATGCCGCCAAAACCAACCAGAGTGGTGACGGTCGTCAATAGAGACGCTCGGCCAGTCGTCCGCATAATATAGCCCAGATCAGGCCTGGGGGAGTGCCCCAAATATCGGTGAACTATGTGAATACCGTTATCCACAGATATGCCAACCAAAGACGGCAGGATAACCATATTCATGATCGACAGCGCAGGTCCAAAAGCACCCATGACGCCCAATGTCAGGACAACTCCGCAAAGCGGCGGCACCAGAACCACTAAACTGGCCACAACATTTCTGAAAAACAGCCAGACCACAAAAATGGTCGTCAGGGTTACGAGTAAAACCGCGTAAAGGGCATCGGATTGCATCAGTCCCAGCATTTCCACCAGAACGAAACTCTCCGAAGCGCTAAAAAACTCTTTTCCGTCAATCGAGACCCTGGCGGCATCTGCGTAAAACTTTCCCGCTTCTGTACTGTCGGCCATAACCACATCCGGTGTGATATAATAGAGATAGCCTGGCCGGTCCTCCTGTCCCATATAAGTTTGGCGGATAAGTGGGGGTAACGCCTTCACCGAGAGCGTTTCAATATCCAGATATTCCCTACTGGCTTCATATTTTTCGGGGTCGAGACCGGATAACCTGTCGGCCTGCTCCTTGAGACGTCGGATGACATCTAATCGTCTTTGTTGCACATCCGGAGGCGGCACAAAGCTCAGAAGGCTGCGAACCTGTTTAATCGTTGGCGAAGCCGTATCCGTCTTTTGTTTGTCTTGAAAATGGGCATCGATATCTATCAGCTCGTCATAACTGTCGGCCACGAGAACTGCAGAATTAGACTGCCCTAAAACCTTATTGCCGATAGCTTTGGCTTTGACATAATTGTCAGGCATGGTCGCTTCGAGATTTCGCGTATTGGTCTCAAACTGGATTTTTGGTGCATAATAAACCGATATTGACATCAATGCGATAACCGCTGTGATAACCAAGTATGGATGACGGAGCGCAAAAAGTGAACGTCCCCGGTTACGGGATTTAGGCTCGCGTGTTTTCTTTTTGGGTGTCCAGCCCAGACGTTCCACCAGAACCAGCGTTGCCGGCATCAGCGTATACATGGAGAAAAAGGCGAGCAACATGCCAACCCCGGCAATGAAGCCGAACTCAGAAAAAGCCCGGAACTGCGTCATCATCAGGGCAAAGAAACTGCCCCCTGTCGTAATGGCGGCCATGAAAGATGCTCGACCTGTCCGGTTGACAATGGTCTGAATTGTTGTCGGGAGATCTGTCCCGGCCCGGCGCTCTTCTGTGTAGCGGGAAAAATTATGCACGCCGAAGTCAATACCCAGCCCGAACAGGATCAACGTCAAAAAAGCCGTAATCAAATTCAGCCCGCCAATAGTCAGCGCAGTGACAGCAAGGGTCGCAATCAGGCTCACAATAAGCGGAAAGACTATCAAGGGAATAGCCATGAAACTGCGATAGGAGAATAACAGGATTAGGGATATCAAAGCGAAAGCACTCCCCAGACCTATCATCAAATCCCGGGTCACCGCGTCGAACTGCCCAACCTGGCTGGTGATCCGTCCTGTCACCCCGACGAAAATATCCGGATTACCAATGCGGTAATCATCTGTAATCTGCAGACTGTCCTGCACCATAATCTTGGCTTTGGCCAAGGCGCTATTACCCGGCTTGGGCGCCACAATCATAACGCCCGCATATAGGCCGTTTTCCGGCTCATCGACCACGAAGTAACGGCGGTCAGCGGGCGGGGCCGAAAATGTCTTTTCAAACTCTTCGACCAGTTCCGGGTCCAGTTCTTCATAGGAAGAACCGTTCACCCCATTGAGTGTGAACGTCACATCCGTCTGAAAGGCGGACGCCATCTCCTTGGCAAAGAAAATTGAGAGGGAGCGATAGGCCTCCTGTTCCAAGTCCACGAGCTCTTCTTCGGCCAGATATAGTAGCTCGTGCCGAATGAGTACTTCGACGTCCTCGAAATAACGCGTATCGTCAACCCATGGCTTTTGTCCAAATTCCGCACTGAGCGTTTTGAAACTCTCGATGACTTTATCACGACTTTCCGCCTCGACGACGACCCGTATTGGCGAAAAGTCCCCAATAATGGCTTCAGCATTCTCCAGTGTTTGAACACTTTGCGCGCCCTCGGGCATAAGCGCATTAATATCGGTTGAGAGCGTTAAAGATCGGAGTGCAAAAAGAGATAAGATCCAGATAATCAGTCCGGCCAAAAAGACCAGCCCGGCCCGGCGATAAATCAGACCTGCCCAACCATTCAGAAAGGCGCTCACTCCGGAATGGCCCGTCCACGCTCCACATTGCGTTGCCCGTTAAATGGCTGATGAGCCAAGATCATATCAGAAAGCAGCAGAATCCGGATGTTATGCGTCACACCGCATTTGGATAGCACAGACGGCCATCTCCGGAATGTCATTTGAAACCCAACCATTATGGCGTCTTTCAATAGACAAATCCCTGCAATTTTCAACGACTTGTTCTATGACAAAAGCGTTAGGTTAATAAAGAGTTCATTCAAGCCTTAGAGCGCATCCGCAAAGCGTTCAAACAAATAGAAACTATCCTGCGGGCCCGGCGAGGCCTCCGGGTGGTGCTGAACGGAAAAGACCGGCTTACCCTTAAGACGGATACCGCAATTAGAGCCGTCAAACAAAGACACATGGGTTTCTTCGCAGGCTTCTGGCAGGCTGTCCCTGTCGACGGCAAAGCCGTGATTCATAGACACGATTTCAACTTTATTTGTCGTATAATCCATCACCGGGTGATTGGCACCGTGATGACCCTGGTCCATTTTAATAGTTTTAGCGCCCAATGCCAGGGCGAGCATTTGATGGCCAAGACAAATACCCAAAATAGGCAGGTCCGCATCCACGAGATCCTGGATAACAGGAATGGCATATTCGCCTGTCGCTGCCGGGTCACCCGGTCCGTTCGAGAGCACAACACCGTCGGGCTTCATATCAATAATGGCCTTTGCCGATGTTTTAGCGGGCACAACGCGGACCGCCATGTTCTGGGCGACCAGATTTCGCAGGATATTGCGCTTCACGCCGTAATCGATGACGACGACTTTTTTGATACCTTGTTTGTCCTCATAGCCTTGTGGCCAGACCCAGCTACTTTGTGACCAGTCAAATTCTTCTTCGGAGGCGACATCAATAGCCAAATCGGCGCCAACCAGACCATTCCAGCCTTGGGCCTTTTGAACCAGCGCAGCGATATCAAACTCGCCCTTTTTATTATGAGCAATAACGCCGTTCGGCATACCGTGTTCGCGAATATAAGATGTCAACGCCCGTGTATCGACGCCGGAAATACCTATAATATTCCGGGCTTCCATCCAGCCGCCCAAAGGGCTTTCATTGCGCCAGCTTGACGGCGGCGTGATCGGCGCGCGCATAATGGCGCCAACAGCTGCCTTTTCGGCGCGGCTTGTGCTGGCTTCTTCGTCCTCGGCATTCGTGCCCGTATTGCCAATATGCGGAAAGGTAAAACAGATGATTTGCTGCGCATAGGACGGGTCCGTCAGAATTTCCTGATATCCGGTCATCGCCGTATTAAAACAGACTTCGCCGACAGCTTCTCCGGTAGCCCCGCATCCCTGGCCGTAAAAAACCTGTCCGCTGGCCAGAACGAGGACCGCGGTAGGGGTCTGATTTGGATCTTGCATTATGTCCGCCTTTTATGTAAGCCGCGCGCTTTCAAACGGCCTCGTTCTAATAAAACGGGCCACAGACGCAAGAAATATCTGGCGAAAAAGGTTAATTTCCACAGGATTAAAACTGCAAAGAGGCCGTTGACCCATGTCGCAGCCTGTGGAATCCTTGGAAAAAGGCCTTATATAGCGCCGATAAGAGAGACAAAGGACGTTTATGCACCTGCGTGAAGAAATCTCAAATAGTGTCAAAGACGCTATGAAAACCAAGGATTCCGTGCGTCTATCGACGCTGCGACTGGTGAATGCTGCTATTAAAGACCGCGATATCGCCGCTCGTGCCGAAGACCGTTGCGATGGCATCGAAGACAGCGAAATAATGGCACTTTTATCAAAAATGGTGAAGCAACGCGAAGAAAGCGCCTCCACCTATGAAGATAATGGCCGCCCGGAACTGGCGGAACGCGAGCGCTCAGAGATTGATGTTATCCGCGCCTTCATGCCGACACCGCTGTCTGAGGATGAACTCAAAGAGGTCATCGAAGGCTATGTCCGCGATAGCGGTGCCACCTGCCTCAAGTCCATGGGTAAAATTATGGGTCAACTCAAAGCCGATTATGCTGGCCGTGTTGACATGGGCAAAGCCGGTGCCATCGTGAAGGGTCATCTTTGTAATTAGGGTACATACCCGCCTTGGCGTCCCACTTGCGCGGGAATGAGCGAAGCTGATGTAGCTCCACAGGATGAGGGAGAGGTCATGGGTCAAGCGCGACTCTCAAGCTCTAATTCATTCCTCACCCTGAAGAGCCAGCTTGCTGGCGTCGCGAAGGGCCTTGCAGAAGACACCGCCTTTAACCGTCATTAACCCCAAATTAGCCATATTCCCGTCTATAAACGGGCTATGGCTCATGCGCTTATATTCGATTCCGGTGTCGGCGGACTAACAGTCTCTGCGGAGATCCGTAAAGCTCTGCCTGAACTCCAGCAGACCTATGCGGCGGATGACGTTTTCCGACCATATGGAGACAAAACAGACATCCAGCTGAAAGCGCGCCTCCCAGAATTGCTTTGGACATTATGTGAAGCGACCCAGGTCGACCTGGCCGTGATAGCCTGTAATACGGCCTCGACGGCGGCCCTGACAGAAATTCGCGCAGCACTGGATATTCCGGTTATTGGTGTTGTACCTGCCGTGAAACCGGCATCACTCAAGACCCGTTCCGGACAATTCGCGGTTCTAGGGACACCAGGAACCATACGGCGCGACTATGTCGAAAACCTCATCAAAGACTTTGCCAATGACAAAGAGGTTGTCTTGCAGGGCTCTACCCGGCTTGTTGCATTGGCCGAAGACAAACTGGCAGGCAGACCCGTTGACATGGCCGCCCTGTCCCACGAAGTCGCGCCGCTTTTCTCAAATGTGGATGTGGACACAGTCGTTCTAGCCTGTACGCATTTTCCTTTGTTAAAGGATGAGCTCGCTGCTGCAGCACCACCAGATGTCCTCTGGATCGATTCCGGTGAAGCTATCGCTCGACGTACGGTTTCCGTCGTAAAAGAAATTGAAGGTTCTCGTCCCACCCGTGATGAGCCGGATCTGGCATTACTGATGGGACCGAATGATGACGCCGCCCGGCGGGATGCTTTTTCCAACTATGGTTTCGGGCGGGTCGTTGGCCTAATGCCCGGTTAGGTATTTATAGCCATAATAAAGCGCAATAAGCAGCGCGAAAAGTCCGATGGTAAACTTGCCAAAATGCTCTTTCATGACCGTCTCCGCCTGATCTCCAAACTTTTTGACCACGCCGGCCACCAGGAAAAACCTTATTGACCGTCCGATAACACTGGCAGCAATAAAGGTCGAGAAAGCCACCGGAATAGCCCCGCTCATGATCGTGATGACTTTATAAGGAAAGGGCGTCAGCGCGGCTCCAAAAACGGCTGGGCCGCCATGTTCAGCGATACGGGCTCTAAAATCATTCATTTTCTCAGCCTTGCCCAGACTCTCCAAAATGGGTTGGGCAAAAGCGTCAAAGAAATACATGCCGATGAAATATCCCAGAATGCCGCCAAGGATGGAAGCCAAGGAACATATGAACGCATAACGCCAGGCTTTGGAATGATCCGCCTGCACCATAGGAATGAGCATCAGGTCCGGCGGTATTGGAAAAAAGGAACTTTCCACAAAGGACACGCCAAACAGTGCTGGCTCTGCATGTTTATGCCGGGCCAGACGTTTTGTGGCTTCATACCAATCATTGAGAAAAGAGAGTTTGCCTTTCATAGGCTCTTTACTACCGTATAATCATGAAGACGGATTTAAACAACGGACCTTAAACTGCATCATCTTGGCCGCCGACTTAAAACCCGTCCGTCCATAATCAAAAGCCCCAGACCAATCAAAGTCATACCTATCGCTTGTGGTCCGGTGAAGGGCTCGGACAAAAAAATCACCCCAAGCAATATGGCGGAGATAGGAACCAGAAAAGTCACAAGAGACGCATTGGTGGCGCCCGATCTTTCGATCAGGCGAAAATATAAGAGATAAGCAATAGCCGTCGAGAAGACGGCCAGACCTATCATGGCCTGCCAGATTTTGGGCCCCGCCAGGCTCAGGCTCTCCAGAGGGGCTTCCACAATCAAGGCTATTGGTAAGATAAAAAGAAAGGCTAACAATGTCTGGGCGGCGGCAACGACCATGGGCGTAATCCCCATAGTCTTGAACCTTCGGGACCAAACTCCCGCAAAAGCATACGATAAGGCTGCCCCCATGACAGCCAGCTGACCGATGACATTCCCGGACTGAATACCGCTGCTCAGGACTTTCGGGCCAATCATGACGACAACACCGATCAAACCAAGAATAACGCCTGATATCTTGCCAGGTGTCATACGCTCATCCGTAAGCAGAGCCCCGGCAACCAAAACCGTAAAGAAGGGCGTCGTCGCATTAAGGATAGATGACAAACCCGCTGTCACCCCCTCTTGTGATTGGCCCCAGACAATCAAGAAAAACGGAATAGCATTATTTAACAATGCAATCACAAAAAGCGCAAACCACGCCTTGCCCGACTTAGGTAAGGTAACCCGGCGGGCGAACAGGATAATCCACAAAACCAAGGCCGCAATTCCAACCCGAAGCGTAACAATAGTCAGAGGCTGCCAATGCTCGAGCAGGATTTCAAAAAAGAAGAACGACCCTCCCCATAGGACAGAGAGAATAATCAGCATTACAATGTCGAGCGCGCCCATTTGCTGGGAGATGTTAGACGGTGTTGTCATACGCTCCTATACAACTGATTCATTCCGGCTGTCGCCGAAAATCAGGCATTACATTGCGATATCTCAGAGACGGCAAAATACTGGCCAGGAAAAGTCAAAACCGAACTTTTTGTCTAAATAAACTGCGCCAGATTGGGTGGGCGGAAATTTGGTCCTTTGAGGATTTTTCCGTCCTCGCGCAATATGGGTTTGCCGTCTTCGCCCAGCTTGGACATGTTGGAGGCCTGCACTTCGGCAAAGGCTTTATATTTCACCGGATGCAAGCCAAACTCCAGAAACGCCCCGTCGAGCACATATTGGATATCACACAGCGCATCGAGCACTTCGACCATGTCATTCGCTTCGACCGCCTCGCGAAGCTCTTTGATCTCTTCTTCGAGCAAAGACAGTCTGAGCTCCCGGCGGCCTTCGGGAAGCGCAGGGCTATCCAGTACGGGCGCGTTAAAATTCTCATGCCATTCGCGAACCTGATCGAGTGTGGTAGGCATTTTCCCCTCCATTTGTTTGAGGGATAAGTGGCACGATTCGGTTGGCTACAAAAGCTCCGGTGGTTTAACATCGTCGAGTTCGGGCCCTCCCTGCCAATCGGCTCTATTAGGATATCGCTTTTCCACACCCTTAAGGTCAGAAACGGAAAACAAATGCATATTGGCACCCATACGATAAATATCCTCAACAAGCGTCTTACCGAACATAGTCAGGGTCCAATGAGTGGTATTTCCGCAATGTTTGCAGAAATGGATATTGACGACGGGAGAGTCTCTATCTGCACGCTGATAGGTATCGGTAGGCCCGGACACTTTGACCTGATCTCGATGAAAATAGCCCCATAAAGCCCCACTTTTTCGGCACAAAGAGCAATTGCAATCATTCACATAATCAGGTTTTGTTTCCAGTTTAACTTTAACCCGACCACAATGACACTGTCCTAACAAAAACATAAGTTATCCGCCTAAATTAAACACGTCGGCCGGAAAAGTGGTCATACCCGGCCCGAGTGAGGTCGCCAGCGCGAGTACGGCATCCGTATCGTTTAGAGCGGCGCGTCTTTTGAGCCACATAGTATTCTCTTCTGGTTTCTTTGCTAACTTGGAGCCTAACATATAATGGGATAGAGACCGCTCATGCGAGCATTCATTCTTTTAATACGCTTATTTGTACTTTCTGCCTGCCAGCCGGCCGAAAAACCGGTAACCGAAACAGAAGTGGACGCCCTTTATACCAATGGCACAATCTGGACCGGCAATGGGGATAGCCCTTCGGCCACATTCATAGCCGTCAAGGACGACCGGATTTTCGCCATCGGTAACGACCGTCCAGAAGAGCTCACGAGCGACAACATTGTCGACTTGAGGGGCAAGTTTGTCATGGCCGGGTTTATGGACAATCATGTGCATTTCATGGAAGGCGGCGCAGCGCTCGCCAGTGTGGATCTGCGTGATGCGGCGACGCCCGAAGAGTTCACAAAACGCATGGAGGATTATGCGGCGGAACTCCCCGAAGGCCGCTGGGTACTGAACGGCAATTGGGACCAGACGCAATGGGCCGATGAAAACGGAAATGCCGAGTTACCCCATAAAGACTGGATCGACCCCGTCACGCCCGACACACCCGTCTATGTGATCCGGCTGGATGGTCATATGGGTCTGGCTAATTCAGCGGCATTGGCAATCGCAGGCATCACAAAAGACACGCCCGTGCCCGAAGGCGGCGAGATATTAAAAGATGAAAATGGCGAGCTGACGGGCATCCTTAAAGGCGCGGCGCTAAATCTTATTCTCGAGAAAATACCCGCGCCGGACACAGATGAGAATATGGACCAGTTCAAGGCCGCGCAAGATCATGCCCTTTCGCTGGGCCTGACCAAGGTTCATGCGGTCACCGCCTATCCAACCGAAACCACTATGCTGGATATATTCCAAATGGCCCGAGATCGCGGCATTATGAAACTCCGCGCCCAAGTTTCCACACCGTTGGAAAGCTGGCAGACCATGGCCGAAGCTAGCAAAAACGGCACCGGTGATGAGCTTTTACGCTGGGGCGGCGTGAAAGGCTTTATAGACGGGTCTCTGGGATCGCGTACCGCTTGGATGGAAAGACCCTACACAGATGATCCGAGCACATCAGGCGGCCCCATGATCGACCCTACCGAGTTGTTTCCGCTCATGGCTGACGCCGATGCAGCGGGCCTGGAATTATCCATCCACGCGATTGGTGACCAAGGAATAGCTAAAGTTCAAAAATATTTCATGGAAATAGGGGGTAATAATTCAGATCAGCATCGATATCGGATTGAACACTCCCAGCATCCACAAGATTGGAATATCGGTTTCATGGCAAAAACGGGCATCATCGCTTCCGTCCACCCCTATCACGCCATTGACGATGGCCGCTGGGCGGAAGACCGTATTGGGGCCGAGCGCCTCAAGACCACCTATCCGTTTCGCTCTATTCTAGATGCGGGCGGGATTATGACCTTTGGCTCTGACTGGCCCGTGGCGCCGCTCAATCCTATGGACGGGGTTTACGCCGCCGTCACCCGCAGAACCCTGGACAATAAAAACCCGGGTGGCTGGATCCCGGAACAGAAAATCACCGTCGAAGAAGCCCTCACCGCCTATACCGCCGCCAATGCCTATAGTTTCAAGGAAGAAGATATCTCCGGCACGCTCGAAGTGGGCAAGCGGGCGGATTTCGTCATCCTCTCTGCTGACCCCCGCAAGGTCGACCCGAACACATTACGGGACATTACCGTGCTGAAAACCGTCATTGGCGGCGAAGTCGTGTTTGAGCGCGCGAAATAAACACAATTTAGTCTTTATTTTAGCACAGTCTCGGTTTTAAAGATTATACGGGGCCCATTCATAGATTGAGATATCCAAATGAATATGTGCCGTTTCGTTTTTCTTTTCCTATTATTGGGACTCTCCCTGTGCCAGACCATTCACGCCCAGTCCCCTAAGCAAAATACGGTCGTCTGCGACAACAAATACCGCCTTGTCACTGAAACCATTTCCTATGCGGAGCTGCATTACGGTACGCTTTATTCTGGCGGTATACATTTTGCGGAAATCGATAATGTTGGGCATACCATTGATGTCTATCGCCGCCTGTCCGGACTGGACCTCGCCTACGGGAAAAGATTTGGGTTCAACTATTATCAAGACTTTTCCTTCCCTGCTTTTGTCAATCAAGAGCCAGAAGTTTTGGAAACCCAGATCAAGACGGCCCTGACAACCATGACAGCGCCGAAGGTTAATCAGATGATTAATCGCGAAGCCACCGCCCGCGCGCTCGATATCGCCACGACATCCCATCCCGCGATCGACTGGTGGCTGCGGGTCGATGATTTTGAGTTGGCAGACCCTCGTAATGATGAGATCCCCTATTACTTCAGGCGCGATAACCGCAAGATTTCCCCCCTTCAAATTACTGTGTCAAAACTGGCTCGCACACATCCCGAGCTCGACTGGCTGCAGGCAGCTCTGGCGATTTCCACCGTGCCTTATCCCTGGGATATCAAGCCCGGCGATACGCCGTCGCCGGAACTGGCCAATGTCATGAGACATATTTCCCGACAGGCCCTGAATGCGGAAAATCCCCTGCCGTGGATAGCTGTGCTGGAGCTCAACCTGGCCTATGACTATGCACTGCCAGCACGCCTTAAGGCAAAACTTGCTGAGCTTGAAACACGTATTCAGGCCTGCGAGGCCAGTCCCGCCGAATACGGGGCGCTTCTCGCCAATCATGTCCCTTTGCCGCCGAACCGGTTGGAGCCGGGGGCCCGCAACAGGCAATATCGTTACGAGATGAAACGGTATCTGGTCGCGCGAAATATGAAATTTGATAGTGAGTTTTTTGACCATGCCATGACGCTAAGCGAGGACATGAATGTTGCACCCAGCCTTTTTGGCGGCACGCTTCTGTCCGCCTCAACCCAGCAGGAGCTCGATAGCTTTATGACCTCGCGTCATAGGAGATGGCCGCTATCCGTACTGTCCCGAGTAAAATCGGATTATCTCGCCAAACATTATCCGGGAGCGGCCTTTACCCGGATGTTTTCTTTGGGTCGGTTGGAAGACGCCCGTAAAATCCTCGATACGAACCTTGATAAAAATCCAAAGTTAAAGGCTGATCTGAACGATATTATGACAGCTGATATAGATGAAAACCTGCGTCTGGCGCTCATCATACTCCGTCAAAAATGTCTGACACATCAGCTCTACAATTTTTGCGATATGGACCGGTTTAATCAGCACACACATCGCGATTTGAACACATTCAAACCCGCTGAAAACTTCCTCATCGATACGCTCTATTGCCAGGACGAGCCGCTCATCGGTTATCGCGGTTATGGGCGTCAGGTTGCCGCGATATCCGAGCGATATGTCCGGCGCGGCCTGAGTGCCGGGCCCGCCGTTACTCGGATGCGGCATGGTCAGGATTGTATTATCGGCCGAACCAGTGACGTCTTGGGCGACCATGTCCCGACCGGATCAAGATTTCCTCTTGAGGCATTATTTGACACCGAAGAGACAGATGCGTTGACGGGCGAGAAACGCCTGACCCGCACGCTCAGCCTTGCTGTGATCGCGGCGGCTCGAGATAAATCCCGTTCCAAATCATCGGATCCTTTTCTGGCCGAAGCCCTGCACCGGGTCGTCTGGATGAACAAACATGAAGACGGCGGCGACATTGAAGACATACCCGTCGGCCAACGGGCGTTTAAAATCCTGCATGTCTTATTTTCGGAAAGCGAATGGGCGGAGAAAACCCCCTATTGGTGGCCGCCGCGTCGCCGCCCGTAAAGACCGGAACCTCCCAAATAGTGTGTAACAAAAAAGCCCGACTAAAGCCGGGCTCCTGGTTTGGATATTTAAGATACCTTAGCGGTGTCGGCCTCGACCTTGACCACCTTGCCCGCGCTGTCCGCTTTGGCCGAACTGTGTGCCTTGGCCCTGGCTCGGATAGTGGGTTTGCGCATGGGTGCGTCCCGGTGAGACCGGGTAGTATTGATGATTGCTGTGCTGCGGATGGGCGGCGGGACGCTGGCCTTGATGACCCTGATGGCCCTGACCTTGTCCCTGACCTTGTCCCTGTCCTTGACCATGTCCTTGGCCATGTCCTTGGCCGGCATGAGCAGGGCGTTGGCCTTGATAGCCATAGGCGTGACCTTGCGCCTGTGGTGGTAACGTCCCGTGATATCCATAGGCATGGCCCTGCTGACCTGCCCGGCCTTGGCCTTGGCCGTGTCCCTGACCTGGTCCTCGACCCTGGCCGGCATGAGCGGGGCGCTGGCCTTGATAGCCGTAAGCATGGCCTTGTGCCTGTGGTGGTAAGGTTCCGTGATAACCATAGGCGTTACCCTGCTGTCCTGCCTGACTTCGACCCTGGCCTTGACCCTGATGACCTTGATGGCCCTGATAAATGACGTTCGGATAGTGAGAAGACCCGTGGGTTCGGCCCGGTGAGACCGGGTAATATTGATGATTGCTGTGCTGCGGATGCGCGGCGGGGCGCTGGCCCTGACCTTGCCCGTTATAACCATAAGTTCCGCTGTGCCCGTATGACTGGTTCGGCATAACCGGACGCTGGCCCTGATAACCATAACCGTAACCCTGATAGCCCTGCCGGCCGAATTGCGTGCCCTGTCCCTGAGACGGATATTGCATTTGCGCATGGGTCTGACCGGGAGAGGTTGGGTAATAGTGATGAGTGCTATTCTGCGGATGTGCAGCCGGGCGCTCACCCTGCTGAGCAAAGGCCGGTGTCGACAGGCCAATGGCCACTATAAATCCAAAGGAAAGCTTTTTGAGTTGGGACGTCATAATCAGGCTCCAAGTCTATGTGCGCCTGACCTACGATAAACTTAGTGAATAAAGACTGAATTCCGGAACACCCCCTTAAAAGCCCTTTATCTCAACTGACACTCCGGCGGGAAATTATCTTTGACCAATTGTCGAAATCGTTTCAGATTTTCAACTTTGAAACTGTGATAGCCGCCTTGCACAATTAGATTATCCGCCGTGCGCAATCGGGCATCCAGATCCTTGCGCATTTGGGCATAATCTTCAACGTCATTGAGTATGGTTTTTCGCCAATCTCCCAGTTGATGGGTTTCGTCATATTCTGGAAAAAATATCTCAACTACCGACCGCATCTTCTGACCATAAACGTGGAATTGCGGATGACCGTGCAGCCACGCCTCGGAAAGAGGAGTCCACCCGCCCTTGCCATCGGGCTCCAAGGCGCAGTTTAAAAACATGGTGCTGTAATTATCACTGAGAAGACGCTCAAAGACTTTGTCATCGATCATTCTGGGGATATCCGCTTTGGTGAGCTCCTCTTTGCCGTCCTTATGAATTACTATTCCAATCGTCATATTTTTAATCTGCGGTTCGTCTGTCTCTGCTTGCTCCCAGAAATACCAGTCATGCAGCGTGTCCGGGTCCTTGGTTTCACCGCAGCCCGTCAAAGCAAAAACAAAAATCAAAATGTAAAAGACAAAGCGCATATTGGTCTCTAAAATTATTCCGCCGGATAGAAAAGCTTTATTAAAGCGCCCCAGCGGTCTAGGTATCAAGGATGATAAAGACCTTTAAATTTGCGGGCTTGACGTTTGCCGCCCTTGTTTTATCCGCCTGCGGGGCCGGTGAACCCGCCGAGCCGCAACCGGTTTCCGTTCAGCCCTCCATGTTAGAGGAGGAATGGTCGGTGGAGTGGTGGGGCCCTCGTCACACGCAAAAGCTCAAAGACAAAACCAGACAAGACATAGAGCTCATCTTTATTGGCGATTCCATCACCCATGACTGGGAAGAGACCGGCGGGCAAGTCTGGGAAGCTTTTTACGGCCACCGCAAAGCCTTCAATTTGGGCTTTGCCGGCGACCGGACAGAAAACGTGCTCTGGCGCTTGCAAAACGGCGCGGTGGACGGTCTATCGCCGAAACTTGTGGTCATGATGATTGGTACGAATAATACGGGCCACCGCATGGATAAGGCAACAGACACAATAACAGGTATCAAAGCGATTGTTAGCGAACTGCAAACCCGCCTGCCGGACACAAATATTCTATTGCTGGGTCCGTTTCCAAGGGGTGCACAGCCAAACCAAGCCGAACGAATTTTGAACGCTGACATCAATACTTTGCTGGAGTTGGAAGGCTGGCCGGACGGGGTTCATTTCAAAGATATCAGCGCGGAGTTTATCAATCCTGATGGAACTATTTCTGAATTCATCATGCCCGATCTCTTGCATCTCAGCCCGGTTGGTTACCGACTTTGGGCGGCCGCCATCGAAGAAGATGTGTCCCGCCTTTTAGGAGATGAACCCTACTCTCCGGTCAAGTAAGTGATCATCTCTGCACCCACAGATTTTAGAGAGGCCGCCCAGCGGTGCCTGCCGCGCTTTCTCTATGACTATATCGATGCGGGCGCGTTTGATGAGCTGACTTACGCCCGTAACACACAGGACTTCAAAGAAATCGAATTACGCCAGCGTGTCCTCAAAGGCGTCGAACCGGACGACTTGTCGATCAACATGTTTGGCCGCGATTGGGCCTTACCCTTGGCGCTTTCGCCCGTTGGCCTGTCGGGCATGTATGCAAAACGCGGGGAGGCACAAGTGGCCCGAGCCGCCAACAAGGCGGGTATTCCCTATGCCATGTCGACCGTGTCTATCTGCTCCATCGAAGAAGTCTCACAGGGCCTCACTCAACCCATATGGTTTCAGCTCTATGTGCTGCGCGACAGAGGGTTTATGAAACATGTGCTGGATCAGGCTAAGGCAAACGGCGTCACCACGCTGGTGTTTACCGTCGACCTGCCCGTCACAGGTATTCGCTATAAAGACAAGCGCTCCGGGCTGACAGGGCCGTGGCGCAAAACCCGGCGTTTCGCACAGGCACTGACCCGGCCGCATTGGGCGTTAAACGTCGGCCTGATGGGACGCCCGCATACGTTGGGTAATATATCCAAATATCAGGGCCAACCGACAGGTCTGCTGGATTATAAGGAATGGCTCTCGGAGAATTTCGATCCGACCATAACCTGGACAGATCTGGAATGGATCCGGGATTATTGGGACGGTCCGTTAATCCTGAAAGGCATTCTGGACCCGTCCGATGTGCCCGACGCGCTCACGCTGGGTGCTGACGGGATCATTGTCTCCAATCATGGCGGCAGGCAACTCGACGGTGCAGTTTCATCCATCCGCGCCCTGCCGGCCATTGTAGAGGCCGTCGACGGCAGGGCCAAAGTGCTGATGGACGGGGGTATCCGCTCCGGTCTGGATCTGGTCAAGGCGCTCTGTTTGGGGGCCGACGCCGCCATGATAGGCCGGTCTTATATCTATGCCCTTGCGACGCGAGGCGAAGCCGGGATCACTGAGTTGATCGATATGTATATCCGGGAGATGAGAGTCGTCATGACTTTGATCGGGGCCGAGACAATTTCGGATTTAGATCGCGCAAAACTGGCGAAGGTTGACTTTTAAAGACATACTGCGGCATCACCAAAGTCAAAAAGCCTGGCAAGATCGTGACGCGCGTCGACTTTTCGTCCAGCTAAAATCAGACTAAAGGTACCATGCCTTTAAAGGGCTCCACATAATCCGGTTGCGGTTCAGTAAACCAGACCGGGCCGTCCTCAGACATATAGAAATGATCCTCCAGGCGGACACCAAACTGCTCCGGTATGACAATCATGGGCTCGTTTGAAAAACACATACCCGGTGCCAAAAGCGTATCCTCTGCCAGCATGAGATAAGGTCCTTCGTGGACTTCCAGACCGATACCATGCCCCGTCCGGTGCGGCAGTCCCGGAAGAAGGTAGCCCGGCCCCAGATCAAATTTTTCCAAATGGGCACGGGCGACCAGATCCAGATCACCGCAGCGCTTGCCGAGCTCAGCGGCGTCAAACACGGCCTGTTGGGTCGCCTTTTCAATCTCCCAGATCCGGCGCACCTCATCATCGGGCGTTCCAAAGGCATAGGTCCGCGTGATATCGGATTGATAACCATCCACGGCGCAACCCGTATCAATCAGTACCAAGTCTCCATCTTTGAGAATATCGTCCCTGGGTAATCCATGGGGGAAAGCGGTGGAGCGGCCAAATTGGACGATACAAAATGTGCTGCCATTATCCGCGCCAATGGCTCGGTGGGCCTGATCAATAAAGTTCTTAACCTGGCTGGCGCGAATACCTTCCTGCAGGAAATCGGCGGCGCGGCGCTGCACTTCCAAAGTCATTAGTTTGGCCTCGCGCATAAGGTCCAGCTCGGTCCTGGATTTCAGAGATCGCATGGGCCCAATGAACATTTCGGCATTGCTGAAACTCGCTTGCGGCATGGCTTCGACCAGGCGCTCATAGAGCCAAAGCGGGGCTTTTGGATCGACCGCAATTGCGCTCTTACCCATCTTTTTAAGGATAGACGCGACCAACGCATTGGGGTCTTCATGTTCTTCCCAATAGGCCATGTCCACAGGAATTTTAATCTCGGGCGCAATCGAGCCCTCTTCGAATTTCGGGCAAACCACCAGCGCCTCATCCTCAGTCAGGATCAGAGCAATGAGACGCTCGGAAAGGCCCCAGCGCACACCGGACATATATCTTAGATTCACACCAGGAATGAGTAGAGCCGCGTCGATCTGAGCGCGCTTCATACGGTCGCGTAATTCCGCGATACGACATTGCCGTTCATCTAAAGTGACATGCGCCACGCGCTCTTTAAATGGGCTTATTTTGTCCAGTTCTGCACCCATAGCGGCTAGGTTAAAATCATGGTTCATGGTGGTCTCTTTTTCGCTCATTTTTGAAGAAAATGCCCAGAGGTCATACGATAAGTCAAGCCATCCACATTTTTCGAAAATTCCTCCTGTCCTCTGACTTTGACAAAAATGCGCTAAAATGAAAACATGAGAAGACCTGGCCTATGAGAAGACTTGGCCTAAAAGGAGAGCTCATGTTCCGGCTTGCAATATGCCTCACTATAGTTTTCGGATGGATGCTCATGGCCACGCCGGCTCTGGCAGGGGACGGAGATGTGGACTGGACAGTTCAAAAAACCGAAGTCACTCAAGCCGGGCCCGGAACGCCAGTCGAAGGCACACGCTGGTCCATAGGCTCGCAACGGGACGGTATCTTATTTATCATTCATTTCGACGCCAAGACGGATATGAGCTTTGGCAGCTGGTACGGGGAAATTCGCTCAAATGAGAAATTTTATGTGACGCTTTCACCGGTTAAAGGCGTTAATGCCCGCGCTCGTGGCCCGGATGCGGCGGATTGGGGGGGATGGAAAGACGGACCGCCGACAACACAAATACAGAGTATGGTGTTCGAACTGGATCGGGAACGTCTTTATCTACTCTCTGATACGCCCGAGATGACCGTGAAATATTCCCGGTTTGATAACAAAACTGATACCCGTATTATTAAATTCCCGATGACCACTTTTGGAGCACGTCTGGCGGAGGTGGACAAAGACATTGCGTCAGCTGGTGGCGGGTTCTTCCTGAAAACCAGAGACGAGGTTGAGAATATGCCATTTGGCCATCTCCCTTCGTTTGTCTCCGACCCAATGATGAAGGAACTAAAAATTATATCTGATAAAACGGATCAACCCATTTCTGATCTCATCCACCTTTCCATAAACGACATCAAGAAAGCCAATCAGAAGGCTGATAAGGCCGTGGACGAGGCGCGTCTGGCCGAGATCAAGGCCAAACACAAAACCATTTACGATCAGGAACCGGAATGGATGGATCTTAATCTCTGTCCCAAACCGGATGTGAGCTTTTGCAATAATGTGGACAAGGAAGCATATTCTGACGATATCTGGGGCAACTTTACCTATGGCCCTATACAAGGCGTGGTCTGGCGGCCGGAAGGCTCAATCGTTCATATCTATCCGGGTATTGCAGAATGGAATAAGGACCCGGAAGTCGTCCGGGCAAAAAACGGCGCCTATTACTATATCATCAAAAACGAGAACGGATATCTCGACCTGCGAGGGGCCGAAGGCATGCCGGTGCGCTAGCGGTCGCTGGCTATTTTATCCAAAGCCGCTATGTGAGTCAGTTCCGGCCCCTCAAAATGGCGGGCCCGAACCTCTGCGATAATAGCCTGCGCCTGCGGGCCAGTAAGGTCGTCAACAAAGGCCAGAGCCGTGTCGCGCTCCATTTCGTATTTTTGCACGCGGGCGGCCCATAAGGCGCGCTCGGCACCGAGTGAGTCAAAGCGTTCTATAGCTTCATTGTCAAAAACCTCTCCTGCATCAATCGTGGAAGGATGAGCCCTGAACGCATTCAGTGACTGTTCCCAGCGGCGACTGTCTTGAAGATGTTGCGGTAATTCTGCGAGCAGCTCAATTCTACGGTTGCCTTTTTCAATATCGTTCAGCTCCGTATCAAGCGTCAGTTCCATGAGGGCGAGATTATAATTATCGATGGCCTCCTCATCGCGGTAAAAGGCCGCTGCCATGTCCGGAGACAAGAACATGCGGCGCTGATCGATGATTTGACGTTTCAAGGCCATCATGCCCTCGACACTGTTATCCATGTTTAAGCGCTTCATATCGCTTTCGGATTTCTTCAAGGCCAGATATTGACCCAGCACCGTCATGGCTTGAGAGCGTGCGGGTTCCGGCAAGATATAAAGTTCCAGCTCAATGCGCTCATTGATACGGTCTAATTCCTCTTCGCCTTTGGCCGAGAGATAAAAGTCAAATAGTTGACGTAATCGGTAATCAGGCAATAGCTCCCCTTGCCCATTGATTTCAGGCAGTTCGGGACGGGGCAGGCCTTGTAACGAAGCCGGTAACGTCTCCAGCGCCTCCATACGATCTTTAACGGTCAAATTTGATGTGGCTGGCTGCGATCGGGTTTCGGTTTGCTGTGTGAGCGTATCCTTGGGATTGGGCTGTATGAGGTCGGAACGGCTATCCCTGTCATTCACTTCAGTGAGATAGCTCGTCGGGCCATAGACATAAAGCCCGCCCGCCAATAGGGCGAGCAGAGCCGCACTGAGAAGGATGAGCCTAGAGGCCGGCAGACTTCAGTCTCTGAGCGTGTTGGACATAAGGCGCAACCGGGTCTGAGGCCCACCAGTCTGTCAGACCCAAAGTCTGGTTGACCTCATCCAAATGGTTGAGCGTGTAGTCATCGCGGATGACCATGCCGAGATGGGAGGAGCAGCGCTCAACCAAACCGTCATTTTCATCATCATGGGTCAACCAGGCGATCGCAAGCGGGCCGTCCGCCAGATCAAAAATATTGGAGTCTCCGAGCGGCTCATAAATACCTGTCCAGGAATAGTAACGGACACCATTGACCTTATGAGCGCCGTCATTAACCGAGTAATCTTTTTGCCAGTTAGGCCATATCCAGCGGCTCCAGCTGTAATTAGCATTATACCATGGGGCCGTTTTGCAAGAGCCTTGACGCAAGCCATCAGGGAAGTCAGCGTTAAACTGAGCTGCACCTGAGCTTGAGAGCGCCAGAAGCGATGCGAGTGCATCTTGCTCCTGAGAGGAATCACCTGAGAGGAATGCGATGATATCCCCAACACCGTTCACCACATCAGCAGCGATGCCCTGAAAAGGTTGAGGCACGACCGCGACCAGATCCGCCGTATCCGAACCGAAATGCGGCGTACCAACAGACGTTACAGACGCCACTAAATCAGGCCTAACACCCGACACATAACGTGCCGTCATCCCGCCCTGAGAATGTCCTATGAGATTGACTTTGGACGCGCCAGTCAAGGCCAGTACATCTTCGACATAGGCCAACAGCTCTTCGCCGCGCACATAATTATCCTCGAAAGCAGTGACCTGAGCCGCGTAAACTTCCGCACCTGTAGCTTCCATGGCGCTTTCAATACCGTAGAAATAATCAACACCTGCGGCGCTATCAAAACCGGATAAGCCATGCACCAGCACAATGGGATATTTCGTGTCTCCAGGTCCACCGGCCTCGGCGGTCACAGATGTGAACATTGTGCTCATAAATATAGCGCTGAGGCAGGCCGCACCTGCCCGTAAAATGGTCTTCATAGGAGTTCCCCAGATATGTCGTTTTGGCTTTTGCCTTTGTTATTGGGGGCGTTTTGACAACGGGCTTTTTGATTGTCAATCTGTCGATGATAACATTAGAATACAGTTTCTATTTTCATTCCGGGAAAAGTAAACGGTATTGGTATGGGCATCGACCCTTAAAGCCATCAGGCCTTGCGGTTGTCAACACTCCACTTGCCGCCGCCATAAGTGGCGATGAAAAGGAAGATGAAACAATAGAGCGCGATCAGCTCGCCGCCATTGGCAATGGGGAAAAAGCCGTTCATGCCGTGGGCCATCCAATAACCAACGGCACACATACCGCTGGCCAGGAAGGCCACGGGCCTTGTGAACAGGCCAATAATGATCAGAAATCCACCGACCAGTTCAATACCGCCTGCCGCCATGGACATGGGATTTAACGGATATGGAA
>JAHDEZ010000082.1 GCA_020628425.1 Hellea sp. | reverse complement strand
CGCGACCGACCTGAATTCACCGCCCGTAGGTGAGAACAAAATGCGCTGGCCTGACAAAGATTGCTATGAGGGAGCCTATCACGAACTGTTTCCGAGTTGGGAGGCATTTTGGAAAAACCCACCCAAAGACGGCGTCACACCGGAAGTTGCGACACCTGCACCGCGCGGCGAGTTTCTAAAAACCATGCGCGCCGATGCGCCCTTTCCCAAAATTCGCATTCGCTGAATAAAAAAAACCAGTCACCGAAGTGACTGGCTAAGTTTCAGAACGTATCTACCCCCTAAAACGTTGTTCTGACAGAGACACCATATGAACGCGGCTGTCCGTAAACGACCGTCCGGTATGCAAAGGTTTCAAATGGAAGGCTATCAATAAGATATTCTTCATCAAACAGATTGGTAGCCCAAACGGATACGCGCAGCGGATTATCCTCATAGCCCAGGTCATCAAAGTCAAATCCTAGTCGCGCATTGACCAACTGGAAAGCTGGTAAACGAAGATCGTTCTGCGGGATGGAGAGAATTTCGTCCTTATGGGAATAGCTGATACTGGCGAACATTTCGTCATCACCGAATGGGCGGTTATAATCCAAAGCTACCAAATAAGAATTTTTTGGCGTTCCTTGTAATTCGTCACGCACTTCAATGGCGCCGGTCAACGGGTTTGTGACGTCCCCCGCATCACCATCAATCCAGGAATAAGCCCCTCGTAAAGTGATACCTTCTGTGATGGCCCACTGCGCGTCAGCCTCAATACCCCATAATTCCTCATCCGTATTCACAACAGCTCGAGAGGTCGCAATCAACGGATTCAAAGCAACTGTCGTTTGCTGATTTTTGAAATCATAAAAGAAGCCCGCGACATTCAATCGAAGATCTGACCCGAAATCACCTTTAAAGCCGCCTTCATAGGCCGTGATATCTTCACGACCGAAATTAAAGTCTGCACTGAATGTCTCACCCGGCAATCGAGGGCCAACCGCCGCAGAATTAAATCCACCAGCACGATAGGCCTGCTTGTAAGAGGCATACAACAAAATATCGTCAGTTGCATCATACTCAATGGTCACCGAAGGATCGAGTACATCATCGCTGAATGAACTAATATTAGAGTCTATCCGGTTTCCGAAATGGTCAAAATCATCAACAAAGAAGGCTGACTTTGCCTGCCCCTCGCCGTCCTTGCTTTCACTTGAGAACCGCAAACCGCCGGTCAAACGCAAGTCCTCGGAAATATGCCAGGTCGCCTGCCCATAAAGCGCAAATGTCTGCGTATCGATAAACAGCGTATTGGCTGCGGACTGACGTGCATTGAGCAATGTACAGTAAATCGAAGTCGACGTATCATTTGCTATTGTACCCGCGGCCGTTATGACGGGCGCTTCAGACGCGCAAGTCCCACGCAAAGCCGGATTGGTCGGCGTGCCAAACAAAATATTTTCGAGGTTAGCCTGAGCACCTGCTCCAAGTGGAATAGAGTTTGGCAAGGCAGCTGCGAATGGTGTGAGAATTGAGCTTAATGTCATAGGTCCAGCTGGCAAGGTACCCGCTGGAATAAATCCGGGCTCAAAAGGTGCTAGAAAGTTATTGGCATCAACCTGATACTGAATGCTCGGGATATAAGCGAATCCGGCCAAAACGAACAAATAATCGTTTGTGCTGGTTCGGCTGGCAGGGTCATTACCAGTCCCTGACGACTCGTCATAATAGAATGCACCACCAGTGAAGTCGAGTTTACCATCCATAAAGCTGCCATTATAGGTTAGCTCAGCAGACAGCTGTTCATGCCCCACCAGGTTTCGCGAACCACCCGGAGGCGAAAGGAAGAGTCCTCGCTCCGGATTTGAGCCATCAAACTCTGTTGACCAGTCCGATCTCAAGCCAATTGCCGATGGATATGTTGTCGGATCCAGAGGCTCAGAGGCTGCAGTTGCAAAGGCATTAGGTAGGCCGCCGAGCACTGTATTAAAGCCACCAGCCACAGCATTTAGGACGGCGGGGTTAGCCGTTGGCACCAATGTTACGAACCGTGAGCTTTCAGCCTCACGATAAGCCAATGTACCTTTAACGCTGTGATTGCCTTCTGGTTCCCAATAAAGTGACGCCGACAAGCCTTTTGTCACCAGGTCGCCCGCCTCATTCACATATGATGGCGTGACCTCTTCTTGACGTCCATCAAAAGTGCCGATTGCCGGCGCCAAAAATCCTGCTCCAAAATCCGTAATAGACTGGTAAAACAGAGGTTCTTTCTCTGTTTGATTATAGTCACCTGAGATTTCCAGCTGCATATCCGGGCTCATCTGAATGCCAACGGTACCGCGAACGCCCCACTTCTCTTCCCCGCCGTAATCGACACCGGTCCCCAGGTTCTCCACCCAGCCATCGCGTTGCATAGTCATTCCCGCTATCCGAACAGCGACATTATCGCTGACAGGCATATTAACAGCACCATCAACCTTTAAGTGTCCGTAATTCCCGACTTCAGCGCCAAACTTACCTTCGACCTCATCATAGTTAGGACGAGCGGAGATAATATTGATGGCGCCACCAACCGTATTCCGTCCGTAAAGCGTACCTTGAGGCCCCTTTAAGACTTCCATGCGTTCAATATCCGGATAATCGACTGCAAGGCCCTGAGTACGTCCCAGGTAAACGCCGTCTTGATAAATAGCGATCCGGCTGTCTTGCCCTATCTGAGGATCGAATGTTCCGACGCCTCGGATATTAACACGCACACCATTCGGATCCGCCGGATTTTGCGTAACGTAGACGCCGGGCGTGGCAACAGCAATTTCCTCTAACCCTTCAATCCGGAATTTTTCCAAGGATTCCACATCAAAAGCCTGAATGGAGATTGGAACGTCTTGAAGATTTTGCTCTTTCTTCTGAGCTGTAACAACAATTTCATCAACCTGCGCAAAAGCTGATGTCGACATTGCCACAACCGAAGCGGTAACCGTCAATGCTGATAAAAAAGACTTAGGTGTATTGCGAGCCATAAATTTCTCCCCTTGCAGACTTTTGCCTAACTTTATGGGGTGAAAGTTATGCGACTTTCTGACACGTGGCAATGCATACTCGTATTTTTTCGCGTTAATTTTGCGCGATTCATGGATTTATTTCCAAAAAATAGGCAATTTGCGTAGAATTGTTGCATTTTTGCTACGCACCTCTTAGCTTGGCGATTACAATTTGAATCAGACAATTCTTATGATTTGGAACAAATAAAAAGAGTTTTGGGGAAGAAATGGACCTAGAAGCCCGAATAGAACGACTAGAGGCAGAAAGTGCCATTCGAGCGCTAAAAGCCCGGTATTTAAATGCCTGTGACCGGAAAGATGTCGCTGCCATTCGCGCTTGTTTCGCTCCGGATGCCGTTATTGACTTCCCGCCTCTAGGTGAGTTTGATTTGGACGGGCTTATTGGAATTTTCACCCAGATGGCCGTCACAACAACTATCATCGACAGCCATCATGGTCACAATGCTGTGATCGACATTGATGGCGACACGGCTACGGCCGTTTGGAACCTGGGGTTCGCCACCATTAACCCTGATGATAATTCCTTTAGACTGCTTGCCGGTTTCTATACGGACAAATATGAAAAATGTGAGGGCAAGTGGCTCATCACTTATACGAAATCGGAACCTCGGAAAATCATTGACGGCAGGTTAGACGATAATGCCATTTCTGCCGGACTATTAAAGGACATTGCATGAAATACGCCGTCATCACAGGAGCCGCATCAGGGATAGGTGCGGAGGTACGCAAACGACTAGAGGCTCAAGGATATGCCGTTATCGGCATAGATTTGAGAGACTCCGAAGTTACTGCTGATTTGTCGACAAAAGACGGTCGGGAGATTGCTAAGACAAAAGCCCTTGAAGCATGCGGAGGGAAGATTGATCGCTTACTACTCGCCGCAGGTCTTGGTGGGCATTTAGACGACGGCGCTTTGGTAGCGCGCGTGAATTACTTCGGCGCCCTCACTTTGATGGACGGATTTAAAGATGCTCTGGCCTCTGCGGGCGGGCAATGCGTCGTGATTGGTTCCAATTCTGCTCAAATGCGTCCTGTCGATGAAGCCCCTATGGTCCTGTCTATGCTTGAAGAAGATGAAGCGAAAACCATGGACATTATCGGTGATATGCATGCGGCTATGGTTTACGCCGCTTCGAAACACGCCCTCACCCGAGCCGTACGCAGACGCGTAGCAGATTGGGGGGCTGCAGGCATCAGATTAAATGTTATCGCCCCCGGCCCAACCGAAACGCCCATGCTGCAGGGCGTCAAAGATCATCCAACCATAAGCAAAAGCCTCGAGATGATCCCTATTCCCCAAAATCGCTTTGCTACTGTTGAGGAAATTGCCGGCACGATTGAATTTATGTTTTCGGATGTGGCAGCTCATATGCACGGCAGCGTTATTTACGTTGACGGTGGGTCCGACGCCCAGGTTCGACCAGACAGGTTTTAGACTTTCCGAATGACATTCGGAAAGTCATGATCTATAATTACAGAAAAGAATGGGGAGTAAAATGAGCCAACAAAAAACCGCCGTTATTACGGGTGCGGCCATGGGCATGGGCGCTATGAAAGCCAATAAGTTAGCCGAGCGTGGATGGAAAGTTTTCGCTGGTGTTCTCCCAAAAGCCAATACGTCAGAGTTGAATGACCATGAAAACATTATTCAAATAAAACAGGATGTAACATCCGATAAGTCCGTGACGGCCAGCGCAAAAACAGTTGCCAAACACCTCGATAATGGCGGGCTTGACCTTCTAATAAATAATGCCGGCATCGCCAATCTCGGAACCGGCCCTATTGAAGGCATCCACATGGATGAAATGCGGATTTTATTTGAAGTCAACACATTTGGCCCCATGCGGGTTACCCAGGCCTTCTTGCCTATGATCCGGAAAGCGGCCCCTAATTCTCGCATTATTAACTTTGCATCAGGAGCGGTCAGGGCCAATCCAGCATGCTCTGGCAGTTACAACATGTCAAAATGGGCTGTTGAAGGCCTAACCTGTACTCTTCGTAACGAACTAGCACCGTTTGGCATTGAGGTGACGTCTATCGAACCCGGAGCCGTCAAAACTCACATGACAGCCAATGCGGAGGAAACGACTAAAAGCATCTGGAGCAATATGTCCGATGAGGTCCGGTCCGTTTATGAACCTCATTTGCGGGAAACAACAACGACCAAAATGGTTGAAGCCATCAATAAGGGCAATGACCCTGACTATCTGACAGATCAGGTTCTGGCATTGCTGGATAAATCAAAGTGGAAACCGCGATATCTGGTCGGTAAAGATGTCAAAGCCATGAAGCCTATGCTGGCCTTACTTCCCGAGAGAACATTTGAGAAAATGATTCAGAAGGCCGTGGGTATCCCACAGCACAAAGGCTGATCATGAGTGACATTAAAACCGGATTCGACGCCTTACAGGCCTCCACTTTGCGCCTTCGCAACAGTTCTGCGGATGAACGTTCGCGAAAAATTCAGGCGCTTATGACAGAAACGATCAACCGCCAGGAGGACTTATTCAAGGCCGGACACGAAGAACGCGGCACACATGATCTGGATATTGCCGCCGAACTGGTCATGCTTAAAACAGAAGCTGACTATATCTCAAAGAACCTGGGTAAATGGGTCAAGCCCCAAAAAGTCAAAGGCGCCATGGGAACCTTTGGAAAGAAATGTGAAATCCGATATCAGTCCAAAGGGGTTGTTTTGAACATGGCGGCCTATAACGCACCGACCGCCGAATGTCTGTTGCCGGCCTTTTCCGCAATTGCAGGCGGAAACGCCGTTGCCATTAAGCCATCTGAGTTTGCAACGGGTTCTGCACAAGTCATACAAGAGATATTCAACAAAGCACTTCCTGCAAATGAAGCGCAGGTTTTCCAGGGCGGCGTGGAAACCGCTCAAGAACTGTTATCTCTACCATTTAATCACATCTACTATACTGGCGGAAATACGGTAGGCAAAATTGTGATGAAGGCCGCCGCCGATCATTTCGCCAGCGTTACTCTGGAAATGGGCGGAAAATCCCCGGTCATTATTGACGAATCCGCAGAGCTGGAAAACGCGGCCACAAAGATTGCGTGGGGTCGTGTCATGAACGCCGGACAAGTATGTATCGCCCCTGAATATGTCATCATTCACGAAAGTCGATATGATGAATTCCTGAGCCTCATAAACGAAAAAATTCAGGCGCTTTATAATTCTGATGGTCGAGGGCTGGAGAATTCCCAATATGTACCGCGACTAATCAATGAGCGGCATCATAAACGTGTCACAGCCCTCATTCAGGACGCAGTAAAGAAAGGCGCAAAAGTCATTTGTGGCGGCACAGCCGACACCAAAACCCGTTATATTGAACCGACAGTTCTCACCAATGTTTCTGAAGATATGAATATCATGAAGGAAGAGGTGTTTGGTCCTGTCTTGACGGTTTCACCCTACAAAAACCGCGAACAAGTCCTTGAAATGATTAGTTTGCGCCAAAACCCGTTAGCGCTCTACATTTATTCCAAAAATGACGACAATATCGAATACTTCTTAACCAATACGTCATCCGGGTCTGCGGTTGTAAATAACAATTGCATACAAGCCGGAACTAATCCAAATCTCCCGTTCGGTGGCGTTGGCGCGTCTGGCATGGGTGTCGCAGGCGGTTTTGAGGGCTTTAAGGAAATGTGTAATGCCCGCGCCGTCGTCCATCAACCGCTCGACCGTTTTCGTGACTTTCTGATTATGCTGCCACCTTATTCCGACCGGTACAAAAACATCATCATGAAGGCCATCAAGAAGTCATAGGCTATGGTCACACGGGTCGGCAATGATATCTATTTTGATGATTTGGCGGACCCGCAATTTGGCCGCCTTCAAGGTCTGGTCCTTAAACTCGGCAATTTGGCCAAGACGGAATTCTCCATTGAAAAAGTGCTGGAAGATGCCCGCAAAACGACCGGGCTTTCTGATTTTGGACCTGAAGGTTTTAGAGAACCGCTGCAAGTCCTGTTGGATGCTTATCAATCCGACGCTTTAATGAGCCCCATCGGCGCGACGCAAGTCTATAACGATCTGGTTCGCTGCGCGAGCAATCGCCTCATCATCCAGGACCGTCGCAAGAAATGCCCGGATCTAGATGCGATTAGGATTAATCGGCCACTCAATATTTCAGGCCTACCCCGGTCCGGCACGACCCATCTGGTCAATCTTTTGGCGGCTGATAGCAGATTTCAGAAACTCCCACTTTGGGAAGCGCAAGAACCTTTCTGCGCACCTGGGAAGGAAAAGGCGCCTTTAGGTCTCAAATTCAGAAGCAAAATGCTTAACCGTCTTTTGAAAAATAATGACAGCGATATCGATGACCCGCGCTATTACCGCTGCTCCCTGCGCTGGTCGGGCATGAAAATGATGGGGCCTGAACTGGCCGCCATGCATCCTATGAACCCGGACCATATCCACGAAGAGCTAGAGCTTATGACCTTCGATTTTGGCTGCAACCAGTTTGAATGGACAGCTATGGTCCCGCAATACCGGGATTATTACTTCGGCAGGGACCAGATACCCCATTATGAATATATGCGTGATGTCCTGAAACTCATGCAATATGAGCGCAAAGATGACCGGCCATGGGTCTTGAAATGCGTCCAAAACCCGGAACAACTCCCTGCTCTGAAACATGCCCTGCCCGATGCGACCGTTATCTTTACGCATCGGGATCCTGTGGCCGTGATACAGTCCTGCTCGACTATGATCGCCTGGGGACATCGAATGCTCCGCACACAGGTCGATCCGCGCATGGTCATTGATTACTGGACCGACCGGTTTGAACGGCTTCTCAGGAAATGTGTCAAAGACCGAGATATCTGGGGCCCTGAGCAAAGTATGGATGTATTGTTTCATGAGTATATGGCTGATCAAGAAGGCACAGTCGCCAAGATTTACGATCATTATGGCTGGGAATTTACGGATCAGGCACGCTCAGAAATTAGAGGGTTTCTCGACAGCCACAAACGCGGCAAACACGGTCGTGTTCGCTATAAACTCGAAGAGCATTTCGGGGTAAGCGCTGAAGAAATCAGAGAACGCTTTGAATTTTACTTCAAGAGGTTTCCGGTAGAAATCGAAGTCTAAGACACAGTCATTCTTACGCCATGCCTTTTTACCGATTATAAGCTTGCCTTCTGGCGCTTTGTGATTATGTGAGCGCCCATGTTATCCATCACCGATCTTGATTATTCCGTGCAGGGCCGCCCTTTATTTCGCCAGGCCACAGCTGCAATTTCTGCGGGCTGGAAGGTCGGGTTGATCGGACGTAATGGAACCGGAAAATCAACGTTATTGCGGATCATCCGCGAGGAACTTGAAAACCCTACCGCGGACTCTCCCATCAAACTCAATAAGGGCGCGCGAATCGGTTGGGTGGCGCAGGAAGTTGACGCGACTGACGACACAATCATGGACGTCGTCCTTGCGGCAGATCTCGAGCGCAGTACCCTTATGAAAGAGTCTGAGACGGCTACGGATCCTGACCGTATCGGGGCCATCCATGAAAGATTGATGGATATAGATGCCTGGAATGCTGACACCCGCGCCGCGATCGTTTTGGCCGGCCTTGGCTTTAGTTCTGATGATTTTTACCGCGCCACTAAGGAGTTTTCCGGTGGCTGGCGCATGCGCGCTGCCATCGCTGGTGTACTCGTCAGTGAACCGGATGTATTGCTATTAGATGAGCCAACCAACTATCTGGACCTTGAAGGTGCCGCCTGGCTCGAAGGATATATTCGCAAATATCCCCATACGGTTGTCATGGTCAGCCATGA
>JAHDEZ010000081.1 GCA_020628425.1 Hellea sp. | reverse complement strand
CAAGGACGACTTTTTGGCTTTGGCCGCCGGTGATCTCGATCCGATGATGGCTTTTATGTCCGGCAAGCTTAAAGTGGCCGGTGACATGTCCGTGGCTATGGGCCTGCAGAGCCTCTTTAGCTCTATGTAATTTACCAAGAAGGGTATAAAGAGGGGCCTTGCTGGCCCCTTTATTTTTGGGAAAAGACCTCATTTTGGCATTAAATTTGGCGCAAATTGGAAAATTTGAAACTGCCCCGGTCGTTCGACCGTGGGATGGGCCTTTGCCAGAGGTGATCACTCGGCAGGCTGAGTTTTTCTATATACATCATGAAGGCGTTCGCCTGAGGGTGATGTTGGCCAGGACCTCTAATCCAGATCCCAGGGGTTCAATAATATTTAGCCCAGGTCGAACGGAATTTATCGAAAAATATTTCGAAACCGTCGAGGATTTTCTGAACCGGGGTTTTAACATGCTGATCATTGATCCGCGCGGGCAGGGACTCTCAGACCGGCTCCTGGAAGATCGGCTGAAAAGTTATGTTGAGAGTTTTCAAGATTACGCTGATGATTTTGCCTTTGGCATTAAAGCCTTTGAAGCGGAGCTGCCCAAACCTCACATAGCTATGGGCCACTCCATGGGCGGCTGTATTGTTTTACTGGCCGTTCTATCGGGTGTCGTCAATCCGAGCGCGGTTGTTTGTAGTGCGCCCATGACCGGTATTTTTGACGTTGAAAACCGTCTTTCGGAGATGATTATAGGCGTCTTCAGTCTTATGGGGATGTCTAAACGAAATATTCCGTTTCAAAAACAGACCAACGGCTTGCCTATCCCTTTTAAAGGCAACAAGCTCACATCTGATTTTGACCGGTTTCAGCGATGGGCCAGCTATTTCAAAACGACACCAGAGCTTCGGGTCGCTGGTCCAACAATTGCTTGGGTCAGGCAGGCGCTCTGGGCCATGAATTATATCAACCGGAATGCCCGACAACTGAAGGTTCCGGGGCTGGTTGTGGCCGCAGGGGGCGACCCGATAGTTGACCCGGCTTCTAATTCTAAATTCGCACATATGGCGGGTATAGATTTTAAAGTCGTACCCGGTGCTCTGCACGAGTTATTCATGGAAAAGGATGAATTCCGAAACCAGTTCTTCGAAAGCTTTGACACGTTTTTGAATAAACAGGGGCTTTAGCACCCCGACCCAACCAAATTTTGCCTTCGCTTCCGTTTTGTGATATGCCTAATGAATACTTAAGTTTAAAGGGCGCGTTTCACCGTTTTGGCATGCGGCATTTCTTGGAATATTCAAGTTTGCCATAAAACCGCCTTTTTTATGATGTCAGATGTTAATGCGGTGGGAGTTGAGAGGCTCTCCTTTAAAAGACTGATCTGAATACCCATATTGGGAGGTATAAGAGAAAAAGAGAGAGACATGACGAGCAAGATCGACAGATTCATGATGAATCTGGGCTTCTCGCAAGCCGAGATTCGTAAGGTCCGGCATCGCCGCATTTTATATGTGGGTATTGGTGCCATGGCTGCGTTGGCCGCGTTAGGCCTGGCCCTAAATTTGGGCCTTTAAACCCTATTTATGGGGTCCATAGGCATGACAACTGACCTCATGGTCGTTGATCATGCCCACAGCCTGCATAAAGGCATAGACTATAACAGGGCCGACAAATTTAAATCCGCGTTTCTTTAGGTCTTTGGAAAGAGCAATAGACTCAGGCGAATCTACGGGCACCTGAGATCGATCGGTCCACCTATTAATGATAGGGTCACCCCCGACATAACTCCAAAGATATTCACTGAAATCAATGCCGTCTTCATCGCGCATTTTCACGAAAACCTGTGCATTGGAAATGGCTGCGTTGATTTTAAGTTTCGAACGAATAATGCCTTTATCCGAAAGTAAGCGCGTCCTGTCTCGATCCGTGTAATAGGCAATAATATCCGGATCGAGCCCGTCAAAAGCCTTCAGAATGTTCTCGCGTTTGCGCAAGATTGTGATCCAGGCAAGCCCTGCTTGCATACCGTCCTGGATGAGTTTTGAAAACAAGGCCTTATCGTCTCTGATCGGTCGACCCCACTCTGTGTCGTGATAATTGCAATACAACTCGTCTGTTGGTGGAACCCAGGCGCAGCGGGGAAGATTTGGGTTATGGCTCAAAGATGTTTCTCCATAGCGATATCCGCGCGGGCGTAGCGGGGATGTGGGCCTTCATGGGTGACGATCCAGTCGCATCTTTTGTAAAGGCGGATCGCGGCCGCATTGATTGTATTGCTGATCAGGTAAATCCGGTTCAGGCCCAGCTCGTCTTTGGCATAATTCTCGACCACATCCATTAGAATTTGCCCGATGCCTTTGCCTTGAAATTTCGGATCAACGGCCATTTTAGTGAGTTCCCATTCTCCTTCATCATCCTGTTTCAGGGCGACTACACCGGCGACCTCGTTTTCAATGACAGCTGCGAAAATGGAATTGCCGTTTTGCGCATAGATTTCTGGATGATCATACATTTTCTGATCCGAAGTCTCCACATGGTGCAGGTCTTTGATCCAGGCAATATTAAGCTCGGCAAAGGCGCGAAAATCGCGCGGATCGTTACGTCGAATGTCCATCCGGCAGGTCCAACAATTTAATCTCTCGGCCGTCAATCATAAGCGGGGTATTATCGTCTGGCAATCGGTCATGACGGATCATGGCCATGCCATAGCTCGACCGGTGATGCATAACCGAGCCAATCACTCTTTCTCCGGCTTTGATATCTTCGCTTATTAAATCGCCTGAAAAAGAGAACCCCCGCATGCGTTTCTTGACGTCGGTCTTGCGGTACATTCGACTGACGACTTCCTGTCCGACAAAGCAGCCTTTCTTGAAATCGACGCCGTTCAACAAGTCCATATTGGTATTGGCAGGGAAGGTTTCACCGGTTTCAAAATCTATAGCACTGTCCGGAATGCCGAGAGTGAGGCGGTGTTGATCATACGCATCCGGGCCGACTTCACAATCCAGACCTTGTCCATAAATTCGACGCCCCAGTTCCGGATGGCGTGGATCCTCAACTCCTTCATGCCCCGTTCCACCCCAGGCGGCACAAACGTCTAATTCCAAAGGCTCAATGGTAATAGGAGCTCGGAGCTTATACATGGATAGCCGCTTGATGAGGCTATCCGAATATTTCGCAGCCACATCCAACCACCAGTCTTTTTCGTGACGGATGGCAAAAAAGTCAGCGATTATTTTACCCTGCGGGGTCAGCAGGGCCGTAAAATTGATATGATTGTCCAAATTATTCGTGACGAGACCGGACAGCCACTCAGTCACTCCGTCCCCAGAGATTTTAAGAATTTTTCGATCAAGTTTCGCAATAGCCATGCCGCTCATATAGGGCAATTATGAGAGAATTGAAGGGAAGAAAGGCGACGACCGCGGTCAAACATGAACATAATGTGAATAGGGACTTCACCTTGGTCTCAGTTTTGCTATGATAGCGTTTACCATGCGCATCTTTTTTAAGCCTGTTTCATTTAGATCCATCCTGGCAATTTCTACTGCATTTGTGTTCTTGCCTGCCGCAATTGGGCAAGCACAAAGTTACAAATCCTATCCTGATGTTGTGGTGCAAACGACGGGTCAAAACAGCATTCAGACCACCTATAGCGCCACTCAATCCCTACCGGATCTGTCGCCGGATGCGATCGCTGCGGACGTAGTTTCCAAATATGATCCGCTCTCAGGCCGAACAGAATATTTGGCCCAGGATTTCGATCCATTTGAGCAGGACAATGAAGTTGCTGGTTCAGCGCGCCTGCGTTCCGCGTCTAGCGGTATGACGCGGGATGGTGCGAGCGTGGTTGGCGGTGCCTATCTAGATGTGACGGTCGTTTACTCATCAGACTCCCGAGATCCTTGGGATGGCAAACGCCTTGAACACGGCGTCTATATGAATGGTCAGCCGGTCGATTATATGAGCTATGATATTCAGGCGCTCGATTGTCAGCGTGACGTGACTTATGTGACCTATGATGACAGCTATTACCGGGGCGCATCTTATGGCTATCTGGGCGGTCTTTACCGGCCTTTCCCCCGCTATCGAGGATCAAGCCGATATTATCGGGAATGTGACCGGATCCGCTACGGTAATTGGCGCGGCCTTCGTGATAACTATGTAGATTATTCAGGTTATGACCGTCGCTGGCGTAGCGATAGACGACTACGTTCGGAAATCCGCGAAACGATCCACGAAATCGTGACCGGAGAGGATGGTTCTTATATTGACGGTGATCTCGACACACGGTCTGATAGCACAGACGTCCAGGAACGCGACCTGATTATGCGCATGCGTGATCAGCGGGCAATTTCATCTCACAATGTTGTGGCGCCAGACCGTTTAGGTGATCGGCGTCTAGAAACGATATCTGATGATTTATCGAATCAACCTATTGCCAATAACCGCGATTCGATTTCATCACGTGGGTATACAACATCATCCTCACGACAATCCCGCATAGCGCCGGAGCTTGAACAAATAAGGGAGAGCGGTGCACGTGCAGGTGTACCGCGTTTATCCAATGCTGTACCCCGTCTTTCAAATGCAAGAACCCGAATTATTCAACAAAGGCGTGAAACAACCCCTTCGATCCAACGGTCAGTTCGGACAGATAATATTCGCAATAGATCAAATCGGTCATCGAATTCCGAAAAACCAAGAAACTCTGAACGTGTTCGATCAGCTGTAAAGCCCAATGGAGCGAAGCCTACGGTGGCGGCGGCTCAACCTTCTACACGTAGTCATACAAAGCCAAAAATATCTCGAAGCAATGTCCGAGATACGGCCAAACCCAAAAGGTCGTCTTCCAATCGCTCCACCAAGCGACCCGATCGTTCATCTTCCCGTAAATCCTCAACTAAGCCGAAATCGACGCGGTCAATCAATCGATCGTTTGGGGACCGGATGAAAACTCCGTCTCCGCGTGCTCGCCGCTATTACTCAGGTGGCAGTTATACAGATCGTTACGAGCAAAACCGTTGCATAAAGGAAGAGCGGATAACGCTTCATATTCCTGAGGACAGACTCCGCGCTGCGCGATTTGATGGATTATCGATAGCTTTATTGGACCAATATGGACAGGACATTCCGGTTTACATTCCTCCGAATTATGTTGCAGGGTTTCTTAAGGGGAATCCTTATCTGGGACGTTATGGATCTAGTGTTACCGGGTCTGTTGCACCGGGATATTATCAAAACAATCCTATTCGGTAGTCTGACTGGTTCAATTTGATACATTGTTGACGAAATATATGGAAAGAGACCCACTAATTTCGATTTTGACTTGGCCCGTGTTTTGCAACTCTTCCAATAACTGAAAAAGAGAACCAATCTTTGAACGTTTGCCGGGAGGTCACTCCCACATCCAACCGGCAGCCCTTTTTGTAATATCCCACAAAAAAACCCCTCACTACGGTGAGGGGTTTTTCTTTGTTCTCTTAGAAAAATTAGTTGAGGCAGCGCGGTTCGTGCGGACTGTCCAGCAGAAAGGCCGGAATTTCGACCTCGAAGCGGTCGCCTTCCGGTGTTTGCACATAATAATTTCCCAGCATCATGCCGGATGGCGCTGTTAATGGCGCGCCAGAAGTATAACGAAAGACTTCGCCCGGTTTCAATGTCGGCTGTTCGCCAACAACACCCGTTCCGCGAACTTCTTGGACCTGTCCGCGACTGTCTGCGATTTTCCAAAAACGCTCAACGACTTTTAAGTCCGTCTCAGTTTGATTTTCGATTTCGACCGTGTAGGCCCAAATAAAACGGTCATCATCTGGAGATGACTGTTCATCAAGAAAGTCGGGTTCTACCCGCACGACTACATCGCGTGTCTTTTGTTCGTACACGTCTTCCCTCTCTTAAGATTCCCTACCCCGGGACGTGGAATGGATTTGTTCTTTCACTATCTTGCGGTTGGCGCAAGCGTCTTATCCACACTTGGCGCTTTAATTACAGTTCATTCTTGCCTAAGGCGAAGGGAATGTTAGAAAAACGGCGATGAAACCGGGAATATTGGCAAAACAGGCTATAAAGCGCCTTATCGAACAGCAGAATATCGTTTCTGACGTTGTGCCCGCCGATTCTCAGATCCAACCTGCCAGCTTGGATCTGAGGCTCGGCTACACAGCCTATAGGTTACGGGCCAGTTTTCTGCCGGGTTCCGACAGAACGGTTGCCCAATGCCTTCCGGATATCACTTTGCACGAGGTGGATATGCGTGACGGTGCCGTATTGGAGACCGGCTGCGTCTATCTGGTGCCCTTACAGGAATCTCTGTCTTTGCCGAAGAGTTTGGCCGCGGCGGCCAATCCCAAAAGCTCGACAGGACGGCTGGACGTCTTCACGCGTGTGATTTGCGACGGCGCAGATGAATTTGAAGCCGTCCCCGCAGGATATCAAGGGCCACTATATGTTGAGATCGCGCCGCGAACTTTTTCCATTCTCGTCAAGCCTGGTGATCAGCTGGTACAGCTGCGTTTCCGCGCCGGCGATCATAAAACCCTGTCTACTCAAACGGTGAGTATAAATCTTCGAGGGGGCGGTCCGGATGATATCATCGGTTACCGGGCGCGGCGGCATTCCGGCCTGGTAACTGTTTCGGGCGTCGGTGCCCACAAAGCGAGAGAATACTGGGAACCTCTGAGTGCTCCGGAAGGCAGGCTCATTCTGGATCCGGGCGAGTTTTATATTCTGGCCTCGAAAGAGGCGGTGGAAATCCCAACGGATCAAGCGGCGGAGATGGCGCCAATTGCGACAGAAATCGGTGAATTTCGGGCGCATTACGCTGGATTTTTTGACCCTGGGTTTGGAGTAAGTGCGCTAGGCGGGACAGGTTCACGGGCTGTATTAGAAGTTCGGGGTCGGGATGTCCCATTTTTGCTGCGTCACGGACAACCTGTTGCTAAATTAGTGTTTGAGCCCATGCAGGAAACCCCGGAAATACTTTATGGAGAAAATGGATCACACTATCAGGCCCAGGGTCTTCGTTTATCCAAGCATTTTTCTTGACGTTCTCGATAAATATCTGGGGTTGAGCTATTTGTTGAATGGGTATATGTTGTTTTGAATTAAATGTGGGGAACTGATATGCGTAAAGTTATATTTTCATTCTTTTTATCGATCCTTTTTACTGTTTTTTTTAGCGTTAAAGCTCTGGCAAAACCACCGGCCGAAGCTTTTGGGCAAATTCCAAAAATTTATGATGCTGCGATTTCTCCGGATGGTAAAAAACTCGCAGTTTATCAGAATATGAATGGGTCCTACGGTATTGGAATTTACTTTTTGGATGGTAGTAATGAGCCAATGGGTGTGGGGATGGAAGAAGGTGTCAAACCAGAGTGGTTATATTGGCCGAATAATGACGTAATCCTAGCCAGTTTTTGGCAAAGCCATAAATTTCAAGGAACACCTATCCGTACTGGACATCTCTATTCATTTGACCTTTCTACACGTAAAGGACGTGTTTTGGTTAAGCCCGATAATGCCAAATCAGTCGGATCCAGAATCGGGAGCAATGGTTTCTTTCGCCAATGGAACAATACGGTCATCGATAAACTGAAGGATGATCCCGAGCATATTTTAATGAGTTTCTCCGATGATATTATCGCGGCTCCTGATGTTCAGAAAGTGAATGTCCGAACCGGCAATTATTCTAAGCAAAGGCGCGGTCGGACAAATATTCAGTGGTGGTATACGGATTTGCGCGGAGAAGTCCGAGCGGGGCAAGGCCGTGAGGATAAATCCAAAGAGGTTTGGAATTTACGCATCCGTGACGCGAATAGTGATAGTTGGAAGAGTTACGAAGAGTATCCTGGGCTATCAGGGAACGAAGATATCTTCGGATTTACGTCGAACCCGAATGAAATGATTGTCGGCAGATATAACGGAAAGGATACGCGAGGACTTTACATTTACGATCTAAACCAAAAATCAATTACTCGAAAATTATTCCATAATGACGACTACGATGTGAGTAGCGTTGTTCTTAGCAACGATGGATCTGAGATTATCGGAGCCAGCTACGTAGCTGACAATAACCAAATTGAGCTTTTTGGTTCTAAGGAATCGGCTCTTGATACTCTGCGCCGGAAATATGACGGATATTCTGTCGACTATATAGATAGTAATAAAAGTTATTCCAAAGTCATAGTAAAACTATCCAGCCCAAGCGACCCCGGAGGGGTTTATGTCGTAGATACCGCTACGATGAAAATGCAAAGGGTCTCTGGTATGTATAGTGGTTTGGATACAGCTGAAATGGGCGAGGTGATTTCGGTTCGTTATACGGCTCGGGATGGTAAGAAAATCCCAGCCTATGTGACAATTCCGGTCAGCGTGACGACGGCGCCTAAAAGTCTGCCATTTATTATTTTACCGCATGGAGGGCCTTATGCGCGCGATTCCAAGAGCTTTGACTATCTGGCACAGTTTTTTGCCTCTCGTGGATACGGCGTGTTACAGATGAATTTCCGAGGCTCAGCCGGTTACGGTAAAGAGTTTGAAGAAGCCGGTCGTCAAAACTGGGTCGTCATGCAGGAAGATGTCGAAGATGGCACGCGCTGGCTCTTGGAAAAGGGTTACGCGGATCCTGAACGTGTTTGTATTGCTGGGTGGTCATATGGTGGTTATGCGGCTCTGATTGCGTCCATTAAGAATCCAGAACTTTATGCTTGTACAATTTCCATGGCTGGCGTGACGGACTTGAAAGACCTCATAAATGATATGAAAAAGTACCGTTTTGGCAATCTAACGGCCAGGGGTTTTCTCAAAGGATTTAGTGACAAGGATGACCTAAAGGAAAATTCTCCGGCCAAACGAGGCGAAGAGATGCAAGGCCATGTTTTCCTCGCTCACGGAACTTTAGACCAGCAAGTGCACTTTGATCAATATAAGCGCATGAAGTCGGCCCTTAAGAAAAGTAAGGCGAAGGTGACGGCCATCGAGTTTAAAGACGAAGACCACTACCTCTCAAATGAGAAAAACCGTAAGAAATTCTTCGCTGAGCTAGACAAGT
>JAHDEZ010000080.1 GCA_020628425.1 Hellea sp. | reverse complement strand
AAAGGTCAGCTCAAAACCCCACCTCCGCTTTGGGGCGACAAGGCCAAACAGGAATATGAAGAGAAATACGGCAAAAAAGATGATGCCGCGCAGAATGAATCTCAAGACAATTCCCCAGACCCAGACAGTTCGAATAATTAACCCATGCGCCATTTCGATTTCAGAAACGGTGAGATGTACGCCGAAGATGTAGCCCTGTCCAAAATCGCCGCCGAGGTTGGGACCCCTGTTTATGTTTACTCAACGGCCACATTCGAGCGACATTACAAAGTGTTTTCGGAAGTTTTCTCCGATGTTCAAGCCCTTGTCGCCTATTCCGTCAAAGCCAATTCCAACATAGCCGTTCTGGCCACTTTAGCAAAAATGGGCTGTGGCGCCGATGTGGTCAGTGGCGGGGAATTGATCCGGGCATTGAGCGCAGGCATACCCGGGTCAAAGATTGTCTTTTCCGGTGTGGGTAAGACCCAAAACGAAATGAAACTGGCCTTGGATGCCGGCATTCGAATTTTCAACGTGGAAAGTCTGCCCGAGCTTCACGCCCTAAACGATACGGCCGGATCACTAGGTAAAAAAGCGCCGATTGCCTTTCGGGTTAATCCCGATATTTCAGCCGGGGGCCATGAAAAAATCTCCACGGGGAAAGCGGAAAACAAGTTTGGCATTGCCTGGGATAAGGCAGAGGAGGCTTATGCACTCGCTGCCTCTCTTGATCATATTGACGTCAAAGGTGTCGACGTTCACATTGGCAGCCAGATCGATAGCCTTGATCCCTTTCGACGCACCATTGAAAAAATCGGCGATCTGATTGGAAGGTTGCGAAAATCCGGACACAACATTCAGAGCTTTGATATAGGCGGCGGTCTCGGCATACCTTATGGCAATAATGAGAAAATCCCACCTCATCCTTCTGAATATGGCGCGATGGTGAAAGAGGCGACACGCGGTCTTGATGTGGAGCTGATTTTCGAACCGGGCCGCATGGTTTCCGGAAATTCCGGCGTGTTGTTATCCAAAGTTATCTACGCCAAAGAAACGGGTACACGGAATTTTCTGATCATCGACGCCGCCATGAATGACCTTATACGTCCCGCACTTTATGACGCTTTCCATGACATAGAGCCGGTCAAAGCGCCCGGCGCCGATTTTGAGGAAAAACTTTACGATGTGGTTGGTCCGGTTTGCGAAACCGGAGACACCTTTACCAAAGGCCGATCGTTGCCGCCGATGAGCGCCGATGACCTTTTAGTCTTTCATACGGCGGGAGCGTACGGCGCAGCGCAGGCCAGTCAATACAACACAAGGCCGTTAGTCCCTGAAGTCATGGTCAACGGAGATGTTTATGAGGTGATCCGTGAACGCCCATCCATCGAAGATATATTAAAGACCGAACGCATACCTGATTGGCTCACCTGAATTTTACATCAATGTGTGTAAATTTTAATGCATTCCTAAACGAAAACCCCCTATAGAAAATTATGTCCTCCCGAAATGAGATATTACGCAAAAAGGCCGGCTCGCTGATCCGGCGTGCGGGTATTTATTTGCATTGGGAACAATATAGCCCGGTATTTGCCAAAGCAGCCCTTTTGCTAGGCCTGTTCTTGATCGGCAGTTTTGGCGGTTTATGGCAGTGGATCGGCGACCCATGGCGACTTATCCTTTTGATTGCGGCCCTGATATATCTGGCCATCGCCTTTAATAAGGCCCGCAAACTCAAGCGCCCTAATCGCTCGGCTGCCATGCGCCGGGTTGAAAAAGACAGTGACGTCTCTCACCGTCCGCTTGACACGCTATTTGATCAACCCGCTATCTCAGAGGACGGATGGGCCGAGCACTACCGTAAAGCAGAAGATGAAATTGAGGCGCTCGGCAAGCCACGGTTACGCCCTGCCCTCGGCAAGGTCGACAAATATTATCTACGTTTCATTGTTCCGTCATTACTGGTGCTCTCACTGATGGTAGGTACGAGTGACAGTTTTGAACGCTTACGTCATAGTCTTACGCCTGGGTGGGTACACGGCGCGATGGGCGATAACGTCACCTTTGAGGCCTGGATCGACCCGCCTGAATATACGGGGCGGCCTCCGGTCTATTTTAAGAACACAGAAAGACTGGAGGTTCCAGAGGGCTCCGAGTTGGTTGCCCGTATCATTGGGACTAAGTCCCCTACCCGCCTGAAACTCTCGAGCCGCAAAGGTAGCCGTCATCTTGCTCTGACGCGCATAGGCCCGGAGAGCTTTGAAGTCCGAACCATAGTCAAAGACCCCAGTAAAGCCAGTTGGCGAATTGGGCAGACCCGCAAAGCTTGGGAAATTGTTACACAGCCGGATCGTGTACCCGAGATCAAATTTGTTCGTGAACCCGATGCTGACAAACGGGACCGTTTGATTTTTGCCTATTCTGTTGACGACGACTTCGGCATTGAAAGCCTGACTTTAAGACTGACATTATTACAAGATGATGAAACTGCACCGGAACTTACCAGAGATGTGAATATCCCTATCTCCGGGACTGTCCGCAAAACCGATGAGAAAGCCGCGGCTTTGGACCTGACCAAACATGAATGGGCGGGCAAAAAGGTTTCTGCCATTCTCGTTGGAACAGACGGTCTGGGTCAGGAAGGGAAGTCGGACATCACATATTTCACTGTCCCGGATAAAATTTTTATCGAACCGCTTGCTAAGGCTGTCATGGAGCACCGAAGCCTCGTCTTACAAGGCAAAGCTGAATACGCAGCCGAACCAATGCTGACGCGTAAGGATTGGCGAAACCGCCCCTGGTTCGACACCTGGGAGCCGGAATTTAGATTGGAGCGCGCCCCCGAGTCTATTCAAACCGCAGTCGTCTTGATAGATGCCGTCACGGATGTGCCTGAAAAAATGTTTGAGGATCCCGTTGTCTATATGGGTCTTCGGAATGTGGCATCCAGCTTGCGCTATGCCCGCTCTCATACTGAGCTTGAAGGCATGCCTGAAGATCTTTGGAACATCGCAATCCGGGCGGAATTTGGAGTTCTAGGGACGGCGTTACAGGAAATGCGTGAAGCCGAGGCCGCTTTGCGGGATGGTATTGCCAGACGGGCCCCGCAACGGGAAATCGATACTTTGTTTGATCGGTACAATGAAGCCGTTGATCGTTATCGCGAAGAGCTCATGCGAGAAGCGATAGAGGCTGGTCGTGTTGCCGAAGAACAAGGCGGCGGTGGCGGTGGCCAAGGCGTCAATATGGACCAAATCCAAGCCTTATTGGATGCGATCGAGGAAGCCAATCGGCAAGGCGACTCCGAAGGAGCCCGGCGGGCTTTAGCGCAGCTGGCCGAACTGCTCGAAAACATGCAAATCCAGCTCTCACAAGGCGGCGGTGGCGGCGATGGTCCTCCCATGGATGGCGATATGAGCGAAGAAATGAAAGAAGCCTTAGAGGACTTGGCTGATTTGCTGGGCGATCAAAGAGAGCTTAGAGATCAAACCCGTGAAGCGGAAGAGGCGGAAGGTCGAGACGGAGAAGAAGGCGAGCAAGCGGGTCAGCAAGAGGGACAACAACAGGCAGGTAATCAAAGCGGTCAGCAACAAGGCCAAGCCGGTAGTGGCAATGGCGAACAAACAGGTTCGGACCGCGGTCCAATGAGCGCAGAAGAACTTGCAGAAGTCCAAAGACAATTATCAGAGCTTTTAGACGACTCTGAACGGTTTTTGCCTGAAGAAGGCGAAGGTGCAGGTGGCGATAATGATGATGACAACGGAAACGGCATTAATCCCGAGGCCTCACTGGAAGACGCCCGTCGCGCTATGGAGTTAGCGGAAGACGCGCTCGAGCGCGGTGATTTCGGCGAGGCTGAGTTTGAACAAGGAGAAGCCATACAGGCTTTACGAGAATTGGGGCGAGCGCTCGCCGATCAGGCCAGACGGCAAGGTCGTCAGAACGGACAGGAGGTCAATAACGATAATACGGATCCTTTAGGGCGCGCTCAGGATGGCGAAGGCGGAAATCTGGATAATAAGGATGCAGATATCGATGGAAAGGATCCGGCCGCGAGGACCCGGGAATTACAGGACGAAATCAGACGCCGTGCCGGTGAACAGGAGCGCGAAAAGGAAGAACGGGACTATCTCGAGCGGCTGCTGAAGAGGTTTTAAAATTCCGAGTTTGTTTCCTCAGGATCTAATTTTTGATTCTCAGGACTACTCCATTCATCATCACTCAAAAACCGGTAGGTAACCAACTCTCCGTCGACAGGTGGATTTTGATATTCCGAGGAATAAGCGATGCGTTCCTTAGCGGCCAATTCCGCTTGAGGCGGCTCAATCACCCAGCTCGCAAGGATCTCTTCCGCATTATTCTCAATAGATAGTTCTAGCATTGGAATAGCACGCTTTTCCTCTGTGATATTTATAATATGTCCGTTAATGACCAAAGTCTCGACCCCATCTATGGGAAGACGACGGATCGTAGCATCATCGAATACCAATCCGAGCTCATTCACTTCTAAGCCAAACATTTTATATATCGTCGCCATGCCGGGATAGTTTTCGACAATGGACTGTCTGTTGTTAAAGGCGTAAAACACAACGGCCGCTAAGAGAGAAATTGTTACAAACCAAACAAAAGAAACGCCCATCAGGCTTCGATTTCGACGCCTTTGGTCTGCCATATCTCTGATTTGAACATGGGCACCCAAAGCTGGATCCGAACCATGGCCAAACTGTCGGTTGTCGTCTTCACGGTCTTCGAAGGCGTCAACCGGCGTGTCGATGATCTTTTGCTCTTCATGTTCCTGCTGTTGTAAATCCAGAATGTCGGGCTCTGCGGTGACAAACCAGGTCGTTTCACAAGTTGAGCATCGGACTGTGCGACCATTCGAACCGATGGCCTCTGCCGTCGTCGAATATCTCGTGGCACAGTTAGGACAAGTGAGTATCATGTAAATCCGATTCGTTTTCTCGTCAGGCTATTATGATATCATCATCGAAACAAGAACAGGTTATAAGCCCCGTTGTAGAGCTCGAAAAGACCAGTATGCGGTATGGGCGCGGCGTTGAGGTGTTCTCAGACGTTAGCTTGAGCCTTTCTCACAAATCGTTCACATTTTTAACGGGTGCGTCAGGGGCCGGAAAATCAACCTTACTGAAATTAATTTATCTGGCGTTGCAACCCACACGGGGCCTTGTCCGGCTGTTTGGCAATGATGTACAAAGTCTGTCGCGCAAAGACCGTCAAGTTCTGAAACAGAGAATTGGCGTTGTTTCTCAAGACTTTGGCTTAATCCCGCATATGAACGTTTTTGAGAATGCTATTCTCCCACTAACAGCTACAGGTAAGTCGATCGGCAAACTGGAGGACGATGCTAAGGAGTTGCTGGCCTGGGTGGGACTAGGCGACAAGCTGAAATCCAAGCCAAGCACACTCTCCGGCGGAGAGGCTCAACGCTTGGCGATCGCCCGCGCAATCATGAACAGACCTGATATCCTGATTGCGGATGAACCCACGGGAAATGTAGACCCCGCCATGGGGCAGAAACTCCTCAGACTTTTTCAAGAAATGAACAGGACTGGCACGACCATCATCATTGCGACCCATGATCCGACTTTGATCAAAAGCGTCAATGCCGACTCCTATAAGATTATTGACGGTCGATTGGAAAAAGGGAGTGTCTTGTGAGCAACAACCATCCGACACCTATCCTGCCGCGCGGTCGTGGCGAAGATCGCCCGCTTATTGTTATCCTGGCAATCATGTCTTTTTTAGCCTCCTTAAGCCTGATACTCGTTCTTATGGGAGTGCGACAAAGCAGTAGCTGGCAAAATGATCTTCAATCGGCCGCGACAGTACAAATTACAGGTAACGACCAGTTCATCAAATCCAACGAAGCTCTTTCGATACTCAAAAATCAACCCGGAGTTACAGCGGTGTCGGTGCTTTCGGAGTCTGAAAATCGAGACTTGTTAAATCCTTGGATTGGCGAAGTTGAATTACCTGACGATATTGCCGTTCCGACGCTCATTCGCCTCTCTATTGATCAGCAAAGTTTTAACGTCGAAAAGACTGAAAATGCTCTCACTCAAGCCGGAATTGAAGCGACGGTCGACAATCACCGTCAATGGTCTAAAAATTTAAGTTCAACTTGGAGCCGGATACGCTTTGCATTGTTTTTACTCTTGGCCATAACTCTTTCTGCAACCATAGGCATTACGACATTCGCCACCCGATCTGTAATTCACATTCGTCAGAATATTATTCAGGTACTGGGCCAGGTGGGTGCAACGGACAGCTTCATCGGAGGTTTGTTTGTAAAACGGTTCCTTATGCTCGGGCTGAAATCTGCGTTCATTGGGATCCTTGTAACCCTCATGTTTCTTGGATTTTTTATGATTTGGCAAAACTCCGGAACAGATGAAAACGGCCTGAAAATCACGCTTGAAATCGGTGATTTTTTATGGCTCACCGTGTTGGCGTTTGTCATGAGTGCCATCTGCGCTCTGACGGCCGGAGTATCCGCAAGAAAGAGCATACAGGGACAATTCCAAAATTCATGAACCCTTCCAGATCCCAAAAGAGAAAAAGCCTTTTTCGCTTCCTGTTATTTTTGTTCATTTTGTCGGCAGTCGTATTCCTATCCGGCTTTTTGCTATTCGTCAGACATATCAAAAACCTGTCTGCACCTGTCGATGTACCACGGGCTGACGGGATCGTCGTCTGGACGGGCAAGGGCGGAAACCGATTAACCGCAGCCGGAACCTTATTGGAACAGGACCGCGGCGAACGCCTGCTCGTCTCCGGTATAAATACGGCCTTGTCTGCAGATGATGTCATTGAGCTTCTCAAGATCAATACGGAAACGGGTCGTTGCTGTGTCGATCTGGATTATGAAGCCAAAGACACAATTGGAAATGCCCGCGAAACCCGGCATTGGGTAAAAAGTCTGAATTATGAGCATATTATTCTGGTCACATCAGATTATCACATGCCCAGAGCCAGTCTGGAAATACGCAATTTGTCCGGCCGGATCAGGATCACCCCCTACCCTGTCAGCGACTCCTATTCGGAAACATGGTGGAAGGATGAAACACAGCGCAACCGGCTCTTCCAAGAATATGGCAAATTACTACTGACATATTTAAGAAACTCAGGCGGAAATTCTGAACGCGAAGCGGCTGAGTTACCCGACTTAAACAGCCAGGATTCAGATTAACTTCCTCTTGGAACCGCTGTTCCGTAACGGGAGGCATAGTATTTGCCAATATCGCGGGCATTATTGATAAATCGTTGCCCTCGATAATGCATAATCCCACAATCTTTGAATTCAGGGCTATCCGCGTCTAATAAAAGAGTCGGGGCATTTTGGTTTTTATCGCCTAAAACTGCGCTCATCGCGGCACGTGGTTTTTCAATCGGCACATAAACGATTTCCAAGCTTTCCCTGATCGCGGGAAACCAAGACAACACCCCCCACATCTCGGCACATTCCGGGCAATATTCGCGTCGATTATTATCTTCAAAACCCGGAGGCAGCAGAAATAAGGTGTCTTTTTGCATAGGGTTGGTTTAAACAAAGTCTCTAATCTTGCCAATCAAAATTGAGATCCGTTTATGGATATGTTCACCAATCCGACTTTTATCGCAGTCATTGTCGGCTTTGTGATACTTTATGTTTATCAGGTCAGTTTTAAAGGCCCTAAGGAAGCGGATCGCCAAAATCGTATCGATGAATATATGGGCCGATTATCAGATGACGCGAAGCACCGTATTGAAAGTTTACTTGAAGGTGGGGATAAACTCGGGGCGATCAAACTATTTCGGGAAGAAGCGAATGTCGGATTGGTCGAGGCCAAAGAAGCCATCAACTTCATGAAAAAACATCTGAAAAAAAATTAATCGCATATGCGGCGCACGCCGATACCCCCTTCACGCTCTGATCCTGTTCCGGTGATCGCACGTTGCAGTCGGCATGGTTTGTTAACCCCGTGCAGTCTATCCCACAACGGACCATCAATGGCTATCCCAGGTAAAATAAGCAGAGCATTTCCGCCCGCATAATTCATGCCGAGTTTTTCCAAAATTTCCTGATCGCTTAAGCCCCTGAATTCCGCGGGCATCCCGGTGTCGGGCCGGCTTGGCGTCCAAACAAGCTCTGTTTCTGTAAGCAAATATTCGACAAAGACTTCGCTCCTCAGATTTTGACACTCAGGCTCCAATGACGTCAGGCATTCAATATCTGATTGGGAAAATCCAAGTCCTTTAAGACGATCCGTTGCCAAAGGAGGCTTTAGGGCCCAACGCGAAGGAATATGAGTTTTCTCTGATGCACTTTGTCCAGTGCTAGCGATTTCTTCGCTTTGCAGGATCGAAACGTCTATGTCTTCATTTCTGATCCCTATTTCAGCTTCTATTTTTAGCGGTTCTGGAGTCGTTGAAGGCGGCTCGTCAGATTTTGCCCTGTCCTGCGGTAAAGAATTTGGAGGACGCAGTCGGGGCGTCTGCTCTTCCCTGTGTTTCGATATCTGATTTTCCTCGCTTGTATTCTTAATTTGCTTTGGGCGCGGGGGTTTCTCTATGACGACAACAGATAAGCTTGACGTTAGATGAGACTGAGTCGTTGGCGGCGACAGAAGTGCCAAAGCAATAACTAACCCCGCATGCATCCCAAGGGCTATCACAATTGCCATTCTCGAACTGGCAATCGCACTTAGGTCTTTCTGGAGATTGTCCTCGACGGCCCGGCGCATGATCTATCTGCATCGAGGCTGCAGATCACTTCAACTTAAATTAGGGTAATAGATTGGAAAGTTCTGCTTTGAACGCAGTCACTCTTTGGGAACAAATTCGCGCTTAATCGGACGCAACATATTCAGCGATTTTTGCTCTGATTTCCTTAGGTACTCTGACAGGCCGTCCTGTTTTAGAGATACATGCTGCCTCACATTTCGCTAAGGCGATCAGACTATCTCCAAGATGACAGCTTTGCGAAATAAACAAACGGGCCCCTGAAATCCGATCATAAGTCGTCTTAATCAAGAGCTCATTATCAATTCGGGCCGGGGATTTATATTCAATCTCAAACTTGC
>JAHDEZ010000079.1 GCA_020628425.1 Hellea sp. | reverse complement strand
TATAGTAGTCCGTCTGGGCCAGCATATGCAGACTCATATATCCACCATAGGACCATCCATAGACGCCCATGCGATCCGGGTCGATAAAGTCTTGTTTCTTCAGCCATTCGGCGCCGGCTGATTGATCCTGAACTTCAATTTGACCCATAGCCCGGTACAGATGATCTTCAAACGCCTTACCTCTATTCGTAGCGCCCCGATTATCCAGTGAGAATACAACATAGCCATGATGGGCCAGCATGCGGGGGAAGAGGGTCCGGCTCCAGGTCTTGGACACAATCTGTGCACCAGGGCCTCCGTAAACATAAGTAATAGATGGGCGTTTCTCTCCGGGCTTTAGATCTACGGGTTTATAGAGTACGTAATCCATCATGGTTCCGTCTTCTGCAGGTATCTGACCAAACTCGGCTTTAACGTGGTTATCACGATAGGGCGCATAAGGATGTGCATCATCCAGCCGGTTTTCTGCCAGCCACGTCAAAGGCTTGCCGCTATTGTCAAAGGCACGGGTTTGACTAGGTGTATCAGAGTTCTGAAAGCTGCCGATATAGCTAGCACAGTTTTCTGCGAAACTGGCTGAATTCCAACCGTTGCGGTTAGATAGCTTTGTGAGATTGCTCCCATCTAAATCTATGGCGAAAACATGTTGTTCAAGTGGCGTGTCGTCCCAGCCTGAAAAATAAAGCCGTCCGCCAGTTTCATCCACACAATTCACGCTTTTGACGAGAACCGAATCAGGCGTGATTTGTCGGGCATCCCCGCCGGGCATGATGTTGTAGACTTGCCGTTTTCCGGATGTCTCAGAGGTCCAAAGAAAATTCCCTGACTCGAGCATATATTCGTCGGTTCCTACATTAATCCAGGTCGGACTGGTCTCTTGAAAGGCGATAATTGAGGCTCCAGATTTGGGATCGACTTTATAAAAAGTGTGTGTCTTGTGATCCCGGGACAGGATACCGGCAAACATGGACGAGCCGTCCTGACTCCAGAGCGCGCGGGTCAGATAAACATCCGGGTCATCGCCAATATCCGCCCAGACAGTCTTGCCTCCAGTACTTGGAATGACGCCCAGCTTGATCGTGGCATTATCAGTTCCGGCAAAAGGGTAACGCTGTGCGATTTGCGTAATACCGTCCTTTCCAAAATCGATACGGGTTTCAATAGCAATTGGGCTCTCATCAATCTGAGTATAGGCGATATGGCTATCGTCAGGAGACCACCAATAGCCGGTGTGCCGATCTAGTTCTTCCTGAACAACAAAGCTGGCGGTCGCATTTCGAACGACATCACTAGCATCAAAGGTCAACTGCTTTTCTTTCCCGCTTGCCAAATTTGTCATGAAAAGTTCGTTGTCTCTGACATAGGCAATGCTATTTCCTGTCGGACTGACCTTGGGATCCGTCTCGAAGCCTTTTGTTTGTGTAACTTGTTGAGCCGTGCCATTAGACAAATCATACAGATGGACATCGCCACCTAAAGGAAACATGATCCGATTGGCATCGACCCAGTCATAGCTGATAATTCCACTGCCATAGACGCGGGCCCGCTCGCGGCGATTGCGCTCCTCTTCTGACAGAACCTCTGGCTCTCTTAAGATGTCCTTCACACTGGCCAACCGACGTTCAGAGCCAGTCTCCAAATCAAAAGCCCAAAGGTCCAGCTGTCCATCGCTGTCTTTGCTGGATCTCAGAAAGGAGACAAGCGACCCATCTGGAGAGACTGCGGATCTGTAAAGACCGGATCCGCTGAGGCCCGATAGTCGAGCATCGACAGAAATAAATCCCTTATCAACACGCGTGGTAACATAACCAGTTGTGTCGCCGTCTATTCTTTTAGTGTTGACCTTTTCAGCATCACAACCGGTCAGCAATCCGGTCGTTATGGCTAATGTGATTAAACGTCCGTTCATGATAGTCCTTAATATTATTGACAGCGAGCCTTGCAAGACAACTCAAAGCTTTGCAATCGTCCAAAAACCACAGTGTTACGGGGTATATAGCAAGTCCGTTCCACAGCGTGAAAGAAAAAGTGAAGTTTTTTGGAAGGCTAAATCCCTTGGTTAATTAGGTTTTTTTTTGTCAACAGAAAAGAGTCGCATAAATGCACATTTTTGTCGTTGACGGAACAAAAAACGGAGGTTTAAAAGAGGGCTCTGTCGGGGATGCGGTGTGAGTGCGGTACCTAGCGGGGGTGGTAGTGGTAAAGGGTTCTTCCGAGCTGCTAAAACAATAAAAACTAAACAAAATCAAAGGGTTCCAGGGGGACTCTTACAGTAATTCTGGAGATGAAGAGCGTGAAACCCGGTTCTGCGCAAGGTGGAGATGTGCCTGTCGGTAAGCCTGACCTGTTCACAGGTGAGGCTCCCGTCGAAAGTGCACACAAAACCTGGTCGAAAGTCCAAAAAGACTTGTCATATGCGCTCGGTCCTAATGTGCATAGATCATGGACAGCCCGTTTGCACATATCATCCGCAGATGAGTATACGGTCAGTCTCATGGCGCCGTCACGCTTCGTCGCGTCTAAGATTGAGAATGCCTATCAGGAAGAACTCAGACGTCTCTGGAAGAAGCACGATCAGGTCGCGCCACCACGTGAGGTCATGATATCCAAGCCAGAGGCAGAGCTTAAAGTTCATCCTAAAAAAACGTCTAGGCCGTTACGTCAAAGTTTTATTGAAAAGCCACCAATGCCTGTCCGTGGTCAAGGCCAGAGCACCAGCGCAGAAACCACCGGACGACGCGGACGTTTCACTTTTGAAAATTTTGTCGTGGGGCCATCCAATGAATTTGCTGTCGCTGTTGCGCGACAGATTTCAAACTTTGATATGGCGCAGTATAATCCCATCGTTATTTACGGGGATAACGGGATGGGTAAGACCCATTTGCTTTATGCCATTATGGAGTCGCTCCAAAACTCCGCCAAAAAAATTCTGAAAATTTCTGGCGAAGAATTCGTCAGTGCCTTTGTCAGTTCTCTACGTGGTAAAGATCGGGAAGCCATAGAATCTTTCAAAGCCAAAATCCGTAATGTAGATCTGTTGATGATTGATGACGCGCATTTTATCGCGAGCAAGCCCACTAGTCAGGAGGAACTCCTGCATACCATGATATCCATGGTGAGCGAAGGGCGTCAGGTTTTACTCACGCTTGATCGCCATCCGGATGAGTTGGAAAAAGCGACCAGCCGTCTCAAATCACATATGAATAGCGGGCTCGTCTGTAAAATCGGTGCGGCCGATTACGAATTGCGTGTTCGCATTCTGGACCGTCTTATTTCCTTGCGCCGTCAGAACGGACATCCTGAATTGACAGTACCTCAACAGGCCCGTGATTTGTTGGCTGCGCGTGTGAATGCAACTCCTCGAGATCTTGAGGGCGCTTTTAATCAGGTCGTCGCTCAAAGTGAATTTTTGGGTACACCTATCACATTGGAAACCATTCAGGAGACCCTTGCCAATAGCAAGTTTATGACCGGCGCGCGTCTGACCGTTGATAAAATCCAGCGCTCAGTGGCCGAAGAATTTAAAATTACCATGGATGATATGGTCTCAAAACGACGCGCTCGTGCCGTTGCCCGTCCCCGTCAAGTGGCCATGTATCTTTGTAAGCAACTCACGAAACGTTCTCTGCCGGATATTGGCCGACGTTTTGGCGGTCGAGATCATACGACGGTCATGCATGCGGTTAAGCGTATTACGGAACTTCGGGCGGAGGACGCGATTTTGGATGCTCAAGTCCGCAATCTTGAGGAAAGTCTCAGAAGTTAATAAAAGCCTCTTCAAGGGGTTGGCTTTTTCCCCTGAGAGGTTAAACTGATTCCCTAATTTCACAGCCTTGTGACGGCCATTTATGCTGGTTCTCATAAGGCTGTTTTTAACAGGAACAGGTCGGGGACGCCCCGGGGGACAAAAATGAAAATTGCCATTGAACGCGCAGACCTTTTAAAAGCGCTTGGTCATGTTCAAAGTGTTGTTGAGCGACGCAATACAATTCCGATATTATCTAATGTTTTAATGAGTGCTGTAGATGGCAAGTTAAACTTTGTCGCGACAGATCTGGATATCGAAATTTCCGAAAGTTCAGATGCTTCAGTCGATGCGCCCGGAGACATAACAGCACCCGCGCATACGCTTTATGACATTGCTCGAAAACTGCCGGATGGCGCTCAAGTATCTTTGAAGATCAATTCTGATGACCGTTTGGATGTAGATGCGGGCCGCGCTCATTTTACACTTCCGCTTTTGCCGGCAGGCGACTTTCCAAAAATGACCGCGGACGGGTTCTCTCACGAATTTGATATCTCTTCGGCAGATCTGCGTCGTCTTATTGATAAAACTAAATTTGCTATCAGCACAGAAGAGACACGCTATTACCTCAATGGTATATATGTGCATGCCCATGATGGTGTATTGCGCGCCGTCGCGACGGACGGACATCGGTTGGCATTGTCGGAAACGCCACTACCGAATGGGGCAGCAGGTCTACCCGGCGTAATCATTCCACGCAAGACAGTCGCCGAGATTCGTCGTCTGATTGACGGAATGGATGGCGATGTCAGCGTCAGTGTCAGCGATGCTAAAATCCGTTTCTCTCTTGGCAGCGCTGTTTTGACTTCTAAGCTGATCGACGGAACATTTCCTGATTACGAGCGGGTTATTCCCCGTAATAATGACCGAGAGCTGGTTTTGGATAACAAAGTCTTTTCGGATGCTGTTGATCGGGTTGCTACAATTTCAGCCGAGAAGTCCCGTAGCGTGAAGCTATCTTTGTCCAAAGATAATCTCTCATTATTGGTGAATAACCCTGAGAGCGGGAATGCCCACGAAGAACTGATGGTGGATTATGGTGGCGATCCGCTGGAAATTGGGTTTAACGCCAAATATCTTCTGGATGTGGCCAGTCAAATTGAAGGTCGGGATGCGACTTTCATGCTGGACGGCCCTGCATCTCCAGCTCTGGTCAAGGATAGTGAAGATAAGGACAGCCTGTTTGTGCTGATGCCGCTTCGCGTCTAGGTGGGATCCACGCATTATATTTCCAAACTTCGTCTAACGGATTTTCGTAATTATGCCGCTTTGGACTTGGAGCTTTCCGGAGCGCCTGTCGTGTTATTTGGTGAAAACGGCGCCGGAAAAACCAATCTGTTAGAAGCTGTGTCTCTATTATCACCCGGTCGAGGCCTTAGGCGAGCTAAATTGGATGTGTTAACACGGCAAGAGGGTGAGACGAAGGCGCCCGCCTGGGGCGTAACTGCCATGTTGCAGTCTTCCAATGATGAGTATCGCTTGGCTATTGGTCAGGTACCTGAGGCTCCGGGGCGTCGTGTGGTACGGATTGATGGGAAATCGGTGACTGGAACCGATCTCGCTCGGCACGTCACGCTTTTCTGGCTGACGCCAGATCAGGATCCACTGTTTCGCGGCCCTGCAGGGGACCGCCGCAAGTTTCTGGACCGATTTACCTTGATGCATGCGCCGGATCACGGCTCTCATGTCAGTGCCTATGAAAAGCTCAGGAGCGAGCGTAATCGTCTGTTATCGGACGGCATAGAAGATCTCATGTGGTACGAAGCCCTGGAGACTGATATGGCGGACTTCTCGACCCGGATAGCGTTTGATCGTTCCGAAACCGTGACCCGATTGACGGCAGAAATTGATGAGCGCCCGGCCGGTGTTTTTCCAAAGGCGAATTTATCCCTTGAAGGGGAGGCGGAAGAACAAATCCAGAGCGGTATTGACCCGGATGCCGTGCGAGTGAGTCTGCGGGCTATGTGGGCAGAGACCCGGCGGGCAGATATGCGCGCCGGGCGCACTTTGCGCGGTATTCATCGCACGGATCTGCTGGTTCGACACGAAGAAAAAGACATGCCAGCCGAAAACTGCTCGACCGGAGAGCAAAAGGCGCTCCTCATTGGGCTCATGCTGGCCCAGGCCAGGGCGCAAAGTGATAAACGCCCTTTTCTATTGCTGGACGAAGTCGCGGCCCATCTGGATGAGCATAGGCGGGCAGCGCTTATTGAAGAGCTGCTGGAGCTGGGAACCCAGGTCTTCATGACCGGAACAGATGCATCCCTGTTTGAGGCCTTTGCCGGACGGGCCGATGTGTTTCAAGTAACTGACGGAAGCGTCAACGCCCATGGTTGAGCTGAGCGCCTATGAGCAGGGTCTCTTGTCAGGCCGATATGGTAAGGCCAAACAGACAGCCATGCGGGTGATAGAGCGGGCAGCGCAAGTTTCCGGGGCGCCGCATTTAATCGAAATCTCCATGGCACACGTTAATAGCTGTTTTTACAGCGGCGAGGCGGGTGTTGAATTTGCCGAATTCCTGGTGCGTGAAGGCGCAGAGCTGGCTGTGCCGACCTTGACCAATACGGGATTAATTGATCTGCTGCATCCCGAACTGCGTTCAAAGCCTAAAGATAAACATGTGGTCGAAGGCGCGCGTAAGCTGATGGGCCTCTATGAAAAACTGGGTTGCGAAGTTGTCTGGACTTGTGCACCCTATCAACTCAGAGAAAGACCATCTTTGGGCGACCACATTGTCGGTTCTGAGTCCAATGCGGTGTCTTTTTACAACTCCGCTCTGGGCGCACGCACCAATAAATATGGGGATTTTCTGGATATTTGTGCGGCCATAACGGGTCGCGTCCCTTATGCTGGGCTTCATACGGATGAGGGGCGGCGTGGAGATATCCTGTTTGACCTCTCTAATGTGCCGGAACGTCTAAAACAGGAAGATATATTCTATCATGTTATCGGCATCGTCATGGGACAGGAGTCAGGTGTGCTGACACCTGTTTTGACAGGTCTGCCGTTCTCGACCACGGAGGACCAGTTAAAGGCCATCAGTGCAGCCGGTGCGGCGTCCGGCGGCGTGGAGATGTTCCACGCCATAGGTGTGACGCTGGAAGCGCCGGATATGAATTCTGCGTTTCAGGACCGGGACCCACTGAAGATCATAAATGTGACCGCCCAAATGTTGACGCGCGCCCGTGATATGCTCTCCCATGCGGATTCCGGAAAACTGGCGGCTGTTTGCTTGGGCACACCGCATTTTTCTGTGACAGAGTTTGAACAGCTCATGCCTCTGATCAAAGGACGTTGCATTCACACAGACATGAACCTTTTCATCTCTACCAGCCGTTTTATCGTTGAAGAGATAAAAATGCGGGGCTGGCTGCAGAGCATAGAGGACGCGGGTATCCGATTGGTGACAGATACCTGTACCTATTTCACACCCGTGATGAACGGTGTCGAAGGCCGGGTCATGACCAATTCCGCCAAATGGGCTTATTATGCGCCGGGCATGTTGGATATTGAGGTCGTATTCGGGTCCCTTGAGGAATGTGTCGAGTCCGCCATATCCGGCGAAGTCCGAAGGGACGCGACCCTCTGGGATAAAGAGTTTTGGGGGGCGACATGACCGCCACTTTCCACGGACGAGTTTTGTATGCGGGAACGGCACAGGGTGAACCGGTTTTCTTTGATGAACCGCTGAGTTTCTGGGGTGGTTTTGACGCCGAGCGGGGCATAGTCATCGATAAACAACATCCGCAATACGGCATTGTTATCTCTGGAAAAATTCTGGTCATGCCGGGCTCGCGGGGTTCAGCGGGAACGCCCGGTGTCTTGGCCGAAAGTCTGCGCCTCGAAACCGGGCCCATAGGCATTATTCTCGACAAACCCGATATCAATGTCACCACAGGCGCGCTTGTCATCGCCGAACTTTACGACCAGCATTGTCCGGTCGTCACGCTCAAAAATAACGACTTCTCGTGCCTGCGCCGAGATGCTGACATCACAATTTTGGTTGATGGTCGCGTGCAACAGGCTTGAGAATTTATGTAACTCTGTTACATATATATCGTGTTTCAACGTAGTCTGATCATTTTTGCGGCAATTGGCGGCCTTTTGGCCTGTCAATCAGAAGAGTCTGACCAACCCATTGTAGTGGTCGAACCGCCGATCGTTGTGGAAGCAATCGAAGACACAGAAACTCAGGAACTTCATGACACGGCCGAGACATTACCTGTCAGGTCTTATACGGACTTTTTAGAGACCGTGCAGACCTCCCCAAAAACATCTTCCGCCTTATTTGGTTATCTCGATAAAGACATGCCCGAGTTTTGGGATGAAACCACCTGGGACTTCTATGGCATGTCGCGCATCCCGGGAGAGGGCGAGATCGCCTGCGGTTATTTTGTCACCACTTTGCTTAAGGACCTGGGGTTTCAAATTGATCGCATCCGTCTGGCGCAGGAACCTTCGGGGGTTATGATCGAAGAGTTCACTGTCAATATCAAAAAATCCAATTCATTGCATCAGACACTGGAAGCTATTCGCCATGGTCCCGACAATGCCATTTATATTATCGGGCTCGACTTTCATACGGGCTTTATCAGTCATAGCGCTGAGGGCACGTTTTTCATCCACTCTGATTACAATGGTCGTCGCGGCGTGGTTCGCGAATACGCAGCCTCATCTTTGGCCCTCAGTCAGAGCGGGTTCTTCATGATCGGTAATTTGACGGATAGCCAGGCTTTTCTGGCGAGATGGGATTAAAGGACATTGAATATCAGGGTTTAGCCTTCCGATAGGGGTTACGTTCGATTTTCGGACGAATAAGGCCAAAGGGCAACATGGCCACAAAGGACGCGACGGCTTTACTCGATATTTGAATGAGAAACAGTCTTCGTATGTGGGCGAGCTCTTCTGCCCCGGTTGCGTTTGGGGTGTAGTCCAGAATGAAGATACTAATCGCAGAAAATATTAGTGAGAGGATGAAGGATAGAATGATGTAGCCAAAGAATCCGGCAAGAAAGAGTACGGGCGACTCACCGAAATCGCGTATTCGTCCGCCTATGAGAAAAACCAGGGATAAATCAGGAGAAACAAAATTACCGATGGCCCGAGCATAATTAAGATGTCAGAGTCACGTATCTCACCGGATAAAAAAAATAATGGAATCGCAGAAATAAGAGCGCCTAAAATGATCAGGAGACCGGCACCTTTCCAATAGGTTTTTTGATCCACAATTGTCGTGGGACTAAAAAGAGCGGATGTAATTGACATTTGGACCTCTTGCGGATTTTAATCTCAAATAGAGCGGTTGGGACACCGTGTAAACCAGCAGGCCATTATGAGAAATTTCGCTCTCGAAACATATTTTTCAAAATGGGAGTTCACGGCCCGTCATCATATGACAGCCTCGGATGCCCAAGCCATCACGGTTGGGGAGCTGTTAGATTTGGCAGATCTGCCTCATAACACGCTCGAAAATCTGCACCTTGGCTATACAGAAACCTGGGGCGCGCCGGATTTACGCGAGGCCATTGCTGGCACTTATGACAAAATGCAGCCAGAGAACATACTTTGCTTCGCAGGTGCAGAAG
>JAHDEZ010000017.1:8635-47472 GCA_020628425.1 Hellea sp. | reverse complement strand
CCCCCATCCGGCCGGATCCGTTGAAAATTTGAGTATTTTATCTGGTAAGGCCCGCATCACTGTCTCAGGTGACAGTTGGGACGCTCATGCCGGCGAAACCTTACGATACAAGGCAGATCAGGACCATATGATTGAAAATATCGGTGACGGGGTACTACATGCAACCATGGTCAATATTCTCGCAACGTCATTCCGTAGCTAATTGCCCGTTGCCACTGCAAAAATACTGAAAAATTAACTAAACTTTCATTGGCCTTTACCTCAATACTGGTTAGAACGCTCTGAATCGCAGAACTTGGGGAAAGCCATGTCTTTGAAGAAACGCCTGTTAGCCGCCACTTTGCCTGTTTTGGCAATGGGTTATGCACCGGGAGCCTTTGCTCAAACCGCATGTTCGGTCACAGACGGAGACGGAAACGTTACGGGTGGTATATCTGGTGAGATTACCCGGCAAATTCGAACTGCTACCGAAGATAACGGCACAGCATGTGATGTTCTGATAAACGCTGATGGCACGGTGACCTTCACAGAAGGCTCTGGCGTTGTTTTGGACTCAGACAATTCTTTGACTGTCAATGGCTCTATCACCAGCGCTGACACTGAGAATGTTGCAGCGATTGAATTACAGGGTGGGAATACTGGTTCATTGAGCTTTGGCGGTAGCATTGATTTAGGTGAAACTATTGAAAGAACCGATTCCGATAATGACTTCACTATCGACGGACCATTTGCAGAAGGTGAAGGTCGCACAGGCATTTTGATTTCAGGCGCCAGCCCATTCGTTGGCGATATTACGACGACTGCTGCCTCAACCATCTCAATCGAGGGCAATGAGAGCTACGCATTCCGTATTTTGGAGTCTGCGAGCGTCACCGGCGACATCAACCTACTCGGAAGCATTCGCACGATTGGCGGCATCTCAAGAGACGCGGACGGAACTGCCACAAGTGGTACAACACAAGGTATCGCGATTGACGGCAATCTTACAGGCGACCTTACTCAAGGCGGATCGATTAGTTCTCAAGGTGAAGGCACATCTGCCATCGCAGTCGGCGGCAGTATCAATGGCGGCTTCACGAATGACGGTACAATTGCCAATACCGGCTATCGGTTCACCGACCGCAACACCATCCTCTCAATTCCTGATGCGATTGACGCAACCGATACACTGCAAGCCAATGCCGCTATTCTCGTCAATGGTGATATTACCGAAGGTGTCTATTTGCGACGAGAGCCTGTGCTTGATGATGACGGCTTAGTGGTTGACTTCACCGGAAATAGCTCAGTTACACAATTTGGGAGCGCCCCTGCTATTCTTTTTGACGGCGAAGGTGCTCAAATTACAATCGGCACTATCATTCCTTTGACAAGCACTGACGCAGATACTGCACACCTGCAATATGCGTTCGTCAATCAAGGGACAATAACCGCGAATGGCGTTTTGGACGATGTTTCAACAACTGGTTTAGAAGTCAGAGACGCTACACTCGTCGGTGGCATCAACAATATAGGCGCAATTAGAGCTGAAGCTTTCCGAAGCGGTGCCGACGGAGCTGCAGATACTGCAATAGCAAGAGTTGTCGTCTTAGGCAGCGGCGCAATAGTTGACGAAATCAACAATTCCGGCATCATGCTGGCCCAGGTCAGCGAAAACACAAATGAGATTTTTGCCGACCTGGACAATCCGCTTGCACCACAAGATTTAATTGCTGTTGCCATAGATGTGGAGGCCGGCGGCACACTCTCTAACATTGTTAATTCCGGCGTTTTATCAGCAGCGTTGATTGGCCGTAGCGGCACCTCGATTGTCATACGCGATGCATCAGGCACTCTGACACAAATCGACAATACTGGAACAATCACTGCACTGGGCTCCTCTTCTGATCCCCTAGGTAACTCTGAATTTGAGTTTCAAACCATTGCCATGGACTTACGCGCCAACACGACGGGCGTAACCATTAATCAAGCCGCAGCTATTGATGAAGATTTAACTGACGAAGTCACGCCTCCTGATCCGGCTATCTTTGGCGATATATATCTAGGCTCCGGCGATGACACCGTCGATTTGGCCGCAGGTACAATTACCGGAGATATAGACTTCGCCGATGGCGCCGACGTCTTTTCTCTGTCTGGCGGTTCGTCTTATGAAGGCACAATCACGGATACAGGTCAGCTCATTATCACTGTGACTGATAACAGTTCTATATATCAAAATACGGCGACGCCAATTAACGCTACAAGCGCCAGCTTTGACGGCACGTCTTCCTTCCGCCCGACATTGGATGGACAAAGCGGATTAGCGTCTACTTTAGTTACCACAGGAGACATCTCCTTTGCGGATGGCGCAACGATTTCACCTGTATTGTCCAACGTTATTGATTTGAACAATAATACGTTCCAAATCGCAAATGCTGGGGGCGCATTGAATTTGGCCGGAAGCTTAGAAGACCTGCTCTCCTTCGAATCTCCTTATCTATATACCCCAACCTTCGAGCTTGATCCGAATGACCCAAACATCCTTTTGATAACATTGGATCTGAGAGCCACTGAAGCCTTAGGGCTTGATGCTGTTCAAACGGCAAGCTTCGACGGTGCTTATGACGCTCTATTCGGCAATGCGGATTTGGCCCGTGCCTTCGTAAACATTACGGAGGCAGATGAGTTTAGAAATGGCCTAAACCAACTATTGCCAGAGTTTGCAGCTGCCTCCCGACATTTTGTTGTTGCGAATGTGGATGGTGCCGTTGGCGCTGTCGGGTCGCACTTGGATAATGCCCGTCGCTCTCAAGAACAACCAGGCGGCGCATGGATTCAAGAATTCACGTATTTCGCCGACCGAGATCTGGCTGGCTTCTCTGAACAGTTCAGAGGCTTTGGTTTTGGCTTCACTGGCGGTCTGGATACAGCCTTTGGGCCTTTCCACACAGCAGGTGTCAATATCGGCTTCGCCTCGACAGAAATCGAGGATGTGGTTGGGTTTGATGACCCATTAGATGTTCTAACCGTTCAAGGCGGTGTTTATGGTGGCATTCAGTCCGGTGACTTCTCCGTCGATCTCTATGCTGGTGGCGGCTATAACAGTTTTGACCAGGTTAGAAATGTTGTCATTCGTGACTTCTCGGAAACCGCTGAGGCTAATTGGTCCGGCACACATGTAAACGCTTCCATTCGCGGCGGATATGATATCGCACTGAGTGAAAAATACTGGGCTCGCCCAGCCTTCTCCGTCGATTATCTGCGATTGAATGAAGGTGGCTACACGGAAACCGGACTGCCAAACTCTGCCATCGCACTGGACGTAGCCAAGCGCACATCGGAGTTGGCTGGTGCGACTGCCATGTTTAATGTAGGCGCCAATTTTGAGGGACGGAGAACCTGGATAAGACCATCACTCCGCGTTGGCTACCGCAATGAATTCGTCAATGATGGCGTATCCACAAGCTACGGTTTCGTTGGCAGAGATATTCGGAGTACAGTCGTATCAGAGGCTTTCCCAAGTGATGGCTTCCTGCTTGGATTCAGCGTCGCAGCCGGAACAGGGTACTCCTCGTTCGGCTTTGACTTTGACAGTGACATTCGCGATGGATTTGTCCGACATACAGGCCGCATCGTGCTGCGGATGATTTTCTAAAAATCCGACGGTATTTGCCCCGAAGCGCTTGCGTGTTTCGGGGAATCTCTTTTTACAAAATATAAAGAGAATCGGCCAAGTCCTTGGCCGTGACCAATCCCGGATTCTGAAATGGCCGCAAAAAAGAAAAAAGATCTGTTAGCTTCTATGAGTGACGACGACTATTCAGCCAAAGATATTGAGGTCCTCGAGGGCCTTGAACCCGTACGCATGCGGCCAGGCATGTATATTGGCGGCACGGATGATCGAGCCCTGCATCACTTATTTGCTGAAGTCATCGACAATTCAATGGATGAAGCTGTTGCAGGTCATGCCACACGCATTGAGGTCGAGCTTCACGCGGACGGGTTTTTATCTGTGACGGATAATGGCCGCGGCATTCCTGTCGATCCGCATCCAAAATATAAAGATAAATCCGCCCTCGAGGTCATTATGACGACTCTGCATGCAGGCGGTAAATTCTCAAGTGATGCCTATGAAACCTCCGGCGGACTGCACGGCGTGGGAGTATCAGTCGTCAATGCCCTGTCTGATGCCTTGGAAGTTGAAGTGGCTCGCAGCAAGCAATTGTTTCGCATGAAGTTTTCCCAAGGCAAGCCGTTGGGCAAGCTCGAAGATCTCGGACCAATAAATAATCGCCGAGGAACCCGAGTTCGCTTTCATCCAGATCCTGAAATTTTTGGACCTAAAGCCCATTTCAAACCGGGACGTCTGTTCCGAATGACGAGAGCCAAAGCTTATCTGCAGCCAGGCGTGGAAATCCGCTGGAAATGCGCAAAAGAACTTGTGGAAGAACTCGACGCCATCCCTCACGAAGCTGTTTTCCACTTCCCCGACGGACTGGCTGACTACCTCAAAGAGACTATGGGCACAAAAGCCATGGTTACACAGGAAATATTTTCGGGGCGCAGTAAAAAAGATAGTGGTCATGGTCGCGTTGAATGGGCCATTGCTTGGTCTCCCGAAGGCTATGGCGATGCGGACACTTTTGTACGCTCTTATTGTAACACCATCCCAACGGCAGGCGGCGGCACGCATGAACAAGGCATGCGCGCTGCGATTACAAAAGGCCTGAGGGCCTATGCCGATATTTGCGGTATGGGAAAGAAAATGACGCACGTGAAGGCCGATGATGTTATGAACGGCGCGGGCGCTATGGTATCCGTTTTTATCGGCAATCCCGAATTCCAAGGGCAAACCAAAGACAAACTTTCCAACACAGAGGCAGCACGTATCGTCGAGAGCGCTGTCCGAGATCCTTTTGACCACTGGCTGGCATCGTCCCCAAAGGACGCAACCAAGCTTCTGGAATGGGTCATCGAAAAAGCTAATGAGCGTGTGCGTCGTCGCAAGCAACGCGATATTAACCGCAAGTCAGCTACCAAACGTCTCCGCCTGCCCGGCAAGCTAGCAGATTGTTCCCGTAAAGATGCTGAAGATACTGAACTCTTTATCGTCGAAGGTGACAGTGCGGGTGGCTCTGCTAAACAGGCCCGCAACCGCATTACACAAGCCATCCTGCCACTCCGGGGCAAAATCCTAAATGTTGAGAGCGCGAGCATGGATAAGATTTCCAAAAACGCGGAAATCAACGATCTCATGACTGCCCTTGGGACCGGCCTCGGACGTAAATTTGATCTGGATGATATGCGCTATGAGCGTGTTGTGATCATGACCGATGCGGACGTGGACGGCGCACACATCGCAGCGCTACTGATCACGTTTTTCTATCGCTATATGCGGCCAATGATCGAACAGGGTCGGCTTTTTATGGCTATGCCCCCACTTTATAAAATTACTCAAGGCGCCAAAACCGAATATGCTATCGATGATGCTCACAAGGATGAACTTATTGAGACGGTCTTTACCGGGCGCGGCAAGATTGATGTGGGCCGCTTTAAGGGCCTGGGTGAGATGATGGCCTCTCAGCTCAAAGACACTACAATGAACCCCAAGACACGGAAAATGATCCAGATAACTATTGATGATGAAAATCTTCCGACGACCGAATCCCTTGTTGAGACCCTGATGGGTAAGCGCGCTGAGCTTCGCTATCAGTTCATTCAGGACCATGCTCAATTCGTAGACGATTTGGATCTTTAGTCTTGGTGCTCGACGGAGACACTCAAGCCCCTAGTCCCCTTATACCAGCGGCTACCGTTCTTTTACTTCGCGATACAGATAATGGCTTAGAGGTTTTGATGTTGCGACGAAACCGGGCACTCAAAGCCTTTGGGGGTGCTTGGGTATTTCCTGGGGGACGTGTCGATGATGCCGACGGGCCTGGATTGTCAGAAATCGAACGTGCCAAAATCGCAGCTACCAGAGAAACCATGGAAGAAACGAGCCTGAATATTTCAGGCGCCAGATTGGCAACTTTGTCTAACTGGATCCCACCTGTCGAGGAAAAGCGCCGGTTTTCAACCTGGTTTTTTGTAGCTCAGGCTCCTGCTTCAGATGTTATCATAGATGACGGCGAAATCCATGACTATCAATGGATCTCACCTAGAGAGGCCTTGGCGCGAGTCCCGGCTGATGACTTCATGGTCATGCCACCAACCTATATCTCTTTATATGCCCTTCAGGATTTTGAAACAGCCCGTGACGCAATCAATGGGGTCATTGGAACAAAAACTGAAATATTTGAAACCAAATTCACGCGTGGTCCGAAAGGTTTTGTGACAGTTTGGCCTGGTGATTGCGCCTATGACGACCTGGACATAAATAAAACAGGCCGTCGACGGCGACTTTACGCTGATCCCGATGGTTGGCGTTATGAAACAGACTAATAGTCATCCATATGCAAGTTTTTTCGCTTGCCTGCCCATGCCCTGCTGATTAGCCTCATCCAATAATTTTTCGGAGGGGAAGATGCGGAAAACTATATTATCAGTGAGCTTGTTAGCCTTACTTGCAGCCTGTTCAAACGAAGAGACCGCTGAGACAAAAACCAAAGCCGAACCGACTAATGTAGGCGAAGCCGTAACACAGACCGACGACATGTCATCGAGCGGCAGTGACCAACGCGTGACCAATGTTTACTTTGGTGACCTGCATATACATACGAAGAACTCATTTGATGCTTATATTTTCAACGTCAGAAACACTCCCGATGACGTTTACCGTTTCGCCAAAGGTGAAACTATTCGCCATCCTGGTGATTATGACATTTCCATTTGGGGCGGCCCATTAGATTTTGTAGCTGCGACCGATCACGGCGCCTATATGGGCATTTTACCCGCCATGCATGACCCGGATCATCCTCTGTCAAAGGTTGAGCTTGCGCAAGGCATGTTTGGAACGGATCCTGAACTGGTGACCGCAGCCTTTGGGAAAATGGGCGGTTCCGTACGAAGTGGCGAACCCTACCCAGAAATTTATGACCGGGAACTTATTGATTCTACATGGCAAAGCGCCATCGAAACAGCCGACCGTCATTATGAGCCAGGTAAACTGACAACTTTTGCGGCTTATGAATACACGGCGGTCACGACACAACAACGTGAAGATAACAGCTTTATCGGTGGTAATTTACATAGAAATGTAATCTTCGAAAACAGTGCACCAGACCGATTATTCGCAACGCTGGATTCGGTAAATCCCGAGGACCTCTGGGACTGGATGGATACACAGCGCGCCAGCGGAAATGACGTCATTGCAATCCCGCATAATTCCAATGTTTCCGACGGTGAGATGTTTGACCTAAAGACATTTAACGGCGACCCACTGACGAAGGAATATGCCTTACAGCGCCTGCGCAATGAACCCATTGTTGAAATGACTCAGGTCAAAGGAACATCAGAAACCCACCCATCTTTGTCGCCGAATGATGAATGGGCGGACTTTGAGATCTACGAATATCTTCTAAGTTCTCCCGTCAAATCAAAGGTTCAAGGCAGCTATACGCGCGAAGCTCTAGCCAATGGTTTGAACATAGAACGCGAAGTTGGCATCAACCCCTTTAAGTTCGGACAAATCGGCGCTTCCGACACCCATGTCGCTGGCGGAGCTTTTGATGAAAAAGACTACTGGTCAAAAGTTGGGATCCTCGACGCATTCCCCGAGGTCCGGGGCTCAGTCCCGCCTGACGGCAAGAAAAGCTGGGAAGGTGTAGAATTGCCAATTCATGCCGATCTATGGTTCTCAGCTTGGTCAGCCTCAGGACTGGCGGCCGTCTGGGCACCCGAAAATACACGAGAAGCTATATTTGATGCAATGCGTCGAAAAGAAACCTATGCGACCTCTGGCCCACGTCACAAAGTCCGTTTCTTTGGCGGAACTGAGTATGATGCAAGCTGGGTGGAACGCGCGGATATGGGCATAGCAGCCTATGACAATGGTGTGCCTATGGGCGGCACTTTGGGCCGCACAGATAAGGCACCAGGTTTTCTGGTTTGGGCCCTCCGTGACCCGCTTAGTGCGCCGCTGCAACGCGTGCAAATTGTCAAAGTCTGGCATGAAGGCGGGAAGGCACGCGAGGCTTTATATGATGTCGCCTGTTCAGATGGTCTGACGCCAGATCCATCAACCCATCTCTGTCCCGATAATGGCGCATCGGTCAATTTGGAGGATTGCTCCATTTCGGATGATAAAGGCGCACCTGAATTAAAAGCATATTGGTCAGACCCCGATTTCGACAGCTCGCAGTCATCCGCTTATTACGTTCGGGTGTTGGAGAATCCAACCTGTCGTTGGTCAACTTGGGATGCATTGCGGGCTGGAACACCGCCGAATCCCAAGCTCAAACTAACGCTTCAGGAACGGGCATGGACCTCGCCGATCTGGTATAATCCAAAGTAATTTTTATGCGAAAGCTTTTACGGGAACCCCTGGTTCATTTTGTCCTGTTCGGGATTGCTCTTTTCATTGGGCATCACTTTTGGGCGAAATGGGTTGCTAGGCAGGAATATGTCATCGAAGTCAGCCCTCAGGTTTTGGAGCATCAGACTTTCCTGTTTGCAGATCAGTTCAAAAGACAACCGACCGAGGACGACAAACTCAGCCTGCTTGTAGGATATGTCGAAGAAGAAATACTGGTTCGCGAAGCACTCAAACGGGGTATGAATGAGGACACCGTTGTCCGAAGAGCGCTAGCACAGAAAATGCGTGTAGATCTGACGGACAATACACCTCCGCCCTTGCCTTCCGAAGTTGAGCTAAAGAACTGGTATAACGCCAATCAAGACCGCTTTATTCAGCCCACAACAATTGCCTTCACACATATCTATTTCTCGCCAGGCGAACATGACGACCCGGTCGCCGCTGCAACAACTGCCTTATCTCGTGTAACCGATGATAATTGGTCGCGTCTCGGAAACCCATTTATTGAAAACAACGCGGTTCCGGCAACTGATAGGTCTTCGCTCGTAACCCGGTTTGGAAGTCGATTCGCCGATGACGTTTTTGCTTTACCTAATAATCAAAACTGGCAAGGTCCTGTCAGCAGTGCTTTTGGAATTCATCTTATTCGTATCGACTCAAAAAACGAAAGGCTGGTCCCCGGTTTTGAAGACGCCAAGCCCATGATTATCAAGAGATGGCAAGACGAGGCTTTGAGGGCGGCTAATGCACAACGCCTTGAGGACTTAATTGCGAAATATGAAACGGTCATTGTCGAATGACTCTTTTCCGGTTTTTCCTAACAATTTGCTTGTCACTATTAGCGTCGCTCAATGCGCAAGCCCATGAATCTCGCCCAGCCTTTTTGAAACTAAACGAAATTGAAGCCGGACAGTTTGAAGCCCGATGGAAACAACCCATTCTATCGGGACGCAGATTAAAACTCGACGCAGTTTACCCGGACAGCTGTACCGTCAAAGAGACCGAGCGAACACTGGGTCGCGGACTATTGACCATCGACTCTGTCGTATCTTGTCCCCTCACAGACGGACAAATCCGAATCGCCGGACTTGAACGCACCATTACAACGGCTTTTGTTGAGATATCATATTTAAACGGCGAAACACGGCAGGATTTGTTGCAACCGGCCTCTCCGTTCCTCGATTTATCAACCGCGTCAGGTGTCAAAACAGCCAGCTATTTATGGATAGGCGTTGAACATATTATTTTTGGATGGGACCATTTATTATTTGTCCTTGGGTTGGTTCTACTTGTTGAACGACGTCAGATAATCGGCGTGGCAACATCCTTCACACTGGCTCACTCCATTACTTTGGCATTGGCTGCTTTGGGCCTGATTACTGTCCCAATCCGCCCTGTGGAAATTCTGATCGCCCTGAGCATTGTCCTGTTAGCGGTTGAAATCATGAGAAAATTTAACGGAGAGCTGGGCCTTTCTGCACGAAGACCCTATCTGATTGGATTCGTAATAGGACTAATCCATGGTTGCGGATTTGCTTCAGCGCTATCGGACATAGGTCTTCCCGTGGGAACAGAGCTTTGGGCGCTGCTTTTATTCAATGTCGGCGTGGAGTTAGGACAGTTTTTCGTAATCGCCCTTTTCGTATTGGTTCTCTTCGCTTTAGGAAAAATCCTCTTGGAAAGGCGCCGTCTTGCGGAGATTGCCGTGACCTATATGATTGGCGGTATTGCCATGTACTGGTTTATCGACCGCATGAAGGATTATTTGGTTTGAACCATAATATTTGAAAGCGAGACTATGAGCGCAACTCCCCATTCTAATTCCAAGGGTTTTAAAAGCTTCAAGGCCTTCTATCCCTATTACCTGGCGGAGCATTCAGATGTTAATTGCCGCCGATTACACTTCGTCGGCACGGGGCTTATTATAGGGCTTTGGATATGGGTATTTGCCACAGCTAATTGGTGGTGGCTATTACTAACCCCGGTCTTGGGCTATGGATTTGCGTGGGTCGGACATTTCTTTTTTGAGAAAAACAAGCCAGCGACATTCAAACATCCCGTTTATAGCTTAATCGGTGATTGGGTTATGTTCTTTGATATGCTTCGCGGGAAGGTTTCGCTGATCCGCTAAGGCCGTTTTAGGACTTCACTGCTGTCATTGGCACACATTTCATGGTCCAGCTAAAAGCGATGAACCCGGAAATCAGGTTGGCTGCCGCCATTCCCCAGAATGCCCCAATCAAACCACCCCGAACGGTGACGCCGATATATATGAACAAAGTATATAGAACCAGCGACCGGATAATGGTGTAAACCAGACCGTATTGGGGCCGACCTAACGCGTTTAGACCCGCCGCACTCAAAAATACGAAGCCATAGGCAAAGACGGTGACGGGCACAATATAGAAATAGTCCAGCAGCGCCCGAACGACATCAGCATCAGGGTTCATCAAATTAGCTATCGGCTTAGCAAATACAGCCAAAACGACGGCCATAAATCCGCACCAGACAAAACATATAAGATAGCTTTGCTTGAAGGCCTCACGCACCCGTTCCGTTTTTCCGGCGCCGCCATTTTGGCCCGTAACAGCGCCGATACAGGCCGATAGTGCATAAATAAGCCCCACCGAAATCATCTCGGCCTGCCGCGAATACCCGAAGGCGGAAAGTTCTGTTGTTGTAAGCTTGTTACCTACAATCGCAACCGCGATGACCGTGCCTACCGGAACGACAATATTTGTCAAAGCGGCTGGAATGCCGACACTACCAATAATTTTCGCAGCGCGCTTGAAACTTTGAACGGTGATCTGCCCAAAATCAATGGCTTTTCGCTTATAGAAAACCACCCAAAACCCATAAGCGGCCGCGACTATGTTTCCTATTAACGTAGCGATTGCGGCACCTTGAATTTCCATTTTGGGAAACGGCCCCCATCCAAAAATCAGAAATGGGTCAAGAATGATATTTACCATTGCGCCCATAATCATAATAGAGCTTGGAAGAATGGCCTCACCGTCCGCCCGAAGAATATTATTACACATGGACGCTACGGAGATAATAACCAGCCCAGGAAGCGATATCATCAAATAGAGATATGCATATTCCAACACCTGCTGATCATCATCCAAAAGCGGTAATATATAGGGAATAGCCAAAACCATAATTGTCACAAGCGCACTCATGACCAGTAAGCCAAAAATAATGGCAGCCGCCGCTCGGCGTTTTGCCTTTTCTCGGTCATTTTCACCAATAGCGCGACTGATGGCTGACATGGTTCCTGCGCCAAGACCAATATTGGCTGAGTTTCCTAGAAATGTCAGAGGCCCTGCAACCGCAATAGCGGCCGTTGCAATAACCCCAAGATTAGCCACTGAGTCGGATGTCAGACGTCCCAGATACATCATGTCAATAAAGTTAGCCGATAGGAGCGCGATCACCGCAATGGCAAATGGCCCCAACATACGAAGAATGTGTCCCCGTACTGAACCTTGGGTCAGGTCATATTTGGACGCTGCCAATTTCTACCTGTGCGAAGGCGCAAAGGCCGCCAGTGTTGCCATTTGAATAATTTCCGATGCTGTAGCACCCAGGCGACAAATCTGAACTGGTTTCTCAAGGCCAGTCAAAAACGGTCCTAAAACGGTAGCGCCGCCAACAGCTTTGAGTAGCTTGGTTGAAATCGACGCTGAGTGAATCGCGGGCATAACCAACACATTGGCCGCGCCGTTTAGCCGTGAAAAAGGATAGGTCAGCGTGTGCAAGGGGTCGAGCGCAACATCGGCAGAGATATCGCCTTCATACTCAAAATCGACACCGCGTTCATCGAGGATACGAACGGCTTCGCGAACTTTTTCCATGCGCTCTCCAACCGGATTACCAAAGGTGGAATATGACAACATGGCGACCCGCGGCATAAACCCGAATTGCCGGGCAAAACCAGCAGTGGTCTCTGCGATATCCGCCAGATCGTTGGCCGTCGGTAGTTCTGTAATATTTGTATCTGCGATAAAAAGTGTCTTACCTTTATTGATCGCAACAGAAACGCCCATAGTCCGCTCCTCGCTATCATGGCTAAGCACCATACGAACATCTCTGAGCGCTTTATCATAGCTTCTCGTGGCACCTGTCACCATACCGTCCGCCAAGCCATGACTGAGCATGAGCGAAGAGAACACATTCCGGTCATTATTGACTAGTCGTTGTGCGTCACGGCGGAGGAACCCTTTGCGCTGTAACTTGCCATAAAGAGTTTCGACAAATTCCGCATTCCTATCAAACAACCGCGCATTGAGGATTGTCAACTGGTCGACATCTTCAATGCCTAATAATTTCATATTATCCTGCACCGGTTTTTCCCTGCCGATAAGTATGGCCTTGCCCAATCCCCTTTGCTGGAAGGCCTGTGCAGCCCGAATAACAGCGGGCTCTTCGCCTTCCGCAAAAACAATTGTCTTGGGTTCATTAACAACAGATGCCGTGATGCCCTGCAGCAAAGCCGCGGTAGGATCCTGACGACGGGCTAATTGTTGTTTATAGGCATCCATGTCCTCAATAGGCTTCCGAGCGGTGCCTGTGTCCATAGCAGCTTGCGCAACATAGGGCGGAATCTCTGAGATAAGTCGCGGATCAAAGGGGGCTGGAATAATGTATTCCGGGCCATATTTCGGGCGCTTGCCGTGATAGGCTGCGGCGACTTCTTCTGGAACGTCCTGCCTGGCCAGATCCGCTAAAGCTTTAGCACAGGCCAGTTTCATTTCCTCATTCACGTTGCGAGCCCTAACATCCAAGGCACCTCGGAAAATATAGGGGAAGCCGAGCACGTTATTGACCTGATTAGGATAGTCTGAACGGCCGGTTGCAATGATGGCGTCGTCTCGGACAGCCTTGATATCTTCTGGTAAAATTTCAGGGTCAGGGTTGGCCATTGCAAATATAATCGGGTTCTTTGACATGGATTTGACCATGTCCTTGCTGACGATATTTGCCACCGATAGACCCAAAAACACATCGGCACCAACCATCGCTTCTTCGAGCGTGCGCAATTCTGTATCAATTGCGTGAGGCGCTTTCCACTGGTCCATATATTCTTTGCGTCCACGGTAGACGACGCCGCGACTATCCAGAACGATGGCATTTTCATCTTTGACACCGAGGCGTTTAATCAAGCCCAGAACTGACAAGCCGGCAGCACCTGCACCTGATAAAACGACTTTAATGTCTTCAAACTTACGCCCCGTCAGATGACAGGCATTTATTAGCCCGGCTGTCGCGATAATAGCGGTGCCGTGCTGGTCATCGTGGAATACTGGAATGTTCAGTTCGTCACGTAAACGTTGTTCTATAATAAAGCATTCCGGTGACCCGATGTCTTCCAAATTGATGCCGCCGAAAGTGTGGCCAATACGACGTACACATTCAATAAATTTTTCAGCGTCTTCTTCTTCGACTTCAATGTCAAAAGAGTCGATATCAGCAAAGCGTTTAAACAGAACCGACTTCCCTTCCATCACGGGCTTGGATGCTGCAGCTCCCAGATTACCTAACCCCAGAATGGCTGTGCCGTTTGAGATAACGGCAACCATATTGCCTTTGGATGTGTATTCATAAGCCAGGTCAGGATCTTTAGCGATTTCCTCAACCGGAACAGCTACCCCAGGAGAATACGCCAAGGATAAATCCCTTTGCGTTGCCATAGGTTTGGTTGGTTGTAGTGCAAGTTTTCCAGGAGTTGGCTCCCGGTGGAATTTTAGTGCCTGCTCGTCCGTAATAAATGTCTTGCCGGCCAAAACCTTCTCCTAATTGTCATTGAGCGCGCTAATTAGCGCCGTTCGACATGGTATGAAAGCTTTATATTTACGATACGAGTCACTTTCGGGGGATTAAACGAGACACAATATGCACATTTTTTCATCGACACTATTCCCGCTGAACATTATTTGGGCGATTTTTTTGACCCGAACACTTATCCCCCGAAACTCGCCAATAAAAGTCGACTCTGTTCGCAGGCGTTCTAAACACGAGCGGTAATTTCAGGAGGTTCTTGTGAAAAAAATTGAAGCCATCATCAAACCATTCAAACTAGATGAAGTAAAAGAAGCGCTTCAAGAAGTGGGTTTACAAGGTATGACCGTGGTCGAAGCTAAAGGCTTCGGACGCCAGAAGGGTCATACTGAGTTGTATCGCGGCGCGGAATATGTCGTCGACTTCTTGCCAAAGCTAAAATTGGAACTGGTCGTAGCAGACGATCAAGTCGAACCTGCGCTTGAAGCCATCCAAACTGCCGCAAAGACTGGTAAAATCGGCGATGGCAAAATCTTTGTATCAAATGTTGAGCAGGCCATTCGTATTCGGACCGGTGAGTCCGGCGAAGCCGCGCTTTAATCATAAAACCAAAAGCAGTCTTAGTTAGGGAAAGGACTAACCATGTCAGTGGACAACGTACTAAAGAGAATTAAAGATGAGGGAATCGGCTATGTTGATTTCCGCTTTACCGACCCAAAAGGTAAAATGCAGCATGTGACATTCACAGCGGAAATGTGTGACGAGGATTTATTTGCCGACGGCACCATGTTCGACGGCTCTTCGATCGGCGGCTGGAAAGATATCAACGAGTCAGACATGGTTCTGATGCCCGATACGGAAACAGCCAAGATGGATCCATTCTATCAGCAGCCTACTCTGGCAATCTTCTGTGACATTTTGGAGCCGGATACAGGTGAAGCCTACAACCGTGACCCACGGAGTACAGCCAAGGCCGCTCAGACTTATATGAAGTCTGCCAATGTAGGCGACCAGGTCTATTTCGGTCCCGAAGCTGAGTTTTTCGTTTTCGACGATGTGCGTTGGAATACGGACAAGAACATTACCGGTTACGAGATTGACTCGACAGAATTGCCGGAAAATACGGGCTCCCATTATGCCAGTGGCAATATGGGGCATCGCCCCGGTCCAAAAGGCGGTTACTTCCCAGTACCACCGATCGACTCTGCACAGGACATGCGGACAGAAATGCTGGACATCATGACACAGCTTGGACTGAAACCAGAAAAGCACCACCACGAAGTGGCCCCTGCTCAGCACGAACTGGGTATGAAATTCGCGACTCTCCTTGAGATGGGCGATGGCATGCAGCTTTATAAATACCTCGTGCACAATGTTGCACATTCATACGGCAAAACGGCAACCTTTATGCCAAAGCCGATGTGGAATGATAACGGTACAGGTATGCACGTGCACCAGTCTATCTGGAAAGACGGGAAGCCACTTTTCGCTGGAAATGAATATGCTGGCCTGTCTAAAGAATGCCTGTATTATATCGGCGGCATCATCAAACACGCGCGAGCCATCAACGCTTTTGCTAATGCATCGACCAATTCATACAAGCGACTTGTTCCAGGTTTTGAAGCACCTGTTATGCTGGCTTACTCAAGCCGTAACCGCTCTGCCTCTATCCGTATTCCATGGACAGCATCTGCCAATGGTAAGCGTTTGGAAGCCCGCTTCCCGGATCCAGCCGGAAACCCATATCTGACTTATACGGCTTTGCTTATGGCTGGTTTGGACGGCATCAAGAACAAAATTGATCCCGGCGAGCCAATGGACAAGGACCTTTATGATCTCCCACCAGAAGAAGCCGCACAAATTCCGCAGGTTTGTGGTTCACTAAAAGAAGCTCTCGAAGCTCTGGACGGAGACCGTGACTTCTTGAAGGCCGGCGGCGTTTTCGATGACGATCAGATCGACGCGTATATTGAGCTAAAGATGGAAGAAGTGCATCGTGTCAACATGCACCCTCACCCAGTCGAGTTCGACCTGTACTACAAATGCTAGTCAGAACGACAAGCAAAAGAAAAGCCGGGTTTCAACCCGGCTTTTTTATGCTCAAAATAAAAAGTATTTTTTAAAAACGGCTTGAAGAGTCGTTGTCGCGATCGCCTTGAAGAGCCTTCATCAAATCATCCGCTGACATTTCCTGCGGCAATTCACTTTCACCATGTTCAAGCGCCAATACCGGTGCCTCTTCTTTTTCTTCTGGAAGATCATCATCAAGAATTACACGCTGTAGACCTGTCACGAGACCTTCGCGCAAATCATTGAGGTCCAAAGTTTCGTCAGCGATTTCACGAAGAGCGACAACAGGTGTTTTATCGTTGTCACGATCTACAGTCAGACTCGCGCCTGCGGAAATGCTTCTGGAACGATGAGATGCCAGAAGCACCAAATCAAAACGGTTAGGGATAACTTCGACGCAGTCTTCAACTGTTACGCGGGCCATGATGTCTCCAAGAACTTATCAGGAATCAAGAAAAGCGGCGTCAGCCGCTTCAAACTCTGGCGGATATATTATTATGCCACAATTATTGCAAGAACTATTTATTTCCCTTCCAAATGTGATAACACCCTCCTTTAATCGAGGCTGAGACTGAAAAGTGTTCTACAATTCCCATAAAAATCCGCTGATTTCCGCTACATTCAGTAAAGCCCTATTGGCAAGTTTAGCTCCGGATGGCGGGTTATGGATGCCTGCCAGTATTAAGGAATATTCTCCGTCTGAATGTGCTGAATTATCAGCCAGATCATTTGCAGATTGCGCTGCTGAGCTCGCTTCCAATTTTGTCGATAACAAATTCACGAAAGCGGACCTTCAAAACATTTGTCGGGATGCCTATGATTTTCCAATGCCTCTCAAAACTGTAGATGGTTATGAATTGGACTCAGCTACACCCGAACTTGCTGGAAATGCTTTTTTCCTGGAATTATTTCATGGCCCCACGCTTGCCTTCAAAGACTTCGCAGCCCGGTTTATGGGCCGTGCCGCCAGCCATATCATGCAGAAAAAAGGTGACCGTCGTGTTATCTTGGTTGCCACATCCGGCGACACAGGCGGGGCTATAGGCGATGCCTTTCTGAACCAGGACGGGATTGACGTATTTATCCTGTTTCCAAATGGCGGGGTCAGTAAAGTTCAGGAACAGCAACTAACAACCATTGGAGGTGGCAAGGCCAATGTTCACGCGATTGCAGTGGACGGAACATTTGATGACTGCCAACAATTGGTCAAAGACGCATTTGCAGACAAGAAAATGTCCAAAGAATTCAAACTTATGTCGGCCAATTCAATTAATGTTGGGCGCGTCATTCCGCAAAGTTTCTATTATTTCTGGACAAGCCTTCAAATCAAAGCGGCTTACGGAAATCTGCCGATAGTTTACTCTATTCCATCCGGCAATCTTGGGAATTTGACCGGCGGCTTGATCGCAAAAGCCATGGGTGCACCAATTGATCGATTTGTGATTGGGAATAACTCTAATAATCCTTTTGTGGAATATCTCGAGAGCGGTGAATATATACCGCGCCCATCGGTTCCGACACTTTCTAACGCAATGGATATTGGCCGGCCTAATAATTTTCCGCGTATATTGAAGCTATACAAAAACAAATTTGAAGACGTGCAAAAAGTCTGCTGGGGAGCGTCCTTTTCTGACGCAGATACCGAGCGGCATATGCGCAGAGTTCATACAGAAACGGGATATGTTATGTGCCCTCATACGGCCGTCGGGCATATGGCTATGAATGCCTTTGCACAGGACGTGGACATCGATTTTGTTCAAGTCACTGTGGCAACAGCCCATCCTGCGAAGTTTCAAGATAGCGTTGAACGCATACTCAGAACCGATGTTCCATTGCCGCCTGCCCTGCAAAAAGCAGCAAATATGGAGAAAGTTGTCGAAATTGCGGCGCCAGAACTTGACGTTCTTCGTAATTTAATTGAAATAAAATTGTCATGAAGCTTTCTGCAAAACAATTCCTAAAACAACACGAAGACAAAACCTTGAAGCTGGCCTTTGTCGGCATGTCCAATATCGGTAAGTCATTCACAGCCAGGCGTTTCGCTGGGCATTTTGACTACGACCTCATCGAAGTTGACAAACTCATCTGGGAGAGATTGGGGCATGATACAATGGAAGAGTTTGCAGACTGGCAAGGTCACCCTTACGAAGATGGTTACGCTGAACGCGAATCTTTATCCATAGAAATGGAAACCCATGCAACAATTAAGGCCATTGAGGATTCCAATGGCGCCACAATTCTTGATACGACCGGCAGTGTGATTTACGTGGATCCAGCTTTACGTCGACGAATTAAAGAAGAATTCTATGTCATTCATATTAAAGCAGAAATGAGCGATCTTGAACGATTGAAATGGGATTACTTCGATAATCCAAAACCGCTCATTTGGGGCAACCAATATCGCCCAAAAGCTGATTTGACAGACCGGGAAAATATCTTTGAGTGTTATCCACGGCTCCTCATGTCACGCGCAAAAGAGTATGCCAATATGGCCGATGTCACTGTTACATCAAAATTTGTTCTCAATCCCAACCTTACCGAGGATGAATTGCTGCTGGCCCTAAAGCCATCCAGATAAGAGTTGCTCTCGCGCCATTTCCGCCAGAAAATGTACATGCGCCTTTTCGGCATTGAGGCAAGGTATATATTCAAATCTCTCACCTCCAGATTCAATGAAGGTTTCTCGTGCCTCCATATTGATTTCTTCGAGGGTTTCCAAACAGTCGGCGGCGAAGCCAGGCGTCAAAACAGCCACCGACCTTGCACCCTCTTCCGGTAAAACTTCCAGGACTTTATCCGTATAAGGCTGCAACCACGCCTTGGGGCCGAACCGGGATTGGAATGTGAGGCGAAGCTTGTCTTTGCGATATCCCAGTCTATCCCGAAGTAGATTGACAGTTGTCTCACATTCCGTCGCATAAGGGTCACCTTTGTCGATATAAGACTGCGGCATGCCGTGAAATGAAGCCAGAATCACATCCGGCTCTCCGCGTTCCTCTATATGTGCTGTGATGGAGTCTGCGATTAATCCGATATATCTTGGGTCTTTGTGGTAATCGCGCAGAAAACGAAGATTTGGAACGTCCCGCATCTTTTTCATGACTTTATGAAATCCATCATAAACAGACGCCGTTGTGGCCCCTGCATATTGTGGATAAAGTGGAAGGACGGCGATCTCAGTAATACCCTGTTCTTCCATTCGCTTGAGACTATCAAGGATTGATGGATTTCCATAGCGCATTGCTATATCGACAACCACATTGCCACCGAGTTCACTAGCAACGCCGCGCCCCTGGGCTCGCGTCAATCGAACCAAAGGCGCTTCGTCACCATCTTTTCCATCAAATTCATTCCAAATTTTCGCGTAGTTTCTGGCAGAGCGAGCCGGGCGCACCCTCAGAATGATTCCATGCAGAATCGGACACCAAATCCAACGGGATGTTTCGATAACACGCTTATCATGTAGAAATTCAAACAGATATTTACGGACAGCCTTTGCCGTCGGAGCGTCTGGGGACCCTAGATTGACCAATATTAGCCCTTTTTTATTCGACATTCTAAAATACCCGTCTTTGAATTGCGATTTTCAAGCCTTGTTCAGCTTGACCGCGCTTAAATCCTGCTTACGAATACGAATAGCAAGGAAAATCAGACCACTGGGGTAATTTTATGCGCAACATGTTTCTCACAGCCGCCAGCCTGTCAGCTATAGCATTGGCAGGATGTCAAAACTCAACCGAAACCGAACCCGCTGAAACGCCGGTCAAAACGGATTCAGAAACCGTTGCCGAAACGCTAACACCGGCACCCCAGGAAACCATGGTCGAGCCTATTAAAAAAGCCGCACCAACCGCTCAAGATGCCAAAGAATTCCTGGAAGCTGTCGAAGAAGAGTGGGCCAAAGAAGATGAATTTATCTATCGACTGAGTTGGGTACAAGCAAACTTCATCAACGAGGATACGAATTGGCTACTCTCCAAAGTCGGTGCCGACTACGCCAAGATGAAAACCCGCTTCGCAAATGATGCTAAACAGTTCAATGAGTTGGATTTGCCTGCAGATATGGCTCGTAAATTAAACGTATTGAAAATCGGAAACGTTTTGCCAGCGCCCAACCGTGAAGGTGCTGCGGAAGAGTTATCAGAGCTCACAACAGGCCTTGGTTCCACCTATAGCCAGGGCAAATACATCCACAACGAGAAAGAACTGGCATTAGGTGAGCTATCCAAAATCATCGCTTCATCCAGAGATCCCGAAGAATTACAAGCTGTCTGGGAAGGATGGCGTGAAGTTTCCATCCCCATGAAGAGCGATTACTCCAAAGTTGTCGATATCGCCAATGAAGGGTCGCGCGAACTGGGTTTCCGGGACACGGGTGATCTTTGGCGCGGTGGTTACGACATGGAAGCTGAGGCTTTTGCGAAAGAAGCCGACCGCTTATGGGGCCAGGTCAAACCGCTCTATGATGAGCTCCACTGTTATGTCCGTTACGAATTAAATGAAGAATATGGTGACGAGGTTGTGCCGTTGGATCAGCCTATTCGGGCAGATTTGCTCGGAAATATGTGGGCTCAGAGCTGGGGCAATATTTATGACATCGTTCAACCGCCTAATGCCGGAGACGGTGTTGATATCACTAAGCTCCTCAAGGAGAAAGAATACACTGTCACCAACATGGTAGAAACCGCCGAGGGCTTTTTCACCTCGATTGGCTTTGAGCCGTTACCAGAAACGTTTTGGGAACGCTCTCTCTTTGTGAAACCGGCAGATCGTGAAGTCGCCTGTCACGCATCGGCCTGGGATGTTGACAACAAAGAAGACGTTCGCATTAAAATGTGTACTTATATCACTGGCGAGGACTTTGTAACGGTTCACCACGAACTCGGTCACAATTTCTATCAGCGCGCCTATAAGGACCAACCTTTTTATTACAAAAACGGCGCAAATGATGGCTTCCATGAAGCCATAGGCGATATGATTGCCCTGTCGGTCACGCCTGATTACCTGGTAGAAATCGGCCTGTTGGACGCTGATATGGTCCCGGGTGAGGATGAAGACACAGCGCTTTTGATGCGCCAGGCATTAGATAAAGTCGCGTTCTTGCCGTTTGGCATTATGATTGACCAGTGGCGATGGAATGTATTCTCAGGTGAATATTCCCCGTCTGAATATAATACTGGATGGTGGGAACTCCGTGAGAAATATCAGGGCATTCGTCCGCCATCTGAGCGCCCCGTCAATGCGTTTGATCCGGGTGCAAAATATCATATCCCAAACAATGTGCCCTATATGCGGTATTTCCTGTCCTACATCTTGCAGTTCCAATTCCACAAAGCGGCTTGCGATATGTCAGGGTATGAAGGCCCCCTGCACCGATGCTCCATTTACGGGAACAAACAGGTAGGCGAGAAGTTCAACGACATGATGGAAATGGGCGCTTCAAAGCCTTGGCCAGATGCCTTGGAGGCATTTACTGGTACGCGGGATATGGATGGTTCCGCCTTGTTGGAATACTTCGCGCCACTTCAGACTTATCTTGAAGAACAAAACGAAGGTCGCAGCTGCGGGTGGTAACCGTCCGCCTTTAACCTTTGTTAAACCTTAATTTGGCAGTGAGGGCTATGGCTCTTGCGCAAAATATAGAGGAAAGTCCGCGGAAATTCCTGCCACATCGCTCTATTTTGCTGGTTTCCGACTCGGCTGAGAAGGCGGCGAAGCTTACGCCAGATCTGCACGCCAAAGGCTATAACACCGTTACCTCCATTTATAATGGGGAGAGTCTGCAAAGTATTCCAAGACAGGCACCGGATGCCATAATTTTGTATTTGGACAGTAACAACCTCCGTATTCCTGCGATCACACAGGCGCTCAGAAACCGATATGAAGGCAAAAACCTCCCTTTAATTGGAATATTTGAGCAGTACGCTGACATCCCAAACTCGGGTCTCGACTCCATTCTGTTAGAGCCTGTTCATCCGAATCAGATTGTCCACCGTGTCTCTGCCATGATCCGCTTAACGATCATGCAGACTGAAATGATGATGCGGATGGAAACATTGCAAGAAGATTTTGGTATTGATTACCGCTTAAACCCCAATGCTTTTGAGGATTCCCTGAAAGTCTTGTTTATCGGCAAGGCCACACCTGAATTTATGGTCATTATCAATGCACTTGAGCGAAAAAATGTAGAAGTTATCGCTGCTTTCACATCTTTTACTGCTTTTGATTTCCTCCATGAAACAACATTTGATGCTGTCGTTATCAATGCCCTGAATGGCATGGAACCTGGGCTGTCTATATGCCAAACCATGCGCCGCAATGCAGCGCTTTATCATACCCCTTCGCTCCTTTTGGCTAATAAAGGCACTGTTCAAGATCATATGGCCTATGAACATGGCGTTTCAGATATTTTGTATTCTGAGACCGAGGAGAAGGACATTCAGGACCGTATTCTGGAGCTAGCACGCTTTCATCGCCTGCATCGTCAAGTAAAGGCTGAATTTGATAATCTCGGGCAGGCTGAATGTATGGATGAAAGCGGCACCTACTCCAGTCGTTTTTTTGCAAAACATCTCAATCGTCTGATTTCAAGCTATTCAGCTCAAGACTTGCCTGTATCCATACTCACAATTCAGGCCAATTTAGAGGGCAGCGGTTCTGGCGGGTCTGAACATGAAGCTCTCGCTTTAAACCAAGTCGGCTCTATGATTAAAAACATGGTGCGCGTCTATGATGTGACCGCCAGATTATCTAAAAATATTTATGTTATCGCTTTTCCCGGCCAACCGGCGTCCAGCTTAAGACCCGTTTTGACGCGTCTCTCGGGCCTGACTAAATCAGCCCAATTCGGCCATCCGGATCAAGCCATAAAATTATCTCTCGCCATGGATTTGGCGGAATTGGGTCACGGCGTCACTGGCGAGTCCTGGCTCGCACAGCAAATGGTCGATTGCTAAGACGCTAATGCTTTCAGTGTTTTTACCGCCAAATTAATTCGGCTTGTTGGACCATCCAGCTGGCCGGCAACAAAAATGGTTTGGTCCGGCCTTAATCGCCACCCCTTATTCTGAGTAATCGCATTAAGGATAATGGATGGATCAGCAATGCCCTCGTGACGTATATGCAAAACCAGACCTCTCGGCCCGGCATCGATTTTCTTGACACTAGCTTTGCGACATAAACGCTTGATTTTCATGACATTTAACAAAGACTCAACTTCCTTGGGCAGAGGACCAAAGCGGTCGATAAGCTCAGCGGCCAAAGCTTCCGAAGCCGTATCATCCTCAATATCAGAGATCCGTCGATAGGTCGCCAATCGCAGATTGAGATCCTCAACATAATGATCTGGGATAAGAACGGCGACGCCCATATTAACGCTGGGAGACCAGGACTGATCTTGGACACTTTTGTCATCTCTTAATTCAGCCACAGCTTCTTCAAGCATATGTTGATAAAGCTCAACACCCACATCTTTGATATAGCCTGATTGCTCTTCACCCAGCGGATTGCCCCCGCCCCGCATGTCAAGGTCATGACTGGCCAGGGAAAATCCAGCCCCTAACGTATCCAATGACTGCAACACTTTGAGCCGCTGCAGCGCGCCAGCGGTCGCTACATGTTCATCCGGCATGGTCATATAGGCATAGGCCCGGATTTTAGATCGCCCGACCCTGCCCCGCATCTGGTAGAGTTGGGCCAGGCCAAAACGGTCAGCACGATAAATCACCATCGTATTCGCACTCGGAATATCAATGCCGCTTTCGATAATTGACGTAGACAGGAGCACATCATACTGCCCGTCATAAAAGGCCGTCATGATATCTTCGAGTACGCGGCCCGGCATTTGCCCATGAGCAATTACATAGTTAACCTCTGGGACTTCCTCTGACAAAAACGATTCTATACGAGGAAGATCGGCTATTCTTGGGGCCACAAAAAAACTTTGACCACCCCGATACTTCTCCCGCAATATCGCCTTACGGATAGAAACAGCATCAAATGGCGACACATAAGTTCTAACGGCCAAGCGGTCGACGGGCGGCGTTGCAATTAATGACAGTTCCCGGATACCCGACAAAGCCATTTGCAGTGTCCGCGGTATGGGCGTGGCCGTCATGGTTAGCACATGCACATCTGCCTTCAGCGCCTTGAGTCGTTCTTTGTGCTGAACCCCAAAGCGCTGCTCTTCATCCACCACCAGTAACCCTAGATTGGCAAACTTAATGCCCTTTGCCAAAAGTGCATGCGTGCCGATGACAATATCACACCGACCACTGGCCATGCCTTCTTTTGTGCTTGTCGCATCTTTCTGACTAACCAAGCGCGATAGCTGGCGGACATTAACAGGCAACCCCCGGAAGCGATCGGAAAATGTTTTATAATGCTGTCTGGCAAGAATGGTCGTCGGGGCCACAACCGCAATTTGCTGGCCTGTCATAACAGCGGCAAAAGCGGCTCGCAGGGCTACTTCGGTTTTTCCGAAACCGACGTCGCCGCAAATCAGACGATCCATAGGACGTCCGGAGCTCAGATCGCCCAACACATCCTCGATAGCCGCCAATTGGTCCTCGGTTTCCACATAAGGAAAACGAGCGCAAAATTCATTATAGTCACTTGCCGGGACCTCAATGGGCTCTATGGTCTTCATAGCACGCTTAGCCGCAATCTCGATAAGCGCACCCGCCATCTCTCGTAGACGTTTTTTCGCCTTGGCTTTGCGGGATTGCCATGCCACGCCACCCAGCTTGTCCAAATTGACCAACTCGCCCGCAGAACCATAGCGAGATAAGAGCTCGATGTTTTCTACAGGCAGATAGAGCTTGGCACCGTTTGCATATTCAAGTTCAAGACAATCATGGGGCGCGGCCTGAACCTGTAATGTGGTCAATCCGATATAGCGACCAAGACCATGATCAATATGGATAATCAAATCGCCCGGCTGTAAAGCCGACGCTTCGGAAATGAAGTTTTTGGCCCGACGTTTACGCCCGCGATTGACGAGCCTGTCGCCCAGAATGTCCTGTTCCGATAAGAAATAGATGTCCCCGGATTGGAACCCATTTTCCAAAGGAAGGATAATCCGGCGGACCGTGCCCGGCTCGAGTTTCGCAAGATCAGACCCCCGCTCGAGCATTGGCAAAGAAAGACCATGTTCCTCAAACACATTGGCCAATCTTTCGGAGGAACCTTCAGTCCAAGACGCGATTATAACCTTTCGCCCTTCGGCCCTTTGGGCTTTGACATGTGCGATGACAGCGTCAAAAACATTGACGCCTTCTGTTTTGCGTTCATTGGAAAAATTCCGGCTTGGCTTGCCCTCAAAATCTACAAGTTCATCAGCGTCTGGCGGAACAAAGGGCGAGTGCCAACGGAATGGAAGGTCGCTCTGCCGCGCCTGCAGGTCATCTAATGTCAAATATAATGTGTTGATGGGCAATGGTCGAAAGACACCAGCGGATTTAGACGGATCACCCGCCCCGCTATCACGGGCCTCAACATGAGCCTGGCGGCTCTCATAGAAATCTTCTACCAAATCTTTGCGTTCGGAAAAAGCTTCTTTGGTCAAACCATCAAATGCCACCAGACAGTTTTCCGGGAGATAATCCAAAACCGTTTCCAGCTCTGAATAGAATAAGGGTAAAAAGTGTTCGATGCCCTGCGGGCGAATACCCTCACTGACGGCGGCATATACAGGGTCCTTGCCGATACCACCGCCAAAACTCGCCACATAAGCTTTGCGAAATTGAGCGATGGCGTCGGCGTTGAAGAAGACTTCACTGACCGGGGCCAGATCAATCTCATTGACCTGTGTTGTACTGCGTTGGCTGCTGACATCAAAATGACGAATGCTTTCTAGCTCGTCACCAAAAAAGTCCAGCCTCAGCGGCTCATCAAAGGCCGGAGAAAAAATATCGACTAAACCGCCTCGGATAGCGTAATCGCCGGGCTCTATGACCGTTGAGGCGCGACTATACCCATTCCGGGCCAGATAGCTTTCAAGCGATTTCCGAGACAAAGCCTCTCCCGTTTTCGCCCTAAAGCCAGCTTGAATGAGTGACGAACGGGGTGGCACTTTTTGAGATACGGCACTTACGGTGGATACAATAATTAAGGGGCGACCCGGCTTTAACTGCGTCAATCCGTAAAGCGCGGCGCTTCGGCGAGCGGCCACAAAACGGCTGGGCGATATCCTGTCATATGGAAGGCAGTCCCACGCCGGAAGCGACACAACGGGAATATCCGGAGCAAAAAACCGGCAAGCTGCTGAAAAGGACGCCGCACGGCTATCATCACGTGCAATGAAAAGAGCAGCTTCCTCGCGTCGGCGGACAGCCCGGGTAAACGTCAGGGCGTCCAAACCTTCCGGCAATCCCGCCGCTGTGAGCTTGCGCTCATCAGACCGATATCTTTGAATCTGAAGCATTAAAATGTTGGACGGTAGGCTCTGAGTTTTTCTAATATAGGCGTGTCGTAATTGGCAGGCACATACAGTGCGCCCGTGATCCAACCATAGATATCATGGTCCCTCGCCTCGAGCAGATTTTCAAACTGAACTAACTCTTCATCGGTCAGAGTTTCGATGTTTTCTTTTAAAAAACCACCCAGCAAAATATCCGCTTCTTTGAAGCCGCGATAATTGGCCCGATATAGGAGTTTCTTTTTTTCGTTTTCATTCATGGCATTCGCGATCCAAATTCTCTTGCGCCCCCCTAAATTCTCGTTCACCTTATGGCAATGCGGCCTGATGTGCTTTTTCCATTTTTTGCGGATGTGACGACCTTAAACGGCGTCGGCAATCGCGTTCGCGAAGCTTTGTCGCGCGCCATGGGCACACGGATCAAGGATTTATTGTTTACGCCCCCCTCTAATTTGATTGATCGGAGTTACCGACCATATATTGCTGGCGCACGGCAGGGCGAAGTTTGTACTTTTACCGTGACTGTTGGAACCCATAACCCACCAAAATCCCGGCGGCACCCCTATAAAATTCGCGTCTATGACAGCACTGGGGATATGACGCTCGTATTTTTTCAAGCCCGCGCAGACTATCTCAAACGAGTATTACCCGAAGAATCTGTCCGTCTGATCTCAGGCAAGGTAGAGTTTTTTGGCCCTAACATTCAGATGACACATCCGGATTATGTGTTGGATCCCCGCAAAAACGAAGACCTACCACTATATGAAACGCAATACCCTCTGACACAGGGCCTGTCACAAAAGGTTGCGCGCAAGGCGGTCATGCAAACCCTCTCAAAAATTCCAAAACTCGATGAGTGGCTCGATCCCGCCTTTCTGGAACGGCAGGATTGGCCCGGCTTTGAAACGGCACTCAGGCGGATGCATAGTCCTGAACACCCCGTCGACGTCAAGGCCGACGCGCCCGCTCGAACCCGTCTTGCCTATGATGAAATACTCGCCAAACAATTGACCCTCGCCCTTGTTCGTGAAAGTTCAAGGCGACGCAGCGGGAAAGCCCTAGAAGCCGAAGGCACTTATGTCGAGGATGTATTAAAAGGCGCGCCTTTTTCACCAACGGGCGCGCAAAGTCGCGCGATCGCAGAAATCATTGCTGATCTCAAATCCTCGTTTCGGATGTCACGATTATTACAAGGTGATGTCGGCGCAGGTAAGACATTCGTCGCCGCGCAAGTCGCTGCTTTCGCTGCGGAGGCCGGCGTACAAACGGCTCTCATGGCACCAACAGAGATTTTAGCAAGGCAGCACGCCCAAACCATATCGGCTTTTCTGGAGCCTGCCGGATTGACCGTTGAGGCCTTAACAGGACGCGATAAAGGCAAACCCCGCGAAGCTTTACTAAACGGCCTCAGAGAAGGCTATATTGATGTCATTATCGGTACACACGCTTTATTTCAGGACACGGTAGAATTCAATAATCTAGGCCTGGTTATCATCGACGAGCAGCATCGTTTTGGGGTTCACGACCGTCTGAAACTAACCCAGAAAGGGCAAAAGCCGGATCTCTTGGTGATGACAGCCACCCCTATTCCCAGAACATTGGCTCTTTCTTCCTATGGAGATCTGGATATTTCGAAACTGGACGAAAAACCCGCCGGTCGTTTGCCTATAGAAACCCGCATCTTGCCACTGCAAAGACTGGATGATGTTATTGATGGCATAGGTCGCACGATTGCCGAAGGCAATCAGGTCTATTGGGTCTGCCCATTAGTTGAGGACAGCGAACTCATTGACCTGTCGTCAGCCGAAGAGCGCTTCCGTGTCTTGCAAGCTCATTATGGCAGCAAGGTCGGCCTGGTTCATGGCCGCCTGTCTCCTCAGGAAAAAGACAATATAACGGAACAGTTCAAAAGAGGTGAACTCGATGTCCTCGTTGCAACGACGGTTATTGAAGTCGGCGTGGACGCCCCCAATGCGACCGTCATTGTTATTGAACATGCAGAGCGCTTTGGTTTGGCACAACTTCATCAACTTCGCGGGCGCGTCGGCCGTTCGGACAAGCCTTCATCTTGCCTGCTGCTTTATAAGGGCCCGCTTTCGGTTAACGGCAAAGCTCGTCTCGAGATCATGCGCCAATCCGAAGACGGGTTTTTGATTGCAGAGAAAGACTGGGAGCTCAGAGGATCTGGTGATTTATTAGGGAGCCGTCAAAGCGGCATGCCAAACTTCTCGCTCGCCGATATGGATAAGCATAAATCGCTTTTGGAAACCGCACATCAAGATGCACGCCTTATCGTTCAAACAGACCCCGGCCTTAAGACTGAGCGCGGTCAGGCGCTCCGCAATCTCCTATATCTGTTCGAACAGGACTGGGGGATTGAGCTTATGAAGGTTGGATGATTTATTCAAATTGTTTTGCTAGAGTTTCCGCATCATCATTTGAAACTATGCCTCCAGATATAATCATCTTCGCGCCTTCTTCCGGTGTCATGTTTAATATTTTCAAGTCTTCTCGTTTTGAAAACAGCAAGAACCCAGAAGTTGGATTGGGCGTGGTTGGGACGAAAATACTAACGTAATTTTCTTTCAAAAACTCTTTTGGCGCTCCTTTCAAATCAGAGGTCACAAAGCCAATGGCCCATAACCCAGGTCTGGGATACTCAACAAGACAAACTTCCTTGAAATTGCGTTCATCTGACTTAGCAACAGTATTCACAATCTGTTTAAGGCCATTGTAAACATTGCTAACGAAAGGAACGCGATAGAGCACTCTCTCGCCCAATAAGAGCAAACGGTTACCAATAAAATTGGAGCCAATAATTCCGAGTATTAACAGTGCAATAAATGCTACGACAAGCCCAGTGCCCGGAACAATGAATTTCGGATCATCGTTTTGCTCAGGCGCACAGCTACTCGAACAGCTCCCCTCTTGCTGCGTATTTTTGTTGTCGATAGACTCTGTCCAAGACTCTGGCAGGATACTGTAGACAGACTCGTCAACAAAACCGACAAACCAAGAAATTAGCCAGAATGTAGCGGCCAGTGGTAATGCAATAATAACCCCAGTGATAAACCGATTTCGGATATATCTTAGTAATCCTGGCTTTTTCTTGTCCGGCTTTTCCTCAGCATCTTTTAATGATTCTACCATTGGCTTGTTGTCCGTGAATCTATAATCATGAGTACAATAACTCTTGCGACTTGATATGGCGAAATTACGGCAATTTTCAACTCAAACCTATGTAATAATTGCGGGATTATTGACCCTTGGTTTAATTATCGCCACTTTGGTGTTTTTTCGAAATGATATATTTCAGTCCATGCTGGATCCCGGGCAGCCGTTTCAAACTTATGAACGACCCGAGGCCCCAAATTATAATCTAAAAGAAAGTTGGATGGAGCTACCGGATCTAGCGGCGGATTCGTTTGAATTTCCGGCGGATGGAGACGTCTTTATGATTGTTCCGGTCCTCTACAAGGGCGGTGATCATTGGAATGTTCCAGTCGCTGATGACGCCAAAGAACGCCTTAACGACATTATACGTCCTAATTATGTCGCGCCCTATGCCCATGCCGGTCGATTGTTTGTTCCTTATTACCGTCAAGCCTCACTCTACACAGCTATGACCAATCGTGAAGATGCCCGTCGCGCACAAGACCTGGCTTATAGTGACGTGAAGCGATCCTTTGAATTTTTCTTAAGGCATTCACCGCCCGAACGCCCCATCATTCTGGCAGGTCATGGTCAGGGCGCCTCACATGCCCAGCGTATACTCGCAGATTTCTTTCAGGGGCCACTAAAGGACCGGTTAGCAGCGGCCTATATAATTGATCACCCATTCACGATGGACAGATTTGATAAAGAACTAGCAGAACTTATCCCTTGTGAAACAGCAGAGGACACAAATTGTGTGGTGGCTTGGGGTGCCTTCATGCCCGGCGACCAAGCTATTGCGGATCGATTTTCCGAAGACCTCAACGCCCATCAGATAAATGACTACTACAAGATCAATGGGCGCCCTTTATTATGCATGAACCCACTTACTTGGACACGGGCCACGGATTACGCGCCCCGCCGCCTGCACAAAGGTGGAATGGCTGCCGTGGGTGTAGAGCCAGACACGAAAGTTGCACCGCTGACCAAGCAATTTGGGGCACAATGTGAAAACGGACTTTTGTACATTGATACCCCTCGCAGCCGGGCTTTGCGTCGCCCTATCAAAATAGGCGGTAATTTCCGCACGCTACCCTTTAATCTTTTTTATGAAGACTTGCGCATAAATGCTCGTCAAAGGGTCGATAGCCTTAAGGCTTCCGGGACGTTGCCTGAGCGCGTTGGAAAACTGGACGCGCTAGAAGTCATCGAGATTGTGGACAGCCCTGTTACCGCAGTCGAAGAAGACTAGGCGAAACTTATTGCTTTCGAAGCCTTAGAAAGCTCATCGAACCTCTTGATATCATTGAGTAATTCTTCAAAATAATCCATGGGTATCATGTTCGGCCCATCGGACGGCGCGCTCGCTGGGTCCGGATGTGTTTCCATAAAAATGGCCGCTACACCAATAGAAGCTGCTGCTCTTGCCAGGGGTGGAACGAACTCTCTTTGACCGCCACTTGTTCCGCCCTGGCCGCCTGGCTGTTGAACAGAATGCGTAGCGTCAAAAACTACAGGACCACCGAAGGATTTCATAATGGGCAAACCACGAAAATCTGTGACAAGGGTATTGTAACCGAAGCTAGCGCCACGCTCGCATGCCATCACATTCGGATTACCGGCTTCGACCAGTTTATTGAGCACGTTTTTCATATCCCAAGGGGCTAGAAATTGCCCCTTCTTCACATTTATCACACGCCCAGTTTTAGCAGCAGCAACCAGTAAATCCGTTTGGCGACACATAAAGGCAGGGATTTGCAAAACATCGACCACTTCGCCAACAGCTTGCGCTTGCTCAGCCGTATGAATGTCAGTGAGACACGGTAACCCAGTTTCCTTTTGTATCGCTTCGAAAACCGGTAAAGCTTTATCGAGCCCCATACCCCTTGGCGAATGAATACTTGTCCGATTGGCTTTGTCATAAGAGGACTTATAGACGATGTTTAGACCAACCCGCTCAGAAATACCCTTTAATCTGTCCGCCGTCATGAGCGCGTGGTCCCGGCTCTCCATAGCGCATGGGCCAGCCAGAATCGTGACCGGCTTATCATTCCCGATTTCATAAGTGCTGCCACCGGGTGTTTTCAGGGATATTGTTGCATTCATTTCCATGAGCGCGCCAGTAACATAAGTTTGAATAAAAAGCATGGATTTTTACAGCGTTTTCGGTCAAATCGTGCCAAACACTGTTTCACTCTCATGGAGCCACAATATGTCCGTCGCCTCGGTACTGGATCTCATAGGTAACACCCCCCTGATCCGCCTTAATGAAGCCTCAAAGCTCACAGGATGTGAAATCCTGGGCAAAGCCGAGTTTTTAAATCCCGGGCAATCAGTCAAGGATCGGGCAGCTTTACAGATCATCCGCGCGGCGGAAGCCGCAGGTGACCTGAAACCCGGTGGCGTTGTCGTGGAAGGTACGGCCGGTAATACAGGTATCGGTCTGGCCATGGTCTGTTCCGCTCTGGGCTATCGCTGTAAAATCGTCATGCCTCGTACGCAGAGTCAGGAAAAGAAGGATGCGGTAAAACTCTTGGGTGCAGAACTGGTTGAGGTGGATGCGGTGCCTTATGCCAATCCAAACAATTATGTGCACGTTTCAGAGCGCATGGCTAATGAACTTGCCGAGACCGAACCCAACGGGGCCATCTGGGCTAATCAGTTTGACAACACGGCCAATCGCGACGCCCATGTTTTGGGAACGGGCCCTGAAATCTATGATCAGACAAATGGAAAGATTGATGGGTTTATCTGCGCGGTCGGCTCGGGGGGCACTCTTGGTGGTGTGTCATTGGCGTTAAAAGAACGAAACCCAGACATACAAATCGGTTGTGCCGACCCATACGGCTCCAAAATGTATAATTTTTTCAAATATGGCGAATTGGAGAGCGAAGGCAATTCTATCACCGAAGGTATTGGTCAGGGACGGATCACTAAAAACCTCGAAGATATCGTCGTCGACCGGGCCTATAAAATTCATGACAAAGAGGCGCTTGAAATCATCTTCAGCCTCAATCAGCTCGAAGGTATTTGCCTCGGGGGCTCCTCGGGCATCAATATTGCAGGCGCCATTCATATGGCCAAAGATATGGGCCCCGGCCATACTATCGTGACTATTTTGTGTGATTACGGACAACGTTACCAGTCCAAGATTTACAACCCGGAATTCCTGAAACAGCGTGACCTGCCAGTGCCGCCATGGCTTCTATAAACTTCATTGTCGAGCCCGATTGGCTTGCCGAACGACTTAGAAAACAAACCAACAACATCAGAATTGTGGACGGCACATGGCTGATGCCCAATGCGGGCGATGAACTGTCAAAAGGATGCCTGCCAAATGCTTGTCATTTTGACATGGACGCATGGGGCACGCCTCACCCAACACTGACTCATATGCTCCCGAGTCCGGAACAATTTGAACAATTTAACTGGCTTCACGGCATAAAAACCACCGACCATGTTGTTTGTTACGACCGACATGGTGTTTTTTCTTCGCCGCGTGTGTGGTGGACATATCGGATGTTCGGTCATGAAAAAGTATCCATTCTTAACGGTGGGTTGCCGGGCTGGATTGCCATCAATCAGCCCGTGGCCGATGGATTTGCTCCCTCCCCTTTGGATAACAGTTACAAGACACAGGCCCCGCTCTCTGGTGTTATCGGATATAGCGACCTCCTTTCCATCATCGGCACAGACATACAGATTGTCGACGCCCGTCCAGCCGACCGCTTTAACGGTCTAGTGGCTGAGCCGAGAGCCGGCCTTAGGTCCGGGCATATTCCCGGCTCAATCTCCCTGCCGTTCGGAGGACTTAGAACGAACGGGCGATTTAAGAATTTGAATGAAATCGCATCTTTAATCGGTTCCTCCGGAATTTCACTGAATAAACCTATCGTAACAACATGCGGCTCTGGTATTACTGCAGCCGGTCTAGCCTTGATTTTTCACCAGTTGGGGGCAAAAGATGTCCGTGTCTATGACGGGTCATGGGCAGAATGGGGTGCTTCCGATGCGCCCATAGAGGTATAGTGTGAAAGATAGAACGAAATTTACGCATCTTGGGCGCCCCAAGCCGACGATTGCCACGCCGGTTAATCCCGAGATCACACGGGCTTCAACGCTATTATTTGAAAAGGCAGAAGACCTCTACCGGGGTGACGTGAGGGGCTATGGTCGTCACGGCAGCGATTTACATGATGCCTTGGAGCTCGCCTTTAACGAGCTCGAAGGCGGTGCCGGGACATCCCTGACACCGTCCGGGTTCGCAGCCTGTACTTTGGCAATATTATCCATTGTGAAATCCGGCGACCATATACTGGTCACAGATTCTATTTATGGTCCGACCCGCGATTTTTGTGAAAAGTTCCTTGCGGACATGGGTGTTGAAGCTGAACGATTTGATCCCCGGATGGGCTCTGACATTGCTCGCCTTTTCAAGGCAAACACAAGCGCAATAATTTCCGAAAGCCCTGGCTCACTAACCTTCGAAATTCAGGATTTACCAGCATTGGTCGCAGCCGCAAGTAAGCAAGATATCAAAGTGATTGTTGACAATACCTGGTCTGGCGGCATTACCTATAACCCCCTTGAGCTTGGCGCAGATATCAGCATTCACGCGGCCACCAAATATATGGGCGGGCACAGTGATGTGCTTTATGGCGCCGTTGTAAGCCGTACTGATGCCTTAGCTAAAAAAGTCGCCAAAACCCGTAAGTTTTTAGGCTTTCATTGTTCGCCCGATGACACCTATCAAATCTTGCGTGGTTTCCGCTCATTACACACACGTTTTGCGGTACAGGAGCAGGCCGCCGAAGAATTGGCGCGATGGATGGATAAACAAAGCTATATCCGGCAGGTCTTGCATCCCGCTCTGGAATCCCATCCTGATCACGCAATTTGGAAACGAGATTTCACGGGCGGCGGCGCTTTGTTCAGCGCCGTGTTTGAACCCGCTTCTATTGAGGCCGTAAACAGCTTTATCAATGGGCTGAAATATTTCGGCATTGGATTTTCATATGGCGGTTTTGAGAGCGTAGTAATCCACTGCGACCCACAGATGAACCGTAAGTTTAGCGACGGATTTGACGGTCCGCTTATCAGGTTCGGTTGCGGCCTGGAAGACACGGAAGATTTGAAGGCAGACATTTCAAATGCAGCCAAACAGGCTCTGAATGCGTAAGTCTCTATTCGGGTTCAAACGATTTTGGTTACTATTGGCGTTGCTGTTAGGTATCATTTTCCTACTGTCTTTACGACCCGTACAAATTTTGCTTCAGACCGCACCCGATATACCGCGTGCTCTCCCCGCAGAACCTGCTCTAAAGCACAATAACCGGTCCGACTGGAATAAAGATAAGTGGCGTTTCGGTGAAGCCATGCAGGCTGAGCTCTACGGGCAATTCCCAAGCAGTCTTTCCATAAAGATCGACACAGTCACAAAACTTGAGAAACCCGCTGAAATATCTGCTGCTGAAATTGAAGTCTGGTCTTTGATGGTAACGACAAAATCTGACCCCAACGGCCGACATTTGGATTTTGTACTTCTAAAACCTGAAAAGCCGAATGACCTGGAAACAGTTATTCTAGCGCAAACATTTTGCCCTATTCACAACGTAGTACCGTTATCAGGTGTTCCGGCGCCTCAAAATATTACGTTTAGCTGCGATGGAAACAGTTTTTTTTCCAGCATCATGCACTACTTTTTCGGGCGATATATCGTTTCCCCACCTCTCAATGAAATTCTCAATGCGGGATACGCTATCGGCGTGCTTTTTCCACCACAATATATAGCAGACAGCCCAGAAGCCGCCCAGCGCGATTTAGATAGTCTTTTCTCTGACCTTAGCGCGGATGAGCGCCCGGGAACTCTGATGGTATGGGCGGCACTATCAGCTGAGCTCGCCGGCAGTCTACAAAATGACTTCGACTCAATTGTTGCCTGGGGGCACTCTCGATATGGTAAAACCGCCATCCTCGCCGCTTTATCCTCAAGGGATATTGACGGTGTTATCGCGCATCAATCGGGTACTGCGGGCGCAAGTCTCTCACGGAATAAACCCGGAGAAACGCTGGCGGACCTGATAGCACAATATCCCCACTGGCTTGGACTAAATGCTCGCAAATATTCGGACAACCCAGCAGTCTTAAGCTTCGATCAACACCACTTGATAGCTGCCTTGGCACCCCGCCCTATATTACTCGGTAATGCTCGACGCGACGTCTGGTCAGATCCGGAAGGTGCATTTCGGGCAGCTCTTGCAGCTAATAAAATCTATGATTTATATGTCAGCGAAGGCATGACAGCAGACCGCCTGGATGAGTTTAGGCCAGCTGATGATATTAGCTTCTGGATTCGTCCTGGTACGCATGGAATCGTCGAGGAGGACTGGCCGGCATTTTTGGCGTTTTTAAAAGCGCATTTTCCATAAGAAGAGAATGGCAGACCCAGTAGGACTCGAACCTACAACCTGCCGCTTAGAAGGCGGCTGCTCTATCCAGTTGAGCTATGGATCCCCGTTCTAATGTGTCCAGGGTAGTTTCCGATCGAAATCGAAATTCTCCGAATAGGACCGGCTTACGCGTTTAACGGTTTTGGGCCGTATGACGCGATGTGGAATATTGTTTGCCTTCGCATAGGCTATAGCGGCCTCGAGGTTCTCAAACCGCAAGTCTAGCTGTGCGGCCGGATCTGATGACCGGAAGGTTCCTGTCAACGGATCAATGCTGCCTTTGCTTCCGCGAGGCAATTCCAACACCCAATGGCGGGAATTACCACGACCAGATTGCATGGCATTGGGAGATGGCTGATAGATTCGTGCGATCATGTAAGCTCCAAAATTCCAAGAGGCGACTTAAAGCTATTCCGTAATTCTGTAAACAGGCAAATCTGAATTATTGAGAGCCGTTAAAGGCACCGTTCAGTATTTTCTTCACATCTGCCAGGCTTTGTTTTTTGACAGGACTATTAGCTAGTGGTGAGACAGGAGCAGAGGCCACCGATTTTTGCACGGCAGAGCGCAGACTACTATTCCCGGAATGAGCGGGCGCAGCGGCTGGTCTACGCAAATGAGAAGTTTGCTGTTGCGGTCTCTGATTCGTCGGAACACTCTGTGCGGAAGCTGCGCCTTCAGGCGAAGCCTCAACTTTACGCGTCCTCCAATTATCAAATACTCTTCGCATAAATTCCGGCGACGTCAGGTCATGCTCCCAAAGCTCCGTAAACTTGGCGCTTGAACTGTGTGGACGATACTGTTCGGCCAATGTGTTGAGCACAACCCGCATAGGCATGTTCACACTTTCACCAAATATCATCGATTCGGCCGTCCCCAATGACGGCAGGAATGCCAGTAATTCATCCGCACCATCCGGCACAGCGGAACGCACAAAATTTTGGTCAACCTCATTACTCAAACGCATGGAGAAAATGGTTGAACACTGTGATAAAGTGGACGGCTCAAGTTCAGATGGCCGCTGCGAAATAATGCCCAGTGAGACACCGTATTTCCGACCCTCTTTTGCAATCCGAGAGATTATTTTTCGGGTTGAATTAAACCCAAGGGTCGGGTCAGCAGGCACATATCTGTGAGCCTCTTCACAAACCAGCAATACGGGGATTTTTCGCTCGCTCCAAACGGCCAAATCAAACGCCAGGCGACTTACAACTGAAACAACAATATTCAGTGTTTCCGATGGAATCGAAGAAAAGTCCAATATTGATATAGGCTTGTTATTGACGGGAATTCGGAAAATACGTCCGATTATAGACTCAATCGAATTTGCAGCAGCCTGATTTCTAAAAACGAACTGGTAACGCGGGTCATTAAGTATCGTATTAATACGACGTTTAAGTCGCTTAAATGGTGCCAGATTATTGGAATTTTCCAATTTCCCCATTTCGTGATCGATAAGTTTAATCAAATCTCTGATTCGATACGGTACAGGAGAATCCAATGTAATATGAGCCCCGCTCCGACCTAGCTCTTTCTCCATATCGCCAATTTTTACTTGAGACGACAGATTGCCTTGGCGAGTCATCCGTTCATAGAGCTGTTTAGCTTTAAGAACCAATTCATGCAGGACATCCTGCTCTTCTCTACGATGATCTTTAATCTCGCTGGTTAGAAGTTCTACTGTTTCTTCGAAGTTAAAAAGCCAAATCGGTAGATCGAGCGTACTCCCTCCAATGACCTCCGCCATGTTTCCGAAACTTTTGGAATATTCATTATGAGGATCGAACAAGACGACATGAGCGTTACGGTTTTCAGCAAGAATAGCCTGTAGAACCAAAGCCACCGTACATGATTTACCTGAACCCGTTGAGCCAATAATAGCAAAGTGTTTGGATAAAAGGTCATCCGTCCGAACTTTGGCAACAATACCGCGGTCCTGATGCAGTTTACCTACCGAGATGCACTGTTCGCTCTCTTTGTTGAAAATCAAATTCAATTCGACCTGTGACATGGTCACAACCGCTTCGTTCAGAACCGGGAATGACCGCACCCCCCGGAAGAACTTTGTTATGCGTGTTGTCTGGTTTGTAGAGATTTCGCCGAGGATATCAACCTGAGCGATACACCCGTCACTTAACCCCTCTTCGTCGGCACCGCCGATTTTTAGGGAGGAAACCATGCATATTACAAGCGAATCGCGCGTTAAAATCTTTAGAATCGTTCCGAGCTGAGCCAAATGGAGCTGACCATTGCGTATTATAGCCTTATTCAAACGCACCATAGCCTTTGAGGACCCGACAGATAAAACCCGCCCGATTTCAATGGTTTGCGGTGCATTCACAGCGCCTTGCCCTTGATTTTGTACAGCCTGATTTGTCTGCATAAAAACGATTCCCAATTCCGAGTCTTTTTTACGACACAAGGTGTTAGGAAATACTTACCAATCGTATCAATATGAGACAGAAAATGGTCGGGGCGGCAAGATTCGAACTTGCGACCCCCTGTTCCCAAAACA
>JAHDEZ010000017.1:0-8625 GCA_020628425.1 Hellea sp. | reverse complement strand
GGTGCGCTACCAGGCTGCGCTACGCCCCGACAAAGGCTGCCTCTCTTTATACAAGAAAATTAATTTCGCAAGTGTTTCTCGCGGATTTTTTTCATTATTCTTCGGTTGTTTCTTCCGGCTTTTCGACCGTCCCAAAGAACTCATGACGTACCAAATCGCCTGGCATTATTCCAAGCTCGAGAGCCTGCCCACCTCCAAGCTCCAGAACAGCTGCAGCCGTTGCTTCAGACGAAATACTTCTCATTGAATAAGGGGAAGCATTATGCTCAATTTTCAAGATCTTGCCATTTTGGCGGATAAAAATAATATCCAGAGATACGCCCGTATTCTTCATCCAGATCGATTTCACATCGGGATTTTCATACTTAAACAACATGCCAGTATTTGGTGGTACCACATCCCGATACATCATTCCACGTGTCAACTCGTCAGGTGTATCTGCGATTTCAACCATGAAATCGTGAGTATCAACCTCACTTTCAATAGAAAGCGGCTCCGGTTCACCGAAGTCAATGTCTTTGATTTCGGCATCTTGAGCCAGAACCTGTACGGAAAGCAGGGCCGTTACGGCACCTATAAAAACTGTTTTTCTGAAGATATCATTCATAAGACGCGATGTACCCAAAACAAGCCCCTACGCCAAGGCCTTTTTCAGTAATTCTTCTTAAGCTTTCGGGTAAACCCGTAATGGCACTCCCTAGGGGAATCGAACCCCTCTTTCCAGGTTGAAAACCTGGCGTCCTAACCGATAGACGAAGGGAGCGCTCGTTACGGTGAGTGGGCATATATATGCGCTTTCCCTTGCTTTCAAGTCAGATTTTACAAAAAATGTCACTTTTTTCGTCGGGATCAAGCGAGCGCTAAATCCTCAACCTGCAAGTCAGTTCGAGTTCGGCCATTCCAACGGTCTTGCTTGATCCGTCCGGCGACATGAACCCGTGTATCATTTCCTGACAGCAAGGTCTCCGACAACCCTTTTTCTTCAGCGTTAAAGCAAATACCATTGACCCGGGCACCATCCCTGTCGTTGAAAGCGCATCGTACGTGCCCGCCTCGAAGTCGTTCGGCATAAGCAATGTTGAGATTATCCAGGACAAAAACAGGCTCCGGGTTACTGGCTCCAAATGGCCCAACCTGTTCAATCAAATTTACCGTAGCCTCGGAAACCGCAGTCGGACGGATCAAACAATCGATGGTATACCGTTGCATTTGACGGGCTGCGATAACGTCGTCCTTTAAGTATTCTTGTATAAAGGCTTCAAATTCTTTGATTTTTTCCACTTCAATAGTCAACCCACCCGCCATGGCATGACCGCCGCCTGAAATAAGCAGGCCTCTGTTTTTGGCCTCACTGATGGCGCCGCCCAGATTGACTCCCTTGAGCGAGCGCCCTGAACCTTTGCCAATGCCGTCCTCATCAACGCCGATGACAATAACCGGCAAACCCAATTGATCTTTTAGGCGTCCTGCAACAATCCCGATAATACCAGGATGCCAGCCCGGCATTGCGGTGACGACGACCCGATCTTCGAGCATGTTTTTGGTCGCCGCTTCGTCAGCTTCGAACAGGATTTGTGCTTGCAGTTGTTTGCGTTCCGCATTCACACGGTCAAGCTCGGCTGCGTGATGATAAGCTTTCTGACTATCTTCAGTTGAAAGCAGTTCTGCTCCCATATTCGCCTGTCCGATTCGGCCACCGGCATTAATGCGCGGCCCCAAAACGAATCCTGCATGATAGGTTGTATAAGGCGGATTTATCTGCGCTGTATCCGCGAGCGCAGCAATGCCCGGGTTATGAACGCCCGACAGTACTTTTAATCCCTGTCGGACAATGGCCCGGTTAAGTTGCGTGAGTGGCACCACATCACAAATCGTTCCCAGTGCCGTCAGCCCTAGAAAATCCAGGATATTCGGAAGATTACTTTTCCCACGTCGACGCATTTCCCGGTTCAAACCCGCCAACAACATGAAAGTTACACCGGCGGCGGCCAGAAACCCAAGCCCCGAGTCGTCATCGGGCCGATTCGGGTTTACCAGAGCGCGACATGGAGGCAGCTCACCTTCCATCAAGTGATGATCGATCACAATAATATCCAAACCAAGCTCTTGAGCAGACTCAAGTGCAGAGTGCGCTGCCGCACCACAGTCCAATGTTACGACGACCTCAAACCCTTGCGACTTCAAGATCTCGAAGGCTTGTTCCGACGGACCGTAACCCTCACGAATCCTATCTGGAATATACAAACCAAACTCTTGTCCAAAATGGCGCCCCCAACGTAACAACTGCGCCGCAGACGTAGCTCCGTCCACATCATAATCGGCAAAAACAGCAATAGGCCGACCGGCGTCCATGGCATCGATAAAAGCCGTCACAGCCTCTTCCATCCCCGCCATATCATAGGGGTCCGGCATAAAGTGTTTCAGACGCGGCTCCAGAAATTCCGGGACATTTGCGACATCCACTTTTCGGCCGGCCAAAAGCCTTGCGGTCAAAACATCGAGGCCATGAGTATTCACGTAATCAGTAATAATCTCATCATCTTCGTTGCGAAATACCCAGTGACGGCCACGCACCGAAGATGTGACATCCAATACCGTATTGTCCATTACGGCTATCCGGCCTTTTCAAGATAGAGTCGGATATTTCGAGCGGCCTGTCGAATACGCTGCTCATTCTCGACCAGAGCAATGCGGACATAGCCATCCCCATTTGCCCCGAAACCGACACCCGGAGATACGGCAACGCTGGCTTCGAGCATAAGCTGTTTAGCAAATTCCAAAGAGCCCAAATGTTTCAGCTTCTCCGGGAGAGGCGCCCAAACAAACATAGAGGCATCCGGGCTGGGGATCTTCCACCCCGCCCTTGCGAAGGCTTCGACCATAACATCACGTCGGTATTTATACACCTCTCGAGCCTCTTCAACACAGTCCTGAGGACCGTCCAGTGCCGCACAGGCAGCGACTTGAATAGGCGTAAAAGCGCCGTAATCAAGATAGGATTTGACGCGCGCCAGCGCCGCAATAAGATGAGGTGAACCAACCGCAAATCCCATGCGCCAACCGGCCATAGAATAGGTTTTTGATAAGGATATGGTTTCAACCGCCACATCTTTGGCACCCTTTACTTGAAAAACCGAAGGCGGTTTTTCTCCGAAATAGATTTCTGAATAGGCCAGATCGGACAACACAATTATATCATGCGCTTTGGCAATCGCGACGATTTCCTCATAAAATGATAGCTCGGCCGTATGTCCTGTGGGATTAGATGGAAAACAAACAACGATAGCCATAGGCGGTTTATCCGCTTTGGCCAGGCTATCTTTTACACCAGCGAGATATTCGTCGGCAGTGATCGCCGGAATCGGATGAATTTTTGCCCCAGCAATGATGAAGCCATATGCGTGTAAGGGATAAGACGGATCCGGCGCATATATAATATCACCCGGAGCCGTTATGGCCTGCGCCAGATTAGCAAAGCCTTCTTTAGATCCGATCGTCGCGATGACCTCTGTTTCCGGGTCCAGAGATACATCAAAGCGACGCGCGTAATAGCGGGCGCAGGCCTGTCTCAGGCCATTAATACCCCGCGAGACGGAGTATCCCGTCGTTCGTGGTTTTTGTACGGTCTCAACAAGCTTATCGATGACATGTTGCGGGGTCGGCAGGTCGGGATTTCCGAAACCGAAATCGATGATGTCCTGGCCTTCCTGCCTTAGCTTCGCCTTGAGCTTATTGACCTCGGCAAACACATATGGGGGAAGCCGCTGGATGCGGTAAAAGTCTTTTTGAATGCTCATTGGCGCCTGCTCACAACCGCCCTCTTGAACCTATAATTAGAATTCAACAGGATCGTCTTTCTTATATTCTTGTACTTTCCGTTTTAGCGCTTCGATTTCTTGTAATATTTCTGTGTCGGTCAAGTCGTCCCTGCTCACAGGCGCCCCAAATTGTCGGCGGCGCTTCAAAATTGCATTTGCCGCGTCATCCCACTCAGCCGCACTCGGTACATTTTCCGGCGTTGCCGGAGCTTCATTGGGGTTGGGGTAACTCAATTCTTCGGAATCAGCGGCAGCTTCATTAAATCCCGGCAAGTCAACCTTTGGCATTTTAACAGTGCTGCAGGCGCTCATGAACGCCAAAGCGCCAGAAACCGTCAACAATTTCATTGCACGAGTCACGTTTCGAACTTCCTAATCAACACCCTCTTATTAGGCATAATTCCATAAAGGTCATCCAAAATCTTCACGCGAAAGGCTGTTTATTTCATATGCTGCGGTTTACGGAAAAACCGGCAGCGCTTCCAATCCCAACGTCTCGTCCCAACCCTGTGCTACATTGTAATTTTGCACGGCCTGCCCTGCGGAACCTTTTACCAGATTATCGATAACTCCCACTAGAATAAGCTGACCGGGTACTCGGTCTTCAAAAACCCCAAGACCAAAGAGATTACTGGCCCGCACATGACGGGTTTGAGGAACGCCCTCTGATAAACGTATAAACGGCTCGTCTTTGTACCGCGCAGCATAGGCTTTACGGACATCTTCGGCGCTTACGCTGTCCGCCAACCGAACATAACTTGTTGTTATCATGCCTCGATTCATGGGAATGAGATGGGGCGTGAAGCTGACCCGCGTTTCCTGACCCGATACCCTCTTTAACATTTGGTCGATTTCCGGCGCATGGCGATGAGAGCCAACGCCGTAAGCATGAGCCCCGTCTGCAACCTCAGAATAAATAAGCCCTTCTTTGGCCTTGCGCCCTGCCCCGGTCACACCGGATTTGGCATCAATAATGATATTATTGGGATTGAAAAGTCCGGCCTCAATACCCGGTAACAAAGAGAGTAGAGAGCACGTCGGGTAGCATCCCGGGCAGGCGATCAGATCCGCGCCCTTCAACTTATCACGAGAAAACTCCGTTAGGCCATATATGGCCGTCTCGAGTAAATCGGTATATGCATGGGGCCGTCCATAGGTTTCTTCGTAAAGGGCGGGATCCGCTAATCGAAAATCAGCGGATAAGTCCACAACGCAGTCCACATCATCTTTAATAGCTGCAATTGTTTCCTGACTGGCACCGTGGGGCAAGCACGCAAAGACCATGTCGATGTTCGTAAAATCAATGTCTTCCCATTTCTGGATCTGCATATCGCCGAAATTGGGATAGGTATCGGAAAGCTTTTGGCCCGCCCGACTGTGACCCGAGAGTGCCTTTAATTTCAGATTGGGATGGCCATGAACCAGACGAATAGTTTCAGCGCCCGTATAACCACTGGCTCCTAATATAGCGACATTGTGTTTGGCTGACATTCTAATTCCCATGAAAAAAGGCGCCTCGTTCCCGAAGCGCCTGTAATATAAACAATCTTACTTGTTGTATTCTTAACGCTTGGAGAACTGGAAGCTCTTACGGGCTTTCGCCTTACCGTATTTCTTACGCTCAACAACACGTGAGTCGCGAGTCAGGAAGCCAGCAGCTTTCAATGGACCACGCAGAGCCGGTTCATACAGGTTCAGAGCCTTAGAGATACCGTGCTTCACAGCACCGGCCTGACCGGATAGTCCGCCGCCTTTAACCGTGGCAATCACGTCATACTGGTCAATACGTTCAGCAACCTCAAACGGCTGACGGATAATCAAACGCAGAACTGGACGTGCAAAATAAACTTCCTGGTCACGGCCATTAACAGTGATCTTGCCGGAACCTGGCTTGATCCAGACGCGAGCAATAGAGTTTTTACGCTTACCTGTCGCATATGAACGACCGTGCTCGTCAATCTGTGGCTCGCGGGTCACAACCTCTTCAGCCACTGCGGCCGGGGCGTCGCCACCTTCCATTACGGCTTTCAGGTCTTCAAGAGTATTTGTCTCGGCCATGGTTTAGCCCTCTCTTGTGTTTTTAGGATTCATAGATTTGAAGTCGATGACTTCAGGCTTCTGAGCTTCATGAGGATGCTCGGAACCGGCATAAACATGCAGGTTAGACAGCTGCTTACGGGCCAAAGGGCTTTCCTTTGGCAGCATACGTTGAACGGCCTTTTTCATCACACGCTCTGGGAAACGTCCGTCGAGAATTTTCCCGGCTGTTGTTTCCTTCAAACCACCCGGATAACCGGTGTGCTTGTAATACATTTTATCTTTGAGCTTATTGCCGGTGAAGACAACCTTGTCTGCATTGATAACTACGACCTTGTCACCACAGTCAATGTGCGGTGTATAATCAGGCCTGTGCTTGCCGCGCAGGCGCATGGCGATGAATGTCGCCAAACGTCCGACAACAACGCCTTCCGCATCAACCAGGATCCATTTCTTGTCCTGGACATCAGCGGTCTTTAGAAATTTTGTCGCTTTCATTATAACCTCTGTTCCGGCTCTCTAATAGAGCCTGAAATTACGATGGGCGGCCTTTAACATAGAAAACAGCCCTGTCAATCGTGTATTTTCCAACCTCTACCAATTATTATAATAAATTCAAAGGGTTGTGATAGCGGTATTATTTTACCACATCTTTAGATCAATTTCATATGACTTCATAAGATGAGATGCTAAAGGAAGATCATGCGAACACATATATTTATGACTGCTTTAACCGCCCTTACCCTTTTCGGATGTGGTAGTGAGACTAAAACAAACAGTCCAGACACCAAAACGACCGAAAACACAAGTTCAACGCCGGATAATACGACAGGCACTCAAGAAATCGCGCCCGCCCTGTCAATCGTACCGACAACTTTTCTCGAAACGCCCGAAGTCATCATTCGTGCCTCTATTGCCCCCAAACCGGGCTTGCAGTCCTGGAGCAGCAAAATATTGCTACTCTCGGAAACAGGGAAAATTTACACTGGCAATACGGGTTTTGCGCCCGTCGAGAAACTTTTGGACGGCCCCTATCAAGACCTACAGGGGCTTTCTATGGGGTTTGAGCCCGCCGTTTTTTTAACGCAGGCCGAGGACGGGAGCTTTAAAGCCTATCAGGAAGACGGGAATGGAAGTTTCCAAGCCCTCTCCCTCTCAAAGCCAGACGGGTTCAACGGACGGTTTTGCGGAACATTCGCCGCTACGCCGGACCTGTTCGTAATGGAGCTGGGCGGAACGCTAACCCAGATTTTATATACGGTCGAAGACGGTCTTCTGACCCTTGAGACGGGTGAGGCACTGCCTGAACAGGGACAGGAATGCCTGACACGATACAAACTACAAGCCTTTGATGAGGCGCAGTCAGAGGAAAAACCTTTTGATCCCTCGTCCGTGTTTGAAGACGAATATAGTGATGACCGATATGTGGATTATGAAATTTCATTGGAAAACAGAAAGCTGATTTATAGACGGGATGGAAAGACAACCCCTTTGAGCATTGAAAGCGGATTGAGCATGTCCGGAATGGAGCAGCCGCGATGGCTTTACATTACCAGTGCCCCGCTCGGAAACACCTTTAATGGCGGCGCCGTTATGATAGGCGACGGTTCTGAATTACGCGTGGTTATGATTTCCCTGGAATATCTGAACGAACAAGCGGCCAGATAACTAATACCCCAGCTTGGCCGTACGCCAGAGGCCAATGGCCGCTAAAAATACGAAAATAGCAAGGAATTGATGAGCCAATGCCAAGTGAAGTGGGACAACCATCACAAGCGCCCAGATCCCAAGTCCAACCTGCGCGGCGAGCAACACCATTAACATAGTAGACTTGGCTCTGATTTTTCGAAACTTTCGAATGCGCCACCAATAAAAAACAGCAACGACCACAAGAATATAGGCGAGCATCCGATGATTGAACTGCGTCGTGGCAGCATTTTCAAACAGGTTTTTCCAGAAAGGGCTGATATCGCTGTAACCTTCGGGGACAAAGCGGCCGTTCATCATCGGCCAATCATTATATTTTTTGCCCGCATGAATGCCTGCAACAAATGCGCCGGCAATGATTTGAAAGAAGACCAAAATAGCCAGTAAGCCCGCATGCCCGGCATAAGCCGGCGGCTCGGACCTGAAGCTCCAGCCTTCTTTTTGATCTTTCCACGTCCAATATAGCAATCCGAGTATCAGGAAACCCATGCCCAAGTGGAAAGCCAACATATATTGGCTGACGTCAACCCGGTTTTTAACAAAACCGCTCTCGACCATATATTTGCCGACCAGTCCTTGCATGAGAATGAGCAGCCCTATGGCGAAAAACCGCGGCACCCGGGAACGCAAACGCCCCATGAACAGGAAATATATAAACGGGACGGCGTAAATAAGCCCAATCAGGCGACCAAACATGCGGTGCGACCACTCCCAAAAGAAAATTTCTTTAAAACCATCTACGGTCATATCCGCATGTTCGGCGGCATATTCCGGGATTTGCTTATACTTTTCGAATTCGGCAATCCATTCTGCCTCAGACATGGGCGGTATCATGCCCACAACCAGGTCCCATTCAGTCATGGATAAGCCTGAATTCGTCAGTCTAGTCGCGCCACCCAGGACGATCATACCGATAACCAGAAGAACTAAAAGAAATAGCCAGCGAGATACTGATTTATCTATTCGCAAGGAAGACATAGATGACATAGCGATCCGTTCAGGCCTAAAATAAGTGGTCGGAGTGATTGGATTTGAACCAACGACCTCTCGTCCCCCAGACGAG
>JAHDEZ010000078.1 GCA_020628425.1 Hellea sp. | reverse complement strand
TGGGGTCGCTTAATGCTGAGGGCGAAATAACACCCTAAGGATATTATTTTACGTGTAATTTGAAAAATCAGTAATCCCCTAGGTTCTATGATATTGGCCCAGAGGCTTAGTTTGGGCGATTTTAAGCCGCTTGCCCGTACCTATTTATAGACCCGTTTAGAGTTTGTGCTCAAGCACTCTGCTTTATGGCGCGGCCAAGTAATATTCCTAGCAGTAGACCGAGGGCAAGAACAATTAGGCGCTCCCAAAAAAGTCATAAACAGGATCAAATGACGCTTTGTGAAAGGCTTGGGATCATAAAGGCTCGATAATGTGCAGCGCATAACAGAAGCCTTTGGGGATATTTGCCGCCTTTCACAGGCCCGCGGGCTTTTGACCTTTTACGAGATATTTTTTCATAAGCGAACCCAAATTAGACACATCTTTTGGAATCATAAACGCGGCTGGAACTACCACCAAGGTCAAAAGCGTTGAGGTCGCTAACCCGCCTATTATTAGTGCGCCTAAGGCGTTTCTCCATTCAGAGCCGTCAGATGTTGCGAGCGCCACGGGTATCATGCCAAACACCGCTGATATTGCTGTCATGAGAACCGGGCGCAGCCTCTCAGGGCCTGCCCTCTGAATGGCGGCGCGCTCAGCAATTCCGTCTCTGATTAGCTGGTTGGCACGGTCAACAAGTAATATTCCATTTTTCATAACTATACCCATCAATCCAATTAATCCGATCTGGGCAAATATCGAAGATTCCAATCCAAAATAATATAAAGCCGCGAATGCTCCCGAAAAGCTCAAGGGCGCAGTCACCATGATAATTAGAGGCTGAACCATAGAGTTAAACTGGCTGGCAAGAACCATATATAAACAGACAAAGGCCAACAACATTGCAAACCCAATTGAGACGGCTGTTTCTTCCATATACTGGGCCATACCGCCAAGCTTGAAAGTGATGCCTTTTGGCGGAGGATTTTGATTTAAAATTTCAAGCAAATCATCGGTTCCGTCGCCCAGCGAAACGCCAGTAGCTGCACTGGCAAAAATCGATATTTTCCGCTCACGGTCATATCGATCAATTTGCGAAGGACCGGTATCAAAAATCATCTCTGATACACTTCCGATATCCACAAGTCTGCCGGATTGGCTAGAAACCTGAACGGGTTCAATGTCGCGAGCTGTCGTTTTCTGATCGGGCTGCAAGCTCAAACGCACGTCGTAACGACGCCCTTGTGATTCATATGTGGCAATATTCATCCCGCTTATAGCAATGCGAGACGTAAGTGAGACATTTTTTGCCGAAACTGCCTGATCACCGGCCTTTATCCGGTCAAATATAATCTGTGCTTCAGGTCGACCGCCTTCATATGACGAGCGCGGGTCTGCAAACGAACCTGCTTTCTCCATTTGCCTCATTATGGATTCCGAATATTGAGCGAGTTGATCAAGGTCGGGTCCCATTATGATCAAATCAAAATCAAAACCGCCAGAGCTGGTTCCAGTGACCCACGGAACTTCATCAATTGCGGTCTTAATGGCCATTGGAGCCGAATTGGCAATAGCTTGCCGCGCACTATCCATAATTTCAAATTGAGAAACATTCCTATCCTGTTTAGGCGCAATCTCTACATAGAGGCTGAGTAGGTTGGATTTACCTTGGTCTCCGCCGCCAGCGGAAATGAAAACGGTATCTACAAATTCTATATCCAAAAGAGCATTTGTAACCGTAAGTGCGATATCCTGTGAGGCTGAAATTCCCGTTCCTTGCGGTAACTCTATTGACCCCAAAAACTCGCTTCGGTCCGCCTTGGATAAAAACCCTGTCGAAATTTGCGACGCATACCATCCTCCAAGAAACACGGAGCCGATGGCCAGGACAATGACCACATACCTCCAACGAATGGCCCAACTAATAAGCCGGCTATAGGCGTGGCTTACCTGATCCCAAAACATATTGCCCTTAATGGCCCATCCGGTCGGCGTTTTATATTTTAGAAGTCTGGACGCCAACATCGGTGCAAGCGTTATGGCCACCAAGAGTGATACAGAGACGGAAAAGACAATTGTTAATCCGTACTGAAAGAACATTCGCCCAACCATCCCCGTTGTAAACGCAATCGGTATGAAGACCGCAAGTGTGGCTGCGGTACCGGCCAAGACCGCTAATCCAACTTTCCGAGTACCGTCCAAGGCTGCCTGAAAAGGAGGCACCCCGGCTTCGAGTTCTTGACTGATACTTTCAACTACTACGATTGCATCATCGACCAACAGACCTATTGCCACCGTTAAGGCCAGCAATGAGAGAACGTTGATTGTGAACCCCATTATATAAAAACAGAAAAAGGAGGAGATCAGTGATGTGGGAATGGCCAGAGCAACGATCAGAGTTGAACGCACGTTAAGCAGAAAAATAAACGTGACAGCGATAACCAAAATGATGGCAATCAAAACATCGTGGGAAACATCTTCAACCGAACTTTCAATGAATTTAGACGTGTCTCTGGTGACGATTATTGACATTCCGTCGGGAAGCTGTTTTTCGAGTTCGGCGACTTTTGCCTTAACTTCATGCGAGACCGACACCGTGTTTCGTCCAGACTGTTTTCTAATATCGAGGGCGATGCCGCGTTGCCCGTTCAAGAAAGCGGCTGATTTTTCGTCTTCAAGGCCTGTTTCGACATGTGCAATGTCGGAAATTCGGATTGTCACGCCGTTGTCGCGATAGGCCACAGGCAGATTTAAGAAATCATTGGGCGTGAATGCCTCTGCCACTGTCTTGATGCCGACTTCACGGGCTCCATTTCCTATTTCCAGCTTGCCGCCTGGTAGTTCTGCATGTTCGCTCTGAACGGCTCTGCGCAGGTCTTCAATGGTGACAGCATGAGCCCGTAATTTTTGGTTATCGGCCCAAATGCGCATAGCACGCTCTCTCCCGCCAACAAGGCTAACCGATCCCACGCCTTGAATACGCTGAAGCGATTGTTTGACGACACGGTCTGCATAATCTGTCAATTCACCAATAGGTTGGTCTCCCGCTATGAGAACCGTTATGATCGGCTGCGCATCAGGATCAACCTTGTCGACAATTGGGGGGTCAATATCAGCAGGCAAATCCGCCAAGGCCAATTGGACTTTGTCCCGAACGTCCTGTGCTTTGATATGAATGTCTGCCTCAAGTGCAAACTCTATGAGAATTTGCGATACGCCTTCTGCGCTAAAAGACCTTATGCTGTCTATGCCTTCAATGGTATTGATCTGCTCTTCCAGCACATCGGTGATTTCGAGTTCAACTGTCTCCGGTGAAGCGCCCTCCAGCAACGTCGTGACGGAAACGTAAGGCAGTTCAATTGACGGAAACAATCCCACACCGATCCGTCCCAGAGACAGAAGTCCCATACCCACAAGGGCGATCGTAAGCATAAGGGTGAAGACCGATCGGCGAATTGAAAGATCTACAAGACCATTCATGGTGCTTGGCTTTCAGTGACCTCAAGATTATGTTCCAGAGGCAAGGAGGATTGAGTCACGACTTTATTCTGATCGTTTAAGCCAGAAATGACGCTGACCCAGTCGAGATCAAGATCTTTTGTTTGAATACTTGTTTTGAGAGCTTTCCCGTTTTCCACTCTATACACAAATCGGTCACCGTTCCCGCCGTGAATGGCTGCGCGGGGGAGAACCAAAATAGACGTGGGTTTCGCCCTTAAACTGGCCGTAACAGACTGACCGGCTTTAACTCTGCAATCAGGGTTCTTAAAAGGCATGCGAAATTCAACAGTTCTTGCAGCCGGGTCGACCCGGTCATTTAATATAGTTATTTCTGCTTCTATTGGATCCATTGTGCCAGAAATCTCAAGCGTTCCGATCTGCCCGAGGCTTAATGTGTTAAGTCTTGCCTCAGGCGCAAATAGTATGGCAGCGGCAATTTCACATTCCTGCAACTGGACAACTGCGGAGTTACCCATGCCGGAAAATCGGTTGGTCATATACACGCCTTCGTCAATGTATCTCATTGTGACGGCTCCATTGAATGGCGCGCGTACAAGTGTATCTTTAAATGCCTGATTGGCGGCGCTCAATTGAGTCTGGGCCAAGTTGACATTAGCCTTTGCAACGCGTTCGTCGCGAACCGCCTTATCAAATGTAATTTCCGCTACAGTTCCATCCGGAACCAGTGGTCTGTAGCGTTCCATGAGTGTTTTTGCCTCCTCCCACGTCGCTTGCGCTAATTCTAATTGTGCTTGCGCTTCTTCTACGCGTAGACGGTAATTAATCTGACGCGTTTGGAACAAGACCTTTCCTCGGGTAACACGGTCCCCAACCTTGACATTGATTTTTTCGACAATTCCTTCTGCCAAAGGACCAATATTACTGGTTTGTTTGGCGGCGATAGTTCCTTGCGCCTGAAAGCTCTCGACATATTCTCTGTATTCGGGTTTTGCTGTCACGACCGTCGCCGACTGAACTATAGGCGCACTCTTAACCTCGCCCAAACTTGATTCCGAATTGTGCTGTGATGTTGGCGGCTCCGGCGCGCGGGTGCATGAAACAAGAAAGAATAATAGTGCGCTAACACCGAATATTCTTTTCAAGGGAAAGGATTTTAGTTTCATTTAGTTCGCCTCTGAAAGCTCGGTAAGCGGTGTTCTATTTTGTACTTGTAAATTGTTATGTACAATATATTATGGCTCCATACAATAATAAAAGATTGTCCTAAATATGGCTTTGAATGCAAGCAAACATAACCCAGGTCTTGCCCTTCGGGATGACCCTAGAGTGAATTTTAGCTTTCTAATTAGTGACGTTTCGAGGCAAATGCGCAAAACATTTGACCGAAAAATGATGTTGCTGGGATTGACGAGAGCGCAGTGGCACACTTTGGTTCATGTTTTGCGGATGGAGTCTCCGACGCAAACTGAATTGGCGGATGTTCTCGATATTAATCGCTCATCAGCGGGCGGTCTCATAGATCAATTGGAAAAAAGCGGATACATTCAACGCACGGCTGATATTGATGATCGTCGTGTCTGGAGGATCAGTGCCACTAAACTAGCGGAAGACCGCGCTAAGGATATTGCTGCTTATGCCGAGACATTGGCAGATGAAGTATTTGCGGAAATACCTGGCAAAAACCTAGAACACGCTAGGCAAGTATTGCTCACCTTGCGAAAGAATATGAATGCCTGAAAATTCTGACGCCTTTGCAAATAAAGATAATAACTGGATGGAGCTCGCGGGGCGTTATTTTAGTGACGCACATCCCATGTTTTCGCAGTTCAACATGGATATCAAAGACATCTCGGCGCGAGGAGTGGAAATGGAAGCGTCACTAAGCCCGATTTTCAAGGCCGACCATGATAATCCATACTTATATCGCGGAGCCCTAACTTTGCTCTTAGATTCCGTATTCGGGATAGCATTATTTGCGCACATAAGAGAACTGAGCCCAATCGCAACCATTAATTTGAAAACGGATTATTTGTTTCCTGCAAAATCGGAATCAAGACTGATGTGTACCGCGTCTTGTTTCTCTTTGGACGGAGATGTTGCTCGCATGCAAGGGAATATCAGCGATCCCGAAACCCAAACTGTACTGGCCAAAGCGACTGCCGCATTTATGATTGGCACTCAAGGACCTGCGTTTTCTAATGCTCGGAATTCATAGACACGTGACTCTAAATTCGAAACATACACCCATCGATCAATGGCTAGGCATTACTCAGGCAAAGAGCTCAAACGAAAACATATATCAAATGTCGCCTACGGATAAGCATTTGGGAAACCCTGCAATAAGAGCCATTCACGGAGGTGTCGTAACGATCTTCTTGGAACGTGTTGCAGAAATTGAATTGTCGGCCCAAGCCAAATCTTCAACGGACATCAACTTAATTAATATCAATGTCGATTTTCTACGCTCTGCAAAATTAAAACCGCTGTTTGGATCTGCTGAAATTGTAAAACGAGGACGACGGTTGGCCGTAATTGATGTCGTAGCATGGCAGGACGAAATCGACTTACCCGTCGCAAAAGCAACAGTTAGTTTCAAAGTATAAGTTCACGCTTGCTCCCCGCTGGCGTGAATTTTATGCCCCCCCGGTGTCAAACCGGGGGGAGTTGTTGCGTAAGTAAGTTAAAGTTTCCTATTTTGAGCGTTTATGGCCCCCCCAAAGGTGAACACTTTAACCTACAACAAAACTATCATGTGGTGCTCTCACGATTTCTTTTTACAATGTCTCCAACGGTATTTTTACTAATGCCGAGATCGCGGGCAATCCAACGATAGCTGCGACCTTGTTCAACCGCTTCAAGAACTTTAGGAGCCAATCGGTCAGATTTTGGTCGTTGCCCCGCCTGTCTGCCTAACTTTTTGCCCCGTGCTTTGGCGGCTGCTAGCCCTGATTTCACGCGTTCACTAAGCAAATCACGCTCAAACTGTGCTATGCCTGCAAGAAGTGTTGCCATCATACGACCGTGGGGCGTTGATAGTTCAAATGTCATACCACTCATGGCGACTACAGATACATTCCATCCCGACAACTTATTTAAAGTATCGAGTAAATCTTGAGTGGAGCGTCCCCAACGAGATAGTTCGGTAACGAGCACAGCATCAATCTTCCTAGCTTGAGCCAAAGCTATAACTTCATTACGAGCTTTACGATTGTTTTTTGTGCCAGAGGCTGTCTCTTTATATATAGCGGCGATTTCAAAACCCCCGCGTTCAGCAAAATCTGTTAAATCCGCTATTTGCCGTTCGCAGGACTGATCGGACGTCGAAACCCGCGCATATATGACCGCTCTCTGTCCCAATTGAACCCTCGATACTTTAACCCTTGCAAGTCATTGATTTTACTGGTGCAAGTATTGTCCATAATAGACATTAGTTTAACAGGGACAACAATATATGCCAAGACGCGATATTCTTACAGCCAGACAAAAATCTAACCTGTTTGACTTACCGACCGATCAAGCGTCTCTATTGCATCATTATACTCTTGGCGATGATGATCTCGAACATATCAAACAGCGCCGCCGTCCTGAGAACAGACTTGGTTTTACGCTTCAGCTTTGTGCTCTACGTTATCCGGGACGGATGTTAGCGCCAGGCGAACTCATACCAAATGAGGCATTAGAGTTCATTGGTGCTCAAATCGGGGTGTCAGGGGAAACACTGGCAACATACGCTGCCCGGCAACAAACGCGGCATCAACATATGGACGCTTTGCGTAAAATTTATGGCTACCGTTCATTTTCAGGGGAAATAGCAGAGAAGGTAAAACGCTGGCTGGACAATCAAGCAGAATATGCGACCTCAAATGAAAACTTAGCCCGAACATTGATTGAAGAATGCAAACGAATATCGGTCATCCTACCAGCAATCACTGCCATTGAGCGGCTCTGTGCTGATGCTTTGGTCGCCGCCGAACAACGTATTGAAAGTAGAATATCTCAAAAGCTTCACCCAGATACCTGCGTCAAACTGGATGCCCTCCTGACCGATAAAATTAATGACAAGCTGACACGTTTCGTGTGGCTAAGACAATTTGATGCCGGTAAGAATTCAGCCGATGTAAGTCGGCTTCTCGATAGATTGGACTATCTTAAAGCATTCGCCATTCCAGTTAGCGTCTTGGATGGAATTCCGCCGCACAGAGTAACACGCCTCAAACGCCAAGGGGAACGATACTTTGCACAAGGGCTTAGAGACTTATCTGATGACCGACGCTTCGCCATATTGGCTGTTTGCGTGATTGAGTGGCAGGCCATTCTATCTGATGCGATTGTCGAAACCCATGACCGCATAGTTGGTAAGACGTGGCGTGACGCGCAAAAACTCTGTAGCGCCCGCATTGATGATTCAAAAGTCGCCGCTGCTGAAACCCTTAAATCATTCGCAAATTTAGGCGCAGCGTTATTGGAGGCTCACAATGATGATATGCCTCTAGATAACGTCATTGATGAAAAGATAGGGTGGGAGAAGTTTAGTGTGCTTGTCGGGACGGCTGCACAACTAACAGATACGATGTCCGCTGATCCATTGGCTCACGTTGTTCATGGGTATAACAGATTTCGTAGATATGCGCCGCGTATGATAAAAGCGCTTAATATTAATGGCGCGCCAGTTAGCGCATCTTTATTGGTAGCCGCTGAAGCTATAAGCACAGGTGATTTTGACAGATCGCGTCACCTGTTTCTAAAAAGAACCTCAAAATGGCTTCGTTTTATAAAAGACAAAGAGAATGATGGTCACAAACTGACCGAAGTCGCAGTTTGGTTTCATCTTCGGGATGCTTTTCGGTCTGGTGACATTTGGCTCGCACATTCCAAACGCTATGCCGATTTGAAACAAGTTTTGGTACCAACAACATCCATCAAGACAAATACGAACCTGAAAGTTCCATTCACGCCTGATAGCTGGATAGAAAATCGGAAAACCCAACTGGACATTTCCCTTAAACGGCTATCACAGGCGGCAAAAGCTGGTCGTATTCCTGGAGGTTCTATAGAAAACGGCGTTCTCCATATTGACCGTTTATCTGCGAATAAGTCCAATGGGAGCGAAGAAACGAGCCTTGATCTCTATAAAAGACTGCCTGAAGTCAGAATAACAGATATTCTAATGGAGGTAGATTCCGCCACAGGCTTTACGGAAGCCTTTACGCATTTGCGAACAGGCGTAGCCTGTAAAGACAAAATAGGCCTGCTTAATATTCTTTTGGCTGAGGGAATAAATCTGGGGCTTAGTAAAATGGCCGAAGCTACAAATACACATGATTATTGGCAACTCATGCGTCTATCCCGCTGGCATGTGGAAAGTGAGGGGATAAATGCCGCGCTAGCGATTGTAATCCAAGCTCAAGCTAAACTCCCAATGGCACAATATTGGGGCATGGGGACAACAGCCTCTAGTGATGGTCAGTTCTTTGCGAGTAGTCGCCAAGGCGAAGCCATGAACCTCATCAACGCCAAATATGGGCGGCAACCAGGACTTAAAGCTTACACACATGTTACGGATCAATATGGGCCTTTCGCAACTCAGACCATTCCTGCGACCGTAAATGAAGCCCCATACATATTAGATGGGCTTTTGATGAATGAAACAGGTAGACGGATTAAAGAGCAATATGCTGACACTGGCGGCTTCACAGACCATGTTTTTGGCATCACTTCGATATTGGGATATAAATTTATCCCGCGCATTCGCGACCTACCGTCTAAAAAGCTCTATTTATTTCCATCTCAATACGTTCCCAAGAATCTAACAGGCTTGATAGGAGGACGGTTGAAAGAAAATATGATGACTTCAAATTGGCCCGATATTCTACGTGTTGCAGCAACGATGACCACAGGTACTGTGCCTCCAAGCCAAATTCTGCGTAAACTCGCATCATATCCACGTCAGAATGATTTAGCCTCTGCACTTCGAGAAATTGGCCGAGTCGAGCGTACATTGTTCATGCTGGATTGGGTTCTCGATGTGGATATGCAAAGACGTGCACAGGTTGGGCTTAATAAAGGGGAATCCCACCATGCCTTGAAAAACGCCCTACGCATTGGTCGCCAGGGTGAGATCCGTGACCATACAACAGAGGGACAGCATTTTAGAATGGCTGGGCTAAATTTGTTGGCAGCTATTATTATCTATTGGAATACGGCACGCCTCGGAGAAGCTGTTGCAGCACGCGAAGCAGAGGGAATGTCAGTTTCAAAGGAGCATTTAGCGCATATTTCACCGTTGGGATGGGCGCATATCTTGCTGACAGGTGAATATCGTTGGAATATTAAAGAGCCTTAGGGTGTTATTTCGCCCCCAGCATTAAGCGACCCCAATAGCGAAATTGCCATGACTGTGTACGTCAGCTTATTTATCCGAACCAATTTG
>JAHDEZ010000077.1:2474-10020 GCA_020628425.1 Hellea sp. | reverse complement strand
CATGAAACTTAAACATTTAATCGTTCCCAGCCTGCTGGTTTTAACTCTGGCGGCCTGCGAGGCTCCAAGCAAAACTGAAGCCGTTGAAACGGCAACCAAGGTCGAAAAAGCTGTAACAAAAGCGGTGGCCAAAGCTGATCTTGGGACCTTTGGTGTGGAACTTGCCGATATGGATAAATCGGTCAAACCCGGTGATGATTTCTTCCAATATGTCAATGGCGGTTGGCTGGACAATACGCCAATCCCAGCGGATAAATCACGATTTGGCTCTTTTGATCTATTACGGGATCGATCCGATACAAACGTCAAGGCCATCATTGAGGCGGCCTCTGCTAAAAAGGCGGCCAAAGGAACCGAAGAGCAAAAGATCGGTGATTTCTATGCCGCCTATATGGATAGAGAGACGATCGAAGCCAAAGGTCTGACACCGATCCAAGGCGATATGGATAGAATAGCGGCGTCGAAAACCCATGCGGATCTGGCTGCGGTCATGGGTGATCCGACCGTCGACACTAATGCCCCCGTGGGGGCCTGGGTTGAAGTGGACGCCAAAAACCCAGAAGCCCACATCACTTATGTGACTCAGGCTGGTCTGGGGATGACCCGGGCGAACTATATTGAAAAAGGTGAGAATTTTGACCGGTACCGGGCCGGTTATGTGGACCTTTTGGAAACCATGCTGACCGAGGCGGGTGCGGATAATGCGCGCAAACGGGCTGAGGCTGTCATGGCCTATGAGACAGCCGTCGCCAATGCCCATTGGGAGCCTAAGAAACGCCGTCAGATGGATCTGACCTATAATAAAATGACCAAGGCAGAAATGAAGGATTATGCGCCGGGCTTCCCTTGGGATGCCATGTTAAAGGCGACGGGTCTGGACGGTCAGGACGCTTTTGTTGTTCGTGAAAATGACGCTATTCAAAAATCGGCGGCCTTGTTTGTTGAAACTCCGCTTGAGGTTCTGAAAGACTATGCGACCGCTCATCTATTGATTGGAAATGCCTCTTATCTGCCGCAGCGCATCGACGATGCGTCCTTCGCATTTTATGGCACCACGCTGAGCGGTCAGGAAAAGCAGCGAGACCGCTGGAAGCGGGCCGTCAGTCAGATCGATGGCTATATGGGTGAAATGGTCGGCAAAGTTTATGTCGACAAACATTTCCCGCCAGCGTCCAAAGCCCAGATGAGCGATCTCGTTGAAAACTTGAGGGCCGTTTTCAAGGACGGCATCGATAATCTGGAGTGGATGGGGGACGAAACCAAAACCGAAGCCCAGTATAAACTTAAACAATTTTATCCTAAAATCGGCTATCCGAAAAACTGGACCGATTATTCCACACTGCAAGTGGACCGGGAAGATCTAATCGGGACAATTAAATCCGCCAATGCCTGGCAGTGGAACGATATGATCAGCAAACTCGGTGAGCCTATCGACAAGGAAGAGTGGGGCATGAACCCGCAAACGGTCAACGCTTATTACCATCCCTTCCGCAATGAGATCGTATTCCCGGCCGCTATTTTACAGGCGCCTTTCTTTGATCCCAATGCAGACCCAGCCGTCAACTATGGCGGGATCGGCGCTGTCATCGGTCACGAAATGGGCCACGGTTTTGATGATCAGGGCCGCAAGACAGATGGCAATGGCGAGCAACGGGACTGGTGGACCGAAAGCGACGCCGAGGCCTATAAGGCTCGCGCGGCTGCACTGGCCGAGCAATACAGCCAATTCGAACCGCTTCCGGGCGAGTTCGTCAATGGTGAACTGTCCCTGGGTGAAAATATTGGCGATCTGACCGGCGTGACCATGGCCTATGCCGCCTATAAGCGCTCCCTGGGCGGCAAAGAAGCCCCGGTCATTGATAATCTGACGGGTGATCAGCGTTTCTTCCTGGCCTATGCCCAGATCTGGAAGGGGAAGTATCGGGATGATGCCATGCGGACGCAGATCAATAGAGGTCCGCACAGCCCGGTAAAATATCGCGCCAATGGTATCGTGCGGAACTTTGATGCCTGGTATGAGGCGTTTGACGTCCAGCCGGGTGATGCCATGTATCTCCCGCCGGAAAAGCGGGTCAAAATCTGGTAGCAAATGCGAGGGCTGGTTTTGACCGGCCCTTATTATTTTAAGGGCGTATAATGCTTAAACTGATCGGCGTTTCCAAGCGCTATAAAAAGCAAACAGTTTTTCAAGATTTGAATGCTGAGTTTAATCAAGGTGTGACGGTCCTGACAGGACCCAGCGGTGTGGGTAAAACCACATTGTTGCGTTTGTGCGCAACAGTCGAAAAACCCAGTTCGGGTGAAGTACATTGGCAGGATCAAAATATCAAAAATTCTAAGCGGTCCTATCGTTCCGTGCTGGGCTATGCCCCGCAAATTGTAGACTTTCCCGAAGATCTCAGCGCTACGGAATTCATGCTCCATATCGGCGCGCTTAAAGGGATGAAAACGGCTGCGGCCCGACAACTGACTCTGGAATTGTTCGAACGCGTCGGGCTTGCCCAAGACAAGGACAAACAGATCCGCAGTTATTCGGGAGGTATGCGCCGCAGGCTTGGCTTGTCGCAGGCTTTCCTCGGTGCCCCGCAATGCTTGATCATTGATGAACCAACAGCTGAACTGGACCCTGAAACGGCCGCCCGCATTCACGAGCTTATTTTTGAAGCGAGCGAAAACGCCGTGGTCATTATGACCACACATTTGGAATCCAGTTTGAGAAATCATAGCTATCAAAATCTGCATCTTGACGGGACGACCGGTGGATAGTTTCAGGCTTTTCTTTGTTCAGCAGTTTTGGCGACATCTCCGCCATCCGGCCATCTGGGTTGTCATAGTCCTGACCATGATCGGGGCACGTTTTTTTATTCCGCTGCCCAATGACGGCTATGTAACGCTCTCAATTAATAACGCCTATCCGGTCCCCAGTTCGGGCGTGATCGGATTACAGCTCGGGATTATTTCGGCGCTTTTATTGACGCCTCTGGCTTATATTTATCTGAAAGCCGGACCGACGCGCATACAGCCCTGGCAGATCGAAGACGTGACGCCGTCGCGACGCCTCGCTTTGAATTTGGGACAGGGCTTCGGTGATGCGGCCGCTTTGTTTTTTGTACTATTCTGGATCGGGATTGCCGGTCTCGTATTGTGTTTCTTTCGATTGCCCATCTCCGAAATCAACCCGGCACATTTGTTCCTGACGTTATTTCTCGTGGCCGGTCCGGCCATGGTTATGGTCGCCGGAATCAAACGGCTACTGGGCGCCAGGCCGTGGCTGAAAGGTGCCTGGGGCGATGTGTTGTTTTTCATATTCTGGATGACCGGAAATGTGGTCGCGGCCATGTTGTTCGATACAGAAACCGTGAAACTGGGTCGGGATATTTTTGGGTTTGCCGCCTCGGTAGCGGTTTCGACGGATGAAACAATAACCGCGCTTGTCGTCGGCGGCTCCCCCTCTGAAGAACAATATATCACACTTGATCCGGTCAGTGGTTTCGGACGGCCGGATTTCTTAATGGCCCGGTTTCAATGGTTTGCGGTGGGCGTGGGTCTGTTTGTTCTAGCCGCGCTTATCTATGCGCCCCGTCGCCCAAAGGTCGTCAGAAAAGCGGGATTGCGGCAGCAGGCTTTTTCGGGTCTGGACCGTATTGGAGACAAGGTCTCCGGCTTTCTGGTGGACTTGCTCGACATGTGGCCGGTTCTCGCGTCTAATATGCGTCAGCTCTTAAAACCGGGATGGTTGATCTTGTTATTGATGGCCTTGTCACTCGCAGGGTTTTTTCTACCGTTTCGAAAAGTTATCGGGCCGGGTATATTCCTCATTCTCATATTTCTGACCAGTCGTCTCGGTGCGGCCTGGGAGGAGCGGCATTTGCGTCAACTCCGATCAACCTTGCCCATGGCACTGCCTGCTCAGGCCTTATGCTCCGGTCTTGCCGTCTTCAGTCTTTGCGTATTCCTGTTCGTGCCCGCATTGATTTCAAGCGGCTGGAGCGGGGCTATTCAGACAACCACATTGGAGGTTGTCGTTATCGCACTGATCTTATCGGTCATCGGGATCGGATTAGGCATGCTCACACGGAGCACCACATTTGCACGTCTTTTTCTGCTGGGGATTTGGTACGCCTATTTGAACCTTTAGCGCGATCCACCTGTGCGGACAGCCGCAAACATGGCGCGGGCGCGACCGGAAACTGTGTCGTCGCAATCAGCAATCTGGGTGTAGCGTCGGCGTAACTTGCCCGGGATATCCTTGAGGGATTTTTCACCGAATTTCTCAGCGGCGCCGTAAAGCTTGGAGATGGCTGCGGCAGCACCGGCAACAGGGACATAACCTGCGCGCGCGACCGGGCCCTCGACCGCATAGGCGGATTTGTAACTGTCTATACCTGCACCCAGATCAATCAGGCGGTAGCCTAATTCTGGCGCTTTATCGATCATGTCTTCGAGCAATTGCGTGCCGGGCGAAAGGGGATGGAACTCAGGATTATAAGCTACCATCCAGCTATGGAAGGTTTCGCCGTCGGTTAAACCCATATCCATGGCCGCCATTTCATCGCCGAAATAAAGCACATGCATTTCGCAGCGCAGGCCTTCATCTCGCTCCCAAAGCTCTCTCAAAAGAGCTGATGTCCAATCCGAGGATAACACATCATAAAGCCCGGTTTCGACAAAACGTTCCCGTTTCCAGGCCATGAGTTGATCATAGGCCTCTACGTTTTTCGATTTATACTCAAAGCGGCGCTCATAATCTTCCTCGGTCCGGCGGATACGACGACGATTACTTTTCAGGCTCCTCCGGTAAGATGATGACCGAGATGTGCGCCAGGCCTCAACCCCCTCCGTTAGATCAATCAGACAAAGGGGATAATCGTCCTGATGAAAGCCAATCATGTCTTTGTGCTCGCCGACCAAGGATGTGTAATGTAGAGCACCGATATTGGCTTTACTGAGAAATTCCATGTGGTCGATATCAGCGTCCGTCGCTTCGATAAATCCATGATAATCGGTCATGGGCGCGCCTAAGGGGCGGATAAATCCACTGCCTTGATAAGGGAAAAAACAAACAGCGTCTTCTCCCTGATAACCGATAACGACGCGCGCATCATTGCGGAGCTTTCCGACGAGGCGTGTATAATCCGGATGAAAATAGGGACTGTAAAGGGCCGGATTGCCGTCTCTGATCGAGGTCCAGGCCTCAATCTCAGACGGGCTTAATTCAGCCGGGTCTTTGACACGGATTTCAAGATCAATTGCCAATTTGGCTCACCACTCGTTTTTTGTTTGGCGACGTCATAGCAGAATTTGGTTAGTACGGGTTTAATGAGGTTACTCGTTTTTCGTGCCAAAAACTGATTAAATTGATATAAAATAACACTATACATTTCTGCACCACACGTTAAATTAACGTCATGGGAGGTCATCACCATCATGGGCACAGTCACCATCATGACCATGGTCATGATTGCCATGGGTCTGCGGGTCGTCGTCAATTAGGATGGGCTGCGCTCCTGACTGGTCTGTTTATGATTGCCGAAGTTGTCGGCGGGGTGATTTCCGGATCGCTCGCATTATTGGCCGATGCTGGACATATGCTGACGGATTTTGCGGCTTTAGCTATGGCTTGGGCAGCATTTATTCTGGCGGCCCGCCCGCCGACGGCTAAGCTTCCCTTTGGCTATGCCCGCCTTCCGGTATTGGCCGCTTTCGTGAACGGACTGGCTTTGTTCGTGATCTGTATTTTCATTATCTTTGAGGCCGCGCGACGCTTTGGCAATATGGCGGATCACGATATTCTGGCCGGAACCATGTTGTGGGTGGCTGTGGCCGGGCTGGCCGTGAATTGTTTGGTCTTTCTGATTTTACAGAGCGCAGACCGGGATAATCTCAATGTTCGCGGGGCGGTCTTGCATGTTATCGGCGACATGCTGGGCTCAGTCGCCGCCATAATCGCAGCCCTTGTCATCATGAAGACCGGCTATAAGCCCATTGATCCAATCCTGTCGGTTTTTGTCGCGCTCTTGATCCTCAGAAGTGCCTGGTATCTGGTCAAAGATGCGGGGCACATTTTACTGGAAGGGGCGCCAAAGACGCTGGACCCAAACAGGGTTCGTGCAGAGCTGACCGACAAAATTGAGGGTGTCACTGAGATCAGGGATATGCATATATGGTCGCTCACAGATGGTCGGCCCATGATGACGCTGGCAGTTTCAGCCCATCAAAACGCTGACCGTACAAAGCTGATTGACGATATCCGTCACCTTTTATCTCATGATTATGGTGTAGGAGATGTCACGATTGAGGTGAAATGAGCGCAGGATCGCAATCCCTGGGGGTCTCGAACGCCCCATTTGTCAGCCAGATTCAGGCCTTTATTGATGCCGTCAATGGTGATGGATATGTCCATAAGACGTCGGATCTTGGGTCTATTCCTGTGTCCGTTTATACGGACCGCGACCGGTTTGATATCGAATCCCAAAACATTTTTGCCAAAGCCCCGGTCATTCTAGGCCATATCAGTCAGATCCCGCGCAAAGGTGATCACTTTACGTTTGATCATCTGGGCCAACCTTTACTGGTTGTGCGCGGTCAGGATGATCAGGTGCGCGTTTTTTATAATATCTGCCGCCACCGCGGCGTGCGCCTGGTTAGCCGGGAGGGCGTTGCGCGGAAACCGTCTTTTGTCTGCCCCTATCATAATTGGACTTACGGTCTCGACGGTCAGCTCAATCATATTCCTTGTCTTGAGACATTTGAGAATGACGATGTGAGCGGTCGGCATCTGGTTGAAGTTTCTTCCGGGATTGCGGGTGGATTCATATTTGCCAGTCTGGCGGGCAAGGGCCCTATTGATATGGACGGCTTTTTAGGCGAGCTGACCGGAGACTTTGACGCCCTCGCCATGGGGGAACAGGCCTTTTTCAAACAATCCGTCCGCACGACAAAATCCAATTGGAAATTGATCGTCGAAGCCTTTCAAGACGGCTATCATGTAGTCCGCTTGCACCGAAACAGTGTCGGACCTTTATTCCTGGATAATGTGGCTGATACGATGCGGATCAAACAACACATCAGAGCCATGGTTGCCCGCCAAGGTTTTGATAAAATGTGTCAGGACGACCCCAAAGACTGGGATGTTCGCAATCAGCTCAGCCTGGCTTATTTCGTTTACCCCAATACGATCATGATCATCCATCCGGATTATATCAGCCAGCTTGGCCTGTTCCCGGTAAGTCCCAATGAGACGATTTGTGTTCACAGCTGTTTCCTGGACGAAGAACCTAAAAGCGAAAAAGCCAAAGCCCATTTCGAACGGGCTTTTGATATCATCGATAAAGAGGTTTTTACCGCCGAAGATTTCTTTGTGTGTGAGCAAGCCCAGATCGGCATGACCAGCGGGGTCAATCAAAGCTTCCCATTATCCAAACATGAAATCGGCTTGAAAATTTTCCATGAAATCGTGAATGAACAGATTGGGGATTGGCCGACGGTTTAAAGTTCAATTGTTCCAATAACGTGATTTAAACCGACAGACTAACTCCATAGATTG
>JAHDEZ010000077.1:0-2374 GCA_020628425.1 Hellea sp. | reverse complement strand
TGTTCTGGATTTGAGGCTCGAATTTTTCTCCAGTTGTCCAGAGCGTCGGCAGATTTTTGGAAATCGGGTAAAGACGTAAAATTATACAAAGCCAAGTTTTGGGTCAAAATGGATTTTATTCTGAATGTCCTTACAATTATCGTCTTATTGTCTTTGCCAAATAAATCGACGACAGCATATTGACTACCAACGCCAACATGTCCTGTAAACTCACGCCAATTCACTGAAAGATCATTGTCCATAAACACCCCTAATCCCGTTGCGAGGTGCCGATCTGCCTTGTTCGGATGACCACTGTTCAACTCGAAGCCCAGCTCTGCACATAAGGGATTATTGTCCGCAAAAGTCAGCCTATATAAATCTTTCGGGCGTTCATTTCGCGAGAAATTATGTGGTACTGGTGGTTGCTCAGAATCGGATATTAATGGAATTTCATTGGACGAAACTGGAAACGTGTTTTCTTTCGAGTTACAGGCTGAAAGAAATACCAAGGTAGTTAGCCAGATGCGAAAACGGGTTCTCATGAGGGAGGACGCCGATAATCTGGTGCATCATCCGGCTTGGGAAAAGGCGCTTTGAACGTAAAAGCCTCTTCTGTGGCGCCCCGGCTGGCGAGCAGGTCTAGCCGGTAGGCGGCGTCTTTTAAGGTCGGCGTTTCACCCGCCTTAATCCACCAGAGCGCCATATAGACGTCCATATGCTTAAACCACTCGGCTTTGCGCCGCATGACCGCCCGGTGTTCTTTATCGCGGTAAACAAAGGCCGACAGGCTCTCCATATCCTCCCAGACGGACATGTTGATGATCATGTCCGGGTCTCTGAATAAATCGATACCCACCCGTTCGCTTTCATCGTCCACCAATCGCCAGATAAAGCCGGGAGCGCTTTCAGCGATTTCATTGACCTGGTCGATTGCGTTGTGGAAATCATCATTGGCCGTGTTAAATTTCGGGGCTTTGAAAAAAGCGATATTGATCTGAGCCAGATGCCAGTCAGTTGGCACGGTCGGGTTTTCCAACGCATCTCGAATGCTGGTGATAAACTCCATCTGGTCCCGATTCATGGCGCCTTCTTTTTCAGCGATGCGCGTCATCATAGCGGTCAGGTCCGTGATCTCTGTTTCCGTGAGGCGGCCGTTCAAGACTTTTGTCATGATCGGACCCATGGATTGCGGCCGATTCAGATGGCGGGAGATATTGCGGATATTCTTGACCCGGGCCTTAGCGTCCCCTGCTGATAATCCCATATGGGTCTGAAGCTCTCCGGCAATCATCTGGCTCTGGGCTGGCGTGATTTTACCAATCGTGTCCATCCGGGCGATGGCCACCATAAGGGCTGTAGCGGCCTCCACCGGATCGTCAACTTTGTTGATGTCTTTGAAGCGGGTAAGGCGGCTACTCTTCGACTGGCCTTTTTGATTGAGATAGCGAAGACCCGCGAATATCAATGTGAAGACTAAAAGTATGAGAATGACACGGACCATAACCAAGTTTCTTTCTAATCCCGCAATCCCATACGTTCTTCGAAGCGACGAATGAAATTTAATTGTTCGTTATTAGCAGGGCTGTCTGCCTCGGCAATAATAGCCATCATCCCCACGAGGTCCCGGGCTTCATCTTTATTGACGGACCGTCGCAGCAAATCTACCATGGGAAACAGGGCGCTATCGGCCTGTTTCAGATAAGCAGTCAGGCTGCGCAACTGAACCACATAACTATCGGCGTCTTCTGGATCCAGTTGCATATGGTCGGAAAGTTGACCAGCAATGGCCTCGGCCTGGGTTTCCGACACCCTGCCAATTCCGTCCAAACGCGCGATAGAAATCATCAAAACGGTTGCGGCTTCTACCGGGTTTTCAATCAGATCAAGTCCTTGTTTCCCTGCATTGCGTCGATGACGGAGTTTTCGGGGCAGGTTGGATAATTCCTGAGCCGTATCGGTCAGATCTCTCGCACTTTGTCCTATTCTGGATAATAGAAACAAAAGGGTGGCGAGTGCCCCAAATATTACGATGACAATATGCATAATACAATTCCCACAATTTCTATTTTCTAACTGACATATAGTTATTCTATCGGCAACTCCTGCTTGGCCCCATATCGACGTGAAAGTGATCTTTATGGGCCTCATTATAATCCGGTGATAGTGTAACTTGGAAGATCTTACAGGCTTGACGGCGGGTCTCGCGCAGGAATTTGCGCCGCTCTGGGGAACCGTTCCAGTCGTTCAGGACCGAAACCATATCGCCATTATCCAGTTTAAACCCCATGACATCAAAGGCATTGGCGAAAGCATGTTCGCTCCATTGTCCCGAACTATTGCCGACCTGACGTCGGCAGGAATAAGACCCTGCATGAAGGATTTGTTTTACGCC
>JAHDEZ010000002.1:53537-179783 GCA_020628425.1 Hellea sp. | reverse complement strand
CTCCCTTAAGCGCCCGTTTCTTCTCCCCCGCTCCGCCTTGCCAGTCATGCCAGAATTGCGGCCATGGGGTTTGGCTGGCCTCTAGCCATTTAAAGGTTTTCAGGACAAAGGCGACGTCGTCATCGAGATTGGTTTTGGCGATGGCGAGCCTGTCAAAGAACCGGTCGCGCAGAATTGACTTATAATGATCCGCAAATCCTTCCAGCGCTTTAATCAGATTGTCGTCGTCCTCAATGAGGGCCAGACAATTAGCCAGCTGCGCCAGATTCCAATACATAATCTCGGGTTGGCGCGCGAAAGCATAGAGTCCCTGATGGTCGAAATAGGCGGCCGTGAATCCTGCCTTGAGCGTGGGGAGGAAACGGTAAGGGCCGTAATCAAAGCTCTCGCCCGTAATGTTCATATTATCCGTATTCATGACACCATGGACGAAGCCTGCGGCCATCCAACTGGCGACTGTCTCGGCCGAGGCCTTTATGACGGCCTCAAAAAACTCCGTCGTGTTATGGGTGTCCGGGAAATAATGGCGGCGGCAATAATCCACGAGTTTTTCCATATTGTCGGTTTTGCCAAAAAAGGCCTGCCGCTGAAACGTGCCAAAGCGGATATGAGAATGGGAGAGACGAACCATGACAGCAGAACGGGTGGGCGAGGGTTCATCATTACGCTCAAGAGCCTCACCGGTTTCTACCAGTGAAAAGGTGCGTGACGTGTTCACGCCCAGATGCTGCAGGTAGCGTGTTGCCAAAACTTCGCGCACCCCGCCCAGCAAAGTGAGCCGACCATCGCCTTTCCGGGACCAGGGCGTTTGCCCTGAGCCCTTTGTGCCGAGGTCAAGCAGGCGATCTTGATCATCCCGCATCTGCGCAAATAAGAAGCCGCGTCCGTCGCCCAGATCCGGATTATAATGCTGGAATTGATGGCCGTGATAGCGCAAAGCGAGGGGCTGTTCGATGTTGTCTTTAAGGGGGTCAAACCGGCCGAAATGAGCAAGCCAGTCAGTATCACTTAAACCAGCCAAACCAATGGAACGCGCAGCCACATCGTCCCGATATCTCAGGATTGTTTTTGGGAATTCCGCCGCCTCAACCGGGTCGTAAAACTCATCTCCGAGTTCATATATGGTGGGGTTCGGTTGGTAGGCTATAGTCCGAGCTCCGCGCCGAAATGGGTATGCACATTCTGGTAGAAATCCCGTTCCCGCAGAGCTTGGCGCCATCGGGTGAGATAAGAAAATGAGGAGAGGTCAACTTTCAGGGCTTCTGCCGGATCCAGAGCCACAAGTGTGGTGATATCACCTAGTGATAATCGATTACCCGTCAGAAATTCAGACTCAGCAAGTTGCGCGTCAATCACGGGTAGGTTTTGTGCCAACAAATGTTCACCAACCTTGATGGAGTTTTCATCGACAGGCTGGCCTAGCATGGGCGCGACCATACGGTTGAACTGAATCCGGGCCATGGGCGCGCGAACATGTTGTGCGGCAAAGTCCATCCAGGCTTCGACTTTGGCTTGTCCTAAAATATCGTCTGGTAGTAGATCAGATCCCTGCCGACGCGCGAGATATCTTTGAATTGTGAGACTTTCGACGATAACGTCATCTCCGTCTACAAGAGCAGGAACTTTGCCTTTTGGATTAATTGCCAGATAAGCTTCGGAGCGTTGTTCACCGGCCTGTAGATCGACAACCTGTTTTTCGAATTTAGCACCCACTGCATGGGCGGTCATTTCGGCCGTGAGGGCTGGGGTTGAAAAGGGGTGAACGTATAGTTTTAACATTTTTCTGTCTCTCCATGCGCGGGGCTGGGTTTGTTTTTGTCTTTTGGTTTTTCCATATAAGCCCGCATAAAGTCAGAGACATCAAGCGGAGTTTTCTTAGCTTTGGGGAACGCACGAGCAAAGTTCAAATATCCATGTATCATGGTTTTTTCATGGACATGTTTTACTTTCACCCCAGCAGCTTGCAGATTTTCGACATAGGTTCGGCCTTCAATACGTAACGGGTCCAGGCCACAGGTCAACACATAGGCTGGTGGCAGGCACGATAAGTCTCGCTCAAACAGGGGCGATAGCTTGGTTTGGCTGGTATCGGCACCGGCGACATAGTGTTGTTCGATGAATTTTAAAGCAATAACGCCGAGCTGGAAAATGTCCTGCGGGCCAGGATTGGCAGGCTTGAGCTCAGCCATTTGCATGAGGGGATAATAGAGTATTTGACACAACAGATCCTGACGATATTTTTGCGCTAGCCACGCCGTCATATTGCCACCGGCGCTATCGCCGCCCAAACCTATCCTTGAGGGATCAATGCCGTAGGTATTGCCGTGGCCTTCGAGAGCCCATTTCAAGACTTTCTCGCAATCATCAGGTGCTGCTGGGAAAGGGTGTTTCGGGGCCAGCCGGTAGTCGACGGACAGGACCCGATAGCGTGATCCGCTGGCCATGCGCAGGCAAATGCCCTCGTGACTGTCCAGGTCACAGGTGACAAAACCGCCCCCATGCAGATATATCAATGTAGGTCCAGGGTTTTTAGAGGCATTATAGGGTTCATATAAACGAACCGGTACTGGGAAACGCTCGTCCGGAATTTCAAAATTGACGATATTGCGCATGCGCGGGCCGGGTGCATCAAATTGATTGGTCAGGCGCCGGAAGTTCTGATGCAGGGAGCCGATTTGGGAATTGCTGGCATTATCACGGGCATCTTTGAATTTCCGGATTTGCTCTTTGAGCTCATCAGCAATATCTTTGGGGGACCGCATTCTACCTCACATCATTCTGAGCACAAAATAGTTAGATCTCAACGATGTGCAAGCCATGAAGTCAGGGTTTATACCCGCCGTCTTTCAAATATTGAATTTCCTCTGGGCGGGAGGTTCGTTCAACAATTTTGTTGCGGTGCGGGAAGCGTCCAAAACGTTGAATGAGCTTCCGATGGGCTTTAGCGTGAAAGAGTGTGTTATCATCATCAAGCCGTTGATCCACTAACTTAACGCACTGGTTTTGGTCGTCGATATTTTCGCTGTGCATTAAAGGCATGTAGACAAAGGCGCGGCGTTCCATTGGGACCTTCAGATCATCGCCTCGTGCGGTCATTTTTTTAACAAAGGGCAATAGATAAGCGTCCCATTCAAACATGGCCGGTGTTCCACGATACATATTGCGCGGGAACTGGTCGAGCGTAATGATGAGTGCCAAAAGGCCGTCGGCATTTCCGGCTTCATCCCAAGGATGCGAACCTTCGGCTGCCAAGGCAGCTTGATCAATGGCCATAGGCTCAAACCGGTTCCGGATTTCAGCATCAAATGCCGGCGTCGCATTAAAATGAAATTTGCGAGGTGTCTCTTCAAACCAAAACTTTAAAACCTCATCCGCACCCATGTTAAAGCCTCTTAGTTCCGTCTAGTATAGCCTTATAGATTGCCATATTGAGAGCTATATAGGCGTGACTTTCGGGATCCGCAAAGTATAAAGGTTCGTGTACGTTCTCCGGATTAAACCCAGCTTTGACCAAATTTGTCTTTTTGAATTTGAATGTCGATGTGGTGTCAGACTCGCTGGATAATCGTAAGAAAACTGGACGCGCGTAATGGGGCAGGGCTGCATCAATATGAGCTTTGAGCTTTTTGAGATCCGGTTCGATTTCCGATACGATGGCCGCCATTCCGGCTCGGCCATCATAGCCCGGCACTTGCACGCCATATACATTGGCTTGTGTGACGCCTTCGAAAGATGAAATAGCCGAAGCCACTTCGCCGGTCGCAACATTTTCCGCTTTCCAGCGAAACGTATCGCCGACCCGGTCGATGAAATAGTAATAGCCAAAAGCATCCTGCTTCATCAGGTCGCCCGTACGAAACCAGGCGTCTCCTTTTTTGAATACATCCCTTAGTATTTTTTTATTGGTGGCCGCTTCGTTTTCATAACCCTCAAAGCGAAAGCGGGCCTCATCCGGGCGAATTTCACCGATCATTTCGCCGATCTCGTCATGAACAGTTTTGATGCAAAACCCGTCCGAGCCGCGAATATTAGAGTTGGACTCGATATCATATTGAATGATTTCAATATTGAATTTTTTGGCAAAGTAATCTGGAATTCGGCCAACGGCACCAATTGGGCCATCAATATTTATAAGGCTGACATTGCCTTCGGTCGCGCCGTAGAACTCGATGACATGGGGGATGTTGAAACGGTCAACAAATTTGCTCCAAACTTCTGGGCGTAGGCCGTTTCCCATAATCCATTTCAATGAATGATTGCGCTCATTGGAATGAGGGGGGGATGCCAGAAGGAAGCGACATAATTCACCAACATACATGAATAGTGTGGCCTTATATTTAATGCAGTCATCCCAGAATTTCGTTGCGGAAAATTTCCGCTGTATGACAACAGATCCGCCATTGGCAATAGCGGCACCGACCCCGCACAATCCGCCTGTCGCGTGATAAAGCGGCAATACCATCATCATGCGATCAGAGGGCTTTGTATCGGCCGCGGCCGCAAAGGCCAGCATATAATTCTGGGTGCGAACATGGGTAATTTTGGCCGCCTTCGGCATCCCGGTTGTTCCGGACGTATACATTTTCAGGCATAAATCTCCGGCTTTAATGCCGGCGCGGTCAGCACGGGACGGACGATCTGTCGGTTGCTTGGATAGAGCGAGGTCGAAACTCTCATATCCTTTTGTTTCGCCAAAAGCTGAGTGTAAGGTGACATCGACTGTGAGGTCAGATTTGGCGCTCTCCCAAGCTGTGACGAGGTCGGAATCCATCACCACATGTTTGGCATCCGATATGTTGATGCAATGGGCCAGAGCAGGTCCAACAAGCTGATAGTTTATCAATGCCGGAATGACACCAACCTTGGTAAGCCCACACCAAAGTGCCACATACTCCATGCGATTTTGCACAAATAAAGCGACCGTATCCCCGGGACGGCAATTTTCTGACGTGGCCCAGTGAGCCACCTGATTGGCGTACCTATCGAAATCCTCATAGGTAAAGGACTTGTCATCCTCGAGAAAGGCAATGTTCGACGAATAGCGATCCACCCATCCCTCGATAAAGTCGCAAATAAGGTTTTCAGAGTTCGCATCGACAAGTTTGCGACGTTTCAAAACCCTGCGGACATCACGTAGAAATTTGTATTCGCGTTTTATGGTGTCGATTAAGCTCATGGAATGTCCAGCAATTAAGGGCGGTCTATAGGAGAATGCCCCATATTTCGTCAATGGGACGGGCGATCCATCACAAATAGTGATTCGATTTATCAGCTTAAAAGAACAGAATTTTCACTGGAGATAGGTGAGAAATAAAGCGCTTGATGCACAATCATGTGGCAAGTTTGCAACAGCTTTGGCGGAAACGTTAACATTCATTAATCTGTCAACAAAAAGATATGATTTTGTCATGGAGATTCATTAGGCGCCGCTTCAAATTATTTTTATTCTTGGAGGCCACATATGAAAACATCAATTCGCTCTGGACTTATGTCCAGTGTCTTCGTCACATCAGCAATGGCGATCACTATGTCAACAGCTATTCCGGCTGTTGCACAGGTTACAACATCCGAAATCACCGGTAATGTTACCAGTGAAACTGGTGCCGCCATTTCGGGCGCTGTCGTGACAGTTCAAAACGTCCAAACAGGTCTGGTTAGAACGACCCGTACGGACGGAACAGGAAGCTTCTCGTTCCGTAATCTGCCCATCACAGGCTTATATTCCGTGTCTGCGACACGTTCTGGCTATCAGGGCGAACGCGTTGAGGGTATCGCTCTGTCTCTAGGCGGCGGTGCATCTCTCAACTTCATGCTCGACAGCGAAGTGGGTGACGATGAAATCATTGTGGTCGCTCAGCAAACTGTTCTGGCGGATATCGCTATTGGACCATCAGCAACTTTTGGTGAAGTCGAATTGCAAAACTCACCCGCAATTAACCGGAATATTGCTGATGTTATTCGTCTGGACCCGCGAGTCTTTGTTGATGAATCCCGCGGTAACGTGAACTCAGTACAATGTGTGGGGCAAAGTTCCCGCTTTAACTCCATTACTCTGGACGGTGTTGCCGTGAACGACTCTTTCGGTCTGAACGACAATGGCTATCCAACGGAGCGGATGCCTTTCCCTTTTGATTCCATTGAGCAGGTTTCTGTGGAAATTGCGCCATTTGACGTTAAGTATGGTGGCTTTACTGCCTGTAACATCAATGCCGTTACCAAATCTGGCACAAACGAATTCCATGGCAGCGCGTTTTTTGATTACACAGACAACTCCTTGCGAGGGGAAGAAGCCGATGATGTCGTTGAGGCTTTTGATGAATACGATACAATCCGATACGGACTGGCTCTGAACGGTCCAATCATAAAAGACAAACTGTTCTTCTCAGTCGGCTATGAGAAGCTTGAAGGTGCGAATACTTACTCGACACAAGTCATAGGCGATGGTGCATTCCAGATTTCGCAATCCGATATAGACCGGATTGCTGAGATTGCTCAGCGTGTCTATCAATATGACCCAGGTTCCGTGCCGTCCAGCTTTGACAACTTTGATGAAAAATATTTTGCGAAACTTGATTGGAATATCTCGAATAATCACCGTGCCGCTCTGACTTATAATTATAATGACGGAAATAATATCCGCCGTTCAGATGGTGACAGCGACGAATTTGAGTTCTCCAACCACCTTTATGAGCGTGGGGCCATCCTCGAATCCATCGTCGGTGCTCTGTATTCAGACTGGACGGAGAACTTCTCTACAGAATTCCGCGTGGGCTATTTGGATCTGGATAATCGTCAGATCTCTCTAGGTGGAACAGATTTCGGTGAAATTCAAATCGATACAGGTGATGTGACGGTTTATCTGGGGGGTGACGATAGTCGTCAGTCTAATGATCTGGATTACAGCCTTTTGGATTTGAGTGCGCGTGCCTCTTATGACGTTGGCAATCACAGCCTGTTATTTGGTGCAGAGCGTAAAGATCTGGACTTGTTCAACTTGTTTATCCAACACTCTGAGACAGAGATCCGTTTTGATGCAGGGACATATAATGGCGTTGCTTTGTCAGCCATCGATGCCTTTGAGCAAGGCATTGCTACAGAGATTTACTACAATAACGCGCCAAGCCAAAACCCAATCGATGCAGCTGCCGATTGGGGCTATGCCATCAACACGCTTTTCGTGCAGGATGACTGGCAGGTTTCTGACGCCTTATCAGTTGTCGCTGGTGTTCGTTACGACTGGTACACCTCAAGTGACGTTCCGGTAGAAAATCCGGATTTCGTTGCCGATTATGGGTTCTCTAACTCGCAAAACTTCGACGGTGAAGGTTTGATCCAGCCGCGCGTTGGTTTTACATATGAGGCGGGCTCTGACTTTCAAATCCGCGGCGGGGTAGGTCGATACTCTGGTGGTAACCCGAATGTGTGGTTGTCCAATAACTACTCGGCTAACAATGTCACACAGGTTGGCGACCGTTTGAGAGACTTTAGCGGTATTGACCTGTTCGGCTTGGCATATGGCAATGCCGAGGATGGTGTACCGAACGCACCAGGCTGGGCCGTCCCACAAGTCATGTTGGATAATGTTGCGACCGGTCAAGGCCGTAATTTTGAAATCAACTATATCGATCCGAATTTCAAGATTCCATCTGAGTGGAAGTTTGCGATCGGTGGTACTTGGACACCGGATCTGTCGGACAATGCCAGCTGGTTGTTCCAGGCCGATGTTCTTGTCACAAGAGGCGAAAACACAGCTATCATCAAACGTGGCGATCTGGTTGATACAGGAACTACCCGGACAGTTCCACTCGATCCAGCTGACCCGAATAGCCCGACATTCACTATTCCAGTTTATGATAGTCCGCTGCTTGATAGCTTCGTGCTGACGAATGCAAGTAAATCAAACCGGGCCTTTGTCGCCTCTCTGGGTGCTTCTGCACGTTTCGACAATGGTATCGACGTCAGATTGGGGTATGCGTACTCGGATGCCAAAGATGTGCAGCCAATGACAAGTGCGGTGGCGTTCTCGAATTATAACAGCCGTGCATTCCTGGACCCACAGGAAGAGATCCTGTCGACATCGAATTATAATGTGAAACACCGGATTACAGGTGCGCTGCGTTATCATGACGACTTTATCATTTCGGAATATGATACGGGCATTAATCTGTTCTTCCAAAGCGCTTCTGGGCGTCCGTTCAGCCGGGTCTACAATCCGGACCGTGGCGATCGTCGTATCTGTGACTTCTACTGCTTCACGCCGTTCTTGTCAGGCGGCGGTAATCTGGTGCTCCCGGGCACAGAGCGTAACCAGTTCACAGGTCCTTGGTGGACAAAAGCAGATTTGAGAATTTCTCAAGACCTTCCGGGCTTCCGTGAGAATGACCGGGCGCAGATCTTCATGGTCATCGATAACTTCACGAACTTCCTGGATAGCGATTGGGGTGTGCTGCGTCAGCCGTCATTCCCTTATACGCTTCAAACCGGACAGCCATTTGAGCTGGTTCGTGATGCGTCGGTCTATGAAATCCGTTTTGGAGCGTCTTACGACTTCTAGGTCTTGGATCTCTGTGAAAAATAATCCATTATAAGGGCCCTGACGGGCCCTTTTTTAATAATACTCATGGTGTTTGCGATGAAAAAACTTCTTCTTTCTTGTTTGACTGTTTCGCTCCTGGCGGCATGTGAATCGGGTCCTGCCGGTGACACGAATACGGACAAGACAGACGTTAAAATGGAGACAACAGCCAATGGCATTACGCCTATGGCGTCAGCGTCACTTGACATGTCATCAGCACTGACACGTATCGCATTTGGGTCATGCCTAGGAGAGTTGGATGAGCAATCCATCTGGACCACTATTCAGGCCGAAAACCCAGATCTGTTTCTGTTTATTGGCGATAATGTCTATGGTGATCCGCGCAAATATGACCCGGATTACGGCGATCCCACCATGGCCAAAATGATTAAGAGTTATAACACTTTGGCATCAGTGCCGGAATTTACAGCCTTCCGTAAAGATATCCCGCTCATGACAACTTGGGACGACCATGACTATGGTGAGAATGACGGCGGCGCGGATTTCCCGTTTAAAGCACTGGCTGAACAGCTTTATCTTGATGCCTGGAATGTACCTGCCGATGATGTCCGTCGTCTACGTGAGGGCATTTATAATGCTTATATGGTCGGACCGGAGGGGCAACGCGTTCAAATTATCCTGCTGGATACACGGACTTTCCGGGGTGAGCTGACGGAAACGGATGAGAAATACGCGGCAGGTAAGGAGCTTTACTTGCCCAATCCAGACCCGAGCCAAACCATGCTTGGAAACGTTCAGTGGGCATGGTTCGAGCATGAGTTGACGAAAGAGGCAGACTTACGCATTCTGGTGACTTCCATTCAGCTCCATGCGGACGGTCACGGTTGGGAAGCCTGGCGGACACTCCCCAATGAACAACAGAAATTTTACGACCTCCTCGAAGACAATAACATCAATAACGCAGTTGTAATCTCGGGCGACCGTCATTCCGGTGCGTTATATAAACGTAAGGGCATTTGGGAGCTAACCTCTTCGTCGCTGAATAAGCCTGCCAGTGTCTGGCGCGCGCAACGGGGGCAAACCGAGCACGAGGCCGGGCCTTACCGCATCGGTATTCCGCAATATGAAGTGAATTACGGTCTGCTTGATATAGACTGGGAGAAGCGTGAAGTTTCTATGACGTTGCGTTCACCTGGCAATGACGACGTCATTCAGGCTGTACGGTTCTAACCACTTATGGCTATGTCAAACCGCAAAAGATTTCGATTTAAACCAATTGTTGCCCTGATGGCCAGCCTGTTCGTGAGCAGCACAGGATCCGCGCAAAGCAAGCCAATGACTGCGGGCGAGTCCGGGGTGGTCGAGTCCATTGTGGATGGAGATACATTGTTCCTGGAAAGCGGATTAAAGGTTCGTCTCTCTGCTCTTCAGGCCCCAAAACTATCTCTGGGACGCGAACATGTGCAGGACTGGCCACTCTCAACCAATTCCAAAAACACTCTATCAGAACTCGCTCTCGGTAAATCGGTTATGCTCTATTATGGTGGCCTTCAGCGGGACCGGCATGATCGGGCGTTGGCGCAGGTCTTTCTGATGGACGGAAATGGTGAGCAGGGTATGTGGCTGCAGGAAGAGATGATCCGCCGGGGCATGGGGCGGGTTTATACTTGGCCAGATACTTGGCAGGATTCGGACCGGCTCTATGCCGCAGAGCGTGAAGCCCGGGAGGCCGAGCGCGGAATTTGGGGCCATGGATTTTACCAGGTCAGGGGACCAGAACCCAATGCTTTGTCTCAAGATATGGACAGCTTTCAGATTGTTGAGGGGATTATCACATCTTCCGCGCGGGTCAGAGACAAGGTATTTCTCAATTTTGGTTCCGACTACCGGACCGACTTTACTATTTTTGTTGATAAGCAGGGTCAGCGTCGCTTCAAAAAGATCGGCCTCGATCCCCGTTCACTTGAAGGCGCCAGAGTGCGGGTCAGAGGCTGGCTGGAGCTTGAAAACGGGCCTATGATTATTCTCGACCATCCCGAACGGTTAGAAGTTCTGGATTAGATTGGCGAACAGCGGATTGTAAAGTCCCAAACAAAAACCCCGCCACGTGGGCAGGGTCTTACTTCAATTCAAATGTCGCGTGACTATGCGGCTGCTTCGTCTGAACCTTCTGCGTTGTCATTTTCGCTTTCAGCAGCCTTGGCAGCTTTAGCTGCTTGACGCGTACGGGCTTTAGTCAGCGTCTCGAGTACTTCGTCTAGCGCCACACCGCGATTGACCTTCTTGATGGCGGCGACTTCGCGGACCAGACGGTCTAACGCACATTCATAAAGCTGACGCTCGGAATATGACTGCTCAGGTTGTGTTTCGCCGCGGTGCAGGTCACGCACAACTTCGGATACCAGAATAAGGTCACCTGAATTTATCTTCGCCTCATATTCTTGAGCACGGCGGCTCCACATTGTGCGTTTGATGCGGGCGCGACCCTTCAGGGTTGTGAATGAGTCCTTGAGGACATTTTCATTGGACAAAGGGCGCATACCGGATGTGCCGGCTTTGGCCGTTGGAACCCGTAGGGTCATTTTATCTTGTTCGAAGGCTACAACATAGACCTCGATGTCGAAGCCAGCGATGACTTCTTGCTCGATTCCAGTGACGTGGCCAACACCATGGGCTGGGTAAACGACGTGTTGACCGACTTTAAATTTAGAATGAGTTTTCTTCTTACCGCTTTTTGATGCGGCTGATTTTGAAGATGCCATGAAATCTTTCCTTTAAAAGCGGCTCTGAATCTGGGGCGTCCGCATAGGTTTTCAAACAAATAGCGCGGCCAACATGTGAGCTAAACCGCGCTTTCTGTTTGTATTATAACAGAAAAATGACAAAAAATCCAGTCTTTCGCCTAAATTTCAGGCAAATCTGCATCATTTTATGAATTATTTTCGCCTAAAGCGGACTAAAATTCCAGTTAGTCGCCTTTTCCGGGCTTCTCACTGAAATATTTTTCAAACTTACCCGTCTCGGATTCGAAGTCTTCACGGTCAGCAGGTGGTTCGCCTTTCACTGTGATAACCGGCCAAATAGCAGAGTATTTCGTATTTATCTCCAACCATTTTCCGTCCGGGTCATCTTCCGTGTCGGGCACAATGGCATCCACCGGACATTCCGGTTCGCAAACACCGCAGTCAATGCATTCTTCGGGGTGAATAACCAACATGTTTTCACCCTCGTAAAAACAGTCAACCGGACAAACTTCTACGCAGTCCATAAACTTACAGCGAATGCATTCATCTTTTACGATATAGGTCATTGGGTAGCCTGATTAAAATTTGAAATGCGCATTTGGATCGGTGGCAGGTTTTTGTCAACTGTCAACCTAATCACGAGTTTGTATATTGACCATACGGTAATTTTTTTGGGCTTCAATGGCGGGGCCTCGGCGTTCTGGATATCCCAGTACCTCAACATGCAGAAGAGTGGTGCCGCGCATAAATGTGATTTGATCGTCCATATGAAGGCGAAAGCCGGGTTTGCGAATACGACGTGTATAACCATCGCGCGTATGGCGGATTTTGCCTTTCTCAATAAAGGTGACGGCCAGACTTCGGGACTTTAATAGACGGCTGCGAAACAACCAGACATCCAATCGGTCGGATGCGGCTGTATTGCTTTTTTTTGGGGCCGGCATTCTTGCCAATTATTCCTTATCCCCGAGATTTTTCTTGAGGGCGGCCAGAGCGGCGAATGGAGAATCCTCAATTTTGCGGGGCTCTTTGCCATATTTGGGAGGACGGGCGGACACTTGCTTTTGCCGGGGCTGCTTGTTCTTTTTAAAGGATTTCTGCTGTCGTGGTGCGCGCTCAGAATGTTGACGCGTCTTCTTGCCTTTAAACGGCATAAACCAGAACTCATTGTTCTCCTCTTCTGTGATAGTGCCGTCTTCATGCGATGTGCGGAAGTGATAAACGCTAAGGGCTTTAGGGTCTGATTTCTTATTCTTCGAAGTCTCAGTCGATGGGGATACTTCGGCAGGCGTGTTGGAAGTAAGCGCGGTAACCGGCTCTGTTACAGGCTCCTGAGCCACTTTGGTTTCGACGGCTGCTACTTCGGGACTCGTTGTTTCTGTAGCGTCGGCTGAAACGACTTCCTCATTTGGTACGATCGTTGGTTCTGCTGTTTTCTGGCCTTCGGTTTGTGTAGCTTCGTTTCTGCGCTTTGGACGAGTGTCGGAGACAAAACGGTCTGGCACAGGGGCGGATAATTCAGGCCGCATGCCTTCGGTATTCGCGTCTTGGATCTTTTGAGATTGATAGCCCAATGACTCCAGAACACCCCGCATTTCTTCAAATGTACAGCCCAGAAGCGCTAGCATTTCCTGCATAATCTGAAATCGTCGGGTTCCGGACTCGCGTTGGGCCTGACGAATAAGCCCGGCCAGACGGTTTAAAATATCAAAGCGAACAATACGCGGTCCACATGCCCGGTAACCGGCCCGATATATAGAACCTTCTAGGAATTTATCTGCAGATAATTCACCCTCATTAGCCAGAGAGGTCACACCCGCAAATGGAATGAAAGGTGTTTTGTCACCACCGGCACCAAAAGCCAGAAGATTGCTGAGGAGGGATGCTGGCTTGGGGCGGATCATCTCTTTCATATAGACATCATATTGGCCGAAAGTGACACCTTGTTCACGAAACGGTTTACGAGCAGCTTGAGACAAATCATTGACAAGACGCCCATATTGCGCGCGGTTTAAATGACCAAAGTTTTCATACAGCGTATAGGCAAACCCCCGAACCTCGGCATCGGTTTCCGGATTATTCGACAGGTCTTTAATGGCGTTTAGAGGGGCAAGTTTATCCCGGACCTCGGCACGCAAGAAATCACGCATGCGTTCTTCGGCCATATTACGCAGATTATCCTGCCCGAGTTCGCCGCCGACCAGGCTGACATCCGGGTTTTGAACTGTACCGGCCTGCGAGATTTTACCCACGGCAGCCCCGCCCCACATGACCTCGCCCTTGTCTGATAGTGTAAAGATAGCGTGCGTGCCGCCGACAATAGAGGTCAGACGTCGGTTGATTTCCGGACCAACGGCTTTTTCGGCAGCCTCGCGAAGAGCCTTGGCCTCCAAATCACTCTGACTTTCATCCAGCTCAAATTGGAGACCAGTTAACCGGCCTATTTTGTGCTCTTCAACCCAGACGTCGCCGTCATCTTTGATGGTTGCTTCCATAAAAGCCCCATTCCCTCTTAAAAGCGCCCTCGTACGCTTATCTACAAATTTTGCCGTTAGCTTCTCGTGGAGAGCGTCAGACAGCCTATCTTCTATTTCACGAGTCTTATCAACCCAGAAAGCTGTATCTTCTATCCAGTCCGGTTTGTGGGCGCAAAATGTCCACGTTCGGATATGAGCCAGGCGCGTGGCCAAAATATCTACGCCGCCCTCGGTGTGGTCAAGCCCGCTTGTGTGTTTGTACAGGAATTCTTCAGTCAGCTTGCCCGCCTTTGTGGAAAGCTGGTCGAAAATATCGCGTAGTAGTTGAACGTGGGTGTCAATTGTATTATTTCTGAAGTCCGGGACTTGGCAAACTTCCCAAACCAACCGGGTCAATGCGGAAGATTCCGACTCAGCTGAGATGTCGCCCATACGCATAAAACGAGCCAGGGCCGCCTCATCTTCGGCCTCGGCAATGCGTTTGAGGCGAGGATGGGGGGACGGCGTAGCCAGGCTTTCCTGCAATGTATGGAAGCTGGTCAGGTCCAGTTTTGTCTGCCGCCATTCAGCACTTCTTATTGTATCATAATAATGGTTTTCAATACGGGTTACGAGCTGGTCATCGAAAGAAGGGCAATCACCAGTGGGCCCGAATGTGCCGTCATTTCTAAACCGTCCTGCCCGTCCTGCGATTTGTCCCACTTCCATCGGGTTGAGCTGACGCCGTCGGCGACCGTCAAATTTGCGCATAGAGGCAAAGGCCACATGGTCCGCGTCCAGGTTCAGTCCCATACCAATTGCGTCGGTCGCTACCAGGAAATCTACTTCGCCCGATTGGTAGAGCGCAGCCTGCGCATTGCGTGTACGCGGAGAGAGTGCGCCCATGACAATAGCCGCACCGCCCCTGTAGCGGCGAATAAGCTCAGCAATGGCATAAACTTCCGGCGCGGAAAACGCGACGATGACCGAGCGTTTTGGCAAGCGAGTAATTTTCTTGTGCCCGGAATAGGACAGAGTGGAAAAGCGCTCACGCGTCTCGAACCGCACATCCGGCAGCAGCGCTGACAACACATCGCGGCAGGTTTCAGCCCCGAGCAAAAGCGTCTCATCCGTGCCGCGCATATGGAGAACCCGCTCGGTAAAAATATGTCCGCGTTCCGGGTGGGCCATAAGCTGCACTTCGTCAACGGCAACAAAGGCAAATCTCTTAGTCGTAGGCATGGCTTCTACGGTGCAGACATAATAAGCTGCGTGAGGCGGAATTATTTTTTCTTCACCGGTTATTAGCGCACAGAGCTTCTCGCCCTTAATGGCGCAAATTTTGTCATAAATCTCCCGTGCCAGCAGGCGCAGTGGGAGACCAATAACCCCGCTCTCGCGGGCCAGCATACGCTCAATAGCAAAATGCGTCTTACCCGTATTAGTCGGCGCTAAAATAGCCCTTAAAGCCCCCGGACTTTCCGGGGCCGCATATTGGGTTTTATCGTCGGATGTGTGGGGCCGTCTCGACATCGCGCCTCTATGACGGATTCGGGTCAGGGCCGCAATGGGGGGGGGTCAGCTTATGCGGGGTCCGGTTCGAGGGCCTGGTCCTCAACCTTTCTCAGCGTATTAATGCTGACATGAGGCCATTTAATCTTTCTCGAACTTCCGTCTCGGGCCTCAAAAAAGTCAAGCATTACGGTTTGGGAATATTGCAAATGTAACGCCTCTTCACCTTTAATTTTTGAGACCCAGAACGTTGAGCGCATTTCTGTCGCGTCAGCTTCCTTTTCTATAAACGGAATGTTCAATATACCTCCGGTCACCCGGTCTTCACTGTCCTTGAACTCAGTGTCGAAATGATATCTTCGGTGCCAAAGAAAATCTTTGCCTTTGTTAGCTTTGTCTAAAAGTTCGTTGGGGCGTGTCGGGTCGAATGCCACGCCATCCGTCAAGTCCGTTCCTTCGAAAGGGTCATTCTGGAAGAACAAGTAGGGTTCCAGATATTGCAGGTCACTTTCCGGGACCCCGATTGGTAAGCCTCGTTCAAAAGGAATATCCGGGCGGCCTTGTATTTTCTCTTCAGCGAATCCAAGCGCCAGGACCGAGTTTCCGTGCGGAATATTGGCAAGACGGGCCAGATTGAACGGCTTTTCGAAATGTGCGCCCATTTGTAAAAAAAGGCCAGGTTCATGATGTATTTCGCTTTTGGGGCCTTTCACAGCTCCGCGATGGTCGCTGGGCGGAAAATCCGTGACGGCGACCTGATGTATCACTTGTTCATAATCCAAACCTATGAGACCCTGATCGTGTTTAAGTCCCCGATTGGGAATACCTATCAGTTTTTTTGAAAATGAAAGCGTTTCTTTGTATTGATTGAGAAGCAATCGATATCCCATGGGGCTGGTGCCGTCCGGCAACGCAATCATATTCCAGCCCATATTAGCCGACTCCCAGGTTCCCGCCAGGATATCAAAAAGCCCGAGCTCAGGATCGTTTTGCTCAGCGAAACTACTGATCCGGCCGTCCCCCATGAGTTTTTGAATGTCTACCATATCGTGCCCCCTTATTTATTTTTGCAATATGCCCGCAGTTTGATTGAACCTTCAATTTATGTTAAATAGAACACAATTGAGGGCGGCGGGGCAATTTATTTGTAACATCACCAGTAATTTCCGAATTTCTGTGACGTAGGTTACAAATCTGCATAGCAGGCTCGCATAAAGCAAAACTCAAGGCGCAAAGGCCCACCCAAAACCGGAGAGAAACATGTCAAAAGGTATATCTATTCATGTTGGAATCGATAAACTTGATGGAAGTTGGTACCCGGGATTCAAGCCTCTGAAGGCAGCTTACAAAGATGCTTCTGCAATGCAAGAGCTGGCCTATTCTATGGGATTTTCGGCGTGTTTAATGCCAAAAAATATTCAAAAAGAATCTTTGGTGCAATTTATAAGTGATGTGTTGAAAATACTCGAAGATGGAGATTTCCTTTTATTTACTTTCGCGGGGCACGGAGCGCAAATTCCGAAAGATGATCCAATACACGAAACCCTTTGTTTTTATTACATGCAAATGCTTGATAGTGAAGTTTATAGCCTTTTTGACACTCTCGAAAAGGACATTCGAATTCTTCTTATATTCGATAGTTGCCACAGTGGAGATGCGGGCATGTTGTTCGAATCTCCTGTGGAGGATGGAGTACGATCCCGTGATCTAGCGTTCGAAACAATGGTAGAAAATGTGAAAAAAAATGCTGAAAACTATCTCATGAGAATTGAGAGGTTTAAAGAGTTTGAAAACGAAAATATCCGTGTACCTGTTTATCTTATGGCAGCTTGTCGCAAGGAAGAGGTCGCCAAAGAAGATGATGATTACGGCTTTTACACTAGGCATTTTTTAAAAGCTTGGGAAATGCGGAACGCTACGGACACAATACCCGATCTGCATGACGCAATTAAGAAGTCCATGTTGGATGAAGGAATTACCCAAATACCTCAGTTAAAAAGGTACGGAGGCATACATCCACGCTTAGAGAATGAACCAATATTGAAAATTTAGCTACCCAAAGGAGGAATAAATGGGAGTATTTAATTCGGATTTGCTTGGTGTACTTGGTCGAGAGGCTAGCAAGGACCTTAAGTTTTCTGGCTACGTAAAGGATGATTTTTTTAAAAGCGATGAGGCAAATTATGAAACGGCTAAGCCGAATGACGCGGAAGATCCTATTGTAAAACGTTATAAAGACGCTCTTTTCTCTTTAGTTCTATTTAGGGCGAGAAACTACATGAGAGCGACGGGCCAGGATGCATATCCTGAAGAAAAAAAACGAAAAGCAGTAGTTGATATCTCGCTTACTTTTGACTTCAGCTCATTTTATCATTTTGTTGAGAATGAGGAGGCAAAGCCCGTCACAGCTAATTCATATCTTCGTGACGCAACTGCGCGAACTATTCGCCCAACCGTTGCACCAAGTGTTCTGGATACCGTCAAACTTGTAGATAAAGATGCCGAAATGGACCTGACGCCACTAGTACAGGAGTTAGATGGATTATCCTTGCCTTGTAGAATGGTTCTTAAATAGCCATGATCAAAAAAATGAGAAGCTGCATTTAATCGCTTCAATTCTTGCTTTTCGTTCAGGGCCGATGCCGGCCCTGAGTTTTTCATCAATCTGTTTGGCCTGAAGTAGATAGTCGCAGGCTTTTTGCTGATTGGCCTGTCCCCACTCCAATTCGGCAAGGAAAAACAAGGCCTCAAATTTTTGCAAAGGATTTGCGCTAAGTGCACCCTGGTTTAACTGGTTTCGTGCCGCCTCCAAGTCACCAAGTCGCGTGTATACCTCTCCCAGACCAATTCTGGCCTCATCAAGCCGTCTGGGGTTTTTAAGCTCCTGGCTATACTCTAATTGTTTCTCATAGTGATAAAGCGCACTGTTCAGGAGCTCAGTTTCATTAACCGGATCCACTTCGCTGTCACGGGTATATAAAAAACCCATCAGATTATGAGAGCGGGCGAGATCGTAATAGTGTCCATACTGCTTTTGTTTGCGGATACCGGAGATACCCAAGGCTTTGGCTTCATTGATATTATTTGTCAAATAATACGCAACACCCAGATCCGTATGAAGGCGGGATGCCAGACGAGATTCTTCGGGGATATCTGATCCAATTTGACCGTAAAGTGATTCATACATTTTGAGGCCCAAATCGTAATTGCCCATGATAAGATGATTGAAGGCAATATCATTCTCAAGCCAACGCTTTTTGTCCGGGTCAATGGTCGCTGAATAGGCTTTTTCAAAAAGCTGCAAGGCTGTTTCCGATTGTCCAATAACGTCGTAAACCCGAGCTAACCGAATCATTGCTTCTACGTCATTCGGATCCAGGTCCAGAATAAGCTTATAGGCAGCTTCACTTTCATCTGGGTCGATTTGATAGGCGAGAGCACCAATAAAATGTAGCGTTTGAATATATTTCGGATCACCTGTTGTGATATCATTCAAACTGTCTTTTAGCTGCGCTATGACATCATTCACCTTATTACTATTTTCCAGCAAAATCGTTATGTAGGCCCCTGATGACAGGTCGTCCAAATCATGCAGTAGCTCAGACAGGTAACGTCGATCCAGTTCATTGCTCTGATCATATTCGTCGAGCATTGTTGCAAGTTTAGCCTGACGATTTGCACGTTCTCCTTGGGCCGCGATAAATTGATTTTGAGCTTCGATACGCTGATGATAATTGTAAAAGGCAAAGCCTATGCTAGCGCTGACTAAGAATGCAAAGGTAAGCGCTAGGGCAATTTCTCGCCTGGAATAGGTGCGATTTTGAATTTTACGTTTCAGTCTTCCGGTAAAGGTCTGATTGTCCGGGTCGATTTGAAACGCCGTCATCGGCGTGCTGATATTTCTGAGGGACAGGCGTGCGCGCTTTACCCCCTTATATGGAAAGTCCTTACCTAGCAGGTTCATGATATTGCTGGAGGCTAGAATAGTCCCCGGCTCGGCCAATACTTGTAGGCGGGCGGCGATGTTGACGCCGTGGCCCATAATATCTCCGTCCGCCCGATCGGTGACATCGCCCACATGCAGCGCCGCACGCACTTCGGCGTGGATGGCATTGGGGGCGAGGTTATTACGCGCTTTGACGTCCGACAGAAATTCCAGCGCCGCCGCCATAGCCGATTGGGCGGAGGGAAACTCAGCCAAAAATCCGTCGGCGATACGTTTGAACACGCGCCCACCTTGCCGCTGTGTGGTCTCTTCGAACAGTTTAAACAGGACATCGGTCAGCCGAATGGCTGAGGCCTCATCGGCTTCTGCCAAGCGCGAGAACTCACAGATATCCGTTATAAGAATACTGGTCAGCCGCCGCGGCGATTGAGACGAATCAATCTGACCGATTTTGCTTCGCTGCGTATCCGTGGGTTCCATAGCTTTACGTTTAGCCCCAATTTTCTTCAGTCTTTATGACCCAAGTTACAGCATGGCGCAAAGAATTTCCCGATATAGGGGGTATGAGAATCGTAAAAAAATTGAATTGGCAAAGAAAATTCCTTGTGTTTTTGGGCGTTTTGTTTGCGTGCGCATTTGATCTCTTGGTCAATTTTCGTTTCCGGCAGGTCGTGCTGGATTTCTACAAACCCGTCTGGATAGCATGGATGCTATTGGCGCTTTTGGCGTTGTTTTTAGGGGCGAGTTTTCTGGAGAGATATGTCCGGCCATTATCGACAGCCGGTGCTATTTCGACTGGGTTTTGTGGTTATGCTTTGATCAGTTTTCTCATACCTTTGACGGGAGCGTAATCGACAGAGAAAGTGATTGGTGGGCTTCTGTAAGCTCACTCACAACAATATCGTCAGAGCCTCGACATTCTTTATTTTGATAGTCCCGTGTCCGGTTTCTATGGCACCTAACTGGTCGAGCTCTCTGAGTTTGACATTAACCTTTTCCCTTGATGCAAACAGGCGTTCGCTAAGCTCGGTCTGGGTGATTTTTATCTCATCCCCTTGAGTGCCTCTGAGTTGCAACAAAAGCCGTGCCGTGCGTTGCAAGAGGTTTAATGTAACTAGGCTCGCAACCTGTTCATTGGTAGTCCGAACCCGTTCCACTAGAACCTCAAGAATTTTTTTGGAAAAGTCCGGGTGATCGACTAATAACTGGTCGAATACAGTAGAGGTTAAGGACGCCAGTGTGGAGGCTTTCACAACGCGGGCGCTGGCGCTCCGGCCAAGACTGTCGATCAGAGCAAATTCGCCAAAGATTTCACCATTATGCAAGTGGGTTATCTTGGTCATTTTGCCGTCCACATTAAACGTCTCTATCGATATCTCGCCGTCCAGGATCACGTAAAGCCGTTCCGCCGGATCATCCTGATGGAAAATATATTGGCCTTTTTTGAATTTTCGGGTGGAAAATTGATGAGACAAATCCGCAATTCGACGACCAGGCAAAACGCCAAACAGCCAATGATTCATCAAAATGTCCTGAAGCTCTCTGGCCATTATGACATTGCTTTCCCCAAAATCCTCGCTCGCTAGAGTATAAGATGCATCCGACATAAGGCAAGCCATAGGGCGCTTATGTGGATGCAAATATGACCCAGGTCACACTCTTGTTTGAAAAGCTTGTGTTATCGGGTTTTGAACGTGGCTTCTTTTACCTTCACCTTGGCGCTGAACCCTCCGACTTTATAAGTGAATTTGACCGGCATATAGAGATTATATTCCGGACGGGGGATGAGATAGACTTTGACTGGCTTAGACTTTTCATCCGTATCAGGCAGGTCCTCAGGATCAAAACCAGAAACAGGTTCAAAGTAAACATGGCATTCCAGAGCCTGATATTTCTGACCGTCAAATTTTTGTTCTTTGGTGCCGTGTCGAGAAATCTTCATCTCATAATGTTGTTTGCCGTCATAAACCGGGATGGATTCATTGCAGACTTCCTCGTCCATTCGAAATCCTGCCATCAGAATTTTTAACATGGCAGAGTTGGCGTCGTCGGAATTAAAGGCCTGTTCCGGCGTCGCTGGCGGTTGTCCCATGGACCCAAAACGTGGACTGACACTTTGCCGGATGCGTGAGCGTTTATAATTGTAGAAAACCTCAACACGGCGGCTTTTCTTGTTCATGTTTTGCTGGATGTGATTGACCGGCCTGATGTCATCTTCGTCCCAAAAACCTTCGGTATAGGACCAAAGCTGTTGCTTTTTTAACATGGCGGCGAGACCGGAGGTTTTCATATCCGAATATATATTATAGCTGTCCTCGCCGATTATGCCTCTGTATTTGGCTGAAACGACCTTCAGGCCAAAGACATAGCCGCTGAGCCGGAATTCAAAGGTCGTTTCGCCTTCGGCTGGGTTTAACGGCGCCGTATAGGCCGGGTCTGGATTGCGCGCGTCTTGTGCATGGACCGTGATCCCGGTGCCTGTTAAGCCGATAGCGAAGGCGATTCCGGCTGTAATGGCTAATTTTCGCATAGAAGTCCCTGACATAACGGCTCCGTGTCCTGTTTATTCGGGGCTATATATAGGAAGGGCAGTCTGGCCAAAACATGAATAAGTCTATGAAAACACATGACAATTGCTTCATCTTTGGACATATAATCATTATTGGAAAAGGGGCTTGACCAAAGGGCGTCAAACCTATATTTCCCGCGCAAATTATGTGTGCCCGCCAGATGCGGGCCTTTTTTGATGAAATAAGGTGGACGAAATGGCTCGTCGTTGTGATTTATTAAACACTGGCCCAATGAGCGGCAATAATGTCTCTCACGCCAATAACAAAACCAAGCGTCGTTTCGAAGTTAATTTGTGTAATGTAACACTGGCTTCTGACACACTCGGGCAATCTTTCAAAATGCGCATCGCCGCAAAGACACTTCGGACTGTCGATTTCAAAGGCGGTCTGGATGGCTTCTTGCTAGGTACGAAAAATGCCAAGCTGACAGACAAAGCCAAAACGATTAAAAAGGCTCTGGTGAAGAAACAGGCCGAAACAGCTTAATACGGTCCCCACATGCCGTATTATATGGACCCGCTGCTCCGGCAGCGGGTTTTTTATTTGCGTTTGAATTTCCTTAACGTCTCATTAACCATAAATCCCGCAAGGTTTTCCTGTCGAAAACGAAAGCATCGCGCTTTCATATCGCGAAGGAGGCAAACATCACGAAGGACATTTATGCGCAATAATTATGTGACTCCGGCCTTTCGGCGGCCTGTAAGACCTAATGGGAGAGCGAGAGGAGGAATGATGCGCAAATGGCTTCTGGTGTGTCAGAAATCCGAACGTCGGCTCGCCCTTAGATATGTCGCACTTTATCTTAGATAAAGTAGTGTCAAGAAATAGCGATTAACCCCGACCGATCATTCGGATAAAGCGTTCCTGTAAGGCCTGATTGGTTTTGAATTCGCCGGTGAACTGACTGGTTACGGTTGAAACATTAGGGTGGTGGACACCGCGTGTCGTCATGCATTCATGTTTCGCGTCAATCATCACAGCGGTTCCGCGAGGCTTTAAAGCGTCATCTATGGCTTGAGCAATTTGCGCGGTCATGGTTTCTTGAGTTTGCAGTCTTTTTGCGAAAATTTCGACCACTTTGACGATTTTGGAAATTCCGACGACTTTATCGGTCGGCAGATAAGCAACCCAAGCTTTGCCCAAAAACGGAGCGATGTGATGCTCGCAATGGCTCTCAACATCAATTTCGCGCAAAATAACCATATCGTCATAGCCTGAGACATCTTCGAAAACTCTGGATAGAACTTCAGCCGGATCTTCATCATAGCCTTTAAACCATTCGGCATAAGCGTTGACGACCCGTTTGGGCGTATCTTTCAGGCCTTCGCGTTCGGGATTATCTCCCGCCCAGGCAATCAGGGTTTTGACAGCTTCCATCGCGGCTTCGCGTGATGGTTTCGGCGCTGATGGGACGGCCTGAAGGACCGGTTTTTTCGATGTATCATTACTCATAACAAGAGCTTATACGCCAAAAACCTTTACGAAGACCAGTGACAAATGCGCGTAGTTTCCATGCAATCCTGCAAGGAGATGGCGAGACATTCTAAATATAGCTAAATATCAAAATTCCGCCCAAGATAATCCAAGCGATGAATGCAATAAACACCCACATTATTGACCATAGATTTGGTTTCTCTGGCTTTTCCTTATCTATCACGGGCATTCTGCTGGGGTCGTCAAAAGCCCAAACTGTCGGATTTCGTCTTGGGTCATGACATAAATATCATTGGGCGGTGCCGCGTCCTGGGTGAACTGATAAAAGGCCGGGTCGATGCCCATATCGCGCAAAAACCTCTCGTGATTAGTGCGAAGCGGGTCGCGCCCCAGAGAATCTGCATTAATGCCGGGAGCCGTTCGCCAGCTATGGACGCCAATTTGGGCACCACATTCCATAGTCCTTTTAGCCCCTGATATAAAGAGGTCGACGGCACCGGAGGCGATATAGCTATTTTTTTGGAGATGGATGGTCAGGCCGCGTTTACGGATGAGGCGGGCAATTTCCAGGTTGCTGGCCCCGTCCGTTGTGCCCGGCATATATTGAAAGACCAGATGGGTGATTTCCGGATGCTGTTCCAAAAATGTTTTCATATAGGACAATGAAGAACTGTCAGTTCCACCATTGCCAAAAGCTGTGTCTCCCAAAATGGTAAACTCAAGCGCATGCTCAGTGGGTTGGTTACGGAGATAGTTGGCGCCAATAAATCCAAACAATATTAGACCGACAAACACATAACCAGCCCTGTCCTTCAGCCAACGATTAGGCTTTCTTTTGGGGCTTTTAGGTGGTTTCTTCTTGGGTTCTGGTTTTCGCTGCCGGAACTGAATGACGTTGTTAGAATTCTGGGTCATAAGCTGCAATTCGCGGGTTCGGTAAGCAGTCCGTAGCGCTCTATCTCGGGATATCTCATAATGTGTATCTCGTCCGGAGCGGCGGCGGCGCGGGTGAAAACATAAAAGGATGGGTCAATCCCCATATCCGTCAGGAATTTCTCATGGGCCCATTTCTGATCGTCTCTGCCGATATCATTAGGGCCGATATCGCCGTCAAAACTCCAGCTATGAACGCCAATCATCGCCCCGCATTCCATGGTGCGTTTCGCGCCGGCCAGAAACAGATCGACCGCGCCGGAGGCGATATAGCTTCTGCTCTCCAGGTGAGTTGTAATCCCGCGCTTGCGAATAAGGCGGGCCACATCCAAATTAGTGCGGCTATCTTTTGTGCCAGGCATGTTTTGCAGGACAAAGTGTTGAACGTCCGGATTATCATTTAAAAACGTCTTCATGGTTTTATACGACACTGAGTTAGTACCGCCGTTCACATAAGCTGTGTCACCCTTAATATCAAAACTCAGCGTATCTGGTTCTTTCTCTCCTAGATAAAATCCCAGAAAAAGCAGGACCACAGACAAGCCAATGGCAATTCTAAGCTTATTTTGCATAGACAAGTTCATTCAAACTTCACATAAGCGCGGCAATTCAATAGGCAAGTGAAAAACACGTTATACAAGATATATGGAACTGAAACTCTATAATTCCCTGACCCGCAGCAAAGAGGTTTTTGAGCCCGCCGATCCTGAGCGCGTGACCATGTATAATTGTGGTCCGACCGTCTATTCCTACGCCCATATCGGCAATGCCCGCGCCGCCGTTGTCGCCGATGTGTTGTTCCGCGTATTGCGCCATATCTACGGTGAGGAAAATGTCGTCTATGCCCGTAACATCACGGATGTGGACGACAAGATTATTGCGGCTGCCACAGAGCAGGGCGTGGATATTACTGAAATCACAGAGAAATATGCCCGCATTTATAATGAAGATCTGGCGGCGCTGAACTGCCTGATGCCCACCGTGCAGCCCAAGGCGACCGATAATATTGGTGGCATGATCGCGATTATCTCAAAACTCATCGAAGACGGTTTCGCCTATGAAAGTGACGGCCATGTCTTTTTTGATGTGAGCAAATTTGACGATTACGGTAAGCTCTCTGGCAATACGCTTGACGCCTTGCGGAAGGGTGAGCGCGTCGGCGAGGGCGAAGTGGCGCGCAAGAAAAATTCCGCCGACTTCGTGCTCTGGAAACCGGAAATGAACGGCGTCGGTTGGGACGCGCCTTTTGGTTTTGGTCGCCCGGGCTGGCATATTGAATGTTCCGCCATGGCCAAGGAGACATTAGGCGAAACCATTGATATTCACTGCGGCGGCGTTGATCTGAAATTCCCGCACCATGAAAACGAAATCGCACAATCCGAATGCGCCCACGGCAAGACCATGGCCCGCTATTGGGTTCATAACGAATTCCTCAATATGGGCAGCGAAAAGATGTCCAAGTCCCTCGGCAATGTGCAACTCGTCCATGACCTGCTCGAGAAATGGGACGGGGAGGTGATTAGACTCGCACTACTTAAAGCCCATTACCGGAGTGAGCTGATCTGGACGGAAGAATTGTTACAGGAGAGTAAGGCACAATTGGATGGGTGGTATCGTTTCTTAAACGACACAATGTCCTTTGAGGTCTCTAAAGAATTTATTGAAAGACATGTTGCCTCGCTGAAACATCATACTTTAGATCTGGTGGGTAGAGAGCCGATTATTCATGCGTTATGCAATGATTTAATGACCCCAACACTCATCGCTTTTATTTCGCAAATGGAGAGCGGTGGTCGACTTTCTCTTCGTATCATATCCGAACAACCTGATAATGCTCCGCAGCTTGCCCAGTTGGTGATCTTTCGAAAGCTGATGAACGAGGGTGCGGATATACTCGGCCTCCTCCAAAAGGACCCGGACGACTGGTTCAAGTCAGGTGTCACCGACGAGTTGGAAGCGCTTTGCAAAGAATATGACGCTGTACGGGATCAGGCCGTCGCTGCCAAAGAGGCCGGTGATAAAGCTAAGATGGGTGAGATGTTCAAACAGTCCGACCAAATCCGCGATCAGATCGCCGAGGCCGGCTTTATTATTGAGACGGGTCCGAATGGTTCCGAGTTGAGACGGAAGTAAGCTCTTCCGTCATCCTAGGGCTTGTCCCTGGGATCCACGGCTTAGTTGACAATATTGCAATGGATCCTCGGCACAGGGCCGAGGATAACGCGTTGGTTTTTCGAATTTCTACCGCCGGAACTGCTCAGTGAAAATCGTGCCGAGAATGTAATAGCCCGCTAGGACAACGCCGCGCACTGTGCCGCTGATTTTTGATTTGCCGATACGTTTGCGGTAGTCGACAGCCACCTCTTCACAGCGTAGGCCCTGTTTGAGGGCGCGTACCTGCATCTCCACCGTCCAGCCAAAGGTCGGGGCCTGCATGTTAAGCCCGTCGAGAGAGGTTTTACGAATGGCGCGAAAGGGGCCCAGATCTGTAAACTCGCTTTTCCAAAAGACCTTCATGAGCCAGCAGGCCAGCGCATTGCCAAAGCGCTGTTGCGGCGTGAGCGCCCCTTTTTCGCGCTCACCCTTGACCCGGGATCCGATGACGAAGTCGGCCTCATCCTTCAAAATAGGCGCAATGAGCTCTACCAGCTGCCCCGGATAATCCGACGCGTCTCCGTCCAAAAAGACAATGATATCGCACGCGTCCGAGGCCGCAATTCCGGCCAGACAGGCCCGGCCATATCCGGCTTCCGGTACGCTGACCACTTCCGCCCCGTGTTCGCGAGCCACCTGTGCCGTGGCGTCTGTGGAGCCATTATCGGCAACAATGACGGTGTCGACCACGTCGGGAATTTCAGACAGGACTTTCCCCAGCGCCTTTTCCTCGTTCCGGGCGGGAATGACGACTTTGATCACGGGAGCGTTCATGTCCGCCTCCATCGCCAAAAGCCCTCAAAAGTCAATATCAATAGCGGCAGGCCGAACTGCAACGGTATGAGCCAGTTGGTATAGATGTGATAAATCTCCCGCTCACCCAGAGCGTATCGCGCATAATAGAGAGGCACTAACATACAGAGCGACGCCACGCCGTAAAGCGGCACAAAGGGCAGGAAAGGCAGGGCCCAGATCACATACCAAGGAAAGCCCGTCGGTGAGAGAAAGAAGAGGGTGAGCGTCACCAGCAAAGCTCTGGCGGGAATGGATGTGGGGCTGTCCCGACCGGGCCAGAACCCGACCGCAATGGCCACAAGGGTGACGAACCCCGCTACAATATAGCGCGCTATCTGTGCTGGGTTTTCAACCGCTCCAAAGACAGAATTTTGCAAATGGGGAAAAATGAAACTGCTGCGTTCCCAGCCCCTGGCATAGGCCTGCAAACCACTTGTGTCGCCCAGAGCCTGATACATGGGCCAGAAAGCTAGCGCCGACAAGGCGGCCACAAACGCGGCAACACCTATATAAATGAGCGGTGTTTTTCGCCATTCCCGAAAGAGCGCCGGGGCCAGAATGAGCGGCCACATTTTCACGGCCGCGGCTCCGACCAGTAGTATCCCCGCCAAAAAAGCCCGCTTTTTTACGGCCCATAATGCGCCGACAATAAGGGGCGGCAGAAGAATATCCATATGCGCCGCATTAAATCCCGAATAGATCAGTAATGGGCAAAAGGCATATAAAAGAACCCAGTGGCGCGACCTTCCGTAAAGGGGCAGAGTCTTGACGAGTAAAAACAGTGTCAGGATTTCTGATAACAGGAACACCATTCTCAAGGCATCTAGATTAAACGGGTCGGCCGCCGCCGCAATTCCAAATGCCCCCTGTGCCACAGGTGGGTAGATTGTGGATAAATGCGGATTATTTATTTTATGCAGGAAGTGATCATTGGTTGTTGATACTTCGCGCAGGACTTCGGAATCCGGATGAGTCCGGTCTGTCAGAATGTCGTTGGGGCTGTATGTAAATGGGTTTTGACCTTGGGATACCATATATCCGTCCCAGAGATAGCGGTTCCAATCGTCCTCATATATCGTATGTGAGCCAAAAAATAATGCTCTATAGAAGAGGCTGACTCCGAGACATACCCATAGAAAACGTGTCGTGATCCGCTTCGGATCAAGGTGGTTGAGTATAGGAATAAACCAGGCCCATATAAGGCCAGCAAAGATTAACAGCCCGGCAAATAATTTATAAGGGTGTAGAAATGTGTTGGTGCCTGGGCGAAAGTCATAAGCAATGGCACGGATAGCAAGAAGGGCGGCGCCGATAAGCGCCACCCCTATAATCAGCCTCGTGGCTGGATATTTGGATCTATGTTCCAGGGAGACTTCCGCTGCTCAGCATACAAGTGCCGTCATCCATAGGCTTGGTATTGGCCGGGCAATTGGTTGGCTTGCCCATTGTACCGGAACCATAAGTTTTTTCCTCTTTTATCATCATGACGTCGTCTTCTTTCTTCATGGTCTCTTCTTTGGCCAACATAGCGTCTTCTTTAGCCATCATGGCATCTTCTTTGGTCATCATAGCGTCTTCCTTGGCCATCATGGAATCTTCTTTGGCCTTAAGTTCCTGTTCGGCTTTCATTTTCATTTCTTGGGCTTCGCGTAGCGCGTTTTCCTGAGCCTGCTGTTGCTTGGTTTTTTGATCAGTCTTTTTCGTATAGCTGTTGCCGGTACCATAGTTGTTCCCGCTTCCGTAGGTTTGAGCCTGCGCTGGCACGGCTGTCATCATAAAGGCGGCGGCTGTCATAATAAGAGTTGTCTTAATTTTCATGGGTGATCTCCTGATTTGTCTGGTGCGGTAGTCAGCGTTTTCATAAATCAGAATCATCGGGTTGTTTTGCACAATCGCCTCACAGGGCTACACAGTTTTGTTATCTTTTTAAATAAATGAATAGGCGACAAACGGGACAAAATCTGTAATGGGCTTGCGGGTCGGGGCAGACATATCTAAATAGATCGCACCAATAATTAGAGAATTAGGCCATGGCCAAAATACCTTCTCCTGTCATAGAGAATAAAGCGCAAATGATCGAGCGATTGGCCGGCGGTTCCAAGCCCAAGGCAGATTGGCGTATCGGGACAGAGCATGAAAAAATTGGCTTCTGCCTCGAGAAAAAAACACCGATTCCATATACTGGCGGCATTCAGACCATATTAGAAAAATTACAGCGCTTTGATTGGGAACCCGTCTACGAGGGTGAAAATGTTATCGCCTTAAAACGGGACGATGCCTCTGTTTCTCTGGAGCCGGGCGGACAGCTTGAGCTTTCTGGCGCGCCTCTGGAAAATGTCCATCAAACTTGCGCTGAAGTGAATAAACATTTGCGCGAGGTCCAAGAGGTCAATGAAGAAATCGGTGCTGGTTTTATCTCCCTAGGGTTTCGACCCGATACGAAACTCGCCGATGTGCCCATTATGCCCAAGGGCCGCTATGGAATTATGATGAATTATATGCCTAAAGTGGGCACGCACGGTCTGGAAATGATGTTCAGAACCTGCACGGTTCAGACCAATCTGGATTTCGGCTCTGAGGCCGATATGGTCAAAAAGCTCCGGGTGAGTCTAGCATTGCAACCAATCGCAACGGCGTTGTTTGCGAACTCCCCATTCCTCGAGGGAGAGCTCAATGGCTATAAATCCTACCGATCACGGGTCTGGCTAGACACGGACGCGGACCGTACGGGCATGCTGCCTTTCGCCTTTGAAGAAGGTTTCGGTTTTGAGCAATATGTGGATTATGCCCTCGATGTGCCCATGTATTTTGTCTACCGCAACGGTGATTATCTGGATGCGTCTGGTAAATCCTTCCGCGATTTCCTGGACGGTAAGCTGGATGTTGTTCCGGGCGAGAAGCCAACCATCAGTGATTTCGATGATCATCTCTCGACCATTTTCCCGGAAGTGCGCCTGAAAACCTTCCTTGAGATGCGCGGCGCAGATACAGGTCCCTGGGCTGAACTTTGTGCCTTACCGGCTTTCTGGGTCGGGCTTCTGTATGATGAAGCTGCGCTGGACACGGCCTGGGATTTGGTCAAAGACTGGACCGAGGCGGAGAGACAACAGCTCAGGCAAGATGTCCCTAAACTGGGCCTGCAAACGCCGTTTAGAAACCAGACCATTCAGGATCTGGCCAAGATTGCCCTGACGATTTCCCGAGAAGGCCTGAAAGCCCGCGGATGCCTGAATGGGCATGGTGAAAGCGAAAGCCTGTTCCTTCAGCCGCTGGATGAATTTGCCCGCACAGGCAAATCCAATGCGGACTTACTCATCGAAAAATTCAATGGTGATTGGAACGGCAATATCCTGCGCGCTTATGACGACTGCGCCTATTAGCGTCTAAAACGTTCCGCTAAAGGTGAGGCGGAAGAACAGATCAAATTCCCGGTCCTGTTTTTCGACCCGTAAGATATCACCGGTTCCGCGTGGGCCATCATATATGATGCGTTCGAAATCATCACTGGCATCAAACAGATTGCGCAGGCTCGCATTCACCTTCATCCCCAATATATCTTTGTGCTCGACAAAGACATGCGCCCAGGGACCATCAAAGGTAAACTGGTTATATGTATTGAGCCGGTAAACGGGGGCTTGAAGGCGCTGGTCCGTATAAAATCCCCATGCGAGATCAGTTTCGGGAATGTCATGCCGAAAACTGATATTCCAGAAACTTTCAAGATCTCCGTTTAGGCGCCTGTTAAATCCTTCAAGTGGATCGCGAACGGATGAGTTTCGCAGGTGAATCTGGCTGCTAAGCTCCATGCCTTTGAGCCCTAATGCGTCACCTTTCAGGGTGGCATTTAACTCTGCCCCATAGCGTTCCGCGCTATCTATATTGCCGACGGCGTCTCCGACGATAAATCCGTTTTCGTCCAATAGCGGAATGCGGTCCACAAGGTCAGAAATTTTTGACCCATAGACTCTTAGCTTCAAGGAATGACCGCCCGTGAATTGCCGGTCAAACTCCAATTCGCCCAACCAGCTCTGGCTGGGAACGAGATTGTCATTGCCAACGGAATTCAGATTGTCTTCCAGACTCACAGCGTCGATAAAGTCAAAGAAATTAAGCTGCCCGACTTCACGTTCGATCTTGGCCCGGATGGAAAAATTATCCTCGGGTTTATAGGTGGCCGAGACAAATCCTTTTGGGCGTATAAATTCGCGAACTTTTAGCCCTTGCGAAATTTCTGAGTATTCACCACCCAGTGATATCTGAGCGCTGAGTTTAGGCGAAATCGCCCGTGTATGGGTCAAGGTGGCTTCGGAACGTAATTCCTCAACCCGGGAACCGCTTGGAAATTGCCTATTATTTGTGAAGTCAAAAAACCGGGCGCCAATATCAAGATAATTGAAGGCGCCTTCGGTTGCTAATTGCCAATCCCGTCCTGCGGATGGGGACCAGCTATATTCACCGCGCGCGATGAGTTCGGCTTCATCGGCCGTTTGGTGATACTCTGTATGATTTTCAAGTTCGGCATTTAAGGCAAACTTTCGAAAACGGGCAAATGTCTGCGAGCGTTCGCCTCTGTAATAACCAATGAGTTTTAGCTTGCCGTCTAAAAAGGGAAGTTCGTAATTGCCGTCCACTTTGGCATTCCACTCGTCTTCTGAGAATTTAAAAAGTTCTTCGCCGGTGAGGTCACTATTGGTGACGGGGTTAATGATAGAGGTTTGGGTTCGGTTGAAATTGAACTGGTTGAATTCGAGATTAAGATTGCCCGTATGTCTTTCTCTGGGTTTCCAGGTCAAATTGACGGATGCACCTGGATTATCGCCGAAATACTGTCCTTTTTCATCCAGGATGCGAAGAACATTCCCGTCACCATCGGTTTGGGTTTCCGGACCCCAATGTCCGTTGCGAAAGGCATTGTTCTTTAATTCCGCTGAATAGGATAGATTGCCCTGTTCACCAGAAACCGTCACCCGCCCCGGGAGCAAATTGGCCTTGAGATCTGTTCGCCATTCCGGCTGCCATTGCCATGTGCCGGAAATTCCCGTTTCCTTGGTTATCACATTAGCGACCTGACCCGATAGTCCGGGAATATCAAGCGTGCCACCGTCGACAATGTCAATCCTGACGACGTTCTTGGCGTTGACCCGACCGACCTGAGCGAAGGCATCTTCGCCTTTACCTGTTATTTGCTGACCGTTTAAAAGCACATTGGCACCGCCTTGACCCAACCCCCGGTCCGTATTGCCGCCTTGCAATTGGAAGCCTGGTACGCGCTGCAACATGTCCAGAGCCGTTCTCGGCGCGAATTGAGTAAAATAAGCGGGCTCGAAACTCCTCAATGCGGAGCTGTCCTCTGTTTCCAGTGCGTAGGATGAAACCCCTGTTATCAGGGTGAGCAATATCGTTACCGCAAGTCGCGGTTTTAGTGGTTTCGCAGTCATGGTTTCTCTCTTTGTTAGAAAGTCGTTTTATTAAAATGTATCGCTGACCTGTAGCTGTAGGAATGGTCCGCGAAAATTCTGTCTTCGGTTTTCGATCCGGCTTATTGTTGCTCCAGCCAGGTCTCGTCTTTGCGTGAAAATACGCCGGTCCAGTGTTTCATGGGTCTTGATGAAAGCGCCAAGTTCTAATTGGACTTTCATGCCAAGAATATCCTTGTGCTCAATGAAAATTTCGTTCCATCCAGGACGCATATCAAAACGCGAAATTGTGAAAGGGCTATAATTGGAGCCTCGTTCCGACGTTTCTATAAAAAATCCCCAGGCCCAGTCCGTATTCGGTATATCGTGGCGCAGACTGAAATTCCCATCAAACATGTTCTGGCCGCTAAACTGACGGGTTTCACCGGTTATTGGGTCGGTCACTGAAGACCCGTGCCAGGCAGCTCCAGTGCGGATTTCCACACCGTCAAAGCCAAATGGCTTGCCTTTTATGGTGGCATTTATATGGACACCACCTTGTTCGCCGGAGCCGATATTGCCCACCCCTGTTGTGTAAATCGTGCCGATGACATTGCCCTGCGCATCCAGCTCATCAATGTCCAAAGGGATAGAATCCACAATGTCTTCCACAAGTCGGCCATGGGCCTGAATTTCCAGCGTATGACCGTCTTTGAACGTTTTGTTGAGATTAATCTCTCCGCCCCATGCTTGCTCGGGCACCAGATCAAGATTGGTTCCGCGGTCTCCAACATCTTCCTGAAGCGAGACAGAGGAACTGAAATCGAAAAAGTTGAGTTGACCAACCTGGCGTTCAACTTTGGCCGTAATGTTCAGGGAATCATCCTTTGTATAGGTCGCTGAAACGAAGCCTTTTGGCCTGGTAAAGCTGCGGGTTTGTCCGCCAGCTGTAAGTTCAGAGTACTCGGCACCGATAGACGCCTGAGCCGACCACTTCTCGCCGAGCTTACGGGAATGGGTCAAAAAACCTTCTGCCCTGTTCTCATCAATTGCGAGGACATTACGATCGCTATTGTTAGTGCTATCCAGAATATCAAAAAACTGATTTTCAATATCCAGGAAATTATAGGCACCTTCCAGCGAGACCTGCCAATCACGGCCTTCTTTTCGTGACCAGCTATATTCGGTTTTAAATATGGCTTCGCCTTCATCCGCGATCTGGTCAAATTCAGTCTGACTAACAAGATCCGCATTGGCATCGTAGTCAAAAAAGCGAGCCAAAGTAGGGGAGTGTTCTTCCCTGTAATATCCGATGACTTTCAATTTACCGTCCCAAAACGGAAATTCAAAATCACCATCAACCTTACCATTCCACTCGTCTTCGCTGAATAAAAATCGCTCGCTTCCATCAACGCCGTTATTAACTCCGTCTGGAGGGGCAGCGACAAAGTCTCCGACGGCATCGCGGACATAGGAATTGCGCCGTCTTAACTTAAATTCGTTGTATTCGAAATTCAGGTTTCCAATATGATCCTCTTTGGGTTTCCAGGTCAGATTAACGGTTCCACCCGGGGAGTTGCCATTGGCGCGAAGCCGGAAATCACGGTTCTCATAAATACTGCCATCGGCATTTCGGCGGGTTTCGGGCCCCTCAACCCCACCGCGAAAACCCCTTGCCCGGAGCTCTGCCGCATAAGCAAGATTACCGGTTTCGCCTGAAACTTTTACATTGCCGCGCAGCAACATGGGTTCCTGAATTTTGCGCCACTCTGGCGACCATTCCCAGGAGCCGGATATGCCCTCGCTGGCTTTTGTAACCACATTGACGACCTGGCCAGTCAGACCTGGAATGTCCAGATTCGTGCCATCCAGTATTTCTATTCGGACTACATTTGCAGCTGGGATACGGCCGACTTGAGCAAAAGGATCGCCACCTTTACCGACGATTTGATTGCCATTGACCAATACATTGGCACCGCCTTGCCCCAGTCCGCGGGCATTATTGCCGCCACGGGTCTGAAAGCCGGGAACTCGCCGGACCATGTCAAAAGCGTTTTGCGGAGCAAATTGGGTGAAATAATCCGGTTGAAATGTTCTAAGGGCAGAGCTGCTCTCATCATCTTGAGCCTGGCTCACCCCCGATATCAGGGTGAGGGATATCAGGGCCGTCAAAAGCGGCGTCTTGAATCCTGTTGTCATGTGCGTCTCTGTTTATGGACTATGGTTTGTTAAGGTCAGTGCGTTGGGACCGATTTTGATCCGCATATTATCTGACTTGTCTATATTATATGTTCGATTGAGCGAGCAATAGCTGCCTTCCTTATCAGGAGGGACATCTTTGCCGTCAACAATCATATTTCCGTGAACATAGGTGATCTCTGCCTTTACAGCGTCCGGGGCGATCAATCCGTCCTGTTTCAGATTGACCATGACATCCCGACTATATCCTAGGGCTAAAGACTGTTTTGGTGACGCAGCTCTCAGGTCTCTAAGGCGCGACATTTCAAGTTCATATTGTCTGGTTCTGGCGTGGCGGTGACTATTGGCCTCGACAATGACGCGGGCAAATCTGTCCTTGGCGTTTTCGTAATCGCCTTTGGCCGAAGGGTCATGTGCAAAGATTTCTGTCGCTTGCTCAAGTGAGTTAAGGGCATCGTCAAAACTGTGACCGATTTTTTCCATATCGGCTTCAAAGGCCTGTGTGAGTAGATCTTCGGGACTGTGCTCCGTGACAGGCGTTACTGAAAAGCTAGGTCGGATGACGTGTGCATCCGGCGGCGAAATATCCAAGGATATCGGTTGTGGTTTGGGTGCCGTGAATGCTGGGATGGCAGGGGCCGGAGATGAAGATGTGGACGGGACAGACAAAGAGGTGACATCCGGGTTCAGAAAGTCACGGTCAAAATCAGGGTGCGGCTCGCTCACTCTTTTTCTTTGTTTTTCTGCGAAGTGAAGTTGTTCCTTGGTACATTTGCGGCACGCATTATTTTCCAGGGTTGCAATGTAGTAATCGAGATTGACTTTGTATTGATTGGCGGCCTTTTCAAATTTCATATAGGAATTGAATGCCTCGGGGCGGGGCATGATAGGCGCGACAGGCATATCAGGTACGCTGTTCAGGATATCCGGATTTTTATCGATATCGTACCAGCTTTGGTCAATATTAACCCATCGCGTACCCGTCGCCACAACTTTGATGGTAATGTTTCGGTCATTGTGAGAGATTTCTTCAAACCAGTAATTTTTGGTCTCCGCTGATACGTGAAGGTTGCTTTTATTGTCTACCTCGTCGGAAAGAAGCGAGTTGGCATTGGCAAATTCTACACTGGCGGCTGAATAAAGTATTGACGCTGCGAGAATGGCACTCAGAGATGTCAATAGTTGGCCGGGGCGACGTCGGGTGTCCTCGGGCATTGTTAGGCGGATTAAACGGCCCATTAGGGGGGTATTCTTGTTTGAAGCAGCCATAGCAAAGTCGGGGGCGTCGAGGTTAAGTCTGATTTTCGCCAGTCCCATGGCCAAGGCAGCTGGATTGCGGGTATAGTTGACAGCGAAGTCGTCACAGGCTTTTTCGCGGTCATCGTCTATGCGGCGGCAGATATAATGTACGGCCGGGTGGAAGAATAGTACGGTTTTGATGGCCGTTTGAAACAGATTGATCATATAATCATGTCGACGGATATGGGCAATTTCATGCAGAAGGATGGCCTCTATTTGATCGGCGGGCAATCCCGAAAAGAAGCTGGACGGGACCAGAACAACAGGTTTGAAAAATCCAAGTGTGACTGGGCCTGTAACACGGTTGGATATGTGTAATGAAACGTGGCGGACGATGCCGGTATTCAAAACGAGCGTTTGAAACTTTCTTGTCCAGTTTTCCGGCGCTTCAGACAGGCCGCGTGTTTTTAACCGTCGTGTCATGGCTAAGCCAATGCTGTATCGGGCCGCCAATAAGATAAAACCAAGGCACCATAAAACACCAAGAATGGGTGTGAATTTTGTTAGCGATGACCCGCTAATGACACTTCCCGTATCTGTGACCCCGGTTATAGTTCCCGGGATAGGGGCCGTTACGAGTTCGGTTAGTGATATTATAACCGGTTTAGACGCGGCTGGCCCGATGAATTTTGAAATAAACACGCCCAGAAAAGCGAAAAAGCAAAATGCCAACATCATGAGCTCAAATCCGCATCGGAGTGCCGCCTGGCTATCTTTCGTTATGCTTCTAAATATAAAGACAGCAAGAGCGGCCATGCCACCTAACCACAAACTATGGATTATTGCCCAACCCAGGCTATCCAGTAAGTGTACTGTATTTAAGTCCATCTCTCGTCTCCCTCATCAAGCCTGTCACAGCCAGTCGATCAAATGCCCTTGATCAATTCTCTTTATCGAGTTTCTCCAAAAAGGCGCGTATCTGCTCGATTTCCGCCTCTGACGGGTCGCCATTGCCCAGCGCATGCATCACCAGATCGGAAACTGAATTTCCAAATGCGGTTTCAACAAAGCGATCGAACAATTTGGACTTGGTGTCTTCGGCGCTGTTGACCGCTCTATATAAATAAGACTTTCCCGGGCCGGGCTCTCGGGCGAGCAGGCCTTTATCCAACAGGCGCTGAACCTGTTTCAGCGTCGTTGTATAGCCTACATCTTTGGACTGACTTATAATTTCGTGTATGGTTTTAACGGTACAGGGCTGCTCCTGCCACAAGACCCGAAGTATCGCCGTTTCCGCCTCGGAGGGTTTTTTTACTTTTGTCATGAATCACACTGTAAACGACATTTGTCGTATTATTAAGTTAAATTTTTGACAGATTGGGGCAAATTCTTCCTTTATATTTCCCTAAAAAAAACTTGAACCCCCACGCCGGGCAGGGCAAGACATGCCAAATTAACAAATTCAAGGGGAATTGTGCATGGCAAATGACATTCCAGCCGGCGAAAAAACACTCTTTGGCCATCCAAGAGGTTTGGTCGTCTTATTCTTTACTGAAATGTGGGAGCGCTTTTCATATTATGGGATGCGCGCGCTGCTGACTTTATATCTAGTTCAGCACTTCCTGTATTCTGATGAACGCGCTGGCGTCATATATGGGGCTTATATTTCACTGGTTTACGTTATGTCTGTTGTTGGCGGCGTATTGTCCGATAAATACCTAGGGCAAAGAAAAGCTGTTACTTTTGGAGCTATCTTATTGGTGCTGGGACACTTCGGAATGGCCTTTGAGGGCAGTGGTTCCAAAGAGTTTATTGAGTTTAATAGCGCCGAATATGTTCTCGAAGACGAGGAAAGAGACCGGTTCAGAAGACTTTATATGGACTATGAGGGGGAAAAACGCCGGGTCATCTTCGATAGTAATAATTATGCGACTGTATCAGGACTTGGTAGTTCGGAATTGGTTATCGAGCCGATGGTTGATGACGGCGAAGGCAATGTTTCAGGGGATTACAGGATTGAAAAAACAACACGGTCTGTTTTCCAAAATGCCTGTCACTTTGTGGGATTAGGTTGCGCAGGGCCGGAGCCTTCTACGACTCTAATTTGGAACAATGAAACAATAGACCTGAAATCAGAAGAAAGAACTATCACAGTTGATGGTGAGGAAGAAAAAGAGAAATATTACACCGGAACTTCAAATGGGCAGCCAGTCGAGATAATTGAGAAGACCGATACCGATCTTCTGATTTTGGAAACTGCCTCGGATATTAAGCCGGATGATATACGTCTTGATGCCAATGCGGATGGACCAAGCAATGTCAAAGTCCTGACAACTATTTCTGACGGAACCTATACGACACGAAACGAAAAGCAAAAGCTCTACGTTTATATTCTGTTTTTATCATTGTCTTTGATTATCGCCGGTGTTGGTTTCTTGAAGCCAAACATCTCAACAATTGTTGGCGACTTATATGAAAAGCATGATGTCCGGCGCGACTCAGGTTTTACGCTTTTTTACATGGGGATAAATCTCGGTTCATTCCTATCGACTTGGACTTGCGGTATCTTGGGGATTTACTGGGGGTGGGCCTGGGGCTTTGGTCTTGCGGGTATCGGCATGGTTGCCGGTTTGCTGACTTTCTTATTCCTGCAGGATTGGCTTGAGGGTAAGGCCGAACCACCGAATGCTGCCGCGTTGAAAGACAAGGTATTCGGACCGATCAACAAAGAGTGGGCCTGCTATATTGCTGGCTTTATGGTTGTAGCTATTGCTATGGTCTTGGTGATGCATCCAGACGCTGTTGGTTCCTTAGGATTGATAGCCGGTGTTCTGATGTTCTTATATCTGATGTGGTACAGTTTCACGAAGCTTCAGGGCAGCGAACGTTCCCGTCTTTGGGCGGCGACCTACTTTGCAATGGCGCAAATACCATTCTGGTCACTATTCGAGCAGGCTGGTTCGTCTCTGACACTGTTTACAAGTCGTCTCGTTGATACAGAGATATTTGGTTGGGATGTTCCCACGCCGGTATTCCAATCTTTGAATGCGGGCTTTATCTTCATATTTGCGCCGCTCGTCGCGTGGCTATGGATATGGTTGGCTAAACGCGGTTGGGAGCCATCTACGCCTGTCAAGTTTGCTTTTGGCGTTATGGGTGCAGGTCTTGGATATTTGGCCCTTGTAGGTGGTATAAATTCAACGGGCGCTGCATTACTGACGCCGGTGTTTTTCATCTTTGCAATCTACTGGATACATACAATGGCCGAGTTGCTGTTATCACCAGTTGGATTGTCGGCCATGACAAAATTGGCCCCTGCTCAAGCGGTTGGCCTCGTTATGGGCGCTTGGTTCGTATACTCAGGCTTGGGTAATCTGATGTCGGGCTTTATTGCTTCTGCGGCCGGCGCCGAAACGGTCGGCGGTGAAATTATCGATAAAGCTGCGGCGAAGGAAAACTATGCTCAAGTCTTCTCCGGCGTGGGTTGGATTGGTATCTTTATTGGCTTCCTGATGCTGCTATTCTCACCAGTGGTGAAGAAGTGGATGGCGGAAGCGGATATCGAAGATGACCACGAAATGGATGCGGTTGGGAACAACTAAATCCATCCAAAATCATTCTAACAAAAAAGGCCGGCAATGCCGGCCTTTTCTTTATTCAATAATTGGGAGTTAATTTACCGTGTCGCGGCTTTCATGGCCATGTTCAGGACATCGTCCATGACGCTGCCGTCACCGTCGGCGTCAAGCATGCCGCCGAGTAGGCCAAGGCCTTGCTGGTGCTGTTGTTGAACTTGGCGCTGTTGTTTTTGCTGACCGCCGCCGAACAAACCGCCGAGCAATCCGCCCAGGCCGCTTTGTCTCTGGGGCTGTCTTTGCTGGCCACCGCCCATCATTTGCTGGATGGCCAGATTGGCCAGCTGCTCTTTCATGCTTGGCTGACGGGTTTGTTGTGACAGGCTGCCCATAGCCATGGTCGCAACCATTGGCAGGAGCTTTTTGAGAATATCGGCACCAATGCCCGTTTTTTGCGCGGCATGACCGGCAACAGCCCGGCTGACATCTTTGGACCCGAACAAATGGCCAAGAATAGCATTGCCGTCAGTGATGCTCTCCGGACGCCCCATGCGCTCGGGTTGTCTTAGATATTCATCGTGATTACCGCCTTGCAGGGCTTGAATTAGCTGCGCAAAGCCTTCCGGATTATTGGTATTACGTTTGAACGCGGACGAAATAGCTGGCAGCAAAGCCGCAATTGCGTTTTGTGTCTGTGACTGATTAAGTCCCAAAGACGCGCCTGCCTGTTGAGCTGATGCGCCGCTTTGAGCGCCTAAGATTGCTTCGAGTAAATTCATGCCTGACATGTAGGAGACCCTCCAATTGGTGTTGCGCGACTCATATAGGCGGCGTGTCTTTAAATAGCGAGGGCTGCGAGGCGACTTTTTACAGCTATCAAAAGTTTAACCGGGATTTTGCATGACAATGAATGGGTTTTAATTTGAAATGTTTAACTTTAGCGGCCTAATGGGCAAAACCCATCGCAACCAAAGAACAGTTTTATGTCCGAAAAATTTCTTTCACGCCGCAAAGTTTTACAAGCAGGATTGGTGTCCGGGGTTAGCTTGAGCGTTTCGACAGCCTGTGCCTCTGAAACGCCCAAAACAGTAACGCCCCGTCAAACGTCCGGGCCTTTTTATCCGATTGTTGAACAGGCCGATAAGGATGCTGACTTGACTGTGGTTGGCAACAGCCCGGATATTGCATTAGGAGACATCGTCACAGTGGAGGGTGGTGTCTATGGTGATGATGGGAGTCCGATTGCCGACGCTGTCGTTGATATATGGCAAGCCAATGCAGCAGGTCGCTATGCCCATGAAACTGACCGTAACCAGGCCCCGCTGGATCCAAATTTTCAGGGCTGGGCTATTTTAAAAACAGATGCAAATGGGCGTTACCGTTTTAAAACTGTCAAACCCGGGGCCTATCCGGCTGCCAGCGGCTGGGACAGACCGCCTCATATTCATTTCAAGGTTTCAAGGCGGGGTTACCATGAAATCACAACTCAGATGTATTTTGAAAACGAACCGCTGAATGACGTCGATCTGATATTAAAAGCCTTGTCAGAACCTGAACAGATATCCGTTATTGCCACGCGCAATGAGGTGAGCGGGGCTTTCAGTTTCGAAATAGTTCTGAGAAAAGTCTGATTTGAACGGGACTTAAACCGCGCTACCGCCGACGGTCATGTTTTCCACATAGACGCTTGGTTGTCCCACGCCGACGGGCACTGTTTGACCAGCTTTGCCGCAAACACCAATGCCTGGATCGAGTCCCATATCATTGCCCACATGCCGGATTTGCGTCAGCACGGTTGGGCCATCGCCAATGATTGTGACTCCTTTGAGTGGCGCGCCGATCTGGCCGTTTGTGACCTGATAGGCTTCTGTGCACTGAAAGACAAATTTCCCAGAGGTTATATCGACCTGACCGCCGCCGAAATTCACGGCATAAATACCGTTCTTTAGGTCGGCCAGAATTTCACCGGGATCTTTGTCGCCGCCCAGCATAAATGTATTTGTCATGCGGGGCATGGGCGCATAGGCAAAGCTCTGACGGCGACCATTGCCGGTCGCTTCGACGCCCAACAAGCGGGCATTCATCCGGTCCTGCATGAACCCCTTCAGAATACCATCTTCGATTAAAACGGTCCGCGTGGTTGGCGTGCCTTCATCATCCAGTGTCAGTGAACCTCGAAGGCCAGGCAGGGTACCGTCATCAACGACTGTTACGCCGGACGCGGCCACGCGCTCACCGACACGACCGGAAAAAGCCGATGTGCCTTTGCGAATGAAGTCACCTTCCAGACCATGTCCGATAGCTTCGTGCAAAAGCACGCCAGGCCATCCGGGGCCCAGTACAACATCCATCTGACCGGCTGGTGCTGCAATAGCGTCCAAATTTACCGTTGCTTGCCGATAGGCTTCCTGTGCCATGGCCTGCCAACTTGCAGGCGTTATAAAATCATCATAAGCGGCCCGTCCACCAGACCCGGCATATCCGTTTTCCCGGCGACCGTTTTTCTCCGTCGTGATACTAATGTTTAGACGCACAAGGGGACGGACATCATCAAACCGTGCCCCGCCAGCCCTCAGAACGGATATAGCTTTTCGAGACCCGGAGAGCGTTGCGGATACCTGAACCACGGATGGGTCAATCGCCCGGCAATATGCGTCAATTTCCTGTAATAGTTGGACTTTTTGGGCAAAGTCTGGTGACTGCACCGGATCTATATCCGGATATAGCAGAGTGTTAGTTCGCTGCGGATCTACGGCTTTGTGGCCGTTATATCCGGCTTTGGCCAGAACAACCGCATCGGAAGCTCGTCGTAGGGCATCAGGTGCCAAATTAGTGCTTTGAGCGTAACCGCTGGTTTCACCGGCCACGCAGCGCAGGCCGAATCCGCGACTCGCATCATAGGTGGCAGTCTTTAGTCGACCATCATCAAAGGATAGCGCTTCCGATTCGCCGCGCTCTATAAATAGCTCACCATCATCCGCACCCTTTAGAGTATCATCAACGATACCGGATGCGATTTCGGCGGTTAAGTCACTGTCATCAAAAGCATAATCCGTCATCGGGCCTCGCTGTACCGAGACGATGGATATGTCAAGTTTTTACAGCTCACGCCTGTGTGAGTGGGTTGGTAAATGCGACAATCCGCGCGGTCAAAACACCTGACCTTTGACACGAATTTGCCTATACACGAACGAAACACGCGGACGTGAGTCCGCTTTTGACCTATTGAGGGATTCAAATGCGTCTTTTAAAAGCACTTTTATTGGGATTGCCCCTACTGGCCGTGGTCTCTGCGACTGCAGCGGCCTCTACCAGTTCCGGCAATTTTGGATGGGATGTCGGTATCACAGATAATGCCCGCTACGGCGAATGGTTTTTCGGTGTATTGATGTGGATTATTTCCGGTATTGTCATCTTTGTTTTCGGCCTGATGTTGTACATCATGGTCCGTTTCCGGGAGAGCAAAAACCCGGTGCCGTCCAAGACAACGCATAACACTTTGATTGAGATCATCTGGACAGTTGTTCCGGTTCTCATTCTTTTGGCGTTGGTGGCTCCGTCATTTAAGTCACTGTTTGATCAGGACATTATCCCGGAGACAGAGTTGACTGTCAAAGTGAAAGGTTACACTTGGCACTGGCAATACGAGTATGTTGGAATGGAAGACCAGGTCGAAGAAATCATTTCGACCCCCCTATCCCGAGAAGATGCAATCGCACAGGGGCGTGAGTATCTTCTGGCGACCACGGCGCCGCTGGTAATACCTTCTGATACAGCGATTGAGTTCCTAGTCACATCTGACCGGAACCTGCACTCATTTTCAATGGACCCCTTCTGGCTTAAGGTCGATGCTATTCCGGACCGTATCAATCACACCTGGACTAAGGTCGATGCAGGTGCTGAGGGCACTTATTACGGGCAGTGCGCCGAGCTTTGTGGCATTAATCACTATTTTATGCCCATTGAAATTCGCGTGGTGACACGGTCAGACTTTGACAAATTCGTCGCCAGCGGCGGTGACCTCGCGTCACTTCCGGTTGAAACTAACGATCTCGGCATTCAAACTGCCGCGCTAGAGAAATAGGAGCTCACCATGGTTGCGACTTACGGTGACGATCACGCACATGATCACAAGCCAGGCTTTTTCAAGCGCTGGTTCTATTCCACAAACCACAAGGATATCGGGACGCTTTACCTGATATTTGCGATTTTTGCCGGTATTATCGGTGGTTATCTCTCATTCTGGATGCGGGCAGAGCTGATTGAGCCAGGCATTCAATATTTTGACAATGACGTGCGCGGATTTAACGTTTTTGCCACAATGCATGGTCTGATCATGATCTTCTTTGTGGTGATGCCGGCCTTGATCGGCGGTTTTGGTAACTGGTTTGTGCCGATTATGATTGGCGCGCCGGATATGGCCTTCCCGCGGATGAATAACCTGTCATTCTGGCTGCTGCCGACGGCTTTTGCGTGTATTTTGATATCATTCTTTGTTCCTGGAGGTGAGGGCGGTGCCCTTGGTTTCGGTGGCGGCTGGGTCATGTATCCGCCTCTATCAACAGAAGGTTCGCCCGGGCCGGCCTTTGATTTCATCATTATTGGTCTACTCGCGGCAGGTTTCTCGTCTATTTTCGGCGCCATTAACTTCATTACGACTATTCTGAACATGCGCGCACCCGGCATGACCATGCACAAAATGCCATTATTTGCGTGGTCTGTATTGGTAACAGCATTCTTGCTTCTACTGGCCCTGCCGGTCCTTGCAGCGTCTTTGTTCATGCTGTTGACTGACCGTATTCCAGGTGGAACGGGCTTCTTTAACCCCGTACTTGGCGGTGACCCGGTCATGTTCCAGCACTTGTTTTGGTTCTTCGGCCACCCTGAAGTTTACATCATGATCCTGCCAGCCTTTGGTATTGTCTCTCACGTTGTGGCGACAAATTCCAAAAAACCAATCTTCGGATATTTGGGCATGGCTTATGCTATGGTCGCCATCGGCGTCATCGGCTTCGTCGTGTGGGCGCACCACATGTACACAGTGGGCATGCATCCATTCCTCAAGGCCTACTTTGTGGCGGCAACACTGGTTATTGCGGTGCCCACAGGGGTCAAGGTCTTCTCATGGCTTGCGACGATGTGGGGCGGTTCGATCCGTTATACCATACCTATGCAGTGGGCATTGGCCTTTATTATTCTGTTCGTGATTGGTGGTGTGACCGGGGTTGTCCTGGCCAATGCGTCTATCGACACACTTTTGCATGATACTTACTTTGTGGTCGCTCACTTCCACTATGTTCTGTCTATGGGGGCCGTCTTTGGCATCTTCTGTGGCTTCTATTACTGGTTCGGCAAGATGAGTGGCTATCTGTATAACAAATATCTTGCAGCGGCTCACTTCTGGCTGTTCTTCATCGGGGTGAACCTGATCTTCATGCCGCAGCACTTCATGGATATGAAGCGCCGCTATGTTGATTATCCTATTGAAATGGCCGACCTGAACTGGATTTCTTCCATGGGTATTATTCCGACGGGTCTTGGTGTTGCTTTCTTTATCCTGATGCTGATGGAAGCTTTCTGGAAAAAACGCCCGGCTGGGGACAATCAGTGGGGTGAAGGTGCAACGACACTTGAGTGGACACTCAGCTCGCCACCACCATTCCACCAGTTTAACAAGCTGCCGGTTATCTCTGACGATGACCACCACTAAATTGGTGTTATAAGTATTTAAAGGGCCGCATCGTTTTCGATTGCGGCCTTTTCTTTTGGGGGAAGACATGCGCGATTTGTGGAATGTGAAACGCCCGACCTTCTGGTGGTTCTGGTTACTGGTAGCCCACTTTATTATGGCATTGGTATTCTACAATTCCTTGATCGACTCGGTATTTGATACTTTCCTGCATGAGATTTATTGGATTGACGTTTTTTGGATCCAAACGATGTGGTCAGGTCTGCCGATCGTTATATTTTTGACCGTTGTCTGGTTGTTTCCGCGCCTGACCAAATTTGAGCTAAGTCTACCTTTGGCACTCATACAATGGGGACTAGTTGCCCTTGGGACATTCCTTGTGGTTGTGCCGCAACATACAATACCCATGAATAGATGTTACGTCGATTATCCGGGAGAGCTCCAGAAATACAATGATATGTCCCTGCTTGGGGGCTGGTTTTTCTGGATAGGCGTTGCGGCTTTTTTACCCGTATTGCTCGAAGCGCTTGTGAAAAAACGCCCGGTCGATTAAGGGCGGCGGCATGGGCGGGTCTCAAAATATCACACCAGGAACAGGAATCGGAACAGCCGAACCTGCTGACTATTGGGAATTGATGAAACCCAGAGTGATGTCTCTGGTTATCTTTACAGCTTGGGTAGGCTATATTTGCGCGCCGGTTAATCCGCGCCTTTCGAATATGGTCGCTATCATCATTTGTATTGCTGTAGGTGCAGGCGCATCTGGCGCGCTGAACATGGCTTATGATGCCGATATCGATGCCAAGATGACCCGCACCCGCAACCGACCTGTTCCCCGGGGTGCTATCAGCGCCCGTACCGCTCAGACTTTTGGTTTGTTCATGAGTTTCTTTGCAGTCCTGACTCTTTGGTTAGGGTCTAACCTGGTGGCTGCAGGTTTATTGGCGTTCACGGTTTTCTTTTACGCTGTCATCTACACACGCTGGCTCAAGCGCAGCACACCGCAAAATATTGTCATCGGCGGTGCGGCCGGAGCATTCCCGCCTATGATTGGTTGGGCGGCGACAACCGGGAGTTTCTCGCTCGAGCCTATTTTAATGTTTCTGATCATTTTCCTTTGGACGCCGCCACATTTCTGGGCGCTGGCTTTGTATAAAACCGGGGATTATGACAAAGCGGATATTCCAATGATGCCGAATGTAGAAGGTGCTGCCTCAACGCGGGCTCAGATTTTCGCCTATGCTATTCTGGTAGCTATTACCTGTGCAGGGCCGTACCTCATAGGGCAGGCTGGTTGGATTTACGGCATTGTCGCACTGATTTTGAATGTTGGGTTTTTGTTTCTATCGTTCAAGGTCTGGCGTTCAAAGGCTGGCGAGAAAGCGGATTTATCAAATGATGCCTCGCTATACGCTGTGAAATCGGGCGATAAAGCCGCACGTAATCTGTTTGCTTTTTCCATCCTATATCTGTTTGGTGTCTTTGGCGCTCTGGCCGCCGATCATCTCTTAACCGGAGTTGTATAGATGGAACCCGAAGAATTTTACGAACCAACTGAAGCCGAGTTACAGGCACGTAAAAAACGTAATCTGGCGATCGCGGCTTTGTTGGCGCTGTTCATGGTCTTTATTGTGTTTACCATCGTTTCGCGTGGTATCGTCATGACGCCCGGGAAAAACTTTTAATGAGTAACAAGCTCACAGTTGCTGTTCTTTGGTCTATTGCCGTCGCTATGCTCAGCCTGGGTTTTTACTTTGATGAGCTCTATGACAAATTTTGTAAAATAACCGGTTTTGGTGGCACGAGTGCTCGCGCTGAACAAAATGACAGTGAAGTGCTGGAGCGCAGCGTTCGTGTCTATTTTGACGCGAATGTTCACCGTGAGTTAGAGTGGGAATTTGAGCCCGAGCAAACCTATATGGATGTTAAGATCGGCGCGACGAATATTGCCTATTACAAGGCCTATAATTATACGGATCGTCCTATTGTCGGTACGGCGACATTTAACGTCACGCCCGTCAAAGCGGCACCTTATTTTGTCAAAATCGAGTGTTTCTGTTTTGAGGAAACCCTGCTGAAGCCCGGCGAATCCATGTCTATGCCTGTTCAGTTTTTCATCGAACCCGCCATGGATGAAGAACGCCGTTATGATGACGTCAAGAAATTCACTTTATCTTATAAGTTCAATCCGGTCGCAAACCCGGAAAAATTCGTTCTCGAAGAGACTGCGGCGCAAGGCCGCGATACGCTAAACTAGCGGTTCTGGCTATTGCGGGCTAGGGATCCCTTGTTTATAGGACGGACAAACAGCGATCCGCGACTCGCTTTTGGAGGAAGATATGGCGTCAGAAGCCGTTGAACACGACTATCACTTAGTAGAGCCCAGCCCGTGGCCATTTCTGTCAGGTCTCGCCTGCATGGTCTGGAGTGTCGGTATGGTGATTTTTTTCGCAGGACTGCCGCAATTGGCAGGCGAAGGTGGTATGTCACAATTCTTCTTTGGACGTGGTATCGATACGATATACTCCCGCTTAGGTGATGGCGAAACCGTCAATCAGGGGTATATTATCCTTATAATCGGTACGTTTTTCGCTGCTTATGTCATGTTTGGTTGGTGGCGGGATGTTGCCCGCGAGTCCGAAGCTGGTGATCATACACCAGTCGTCGATATTGGTCTTCGTTACGGCATGATTATGTTCATTATGCAGGAAGCCATGTTTTTTGTTGGTTGGTTCTGGATGTTTTTCGAATATGGCCTCTGGCACAAGGTCAGGGAAAAGTGGGAGACACCACGTGCTGAGGGATTTTCAGAATTCCCACCTCACGGTTATGAGGCTGTTGACTGGTCACATATTCCGCTGATGAATACGCTGGTTCTGTTACTATCTGGGACAACTGTGACCTGGGCTCACCATGCGTTAATTCATGGCAACCGCAAGGCCGCCAAGTGGGGTCTGTTCCTGACTATCGCTCTTGGTATTTTCTTCACCTATCTGCAGGGTGTGGAATATGTCGAGCTGTTCCATCACTATAAAGACGGCCACGAGGGCAGCTTCTGGCTTTCCACTGACAATTATGGTTCGACCTTCCTACTGGCGACGGGCTTCCACGGTCTACACGTTCTAATCGGAACGATCTTCCTATTCGTTTGTTACCTGCGACTGGTTCGTGGTGGATTTAAGCCCGAGAAACATTTCGGCTTCGAGGCGGCTGCCTGGTACTGGCACTTCGTTGACGTTGTCTGGTTGTTCCTCTTCGCCTTTGTTTACATCGTCTTTGCCTAGGTAATTCGGGACTTGGTTTGTCTTAGTCCCGTATCTTCTATCTTCGGGGCGACGGCATGAAATTTTACTTTCGCCCGGAACCCCGTCTCACTGTCGTTGTTTTTATTATGTTGTCGATTCTTGTCGGATTGGGCATCTGGCAATATCAACGGCTGCAATGGAAAACTGACCTCATTGATGAAATTCAAGCGGCCGCAAATTCACAACCTCTAACAAGTCTGACAGATATTCAGGCTGCGCTTGACGCCGAAGAGCCTGTGGATTTTCGGCGTTTTCAAGCCGGTGTCGAAATCCGTAATTTCAAGCAGCCATTGCGAGTCTACACGCTACGCGAAACAGATTTTGGTTGGCGGCTGTTCTCGCCTGTAGCGCAGGATGGTATTTACGCTTTTGGCGCATTTGGGACGATATCGGATAAGGATCCGGTTCCGTCTTTCCGTCTGGAGAGCCGCCTTATTGCCGGATATATCCGGCTGGCCCGAGATGGTGCACCGCGCACCCGAAGCACCCCTGAAAAGAATCGGTGGTTCGGGTTTAATCCCATGCCTGAGAGCCATGAATGGGGGAATATCGCGAGCGGTGCGGATACTCGGTTTTATCTGGATATATTAGAGGGCGCAGATGATGCGTCGGAACTACCGGTTAAAATCCCGCAAATTCGCAATCGGCATTTTGAATATATGATGACCTGGTTCAGTTTCGCTTTTATCCTGCTGATATATTATGTACTCATGCATAAGAAACAAGGGCGCATCGGATGGTCTTAGGGCGTAAGACGGTAAAAGTTCTCATAGAACAAGCTCCAGGAGGCCGAGTTGAGCTCCGATTGCCGCGATGGGCAGATTTCGAAGATTGGGCGGAACTTCGCCGTCGAAACAAAGATTTCTTGTCGCCATGGGAACCAGAATGGAGCGACGCTCATTTGACCCGCAATAGTTTTAAGGTGCGCCTGGCAAGTTATAATCGTATGGCAGAGCAAGGGACGGGGTTTCCATTTCATATTTTTGCTGGAGCAGACCTCAGACTCGTCGGCGCGTGCAATATTACCCAGGTACAGAAAGCCCCGGCATTATCTGCTCATTTGGGGTATTGGATTGGCGAGGAATATGCCCGGCAGGGCTTTGCACGTGCCGCTGTCAGGGCCGCGTTGAAATTCTGCTATGATGACATGGGGCTGCACCGCGTCGTGGCAGCGGTCCAAGCCAGTAATGATCCGTCCATAAATTTGCTGGCCGCTTTGGGTTTTGTTCATGAAGGTACGGCCCGATCATATCTCAAAATTGCTGGACGGTGGCAGGATCATGAAATCTTTAGCCGACTGAGCAGCGACTAACTGACGAGAGACGAAGCGGGCGCATTATTATCTGGAAGGATTAGTTGTTGCAGATCCGGAGTCGATAGATCGATGTCTTCTGCAATTGAGGCATCATAAACGGCTTCATTGACCTTGTAGATTGTACCCATCAAGTGTTTGCGAATAGTGGAGGTAATTTTTGTATTTGGAATTCGCTCCAAATATATCCAGAGTGTATATTCCAGTGCATAATCACCAGCATTGGTCATTGCCCAATCAAATGGCTTGCTGCCATTGATTTTAATATCTTCATTTTCATTGCAGGCATTATTCGCGGCGGTGAACATGTCACCTACGCGGTCCTTAAAATTGGTCAGTTGAGTTACGCGTTCGGTTCTATTGCCTGTAAAAGCAGGATATCCTATCTTATAGACCAGCGACCAGCGAATGCCGTTTGAGCTGGTAATACGAGAGAGATTGTCAATTCGGTTTTGCGTAAATTGGTGGTTTCGCATAAGGGTCCGGTGATTATTCCGAATGTCATAAAGGATAACATAGATCAGCGTGACGCGGCCGATGACATATTCGTCGTCGTGACCATCAATCATAATGACGTCGCCATCTTCGAGAATTTCCGTATTTAAAATGATCAGGCCGCTGATAATGTCTGGGGCCCAAATGCCACTGGTAAAGGCCATAAAGGCTGCAATGATGGCATAAATTCCATCAAACTTATCACCGGCTTCCCAAATCAAAATCAGGATATAGATGACAATCAAAATCAACAGGAAAAGCATTATAAGCGTCACGAGACGTGAACTATAGGTCTCCAGATATATTGTCTTTTCATCTACGACCCGCTGTTTGCCGAACCGCTTTTTAAATTGCCCGCCAAGAAAACTATAAAGTAGCATGCCACCGTAAATGACCATAATCGATTGCGCCAAATTGGGCAGATATCCTTTTAGCTCACCATAATAATGTGCCAGGAGCAGACCAATTAACTGGAGAACAAAAACCAGGACATTCAAAGTTCGAAATATCCGGACTTTGGATTCTGTCGGTCTGCCGGAAACAATCAGGCGCAGAAAGGGGCGAGCAAAAACGAACAGTAAAATATTGCCAATAAACATGGCGGAGTAGGCCAGTATCTCAACCTGACTTAATTCCGGAAAAATTTTGGCGAGTGTTTCCACTGTGCTCCTATCCCTTGGTTTGGTTCTCTATGAATGAGAGCGACCGGGAATACAAGTCAGGCACTGCCGCCGAAATGTGAAAGCATATCCGGCGTAATTCCAATGGCGGAAAGGGCCAACGTCCATTTATCGTTCAAGGCATCTTCGAAAATTAGGCTTTCTTTGGCATCGATAACCATCCATGCGTTCTGGGCAATTTCGCGCTCGAGCTGACCTCCGCCCCATCCTGAGTAGCCTACGGCGAGTATTGCTAGGTCTGGTGCCTCGGTTGACGTCAGCGCTTCAAGAACGTCGCGGGTCGATGTCAGGGCTAGGGTCTCAGATATTCGTAAAGATGTTCCCGCGTTATAATAATCTGCAGTATGGAGAACAAAGCCACGGTCAATATCTACGGGTCCACCATCCAGAACCTGCGCATCCGCCAGTTTTGTTGTGCCGTCGACACCAGCCTGTTCAAGTAATTCGCCAACGAGGAGATCGTCTTTGGGTTTGTTGACAATCAGACCCATCGCACCGTCGGAATTATGGGCGCACATGAAAATGACGGATTTTTCAAAGCGCGGATCCCCCATGCCAGGTAGGGCGCACAGGAATTTTCCTGTCAAATTCGTTATATCTTCCATAAGGATAAGCTCACTTATCGGTCCAAGTTTTTCAAGTGTTTCTTGTTTTTTGCCGCGCGAATCCCCATATCTATAGGAAGAAATTGGAAAAGAGGGAGCATTATATGTCTATCAAGGTCGGCGATTCACTGCCCGAAGCAAAATTTATGACTATGGGGGCCGATGGGCCCGAACCCGTCACAACCGCTCAGGTTTTTGACGGAAAAAAGGTGGCTCTGTTTGCTGTGCCAGGCGCATTCACGCCGACCTGCTCAGCGAGGCACCTGCCAAGCTTCAAGGAAAGCGTTGATAAATTCAAAGACAAAGGCGTGGACTCGATTGCATGCACATCTGTCAATGATGTCTTTGTGATGGGCGCCTGGGCCAAGGACCAAGGCGTCACCGATGAAATGCAAATGCTGGCTGACGGGAATGGCGAATTTGCCAAAGCTATCGGTCTTGAATTGGATGCCTCGGGTTTTGGTATGGGGCCCAGATCGCAGCGTTACGCCATGGTCGTCAATGACGGCACAGTTGAAGCGCTATATGTAGAAGAGGGCGGTGAGTTTCGGGTATCCTCCGCAGACTACGTTCTCGATAATCTTTAAGTTTAACATTGTGGGAGAGAGATAATGGATAGTTTATCCGCAGGACAAATCGTCATCATCGCTGCGGTGGTGATGATCATCGTTGTTATATTAAAGGCGGTCAAAGCCGTGCCTCAGGGCATGGAATATACGGTTGAGAGATTTGGACGTTACACCAAAACTTTGAAACCAGGACTGTCGTTTATCGTACCGTTCTTTGACACGGTCGGCTATAAAATGAATATGCGCGAGCGCGTCATTGATATTCCATCTCAGGATGTGATTACCAAAGATAATGCTATGGTGACAGCCGATGCGGTTGTCTTTATTCAGGTCGTGGATGCGCGTAGCGCCGCCTATGAGGTAAACAATCTGGACAATGCCATCAAAAACCTTTGTCTGACTAATGTGCGGACTGTGGTAGGGTCAATGGATTTGGACGAAGTGTTATCACGTCGTGATGAGATTAACGCCAAGCTATTGACGGTTATCGATTCGGCAACAGACCCTTGGGGCACCAAGGTCACACGGATCGAGATAAAAGACCTGTCACCACCTCATGATATTACTCAGGCCATGAATAAACAGATGAAAGCCGAGCGTGAAAAGCGGGCGGAGGTTTTGATGGCCGAAGGTCACAAACAATCGGAAATTCTTAAGGCTGAAGGTGAAAAAGAAGCAGCTATTCGCGAAGCTGAAGGTCGTCGTCAGGCTGCCTTCCTCGATGCGGAAGCAAGGGAACGTGAAGCCGAGGCTGAAGCCCGTGCAACGCAAATGGTATCAGAAGCCATCGCCCGAGGTGACGTTAATGCCGTAAACTATTTTGTGGCACAGGAATATATCAAAGCCTTTGAGGCGCTCGCCAAGTCGCCGAACCAGAAAACGCTTATTGTCCCGGCTGAGCTATCCAACCTTGCGGCGACTGTAGGTGGGATTGAGGCTCTGATTAGTGCTGGTAAAAGCAAGTAGCAGGAGCATTAAATGTTAGATCTTCTGGCTCAAATGAAGGCCTCCTACTGGATTATTCTGGGTGTAGGTCTGCTTATCCTCGAACTGGTCACAGGAACGACTTATATTCTGTGGCCGGCTATCGCAGCGCTGATAGTCGGTGTTCTGGCCTTCGCTGGTATCTTCGGATGGGAAATTCAGTTTGTTCTGTTTTTCATTATCTCGACCGTGTTATTGTTCGTCGGGCATACTCACTTTCGGCCACGCATGAAAGGTGGAGAGCCATCCGATCTCAATGACCGGGCTCGGTCCATGGTCGGTATGCGGGTTCGAGCTGTGACCGATTTTGAGCTCGGTGAAGGCCGGGTTCAAGTTGGTGATACGCAATGGCGCGCACGCGTCCGCGAAGGTAATCCGAAATCCGGTGCTGAGTTGCGTGTGCGCTCGGTGAAAGGCACTACGCTTAATGTGGAGCCTTATGTGGAAGGCGAGCTGTAATTTAACGGAAAGAGGCCGCGTTACATGGGCGTCGGCCTCTCCGACAGTTTATAAGCCCCCAATCGTCAGCGCAATTATTATGCTTTCGGGTGGTAACCCCCGCCAAAATCCACTATAGTTTTCAGATAACGGGGAAGATAATTCCCAGAAATTTACAATTTTGGGATATAGATGGGCAATTTTTTAACACCTGTGCTGGCGCTGATTATCTGGACCTTCATTATGTGGGTGTGGATGTATAAACGGCGGATTCCCGCCATGATGGCCATCACCAAAGACACCCAACAATTTATCGATAATCCGGATCTGAAAAACAAAATCCCGGCCCGGGCCAGATGGGTGGCAGATAATTACAACCACCTCCACGAACAACCAGTTATATTTTACGCCCTCATGTTTTATCTGAATGAGGTCGGATTGGTGAAGCCTTGGCTTTTGGTTCTGGCCTGGATTTACGTTGCTATTCGGGTGGTTCACAGCATTTGTCAGGCCACGACAAATAAAGTCATGATGCGGTTTCCTTTATTCGCAGCAGGCACATTTGTTCTCATGGCGATGGGGCTTTATGCTGGTGGATATGTACTCGGTGTCTCGATAGCGAATTAGTATGATTTGACACATGCTTCGCAGAAATAGTCTCGCCTTGATTGGCGGGATTGTGTAGGCAAGCTCCATGATAGACCGACTCGAAATTACCCGCCCCGATGATTGGCATGTGCATTTGCGCGATGGTCCGATTCTGGAAACCGTTGTGAATTTTACGGCCCATCAGTTTGCGCGGGCGATTGTTATGCCTAATTTGACACCGCCGGTTACGACTGTCTCTGCTGCGCGGGATTATCGTAACCGCATCAAAGCCAGTGTTAGAGAAGGGTTTAATTTTGAACCGCTCATGACCTGTTATCTGACCGACGGAATAGACCCGGAAGAATTACGGAATGGATATGGTGAAGGTGTTTTTACGGCCGCCAAGCTTTACCCGGCTCACGCTACGACCAATTCTGATCATGGCGTGACGGATATCAAAAACATATATGCTGCCCTGGAAGTTATGCAGGGATTGGGTATGCCGCTATTGGTACACGGTGAAGTCACCCATTCTGATGTTGATATTTTCGACCGTGAAGCGGTTTTTATTGATGAGGTTCTGATCCCGCTCATGCAAGATATGCCTGAGCTGAAGGTTGTATTTGAACATATCACGACCAAAGACGCTGCGGAGTTTGTAGCAGAGGGGCCCAAAAATATTGGTGCTACTATCACACCGCATCATCTGGAATTTAATCGCAATGCCATCTTTCAAGGTGGTATTCGACCTCATTACTATTGCCTCCCTATTGCTAAGAGAGAGACCCACAGGCTTGCTTTGCGCAAGGCGGCCACATCGGGGAATAATCGGTTTTTTCTGGGCACGGATTCTGCACCTCATAAAGTGGACGCGAAAGAAGCAGCTTGCGGATGTGCCGGATTGTTTAATGCGCCTTGTGCCTTGCAAAGCTATCTCAAGACGTTTGACGAAGAGGGGGCATTGGATAAATTTGAAGCCTTTGCGTCGCTGAACGGTCCTGAATTCTATGGATTGCCGGTCAATACGGATAAGATCGTATTGGAACGCTCGCCAGTAAAGATCCCAGAAGCTATTCTGACAGACGGGTCACATATCGTTCCGTTCCATGCTGGTGAAGCCATGGCGTGGTCACTCAGCTAAGACTGATTTTATGGACGAGCCATCCGAATAGTCTCATTACCTGCGGCATCGAAAAGTATGAGTGAACCTTGCAGATTAAAGCTATAGCTACGAGAATTTTGCAATCCATCAAGAAAATGAGTTTCTTCACTCAACCCGGGTGAACAGGCCATTTCGGTCATGATGAGCTCACTGACTTTGAATGCATAGCGGCCATCTTTGAGTTGAGTGTCATTATCATATTGGCCTTGAATACGATTGCAGCCTCCAAACCCTCGCAAACGACCATCGGATTGAAACTCAATATTAGGGTTTTTATCCAGAGTGCTATCCCAAACCCAGCTCCCTCCAACAATTTGCAGGTGTTTTGCGGGCTTAATCGTTGGTGGCGGGGGCGGAGCGTAATAACTGCTGGAACAAGCCGAAAGGCCAAGAATGAATGTAAATGTCAGCCCCTGTTTCATCATTCTATTTCTTTTCCTTATCTTCGTGGGCTCGCAAGGGCGAGTGCAAAGAACATAGGTTTTCATCGCTGGGATTGTCCAGACAGTAATTAAGAGCGTTGAGATAGGATTTATAATATTCATTGTCTGACTTATCTTCGACAATAATAGCTTTGTATTTATAATTGGCTTCTTCCAAGGCCCCGTGATGGATCATATACATGATTTGGGCGGCTTCATAAAATTCAGCACTTTCGAGTTCTTCGTCATCTAAGGCGGGTGTCAGGGTTGCCTCATAGGCCGCGTAAAATTTTGGGTCATCGAGCGTTTCTTCAATCGGGTCATACCAAATACCTTGTTGCAGGAGGAAGAATGATGTCACCATATCAGGTTCCGGAAGAGCCTGTTCAATGAGATAGGCCTGATAATACCGGGACATGCTACCCGCCAATTTATAATTCTCAGAATCTAAAATTGCGGGTAATAATTCTAATTCGTCATCGGAAAAATCTTTGTAAACCCAGAGCCCGTTATCTGGACATTGTGGTAGTCGAGTAACGAAGTCACAGGACGTGACCGATTGCAGGTTCATATAGACGCCCATGGATGAACAGGATGCTGTTGAAGTGACCTCAAAGGACTTACCGCCCAATGGACACGTCATTTTGTCCTGAACTGGAAATCCAGCCTGAGCATTGCCCATCAAACCTAAGGCAATGGCCGTTATCAGAAGTTTCTTCATTTAGTTCTCCCACATTGATATGAAATTAGTCCCAGTCTCTGCGAATCAGGGATAGGATTTCAGTATTGTTAGCATCAAATATCACGAGTCGTTTATGGGTGGCCTCGAAATGATGAGCCTTTTGAAGGGCCGTGAAAAATTCTGTTTCCGTATTCATGGCCGGTCCCATGCAGGCTTTCTTTGTGCTCATAATTGGACCGATAATCAAACGGCTGCCGTTTATCTCATAAGTGCCGCCGAAATTATTACAGCCGCCATTGCCGTTCATCTCACCTTTGGAGCCAAATTGAACGAAAGGAAGATCATTGCCTTCAACACCCCATTCGGAGCCGGCGAGTGTGGACATGGATTTTTCGTCCTTAGGGGCCGCCGTGACGGCTTTGGCGCAGGCCATTAAAACTGTTGCAGCCAGGGCCAGCGGTATAAGTCTTACAATGAGCATTTAGTCCTCACGATAGGGGGCACCCAGCATACCGGCCAATTGTCGTCCGTTATTGGATATGGCGGCCACGTCGTTGAGCACTTGTTGATCACAGCTTTGATGCCGATCCTTTTCCATGTAATAGCCTTTATTAAAGGCCTGTATAAGATTTTGGCGGCGCTCCAAATCGTCACCAGCTTCCAAATCGATCATTTGTCCAGCATAGCTACGCCATTTTTGGTCCTGTTCTGTAAAACATATGGTGCGCAGAGCGTGTAGCTGACCCAAGTTTAGCGACAAAGCCTCGGCCATGGAATTCAATTTCTCCATTTCGGCTTCCACTCTGAGTTCGGCTTCCTCACGAGCGGCCTGGCTGTCTTCGGACACATCCTGAGCGTTGGCGGCCGCGGGCGTAATCGCCAATATTGATATGAACAGGAGTCGTTTCACGCAGACAGAATAGCGCATTCAGCATTTTTTGGAATGTTCAATTTCAGACAAAATGACTTTGGCCTTTTGAATAATCCTTACAGTCTCTGACCACATACCCAGTTGTTCGATGGTTCCAAGAGGAACAAACTCCGCCGCTGCAGCGTCATCTCCAGCCTGTGGGTCGCCGCTTTGCCAGACCGCCAGATAATCATGCAGCCGATACGGCCCCTTGGCGAAGTCGGCGTCAATAGTTTCAATTTTGCCCAAAAGCTTTGCTGAAATACCAGTTTCTTCCATAAGCTCGCGATGGGCGGCACGCACTTCACTTTCTCCGGGTTCAATGCGACCACCAGGGATGGACCATTGCCCTTTCCGAGGTTCTTTCCCGCGTTGGATCAGCAGGACTTCAGTGCCGCGAAAACAAACTATGCCGACGCATTCTATCGCTTGCATGAGCTCGGTTTTTCCTTTTATGATTAGGTCTCATTTGGGGGTTTATCTTGATTGAACTGATTTACAAGAGCGAGGCTAATTTTGGGTTTGATAGGTCCATGATGGACGCTTTGTTGGAAAAGTCTCGTTCAAAAAACGCTGAAAACCAATTAACCGGAATGTTGTGTTTTGACGGAAAGGTTTTCATCCAGATTTTGGAGGGGCCCGTTACACAGATCGAGGCAACCTATTCCAAAATTCTGAGTGATAGTCGTCATGGTCACATAGAGCAAATCTATTCAGGGGAAATACGCGAACGAAGTTTCAATGATTGGTATATGGGGTATCAATTTTTGTCTCCGTTGACCGGAGCGGAACTTGAGCATGCTTGGAAAGAATGTGAGGCGCGCTTGGCTCAAACTGAAAACGATACAGAGACGCGGGGCGTTACGTTTTTTAAATTTCTTAGAGACAATAAATTACGGCTTGGAAGCACTGATTAATGTGTGGACGTTTTACTCTCCATAAAAATCTGACCGAAATTGCTGGCCTTTTTAATGCTGTCATCGGCGATGACGGGCTATGGGACTGGGAACCGAATTACAATATTTCCCCAGGAACGGTCATTCCGGTAGTGGCACTTGATGGAAAGCGCACACCCAAAGTCGTTCCCATGCGCTGGGGATTGCATCCTCACTGGAAGAAATCACCGCCCGAAGGTAGGCCCATGTTTAATGCGCGGGTCGAGACGGCTCATGAAAAGCCCAGTTTCAGAACGCCGTTTCGCAGACGTCGATGCCTTATTCCCATGAATGGCTGGTATGAATGGGATCGCTATGAAGGCGCGAAGCGGCCGTTCTTTATTCGTGAAAAGGACAGGGACTTTACGGTTGTCGCAGGACTTTGGGACCAATGGCGTGTGGATGAGGGGATTACACTTCTGTCAGCCACTATGCTTACCACAGCAGCTGTTGGCGATATGAAACATCTCCACCACCGCATGCCCGTCCGCCTCGATGAGGCGGACTGGGATAATTGGATGGATTGGGACAGTAAGCCCGATAAAATCCTTCAGGATATGAAAGCATCCGATGACCTCACCTGGTATGAAGTTTCAGATGAGGTTAATTCCGGTAGGGCGCAAGGGCCGCATTTGCTGGATGCGGTTTAGCTACTTCTTCGGCGGGGGCTGTTTCCGTGTGAAGACCAGCGTGCTGCCCTCGGACAGACTACTATCCAGCTTATAATCTTCCAAATCAAAGCCGCGTAGATCATCAGCGTTTTCAATGCGGTTCTGCATGATCCATCTGGCCATAAGACCACGACCAAATTTGGCGTAATATTGCAAATTACGGGCTTTACCGTCTTTGATGTTCAAAAACTTGGCCTCGACTACTTCGCGGCCCAAGACCTGTTTGTCGACGGCCTTGAAATATTCATTGGACGCCAGATTGACGATCGTCTGATCTGTGTGACCATCCAAATGTGTATTCAGCGTATCGGCGATTTTTGTGCCCCAGAATTGATAGAGGTTTTTACCGCGTTTATTCTCAAGCCGTGTCCCCATTTCCAGGCGGTAGGGCTGAATAGCATCCATGGGACGCAGAACACCATAGAGACCAGAGAGAATGCGCAAATGATCCTGTGCATATGACAGATCATCATCAGACCATGTACGAGCGGCCAGGCCCCAATAGACATCGCCATCAAAGGTGAGACCGGCGGCGGTGGCGCTATTGCTCTTTCCGTCTAGATTAAACGCCTTGAAGCGCTCTGCATTCAGATTGGCAAGATTATCGGACAAATGCATGAGCTTTTTCAGGTCAGCTGCAGACTGCTTTTTGGCAACTGTGGCAATCTCTTTTGTGTCCTTGGGAAGCAAAAGCGGTGTCATTTCCAACTGGGTCTCAGCCGGATCGAATTTCATTTTTTTGGCAGGGGATAAAAGTGTCAACATATCTGTTTCCTCCTAACGTCGACGGGTTGTCTGTACGCGTGGGTACGAAGAGGGATATAGGGGTGACACGCAATGAAGTCAAAACTATTGAGGTCACATTTATTTGAGGTATGAAGAATCATGGACTTCTCCGCAAAACACCCGACCTTCAAGCAGTTAATTGTGTTAACTGGATTGGTTGCTGCAGCTTATTTTTTGTGGGGGACAAAGGTAATGTATCCATTTGAGTTAATTACCACTTTCTTGCATGAAATATCACATGCCATAGGTTTTCTGATCACAGGTGGTTCAGTGATTGAGATGAATATTCACGCCGATACCTCTGGTACTTTGCCTGGCTATGGCGGGTCAAAATTCGTGATTTTCTCTTCGGGTTATGTGGGGTCATGTCTATTCGGTGCAATATTGTTCTTAGTCGCAGCAAAATCGGATCTCGACCGCTGGATTTTGGGGCTTTTTGGGGTTGGTATTCTGGCTTTGACATATGCGTTAAATGGCAATGAATTTGCGTGGATTTCAGGTTTGTTAATTGCGGCCGCTTCACTCTTAATTGCTAAATTTGCCCCGCAAATTTTCTGTGATTATCTTATCCGATTTATCGGGCTGACGAGCATGTTGTTCCCAGTATATGACGTTTATCAAGGGGTCATTAAAAACCCTCATTTACGCACAGATGCAGCAATGCTCGCTGAGTCCGTGGGCGGCACGGCCTGGGTCTGGGGTTGGGTTTGGATCCTTGTGTCTGCTCTTGTGATAGTTTTCACGCTTTACAGGTCTGTACGGTGATTTGGTCTACTAACCGTGAGGCTCTGAACAGACTGGTCATGTTGCTAATTGTATTGTGTCCATTGTATTTTTTTTGGGCTGGACCGGTTTTGTATCCTTTACGGTTGCTGATGGTTTTCTTCCATGAAGCTTCACATGCGATTGCAACGATATTGACGGGTGGTCAGATGCGGGAGTTCGTCGTTAACACCGACTTGTCCGGTCATATTATTCGTAATGGTGGTAGCTCATTTTTGATCGGTAATGCGGGATATGTTGGTGCTTTTTTATGGGGTAGTCTTTTAGGAACGTTTGCAACGCTATGGTACTCAAGGGCAATGTAAGGAAAATGGCTGGCAACGAATTCGATTAGAGCAACCTGACCGCGTTGATGAGCTCAGAGCACAAGTCGGCTTAGAGCCCTTAGGGGAATACAAAAAACGATTCAACTGCGAAGGCGGTTAAACAAGACGCTAAATCATCACTCTCGGGTTCATCATATTCGTTGGGTCGATCGCGTTTTTGACGGCTCGCAACAACGCCATTTTGCCAGGATCGGCACGGCGGGCCAAAGTTTCCCGCTTCATGATGCCAATACCATGTTCAGCAGAAATAGATCCGCCAAACCGATCGACGATATCAAATACGGCTTCGGAAATTTCGTTCCAATGGGAAAGAAATTTTTCTTTAACGGCCCCCTCAGGTTGGGCGATATTGTAATGAATATTGCCATCCCCAAAGTGACCGAACCCGACCGGTCGGCATCCGGGAATAAGCTTTTCCATCTCTTTATCGGCAATTATAAAAAACTCCGGAATATGGTCGAGGGGTATGGTGATATCCTGTTTGATTGAACCGCCATTGAACTTCTGTGCGGCGGACATATTTTCCCGCAAGGCCAGGAGACTGGCGGCTTGGGTTTCTGATTGGGCGATGACTGCGTCCTGGATGAGGTTTTGTTCTAACGCGGACGTCAATGTTGTTTCGGCCAGGTGAAGTCCCATGGCCTCATCGCCGACTTCCCAATCAATCAGGGCATACCACGGGTAGGGCGCGTCAAAAGGATCTCTCTGGTGTTGAATATGCTTTAAAACAAGTTCCAATCCGATCAAGGGCATGACCTCGAACATTGTCAGACTGTTGCCCTGTCGGCACTGCTCGAGCAATTTCATAGCGTCAGCAGGCGAGCTCAATCCAACCATGGCCCGTTGTAAATGGCCCGGTTTGGGAAATAGTTTCAGACTGGCGGCGGTAATAACCCCAAGCGTGCCTTCGGCGCCGAGAAATAATCGAGACAAGTCATAACCCGTATTGTCTTTTCGCAAATCGGTCAGGCCATGGTAAATTTGGCCACTTGGCAGAACGGCCTCGACGCCGAATACTAGGTCTTTGGTTGTGCCGTATTTGACCACATGAACGCCGCCAGCATTGGTAGATAGATTGCCGCCGATGGTGCAAGATCCTTGTGATGCGAGGGAAAGCGGAAACTTTCGTTTGGCGTCATCGGCCGCGCCTTGTATATTTTGCAATGTCACACCGGCTTCAGCCACCAAAGCATTAGTGACTGGATTGACCGAGCGGATCCGATTTAGACGCCGTGTCGATAACAGGATTTCGCCTTGAGGCGTTTGACCGCCCACAAGCCCAGTATTGCCGCCTTGGGGCACAATTTTCAATCCGGCGTCCCGGCAGATATTAACAATTTTTACGACCTCTTCTGTGGTTTCGGGCATGACCATAAGGGGCGTATTGCCGAAATATTTCTCCCGCCATTCTACCAACCAAGGTGCGATGATATCCGGGTCGTCTGTCCAGGCGTTGTCCGACAGAGCAGATTTTAGCTTGGCGACACCCATAACCTAATGCTCCTTATTCGCCGCGGCACGTCTGAGCCTGTCATTAATAGCAGCGCCTAATCCTTCTGTAGGAACAGGCGCGACAGCGATGACATCCTTATTGTCCAATAGCCGCAAGGCACTATAGAGGTTGCGAGCGGCTTCTTTCAAATCGCCGGTCGGTGAAATGTTGAAATCGGCTTCCAAATCTGTCGGGCCAAAAGCAATGTAATTCTCTCCTGCTCGTTTGTTTGTGGCATCGAGCCTGACATGGGCTTTGGGAGCATAATGGCTTTTCATCATGCCGGGCGCGATAAGTTTGCCCGGTTTTGATGCCAGTCTTAGGTCGGAAATAAAGGGCACGAATTCTTCTGCCGGGATGGCGCCCGGACGTAAAACGATCGCATGATCTTCTTCGATTTTTAGAACAGTGGACTCAATACCGTTTTGACATTCGCCGCCGTCTAATATCATGTCGACCTTGTCGCCAAGATCGTCTGCGACGTGTTGAGCGGTTGTTGGACTGACATGACCAGAACGATTGGCGCTTGGCATAACTAAGGGTCCGTCAAAACCGAAATTTTTAAATGCTGTTGCCCACGTTGTTTTCGGACAACGGAGCGCAACTGTTTCTAACTCGGCACCCGCAATTCGGCTTACAGATCTGCTCGATTTAGGAAGCACTAAAGTGAGTGGGCCGGGCCAGAAGGCCTGAATGAGAGTGCGGGCCATAGAGTTCACCTTTGCCCAATGCTCAGCATGGGCTGAATCCATAATATGGACAATCAGCGGATTATGTGACGGTCGGCCTTTGACAGCGTAAACACGCCGTACCGCTTTGTCCTGCAGGGCATGGGCTGCCAAGCCGTAGACGGTTTCTGTCGGCAAAGCGACAAGCCCGCCAGAAGTTAAAATCTCGGCGGCCTCTTCCAGGTTTTTTGACGTTATGTTCGCAATTTTAGGCAAGTCAGCCTTTCTCTTGTAAAACCGTTTGCGTCAGCAGGGCCTTGCCTATAAGGCCTTTCATGAAAAATATCTAACTTGATTTTACATCAAAAGCAGGAATTAGCTCTTTTCATGACTGGCGAAACAAATAATCCTGAAGACGATCTGGATCCCAAGAAAACGGCCGAAGCTGAAAACGAACCCGTGATGGATAAGGATGTCGTTGAGGAAAGGGCTGGGGATGACGCTGAAAAGCCCGAGGAAAAAAACGATAAAGGGCAAGATAAGTCCGAGGACAAGCCGGATGAGAAAACGCACGAAGAGTTGGTAGAAGAAGAGCCGAAATCTAAGCGTAAGAAAAAGAAAAAACCCAAAGACGAAAAGAATGAAGAAGATAATCGTACGCTGGGTCAAAAAATCGTGGCTGAGATTCCATTTCTGTTGAAGTTGGCTGCCTTTTTGATTGTCTTCTGGACCACTATTTTTGGTCACTACAAAATTCCTAGTGAGAGCATGCAGCCTACATTAGAGGTCGGGGATCATCTTTATGCCGCTAAATATGCTTATGGTTATTCCCGTCATTCTCTTCCATTAGGATTGCATCATATTCCACTGCCAGAAGGGCGCATTTTCTCTCGCTTGCCAAAGCGGGGTGATGTTGTGGTTTTCCGCCATCCTTATCAGAAAATTGTCATGATCAAGCGCGTTGTTGGGCTTCCTGGCGACAAGATTGTCATGCGAAATGGTCGTTTATATATTAATGACAAACAGATTGAGCGTACCGAGATCGACGAACGAAGTTATCACGCTTATAAAGACAAATCTCGGTTAAACGTTAAGGTCTATGAAGAGCAGTTTGATGGCGAAGAAGAACCGCATTTGATTTATGAACGTGGAGACAGCTATATTGTACATAAATCTCGAACGTCTGGTCAGGTGCGCCATGAGAAACTGCCTCATGACAATACGGATGTTCTGGAAGTACCAGAGAACCATGTGTTTTTCATGGGCGATAATCGAGATGGTTCAGCTGATAGTCGGGCCGAGGTCAAAGAATGGGACCCGGAAAATTCAGGACCTGGCATGGTGCATATGAACTATGTGATTGGCCGGGCCGACTTGATTTTGTTCTCTCGTTATCGGTGTCAAAAACCTGGCGAGGGTGTCCATTGCGCTAAGAAACGCTTCTTTACACCAATCCGGTAATCACTTTTTTCATCTGCCCTTTGAATTGACTCGACACCCGGGATAAATCTCATAGGGATGTCTCATATGTCCCAAGACAGAATCATATTGGTCAGGCACGGGAAGCCTGCATTGTCCCGCTCTGTCTGGCTGACATGGCGGGAATATCGTAACTGGTGGCAGCAATATGATGAAGGGGGACTGACGGAAGAACAAAACGTTCCCCTCGAGGTGCTAAAGCTGGCCGAAGAGGCCGATCTTGTCGTTTCCAGCCCTCTTAGACGCGCTATAGAAACTGCAGAGCTTTTGCGAAACCAGCCGCCGGATATTGTTGACGCGGATTTGGTCGAGGCAGCTTTACCGTCGCCCCATTTAGGGCCTATAAAGTTCCGCCCCAGGGGTTGGGGCGTTATTTCCCGCTGTGTTTGGTATGTGGGCTATACCGGAGGATTGGAAAGCCATCGAGATGCCCGTATCAGAGCGGTTCGAATGGCCGATAAACTAGCTGAACATGCCAAAGGCGGAAAAACTGTTTTGGTTACGGCACATGGTTGGTATAATCGTATGCTAAAGGTTCGGCTTAAGCGGCGTGGCTGGACATGTGTTAGTGAAAACGGTGACCAACACTGGAACCACCGGATAATGATAAAAGAGTGAAAGAGCTGGAATGAGCGATAAACCCATTAAAGATATGAGCTTCGAAGAAGCGCTTGCAGAGCTGGAAGCCATCGTTGAAAAACTGGAGCGCGGCGATGCTTTGCTGGACGAAAGTATTTCTATTTATCAACGTGGCGCCGAGCTCAAGGCGCATTGCGAAGGCAAGCTGAAAAATGCTCAGCTAAAGGTCGAAAAGATTGTGCTGGACGGGCAAGGAAATGCTGGCACGACCGAGTTCGATAGCTAAGGTAAAGCCATAAGCACCGTCCAAAAATCTTTATCGCTTTTCCGGAAACAATTCGAAATGGTTCTGGATGAAGTTTTGTACCCGCACGAAGATAGTCCCGATATTGTCACAGAAGCCATGCGTTATGCAGCTTTGGGTGGGGGTAAACGAATCCGGCCGTTTCTACTCTTGCAAACAGGACGAATTTTTGGTGCCGACGAATCAGTATTGATGCGTGCAGGTGCTGCCCTGGAGTGCGTACATGTCTATTCCCTGATTCACGATGACTTGCCCTGTATGGATGACGATGATTTGCGGCGAGGCAAACCGACTGTTCACAGGGCTTATGATGAAGCCATTGCCGTTTTGGCGGGAGACGGGTTGTTAACTGAAGCTTTCAATATTTTGGGCGGGTTGAATTTAAGTTCGGATAAGCGTCTGGGCCTTGTTACTGAACTGTCCAATGCCGCCGGAGTACGGGGTATGATCGGGGGGCAGGTTTTGGATATAATGGCAGCTGAGACGGTGCAAAGTCTTGAGGCCATCCAGAAACTTCAAGCTCTCAAAACCGGAGCGCTCATTCGGTATGCTTCCTATGCAGGTGCTATAATTGGCGGTGCGTCGACCGAACTTCAGAAAAATCTTGAAAATTATGCGGGGGATCTAGGTCTCTTATTTCAGATTACAGATGATATTTTAGATGAGACTGGCGATCCCGAAATCATGGGAAAAGCTGTCAAAAAGGACAAAAACCTTGGAAAAGCCACATTTGTGTCAATCCTTGGTCTTGAGGGCGCTAAAGAAAAAGCAACCATATTGGCAGGTAGGGCAAAAGGACGCCTTGAACCCTTTGGACAAAATGCCCAAATTCTGTCTGATACGGTTGACTATGTATTGAACCGCACGCATTAGCTCGGTTGAAAAGACAAGAGAGCGCCATGCCTGAAACGCCATTATTGGATAAGGTCAAATACCCGGCTCAAATGCGGGAGTTTTCGAAGGAAGAGTTAAAACAGCTCGCCGATGAACTCCGTACAGAAGTTATTGATGCGGTTTCTGTGACAGGCGGTCATTTGGGCGCCGGTCTAGGCGTGGTTGAGCTAACTGTCGCCCTTCATCATGTTTTTAACACGCCCGACGATATCCTTATCTGGGATGTTGGGCATCAGTGCTACCCTCATAAAGTATTGACCGGTCGTCGTGACCGCATTCGGACCCTGAGGCAGGGTGGCGGCTTGTCCGGTTTTACCAAGCGCGCCGAGAGCGAATATGACCCATTCGGCGCTGCACATTCGTCAACCTCCATCTCCGCGGGATTAGGTTTTGCTACGGCTCGTGATCTGGCTGGGAAAGACAATCACATTATTAGTGTTATTGGCGACGGAGCTATTACGGCCGGCATGGCCTATGAGGCCATGAATAATGCGGGTGCGACAGATTCTCGGATGATTGTCATACTCAATGATAACGATATGTCCATAGCGCCGCCTGTAGGGGCGATGAGTGCTCTGCTGGCTCGCATCGTTTCAAGTGGTGGTTATCAGGCTGTTCGCGGTTTTGCCAAAAGCATCGTCAAGGACGCGCCGCGCAAAATAAAGAATACAGCTAAAAAGGCCGAAGAATATAGCCGCGGTATGGTCACAGGCGGGACTTGGTTCGAAGAACTGGGGTTCTATTACGTGGGCCCCGTGGACGGACATGATCTTGATCATCTTTTACCCGTCTTAGAGAATGTCAAAAATATGAAGAACGGCCCCGTGCTTGTCCATGTGGTTACACAAAAAGGCAAGGGCTATGCCCCGGCTGAAAATTCAGCCGATAAATATCACGGCGTGTCCAAATTTAATGTGGTGACAGGCGTACAAAGCAAGGCCAAAGCCAATGCACCGAGTTACACACGTGTTTTCGCGGACCAACTCATAAAAGCTGCAGAAAAGGATGACAGGATTGTCGGAATCACCGCGGCTATGCCGAGCGGCACCGGACTTAATCTATTCGAAGACCGTTTCCCTGATCGCATGTTCGATGTTGGCATTGCAGAGCAACATGCCGTGACTTTTGCAGCAGGTATGGCTGCTGAAGGCTACAGACCTTTTGCGGCTATATATTCGACGTTCCTGCAGCGTGGATATGATCAGGTTGTTCATGATGTTGCCATTCAAAACTTGCCCGTGCGTTTTGCCCTCGACCGGGCTGGCCTGGTCGGGGCGGACGGTCCGACCCATGCAGGGGCTTTTGATATTGCCTATCTGGGCTGTCTGCCGAATTTCACCGTAATGGCTGCAGCTGATGAAGCTGATTTGGCACGCATGGTTGTGACAGCGGCTCGACACGATTCTGGGCCGATTGCATTTAGATATGCAAGGGGCGAAGCCACGGGTATTTCAATTCCCGAAGATCCTGAACCGCTGGAAATCGGTAAAGGACGGGTATTACGGGAGGGCAGTCGGGTCGCTTTGCTCTCTTATGGTACGCGACTTGGTGAGGCCATGAAGGCGGCGGAGAAACTTGATATAATGGGCCTGTCGACAACGGTAGCGGATGCACGCTTCGCTAAGCCATTGGATATGGAACTCCTGCGGCGATTGGCAGATGAACATGAAGTTCTCATCACAATCGAAGAGGGCTCGATCGGTGGATTTGGGGCTTACGTGTTGCAGGCATTGGCCAAGGATGGTCGCCTGGATTACGGTTTGAAAATCAGAACTATGGTTTTGCCTGATACATTTATTGATCAAGACAAACCAGCCAAAATGTACGAACAAGCCGGATTGCATGCGGATGGCATTGTTGAAGAAGTCTTCAAGGTTCTAGATCTTCGCCAAGCTGATAGTCAAAGCCAGCTGGCCTGATCTTGAGCAAAATCAGACTCGACACATATTTATTTGAAAATGGTTATTATGAAAGCCGTGCCCGGGCGGCGTCAGCGATTAGGGCCGGCAAGGTCGAAGTCAATGGTCAAATAGCCAGAAAACCGGCTTCTAAAGTTCCTGCGGATGCCGTCATTAACGCGGCTATTGAGCATCCCTGGGTCTCGCGCGGTGGGATGAAACTGGCCTATGCCATCGCGCAGTTTAAAGCCCATATTAAAGATAAAATTTGTCTCGATGTTGGCGCATCCACTGGCGGCTTCACAGACGTTTTACTGAGTCATGGTGCCGCCCGCATATATGCTGTAGATGTCGGGCGCGATCAGCTTCATGAGAAATTACGTAATGATAACCGTGTTGTGGTCATGGAGAGCACTGATGCCCGTGGACTTGTGGCCAAAAATTTTTCAGATTTGCCTGAGCTTATTGTTTGTGATGCGAGCTTCATTTCAGCAGCCAAGGTATTGGAGCGGCCAATGAGCCTGGTTGGTAAAGGGGCTATTTTGTTGACTTTATTCAAACCACAATTCGAAGTGGGGCCTGAAAATATCGGACGCGGTGGCCTTGTAAAAGATATAGAGATTGCTAGGTCGTTCTTTGAGCAGTTTCAAAACTGGGTCGCGACTATCGGATGGATAGTAGAATCCACTGATATTTCGCCCGTTACCGGTGGGGATGGAAATACGGAGTTTCTATTATTTGCGCGCAAAAAATAGCCCGGCGAACCGGGCTTGATGACGTTACCAACGTCGGCGGTGGTTATGATGGTGCCGACGGCGGTTATTGTAATGATTACGGTAGTAATTCGTGTAACTCGGACGATAATAACTACCGCTGCCAAGTGAAATCGTAATCCCAGGGCGGCTGTAATAATTGCTTCCGCCATAGTAAGGTCGGGGATAGTAATTCGTCCGATAGGATGGATATGAGTGATAGCTCGTCCGGTAGGACGGATAAGAATAATAGCTCGTTCTATATGACGGGTATGAATAGCTGGTCCGATATGTTGGATAGCTATAGCTTTGAGACGGGTAGTAACCTCCGTTATATCCGGAATTATAGTAACCGCCATTGTAATAATTGCCGCCATAATAGCCACGATTAGAACTTCCACTCCCAGCGATGGCATATCCAGCGACACCGCCCAGAACTGCGCCTAAAGCTGTGCCTTCTTGTTGAACATCACCCGCTGCCAGATTTGATCCCAAAACGCCGCCTGCTACGGCTCCGATAGCTGCGCCAATCAAACGGTTTCCGCCGTCGCGCTGATGCTGATGATAGTAGCCATTATCATGAGCTGATGCTGTAATCGGTGCAGCGACAGTCAAAGCAGCGACACCTAATACAAATCCAATTTTGAATTTCATAAGTTTCTCCTAGAAACAGTTAGTATGACAGGCGTGCGTCCCGGCTCTCCTGACGTCCCTCTATTCGTTAATACGCATTAACCTTTTGTCATGTCAAAGGTTAGACTCACATAAAAAAAGCGGCCCCGAGGGACCGCTTGTTCTGTTCTATAACAATTGACTAGCATTTAATCTTGCGACCAAAGCTGTCATAGCGAGCAGAGCTGCCGCCGTAGCAATAAACTCCGCCAACAGGTGCAGGTGCCAGACCGCGCAGTGTTGGTCCAGTGCTGCCAACAACTACATTCCCGACAGGTTCTGTGACTGTTTGTGGCTGCATTGTTGTGACCTGCTTTTGCACTGTTACAGGCTTCATAACAGTTTGTGACTGCATTTCGGTCACGGATTTCATGACCGTCTCGCTCTTATACTCTGTGTGAGGCTGCATTTCAGTGTGCGGTTGCATTTCAGTGTGCGGCTGCATTTCAGTGTGTGGCTGCATCTCAGTTGTACGCTGCATCTCCGTATGCGGTTGCATCTCTGTGTGTGGTTGCATCTCTGTAGCTCTTTGCATTTCTGTATGCGGCTGCATTTCTGTATGCGGCTGCATTTCTGTATGAGGCTGCATGTCCGTGTAAGACTCAAAATCAGTGTAAGATTCGTAGTCTGTATAGGTTTGAACCTCTGTATGCGGCTGAAGTTCGATGAATTCCTTCATGACAGTTACCGGTTTCATCACTTTGACTTCTTTCATCACGGTGACTTCTTTAGTTTTGGTCACAGGGCGTTGTTTCGTAACGGGACGCTGTAGAGTAACAGGTTTCATGACCTCAACAGGCTTCATGACAGTCACTGGTTTCATTGTCTCTACAGGCTTCATGACCTCAACCGGTTTCATTACAGTAACTGGCTTCATAGTCTGTACCGGCTTCATGACCTCGACCGGCTTCATGACAGTCACAGGTTTCAAAGTCTGAACAGGTTTCATTGTTGTGACAGGCTTCATAACTGTAACGGCACGCTGAACAGTCTCAGGTTTCTGCACTGTGACAGGTACATTAATTGTATGCGGACGCATTTCTGTTACGTTTTGCGTCGTCGTAACCGGGCGGTGTACAGTAACCGTGCGGAAAGCAGGTCGTGTCGTAACGCTTTGAGAGACGGTTCCACCTACAAGGGCTGTCGGGCCAGGCATTGGCGGTACGGCTGCTACGCCGCCTGAGTAGTGATATCCACCATATGAATAGCTGTGACCATAACGAGAAGACCCACCTTGATATCCGCCACTATGATATCCACCACCTGTGTGACCATAACGGGAGGAGCCTCCATAGTGACCGCCACCGTAATGGCCACCTTGATGGCTGCTTCCATAGCGAGAAGATCCGGCTAGTTGATTCCCAACACCGTAACCAATGAGACCACCCAGGGCCGCTCCAACAGCGGTACCCTCTTGTTGAACGTCGCCAGCGGCCAAGTTTGACCCTAAAACGCCACCTGCGACGGCACCAATAGCAGCACCTATAGCTTCTTCTTTTTCAATTCCCAGAGACTGAGAATTGGCTGTCGTCGGGACAGCAATTAACGCCGCAACAGCGACGCCCAACATGTAACGTTTCATGGCAATAAGCTCCCTATTCGCCTAACTTTTCCGTTGGGTATGCAAATTACGCGCCAGTTTTTATATCTATAGACGCGCACACCCCCAACTCCTGAAATCATCATGACAGACAATTCGGGGCTGTAAATGACCTTATACAGTGGCAAGAAAAAAGCCCGGTCAAACCGGGCTTAATTCGTCTTATCAGGGAATTTTCTTATCCCTTAGTCTTGTAGTAGTAGCTATTATTGTAGCGGTAGTCACGATTTCGATAGTCGTAATCCCGATAATCCCGGTGGTCACGGTCCTTTAAATAACGCTTTTCGCGCTTGAGGACCTCCAGCTCGTCGCCGATCTGAACGAGACGACGTTCCAGATCACGATCGTAGCGAACATAGCGGCGCTTATCGATCAGATAGTCCCGTTCACGACGCAGTTCGTCAATCTGCCACTCAATGTGCTGCAAGCGGGTTTCGCCACTATGGCATGTATGTGAGCGGGCATTGAACCCCCACCGTGAGCCGTGAATTCTGTGTCCGTGTACATGCGGGTTTCCGACCGCACGGCCCCGTGGATAATGGCGGTCATGACGGGTTTGATATGTGGTGCCGCCATAGTTATTATAACCATAATTTGTACCATAAGTCCGGTTCGAGCCGTAGGTGCGGCTGGTTGGGTAATTACTATAAGTCCGGCGGTAGCGGTTCTCACCACAGTCCTTGTCAGCAATTGCAGCGCCCGCAGCAGCACCGATAGCAGCCCCTATCAAAGCACCTTCAGTGCGGTCACCGCGGCCTGCAACTTCGCGCCCAGCAACACCGCCAGCAAGAGCGCCCACGACTCCACCAATAATTTGGCCTTCGCGGTCGGCTTCTTTGCAATCTTCGTAACGGTATGATTTAGCCGGGTCGGCGAAAGAGGTAGTCGGTAGTGCGACTGTAGCTGCGGCCATCATAAGGGCGGCCATTGTTTTTTTGCGAGAGATCGTTGTCATAATACGCTCCTTTCGGTCTCTCGGATCGGCCTTTCCAATCCGTATAAGACCTAATTAGTGATTCGACTCTGAAGCTTATCTGAGACTGAAATTCATATTGGGTTCAGGAAGATTGCATAGGGAAATTCCGCTATGCCATCTCCAGCATACAACGGTAACGCGGCGCGGTTTTGTGCTGAGGCCCCAAGACTTTCCAGTCTTCTCTTATCCAATGGAATTTGTTGCGATCAGCAAAAGAAATGGTCCAAACTTGGAGATTGCCGTCATCCATGAGACGGGTTTCATTTTCATATTTTAATGTGAAGCCTTTATCAGTCACATCGGTGATTATGGCCGTTCTGGGTTGGTTATCGCCGATTTTGGACCAATAAGTCATGGACTCCCGGTCAATTCGGATTTCAACGGGACTGTCGGTACAGTTGCGTTCTTTATAATCCTCTGCATCCCAACGTGTTTCGTCCAATCCCCAAAACCCTTCGGCCCATTTCAATACGTCGGCTTGCGCAGTATGCGACACAGCCAACAAGATAACAGGGGCGATAACGGATTTTAGTTTCAACCATTTACTCCATGTTTGGACAGAAAAGCGGCTATTTCATCAAGTGCCTGATGAGCTTCTGGTAACATTTCATCAAATATGTGCCAAACATGGCATAGGTGAGACCAGCTTTGCAAGGTTGCATCACCGCCTTGTTCTTTTGCTTTGGCTACATATCGGACACTGTCGTCGTAGACCATTTCCTGTGCGCTGGCGTGAAGAAGAGTTGGTGGAAGACCGGACAGATTTCCACGAACCGGTGATATTATTGGGTCTTTGGGTTTGATTTTTAATTTGGACCAAGACAGCCAAGCCAGAACTGGCGTAGGTATTTTCATCAATGGTTTCACCAAAGGCTGCAGCATAATATCTGTTTCAAAATTATTACGGATAGAAGGGCTGGTGTAGACGCTATCGGTCAAGGCGGAAATTCCAACCACTGCATCGGCCGGTCTGACATCATTGTCTCGCGCCCACTGGGCCATAACCAAAGTCAGATTACCACCGGCGGAATCGCCAATAATCGCCAATTTATCTAATTCAGCCGGACCATCCGGTCCATGTCCGCAAATCCAGCGATAGGCAGTCTGACAGTCTTTAACACTGGCTAATCGCCCATTTTCTGGCATCAATCGGTAATTCGGTGAAAAAACGGCACAGCCGGTTTTCTCCGACAGATTGCTTGTTACCGCTCTATGACTGATCGCACTGCCCACAGTAAAAGCGCCGCCGTGTATATAGAGAATGCGGCGGTTGGGATTTGCGCCTTTGGCCAAAGCCCATTCGCCGGTCACTTTTTGCCCGGCATATGTTGCAATATCCTCTTTGAACGTAGTTTTGAATTTCCGGTTCAGACCGCTACTATCAAAACGTTCACGTTTCGCCCTGAGCTTATCCATGGCAGAGCCTTCCCCCGCAGCCGGATTTAGAAAGTTTTCGACAAGATAGGCTTTGACCGCTTTTTGACCGTCAGAATTCGGGTCAGTTTCAAAAGTTGGTGGCCAGTCCCGGTCATATCTTGCCAAGCTTTTGCCCATGAGCGCGAATTTCGTGAATAGCATAGTTTTACGGCCTATATTATTATCGGCCCGTTTGGCCGCGGTGGCGAAGTTTTTGATCAGCGAGGACGCAGGCCAGCATGGCTTCGGCAACAGGCACCGCCCGGATCCCCACACAAGGATCATGGCGTCCTTTGGTGCGCACATCAATCTCTTCACCCTTACTATTGATGGAACGCACTTCTGTCAAAATTGAGGAGGTTGGTTTAATGGCCAGCCGCGCAATAATCGTGTCGCCATTGGATATGCCGCCCAATATTCCGCCAGCGTTATTCGTCAAAAAGACTGGCTTGTTTCCGTCCATGCGAATTTCATCTGCATTTTCGACACCTGAATATGAAGCCGATGCGAATCCTGCCCCGATTTCAACGCCTTTGGCGGCATTAATAGACATCAAACCATTTGCAATTTCACTATCGAGCTTGCCGTAAACGGGTGCGCCCCAGCCGGCAGGGACGCCTTTGGCGTGAACTTCGACGATAGCACCAACAGAATTGCCAGATTTACGAAATGAATCTAGATAGCTTTCCCAATCTTTGGCGGCTTGCGCATCAGGACACCAAAATGGATTTTGACAGACTGTGTCCCAATCCCAATTGTCTCCATTTATCATAGAACTGCCGATTTGGACGACAGCGCCTTTTATGCGGACATCAGCGCCGAGGATTTTCCGTGCAACGGCCCCAGCCGCGACACGGTTGGCGGTTTCGCGGGCGCTGGAGCGACCGCCGCCGCGATAGTCCCGAATTCCGTATTTAGCATCATAAGTGAAATCAGCATGGCCGGGGCGGTAACGATTTTTGATTTCCGAATAGTCTTTGCTGCGCTGATCCTTGTTTTCAATCAAGAGGCTAATGGGTGTTCCGGTCGTCTGTCCTTCAAAAACGCCTGACAGAATTTTAACCTGATCCGGTTCTTTACGCTGGGTTACAAAGCGACTTGTCCCCGGTTTGCGAGCATCCATGAAAGGCTGAATATCGGTTTCAGACAGGTCTATACCGGGCGGACAACCGTCTATGACACAGCCGATTGCTGGACCGTGGCTCTCGCCCCAGGTCGTAAATCTGAATAAATGTCCGAATGTATTATGTGACATTGGGGCGTCATATACGCCCTGTATCTGGTATGCCAGTAATTTCTAGAATTGAACCTGTTTCAAAGTGCTTGATGTCTAAAAGGCGCGGGAACCGGCCTGAACACGATAGGCTTTGGGGGCAGGGGGAATAAGCGTTTCATAGGCTGACTTTGCCTGTATAAAAGCCTGAAGGTTACCGTAAGGACTGTCAGGGTGAAAGAACTTCGCCTTCTTTCGCCAGGCATTGCGAATGTCAGCCTCGCGGGCTGCCATGTTTAAACCCAATGTCATGAGTGCGTCCTGACGTGTCACTTGAAACTCCCCTTAATGCTTTAACTTCATGGTAAAGCAGATTAACAATGCGTTTCTTGAACAGTATCAAGGTTAACAACCCGCTGATGAACATGGTTAACGGAGATATAATGAGTGAAAAAATGAGCAAAAACGTCATCCCGCCAACGCCAAGCCGTAAAGACTACACAGAAGATGAGCTTTATCGAATTCAGGCCGAACGAAACGCCGTCCCCATATTTAATCGGAATGACCCATTTGCATTGTTTCAAGACTGGATGGCAGATGCCCGACACCTAGAACCTAATGATGCGAATGCCATGTCTTTGGCAACGGTTGACGCTGGCGGCGTGCCGGATGTCCGGATTGTCCTCCTCAAAAGCGTGGATCATAAAGGGTTCGTTTTTTATTCCAATGGTCAAAGCCAAAAAGGCGAACAGCTCTCAGTTTCCCCGCAGGCGGCGCTTTGTTTTCATTGGAAGTCATTACGGCGTCAGGTTCGTATCAGAGGTTCTGTGTTGCCGGTTTCTGACTCCGAGGCCGATGCTTATTTTGAGAGTCGGGCACGAGGCTCCCAAATCGGGGCTGTCGCGTCTGATCAGTCGCGCCCCCTTAAAAACAGAGAGTTTTTTGAAAAGCAGATTAAGATGGTCGAAGAGCGATTTGATGGAAAACCCATTCCTAGGCCACCGCATTGGGGCGGTTGGCGGGTCAATCCTAAATCGATAGAGTTCTGGCGCGACAGGCCTTTTCGATTGCATGACCGGATGCTCTTTACTGCCAAAGGCGATAAGTGGGTAAAATCGAGGCTTTTTCCATAAGTAAAAGTAAGCTAGAGGATAGGCTATGAACGGATTTATCATATTCATTATCGTTATCATTGCCTTCAACATACTGTCGTCAATGGGCGAGAAGCAGCTCAAGCAAAAAGAAAAGAAAAAGAATACGCCGTGGCGAGCAGGGCAGGACGGTCGGTCTAGTTATGATGGCCAGTCACAACTTCGAACCCGCGCGAACTCCGGTCAAACTTTTGATGCCAGAAAAGGCGGTCGAAACGCGGCGCGTCAAGCCGCGACGATCGCTAGTCGCCGTATCCGTGATAGTTTTGACTCGCGAGCGTCTAATCGGAAAGATGCAGCTGATATGAACCGATCCCGTGTGGGTAATTGGGGCGAACGGGCGGGTCCAGGTTTTCTGACTTTGACAAATATTTTTGTTTTAATTGCTCTGCTGACAGTGGGCTTTTATATCTGGGGAATAATTCAAGGAAATTAATGATGGGCAATAGTGAGAATACTACACCGGGCGGCAACGAGGAAATTATCGAAGCCGAGATTGTTGAAGAAGCGGAAAATACCTCTGTTGCTATTAGAAATGAACCGACCGAAAGAAAAATCCATAAGATTCGAAGTTGGATTTTGAAAGCCGCCATTGCTTTGGCGATCTTGGGGCTTCTTGTTTATCTGGTTGCAGCGCTTGGTTATCGTATGGGGCTGTTGGATATACCTACCGCGGTCCTAACCTTGCCTGGTAAAGTGGGGCCTGTTGTATTTATAGGAGCCTTGATAGCTGGTTTAGTTTCAATCGCACTTAGCTGGTTTGTGACGCCCCGAAAAGGATTGCTGTTATCATTGATTGCCTTTGTGATCCCCCTTGGAGGATTGTTGAAGGGCATGTCCATCGGTAACCAGGTTGCAGCTCTACCAGAGATCCACGACATCACAACCGACCGGGAAAACCCACCTGTTTTCACCAAGGCAATCGAGGACGCTCGTGCGTCAACAAATGCACTTAACACTCTGGAATATTTAGAGAAAAAAGATCTTCGCGAGGGAAAGCTTGTTTCGCTTTTGCAGTACGAATCTTATCCTGATATTGACTCTGTTCAACGGGAGGAGAGTCCAGCCGTCGTTTATGGCGAAGCGAAAAAACTTATTGGTTCAAGAGGATGGACTGTTGTGACCGAAGACGAAGACAAATGGATGTTAGAGGCCACGGACACGACATTTTGGTATGGTTTTAAGGATGATGTCATCGTACGTATTCAGCCTTCGCGGAATGGAGGTTCTATCATAGATATTCGCTCTGTCAGCCGCGTTGGTCGGTCCGATATCGGCGCCAATGCGGAACGTGTTCGGGCGTTAATTGCCGATCTGAAAGGCGACTAGTTTTTCTTTTTAACTGGCAAAGTTCCCAGCATTTTACAGACAACACCCAGCATGACTTCGTCAGCGCCGCCGCCTATGGATGCTAAGCGTCCATCCCGGTAGCGTCGTGAAATCGGCGTCTCGTCCATATATCCCATCCCGCCCCAATATTGAAGACAGGTATCGGTCACTTCGCGCATAAGGCGACCTGATTTAATTTTTAACATAGACACTAGTTTTGTAATGTTTTCGCCATTGGAAAACTGCCGTACGCATTTTTCCATTAAGGCACGATAAAGTTCCACTTCAATCTGTAGTTCTGCCAATCGGAAATGAACGACCTGATTATCCAAAATGGGCTTTCCGAATGTATGGCGTTCTCGCGTATATTCGATGGTCTCGTCGATACAGGCTTGCAAGCCTGAAACGGTCGAGACAACGGCCCAGAGACGCTCTTCTTCAAATTGCTGCATCTGATAGATAAAGCCCGCGCCCTCTTGACCGATAAGGTTTCGCTGAGGGACTCGAACATCATCAAAGAAGATCTGTCCTGTATCAGAGGCGTGGTTGCCCATCTTCTCAAGCTTTCGTGCCCGTTCCACGCCGGGCGCATCCATAGGTATAACGATCAAACTCTTATTCGAATGACGGTGTTCATCGCTCGTATTACAGAGGGCCACCATATAATCGGCCTGCCAGGAATTCGTAATCCACATTTTTCCGCCATTGATGACGTAGTCATCTCCGTCTCTGCGGGCATTGGTTTTAATGTTGGCCACGTCCGATCCTGCATGTGGTTCAGAAACGCCAATACAGGCGACTTTTTCGCCTGTTATTGCTGGACGCAGAAACTCTTCACAAAGTTGTTCGCTTCCATATCGGGCGAGGGCAGGTGTCGCCATATCGGTTTGCACGCCAATGGCCATGGGAATGGCTGCACAATTAATATCGCCCAACGCTTCAACTGCAGCGACTTGGTAGGTGTAGTCTAAGCCCATTCCACCATATTTTTCAGGTTTTTGGATGCCTAAGAGTCCGGCATCACCGAGTTTTTTGAAGACCTCGTGAGCCGGAAATATCCGGGCTTTTTCCCATTCATCAACATATGGGTTGATGTCCTTTTCGATGATTTTGCGCATTGTGCGCTGAATCTCGTGATGAGTATCAGTGTAAATATCCATGACTAAGCCTCTCTTCCGGGACAGTCATATGAAATTAATTAAATATGGCAAAGCCAAATTATTGAATGAAATAAGTCATTTTTGTATGGTGGAGCTCTGGGCCTCATAGGCCTTGCGGTGCTCTATTTGGGCGACTTTGAAGTCTAGGTAGAACCCAGCGACAGCAACGACCATCATAAACAGTCCTCCCAACATTTTTCCCATTTTGTACTCACCGTTTCCAAAACTTGAAAAGAAGAAGCAAGCGCCCAAGCCAAGCAATATTCCGGTTAACATTCCAAATTCCCCATTTTCTTTTACGTCTGACATAAACAGTCTAAAATTGTGTAAATCAGTGAGACCTATTGCCTATTCAATGACGCGGCTTAAATAGGGGGCAGGAGAAATTATGGCCAAAGACCCTTATAAATTGCTGGGTGTATCCCGGAAAGCCACGGATGCAGAAATCCGTAAAGCTTATCGTTCGTTGGCCAAAAAGCTGCACCCAGATGTTAATCCGGGCGATGAGAAAGCTGCAGAACGGTTCAAAGAAGTGACAGCAGCTTATAGTCTATTGACAGATAAAGACCTGCGGGCTCGATATGACAGCGGTCAGGTTGATGCGTCTGGGCAGCAACAAAACCCATTTGGCGGTGGTTTCGGTGGTTACAGAGGCGGTGGGCACCGTAGAGCGGCTGGTGGTCAGGATGATATGGCTGATTTGTTCTCATCTTTATTTGGAATGAATATGGGCGGTATGAATCCAAACCGTGGCGGGTACGGCCGCCCTAAAAAGGGCGGTGACATCCGGTACAAAATCAAAATGTCTTTTATGGATGCCTTAAAAGGCGGTACGCGAAAAATACGCACGGCCGAGGGTAAAACGCTTAATGTTACAATCCCCAAAGGCGTCGATGACGGTACAACCTTGCGGTTAAAAGGAAAGGGGCACCCGGGCGCATATGGCGGTGCGTCAGGAGACGCGAAAATCGATGTTTCTGTCGAAAAACATAAATATTTTCAAAGAGATGGTAGAAATTTACGACTCACATTGCCGATTTCTCTAAGAGAGGCGATTCTAGGGGGCAAGATCAAAATTCCAATGCCTGAAGGTCCTGTGCAACTCAACCTGCCAGAGGGGACAAATTCTGGTAAAACGTTGAGGTTGAAAGGCAAGGGGATAGGTGGAGGAGATTTACTCATAACAACCAATATCGTTGTAAAGGATATAAAAAACAAAGACTTAAAGAAATGGGCAGAAGAATTACCTACCTCAGACGATTCAGAAATTCGTAATAAAATTGTTTAAGACTTGATTACCGAATTCTGAACCCCACATTCAGATTGTATTCAGGGCAAAACGTGTACTTGCAGCCTCAAATGAAGAAAGTCACAAAACATATCGCAGCGTTGACGATGTCCGCGTTATTAAGCACGGTCTTCGCCGTGAGTGCGTCGGCCAAGCCACCCCATGCTAAGGGTAAGGGCAAAGGTTTAACGCAAGCGCCAGGGCTGACGCAAACCTATGCGCCGGACACTCGGAACGAGCTCCCTCAATGGGCGCAGCAAAGGATTTCCTATAGTCAGGCGAAAGCCATTGCCATGTCGAGATATCCGGGTGCGCAATATTTAGATACCCGTCTGAGTGGCGATACCTATACGGTCCTGCTACGTTTGCCGAATACGCAAAGAGTCAAAGTAAGGATTGACGCGGTGACGGGTCGTATCCGATAATCACTTAAATTACTGAATCGGGGTTATTCATGCGAATACTGGTAGTAGAAGACGATCCGGATCTGTCTAGGCAGTTGTCTGAGGCCTTAAAAGACTCTGGATATGCCGTTGATGTGGCGGATAATGGCGAGGATGGGCATTTCATGGGCGATACCGAGCCTTATGATGCTGTCATTTTGGATTTGGGTTTGCCGATTATTGATGGGATTAGCGTGCTGCAAAAATGGCGTGCTGACGGTAAGACCTTTCCGGTGTTGATTTTGACGGCTCGGGACCAGTGGAGTGAAAAAGTTTCCGGCTTTGATGCGGGCGCTGACGATTATTTAACCAAGCCGTTTCACCATGAAGAGCTTTTAGCCAGATTGCGCGCGCTTATGCGGCGTGCAGCCGGTCATACAACGGACTCTATCGAAATCGGAGCTTTGCTGGTGGATAACCGGGCAGCACGATGTTTTGTGGACGGAATGCCGATTAAGTTGACCTCACATGAATTCCGTTTGCTCAGCTATATGGCCATGCATCGCGGGCGTGTTATCTCAAGAACTGAATTGGTTGAGCATATTTACGATCAGGACTTTGATCGGGACTCTAATACGATCGAAGTATTTGTCGGTCGTTTGCGTCGCAAGATCGGAACCAACCGTATCGAAACCGTTCGAGGTCTGGGCTATCGTCTGATTGATCCGGAAAACGCATCTAAAAATTCCTGATTACCTTGAGCGAGGCTTCCGAAAACGTCACGCCGTCCCTTGTCCGGCGCCTGATACGTAGCGCGGTATTATGGACACTCCCGGTTTTGGCGTTAACGGCAATTGCTCTGACCCTTTTATTTCGGTCATCAACCTATCAGCAGTTTGATGAGCCCCTCGAAAATACGATCACTGAGCTGATTACTTCGGCTGAAACTGATGAAAATGGTTCTGTTTATCTAAGCCGCGATGTTTTGGATCCTAAATATCAAAGAGCTCTGTCAGGCCGGTATTGGATGATCGGAACCTTTGAACAGGAAGGCCAGCTGACATCGCTTTTGAAATCAAGGTCTCTGTCTGATGAAATCATTCCCCTGGATCCTTGGATAAAGGTCAGTATTGACGCCCAGGAAGATACCGAGTTTCGGACGACGTCAATTGGGCCAGATAACGAACCTCTAAGAACACTGGTCTGGCCAGTAATTCTTTCAGATGGTCGTCCTGTCGTTATGGTCGTTGGCGCTGATGTTAGAGAGAGGCAAAGTTCTATTCGCCGGTTTGCTTTGCTTTCTACCATGTTGATGATTTTGGTCTCTCTCGGGATGATTGGTGCTATTTTTTGGCAAGTGCGTAATGGATTGCGCCCCTTATTTGAGCTCAGCCAAAAGGTTGTGGATGTGAGAGAAGGAAAATCTGAAAAAGTCGACGGTACCTATCCTTCCGAAATTGCGCCTTTGGCAGATGAACTCAACAGTCTGATTGGACATAACAAAGACGTCGTTGAACGAGCCCGAACCCATGTGAGTAATCTGGCCCATGGTCTTAAGACCCCTTTGGCGGTGCTGAAAAACGAAGCGGAATTATCCGAATCCGGATTGGCAGATGTGGTTCTACGGCAAACGGATAGTATGCGCCGGCAAGTCGAACATCATTTGCACAGGGCAAGGGCTGCGGCGCGAGGGCAAGTCATTGGTGTGATCACACCTGTAGAAGAGGTTATAATTCCACTGGCTCGCACACTGGAGCGAATTTACAGAGACAAAGATATCGACTTCGATATTGAAATTACTAAAAACCTTATGTTTCGGGGCGAGAAGAGAGATCTGGAGGAGATTGCTGGGAACCTCATGGATAATGCTTGTAAATGGACGGCGTCTAAGGTCCGGATACGGTCCAAGATGGCGAAATCTGACGATGCTATGATGATATTATTGGTCGAGGATGACGGGCTTGGCCTCAAAGAGGACGAGTATGAATTGGCTTTGAAGCGCGGGGCGCGCCTTGATGAATCGACCCCGGGAACGGGTTTTGGATTGCCGATTGTTGACGATTTGGCGCGGGCCTATAAAGGCAGACTTGATCTCGCGAGAGCAAAAATCGGTGGATTGCGTGTAGAACTACTTCTTCCGGGTCGACTAGATGGCTGATCCTATTCATTTGGAAAACCGCGATCAAAAAGGGACGAGAATGTTTTCCCCGACTGCGGGTCGTAATTCCGGACCTATTTCAATGATTTTGAGCGATATCCTGCCGTCAAGCGCAAGCGTTCTCGAGGTAGGATCCGGCACGGGAGAACATGCTGTGGCCGCTTGTACAGCTCGGCCCGATATTAACTGGCAAACCTCCGATCCTGATCAGAAATCCAGACAAAGCCAGGATGCCTGGCGTTCTGAACATCCGCATCAGATTAATCCGTCCTTGGATCTGGATATGACCCTCGGTTCATGGTGGGCGAATTTGGGGGAGTTTGACGCAGTTTTCTCCGCAAACATGATCCACATTGCCCCATGGGAGGCGGCTTTGGGGTTGGTCAAAGGGGCATCTGAGATTCTTCACTCGAAAGGTCTAGTCATACTTTATGGACCGTTTTTGGAGGGTGAAAAGACAGCGCCATCTAATCTAAAATTTGATGAGACGCTCAAATCACGTAACCCGAAATGGGGGGTGCGAACCTTAGATTCTGTTAAGCATATATTTGCAGAAATGGGATTTAATCTGCAGGCACGCTTTAAAATGCCTGCAGAGAACCAAATTTTGGTTTTTTCTAGGAATTAGCGGGCAACATGACTATTTTGTCATGTTTTAGTAAGAATTAGGATAGTCGCCCGCTTTCACATTGCGCCCAACAAGGAAAAAATCGTGTCAAAGTCCACTTTGAAAATCGGTTCGTTTATTAGAACTCTTATGCTGGCATCAGCGATGGCGAGCCTGGCGCCTGCGGCGCAGGCTCAAAGCCATCAGCTTAGTCAGCAAAATTCGGTTGCGGATTTGGTCGAGCGAGTTAGTCCGGCGGTCGTCAATATTGTTGTGACAACGGATGACGGCGAAACAACCTCAGAAGGTCAGGGCTCTGGTTTTATTATTGATGACAGTGGCGAGGTGGTCACCAATTATCACGTAATTGATGGTGGATCATTTATCACCGTCGTTTTTAATAATGGTGCCGAGTTTCCAGCAAAAATTGTCGGAACAGATGAAGAAACTGATCTAGCGTTACTAAAAATCAGATCTAATAATCCGTTCCCGTCTGTGCATTGGTATGAGGGTGCCCCCATTCGTATTGGTGATTGGGTCGTTGCGATTGGTAATCCGTTTGGTATCGGGCAATCTACGAGTTTAGGTATTATCTCGGCTATCGGGCGTGACCGGGTCGAGTCGGGTGCTTATGTGGACTATATTCAAACGGACGCGACAATTAATCGAGGAAATTCCGGTGGTCCGCTTTTTAATCCAAGAGGCGAAGTTATCGGTGTCAACTCAGCAATTTATTCTCCCACGGGCGCGAGTGTGGGGATTGGTTTTACAATCCCTCATCACACGGCCAAGGACGTGATTGACGCGATCCGCAAGGATGGACGTGTTCGGCGGGGTTGGCTGGGTGCCGGCCTTCGCACGGCTGAGTTCTCTGGGGGCGAAATTCGCGCCGGTGCCAATATCAATAATGTCATTACAGGGAGCCCAGCTCATTTGGCAGGCCTCCAGGTCGACGATATTATTATCGCCATTAACGGACAACCTATTCAAAATTCAGTCGAGGCCACACGGATAATTGGAGATCTTGGGCCTGACGCCAGAGTCAGTATGCAGATCGAGCGTAACGAACAGATGATGAATGTGACCGTTCAAATGGCTGAGCGCCCCAGCAAAGATGATGTAGATCGAGCCATGGCCGAAGGGACTTATTCCGCTCCGTCATATTCTGATCCAGGATATCAGACAGGACCAAGCTCGCCGTCTTATGGCACGGCGACGCCGGCACCCGCCGTCCCACCAGGTGCTAATGGAAATATGCTGGCAACCGGGTTGAGTGTTGTGGATTTATCTTCAACTTTCCGACAATCCATTGGTATGCGCCATGATCAACTTGGTGTGTATCTTGAGAGCGTAACGCCAGGAAGCACGGCAGCCAATATAGGTTTGAAACCTAATATGGTTATTATGCAGGTCGATCAGGTGGATGTCCCAAGTACACGGCATCTTAGTTCCATGTTGGCCAAGGCCGCTGAGAGCGGTCAAAACGAAGTGTTGCTGCTAGTACGTCTGGCAGATGGTTCGGAGAATTTTGCGGTTCTGCCGCTCACTGACTATTTTGCAAGAGCAGGCTATAGGCCTGACTAAAGGAGAAAACTATGCGTATCCTGGTTGTTGAAGATGATTCTGTTGCAGCGGAGTATGTCCGCAAAGGTCTAATGGAGGCCGGTCATGTGGTTGACCTAGCGCCTGATGGTGATTTGGGTTTGGAGATGGCCCGTGCAGCGGAATATGACGCGCTCATCCTGGATCGCATGTTACCGAAATTAGATGGACTGGAATTACTCGAAGCTCTTCGTTCGGATGGCGATTCGACACCGGTTTTGATATTGTCTGCGCTTGGAGAAGTTGATCAAAAGGTAGAAGGCCTGCGAGCCGGTGGCGATGATTATCTTGCTAAACCCTATGCTTTCACAGAACTTTTAGCGCGCGTCGAAGCCATAGGCCGACGCAGTGATCCAACTGCGGCTGTTACCAAGCTGAAGGTTGGTGAACTCGAAATGGATTTGTTGGCCAGAACTGTAAAGCGGGACGATCAGAATATTTTGTTACAACCACGTGAGTTCCGTCTTCTGGAATGCCTCATGCGTAATGCGGGACAAGTTGTAACCCGGACAATGCTTCTGGAAAAGGTCTGGGACTACCATTTTGACCCCCAGACAAATGTGATCGATGTTCACATTTCGCGTTTGCGGGGCAAGATCGACAAAGAGTTCGAGACCCCGATGCTGCATACTGTTCGCGGTGCTGGTTACCGCTTGCAGGTCTAGGCGCAGAGCCTTAAGCATTCACTATGGTGAATGCTTTATCAAAGCTTTTTCGCAATACGCTTTTCAGGCTCAGCCTGTTGGGGACCCTGTTGTTTACAATCTCGGTTCTCATCAGCTTGGCCTATGTTTATTTTGCGACCATTTCATCAGAGCTACGTCGGGTCGATCAAGAGCTGACTGCTGAAATGGAGGAGTTGCAAGCCCTCTACATTCAGGATGGAGGACGAGCGGTTCAGCAAGTTATTTTTACACGAATAGGCGCGAAAACAGGAAAGTATATCCTGGACCTTCCTCCTCCACAGGGGTTGTCCAATATCAGTATTCGGGAATACGATGATGAGAGTAACCGCAACAAATTTGAAATTCCTGCACGGCCTGACAGTCCGGCTGTAGTATTTGAATTCAATCAAATTGAATCCGAAATAGAAAAGGAAAAGGTCGTTGAGGAAATCCGTCGTATAAGGGCCCGAGCAGGTTACATCAAAAATGTGGAAGGGCAGGCGGTTGCGGGGCTTGTCGTCGGGCGCGATATAGAGGCCTTACGACGAACGGCTGACAGAGTTCGAAACTCAATGATAACGTCGTCGGCTATAGCGCTGATATTAGGCCTTTTGTCCAGCATATTTGTGTCCCGACGTTTCACGCGCCGTATCGATGCATTCAATCGCTTGGCAACCGATGTCCGGTCGGGACAGCTGGACCGACGCGCGCCGCGCAATTACTCCGAAGATGAGCTGGATTTGCTTGCGGAACACTTGAATTCAATGCTGGACCACATTGACCGTTTGATGAAGGCAATGCGTTATGCAGGCGATAGTATCGCACATGATTTACGCTCGCCATTGACCCGCCTGCGGACCCGTTTAGAAAGCATGGCAGGTGAGGTGAAAGACGGCCCGGCGTCAGATACGCTATATTCCGCTGCGGAAGATGCAGACGAACTCTTGGGAACATTTGACAAAGTTTTGCGTATTGCCCGTCTAGAAGCCGGCGAGCAAAGAGAAATGCTGCAAGAGGTCGATCCAAAGATAGTGCTTGAAGACATGGCGGAATTTTACGAGCCGGCTTGCGAAGATGCCGAGCTATCATTCTCATCAGACTTAAGGGACGGGCATTTGATCATGGGAGACAGGGGGTTGCTGTCGCAGGCTGTCTCCAATCTGGTCGAGAATGCGATAAAATATACGCCGAGCGGGGGTGCCGTAAAACTAACGCTTAATCGTAATAAGGCCAACCGCGTTGTAATTTCGGTTACAGATAATGGTCCAGGAATTCCTCCAACAGAGCGCGAGCGTGTTAAAGAGAGATTTGTTCGATTGGATAAGAGTAGGACGGCACCTGGCAGTGGCTTGGGATTGGCTATGGTCGATGCGATTGCTACATTGCATGAAGCAGAATTTGTTCTGGCTGACGGCATGAAATCTGAGTTCGGACCAGGGCTGTCGGTTCAGATTGTTTTTCCGAGACGTCGACGCCTGAGACCCTCGAGTAAACCAAAACCGACCCATGGCTGATTTCAAGGAAGCAGCTGAATGCGCGCAACTAAACGCGCCTTACCTGGCAGAGAGCCTAGCGCTTTACCCGGGCATTTTGGAGCAGATTTTAGAGTTAGGGCCAGAGCAGAGTTTGAAAAGCTTGTTTTCAAACGTGCCTGAGCAAATCGCTGAGTTAAGTGTCGAAATGGCGCTTTTGAGAAAGCTAAAACGCAAGGCTCATCTTATTATCGCGTTGTCCGATATAAGCCGATTCTGGGACTGGAGCGGTGTGACGGAACACTTGACGCAATTGGCTGACCTATGCCTTCAACGCATTTTGGTCGCCTCGGCGGAGTCACAAGGCGTTGAAAGCCGCGATGGGTATCATATTGATGGCTTGTTTATTCTGGCGGTTGGTAAATATGGTGCGCGTGAATTGAATTATTCGAGCGATGTGGATTTTAATGTCTTTTATGACCCGGACAGAATACGCGTTCCAAATCCTGCCAGAGCTGAGCGAACTCTGATAAAAATCATTCAGGGGGTCGTTAAAGGCATGGAGGCCATAACGGAGCATGGCTATATTTTTAGGACCGATTTACGCTTGCGGCCTGATCCGCGATCCAACGCCATTGCGGTTTCTACACTGACAGCGGAACGCTATTACGAAACTCTTGGGCAGAACTGGGAACGCGCTGCAATGATCAAGGCGCGCGTCTGTGCCGGAGATATGGAGGCTGGAGAGAACTTCATCGAGACAGTGCTTCGACCTTTTATCTGGCGCAAGAATATGGATTTTGCTGCTATTGAAGACATTCTGGCAATAAAACGCCAAATCCATTCTCGCAAAGATGTTGGGAGAAATGTTACAGTCGCCGGTCATCATCTTAAACTTGGTGTTGGAGGAATTAGAGAAATTGAGTTCTATGCTCAAGTGCAGCAACTCATTCTTGGAGGGCGTTACCCCGAGCTCAGATCCCTTCGAACGGTCGAAGCACTAGCGCGATTGGCGGATGGCGGTTTCATTCAGCAAGAGAATGCTGCGTTATTGACCCGTGCCTATAGCTATCTGCGGACCGCAGAACATGCCGTTCAAATGGTCAAAGACGAGCAAACACACTCGGTTCCCGAGAAAGAGCAAGAACAAGGCTGGTTTGCTGCGTTAATGGGAGAGAGCAGCTACCAGGCTCTGTCCGACAGGTTGAGTTCAATCTTTATTGACGTTCGTACTACTTACCAAAATTTGTTCCCAGAAGCCATCTCCTTGTCCTCAAGTGTCGGAAATTTGGTTTTTACGGGTGTAGAACCAGACCCTGACACCTTAAAGGCCCTGAAGATATTAGGGTTCACGGAAAGCGAAGACGTCTGGCTTGATATGGCGGGTTGGCTTGGTGGCCGTGTTCGCGCGACCCGCTCGGAGAAAGCAAGAGAATTACTGACAGCCTTGGCCCCAAGGATCATAGAAAACTGTGCGGAGACGGGACAGGCTGACAAGGCTTTTGGGGCGTTTCGGCAATTCTTCACCCATCTGAAAATGGGCGTCTCCTTACTTTCTATGTTTCACCAACGGCCGGAATACTTGAAATTTGTAATCTCTTTGATGACGTTGTCACCAATGGTCACCGATTGGATCGCAAAGCGTCCATCCATTCTCGACGCCATGGCCGATCCGGATTTTTTGAAGTTGAATAAGCAAACCATTATCGAAGCTGGAAGTACCATAACGAAAGAAGTGGACTTTGAGACCGCTCTTAATCACGCAAGGCGATGGGCACGCGAGGCCCGATTTCGGATCAGCACTGCACTACTTAGTCAGAGCATCGATCACATGGCTGCAGGACAGCTACATACAGACTTGGCTGATTCAATACTCAGTCGTCTTTTGCCCGTTGCCATAAAAGAAGCCGAGCGCCGAACGGGAAAAATCGCAGGCGAGATCGCAATTCTTGGTATGGGAAAACTCGCTACTGGAGATCTCAATCTTGGCTCCGATTTGGATATCATGATTATCTATGAGCCTGCGGCGTCTGAAACGAATGCTGCCGCCAATTATACCCGAGTGACTCAAAGATTAGTGAGTGCTCTATCGTCTATAACCGAGGAGGGCGGGCTTTATGAGGTCGATATGGCTTTGCGCCCCTCTGGTCGTTCCGGGCCCGTCGCTGTATCCAGTGAGGCTTTTCGACGCTATTATGCGGAAAATGCCTGGACTTGGGAGTTCATGGCGCTGACCCGTTCCCGAGTGGTAACTGCTACATCGCAAGTGTTTATGTCCCAGGTCCAAAGTCTGTGCCAGGCGGCCTTAAAAGAATCGCGTAGTGAACTGGATATGCCTACGGACATTGCAGATATGCTTATGCGTTTACGTCGCGAAAAACCAATGGGCGATGAATTGGACCTTAAGAATGCCCCGGGCGGTATTCGAGATATTGAGTTTATTGCCCAGAAACTTTTCTTGATGCATCGTTTTGATGGCATCGAAAATGGAATGCCAATTCAACAAATTTTGGAAAAACACGGGCAGATTTTAAAACTCGAACAAGTACAGCAGCTTGTTGAAATTTATGATTATTACTTGTCTATATTACAGCAGAAGAGCGTCTGGGATCCGTATAAAAATGCAGTTCTTGATAATGAGACGCTCACCGCTTTTGCTGACTATCTGAGTTTTGAAAATAAAAATACATTTCTGAAAAATGTTAAACGAAAACGGGATATAGTTCAGAGGGCCGTCGACCAGTTTATTCTTTGAAAGACTTCGCGTGGTTTAAGCAGCGTAGGGATTACCTGCGGAACCCCGGTCATCTTCACTTTGAGGAATCGATTGCCCCATGCCGGTTTGTTGATATGGGGCAGGTTGAGGTAGAGGTTGAGGTTGCTGCAAATATTGTGGCTGCTGAATATGTTGAGGTTGAGGGGCAGGCTGAGGGACCGAACTCATCTGAGCTGCAACTTGTGGTACTGGAACGCCGGCATGGTTGTCCGCCGAAACGTAAGCTGGGATGTCTTCAGCTTGTTCGTCTTCGATACCACCTTCTTTGAGAACATCTGCAATATCCTGCGCAAGGCGTGAAATCTCATCAGCCACTTCTGACTCTGGTTCATCTTCAACCTGCTTGATAGGTTTGTTGGGTAGTGTGAAAATAACGGAAGTTCCTTCGCCAACAGTCGACTCAATTTTGAAGTTGCCACCATGCAGTTCAACAAGGGATTTAGACAAGACCAATCCCAGTCCCGTTCCTTCAACTTGACGCGTATTTTCATTTTCGACTTGTTCAAAAGGTTGCGCCAACCGTTCCAAATCTTCTGGCGAAATACCGATTCCGGTATCTGACACCTGCACGATGATACCAGCAGATTTAACACTGATGTCGACGCTGACAACGCCGCCTTCGGGCGTAAATTTAATGGCATTGGAAATCAAATTGATGAGAACTTGTTTGACAGCACGGGGATCCGCCTCAATCTCGCGGGCTTGAACGGGTTCATATATCAGTTTTTGACCATTGTCTTCTGCACGGCCTCGAATAATGCGGAGGACCTGCTGAACCAAATCATTGATATCTAAGCTCTCTACATGAAGGGTCATCTTACCAGCTTCAATCTTAGACATATCGAGAATGTCGTTGATGAGGGACAATAAGTGCTGACCGGAGAAAAGAATATCGGACACATATTCCTTATAGCGGGGATCGCCGAGTGGCCCGAACATCTCCTTTTTCATGATGTCGGAGAAACCGTTAATCGCGTTGAGTGGTGTTCGGAGTTCATGGCTCATATTGGCCAGAAATTCGCTTTTGGACTGATTGGCTTCTTCGGCCCGAATTTTTTCCTGCTCGTAGCTTTCAGCGAGCTCAACAATTCGAGTTTGAGATTTCCGAAGGACATTAACGGTTTTTTGGAGGGCGCGTTCATTCTCCCGTAGCTGATGTTCCCGAGTCCGAATGACCGAGATTTCTGTACCAATGGAGACTCGTCCACCATCTGCCGTGGCTGTTTCCAAGTAGCGGATCCAGCGGCCGTCCTTAAGTTGGATTTCATAAGTGTGGCCATCACCGCTTTCTATTCGTTGCTCAATGGCATTATCCGCATGAAAGGCAACAACATGGTGGTCTGTTCCAGGCTGAAGGCTTCCGGGTTGGAAAGCGAAAAAATCCTCAAATTTAGCATTCCACAAAGTGAGCTGGTCGCGTTGATCCCAAATTACAAAAGAATCGTTCATGGATCTTAGGGCGTCATGCAGGCGGGCTTCTGCTGCCTGCAAACGCAGTTGAGATCCTCTTTGCTCCGTAACATCCATCGCCATACCAATAATGACCCGGGTGTGTTCTGCTCCTCGCGTTAAAGGACGTCCGCGACAGGAAATTGTGAGCGGAAGACGAGCGACGTTGACGTCGACATCGAATTCGCCGGACATATGTGCGCGGCGGATATTGTACAGAAGCTTTTCCCGGTCAGCTTCATGGAATAGAGATAAGAATTGTGGGACGGGTAAGTGATGTTCTTGAGGCGGCAATCCTAGCAGCCCGGCTAGGGAGCGGCTGACATAGGCGACATTTTCACCAAGGTTGACTTCCCAAACACCTCCTCGTGAACCATCGAGGGCGACTCTGTATCTTTGCTGAGAAACCTCATTCTGGTTTTGAGATTGATCGACGGTTTCAACTTGCTTGCGCATGTTTTTGAAGAGGGTTGCGACCATAGCTAGCGTGCCAAAGAACATGAGAGCCAAAAGACCCAAGGTTTGCAGCCAATTTGAACTCGCGTTTTTAGATTTTGACTGCATATAAAGTAGATTGGAATGGGGAACTGGCCCATATCCCAGCCAGTGGATTTCACCATTGATTTTACTGGTCGTCATGTTTTCATTCTGCAGGCGGGCCATCTCCATAATCGTGTCAGAAGGTTGATTGAAATAGCGCTGCGCATCTGAGTGGCCAAGCCGTTGAGGGCCATCAATTGCGCGCCCGTTTTGATCAACTATGGCCGCCACACTTTTGTTATCTCCCAAAAGGGAGCCTTGTTCGAATTCAACAATCAAAACGGCATCATTCAAGTCGCGAATGATCATGGGATTTATGGATCCGTTTTCTGTGTTGACGCGGGACGATATCAGTACACCTGATTGGATGCGGTTCGATATGTCTGTCTGAGCTAAAATTTCGGCGTTTTGTGTCCCGCCAAGTAACTGTCCTGTCGGGGAAACAATGGCTATCCCAGTGACATTCGGATTTCTCAGAATATTGCTAACAATGCTATTCGCTGTGGCTCCACCCGAAAGTGCATTATCAATTCCAACCGTCATGGCGTTAAGAGAACGGTCGGCCACAGTCATCCCCAGTTCGACCTCCGAACGAAGTTGGGATTTTGATGCTTCAGCAGCACGGTTACGCTGGTCGTTTACAATCAAAAATGAGGTCAAAAGGAAAAACAACAAGAATGTCAGGATCGCCAAGGCAATGTTCTTGAGATTGGATTGTTCGAATTGGTCCGATAGGGCTTCGAGACGCCGGGTTTTGCGTCGATCCTCTACTTCAACCCGGTTGGGTTGGAACTTTTCAGGTGCAATAGTGGGCCGCATCGGCATACCAGCAGGCATGGGGGGAGGTACGGCCGCATTTACGGACGGTGCCATCCCAGGAGCAGGCCCAGGTTGATGTGGATTGAAATTGCTCAACTTTTCCTTTTCGAATCAATTTCCCGTTCGATTAGTTTCACCCATTCGTGAATAAATTACAAAAAATTGGTTAACTATCTAATCGAGTTTCTGGCGTTGGTTTACCGACGCCATAGCCTTGCACAGCGTCAAATCCCATTTGGCGTACAAAATCCATGATTTGGTCAGTTTCTACGCCTTCAGCGATAAATTTGAAGCCTAAAGTTTCACGCAGGGTGAACAGCATGTTTAAAATGGCTTTTTCACGTTCGTCATTCATTGCAGAGACGACAAATTCGCCATCTATTTTTAAGTAGTCTGCGGGGAGGGCGCGCAAATAGCGTATTGATGCTGCACCAGCGCCCACATCATCAAGACATATTTTATGGCCACGATCCCTGAGTTTTTGTAGAATATCTTTGGCTTTGTGAAGATTTTCCATATCCCATGTTTCTGTCAATTCGATCACAAGTTTGGTTGGTGGGCCTTCCAGAGCCGACAAACAGGCCATTAAGGCATGCTCGAATCCTGGCAAATCTATGGAAGCTCCTGACAAGTTGACGGCCATACCGTGGCCATCCGGGTACTTATTGATGGTTAAAACGGCTCGCGCTAACATGGACAAGTCCAGGTCTTTGATTGCTCCGGATAATTCTGCTGGCCGTAATACCCCCTGAACTCCTGCCTCATGTTGAAAACGCACTAGCCATTCATAATGAGATATTTCGTTATCAGCCAGGTTAACAATAGGTTGCTTCATTACCGTATACATGTGTTCAGAAACATGTTCGCGGAAGCCGTGGAATGTACGTGGATCAATCATCCCCGGAACATAGGGCAAAGGCCTAAAATTCTGGTTAAATTATCCTCTTAGTTTCGTTGCAATTTCCAAAACGTTATTGGACGGTTTTGATTTGATAATTCGACCCAGTTGCTGGCTTATGAGATTTTGCCTTTCGTTATCCAAACGAGGCCTCACCTCAAAAGCACCTAGAAGACGCGCGGCAATCTGTGGATTACGACTATCGATATCCAATATCTGCTCAGCAAAGAAGTGATAACCTTCGCCGTCAATTCTGTGAAAGGCTTCAGAATTATTCATAGCAAAGGAACCTATCAGTGCTCTGACACGGTTTGGGTTAGCCGGATTATAGGCTTTGTGTTTTGTGAGCGCCTTCACATAATCGAGCGCTAGCTTGCCGGGCCGCGACGCTCCAACTGCAAACCATTTATCAATAACAAGTGGATTATTTTGCCATTTCTCAAAGAAATCCTCCAATGACTGATCAATGCGGCGACCGCCCAAATGGGTAAGTGTTACGAGTGCTGAAAGCTCATCTGTCATGTTGGACGCGGAATATAACTGAGCGATAGCCAGCGGCGCTGCCTGTGCATCCTGACGTGAGGCCAGGAAAGCGAGACTTCTATTGGCTAGGGCTCTTCTTCCCGCTGCTTCTGCTGAAGGGGAGAAGGGGCGGTCGTCCCGCATACCATTATAAGTTTGCAACAGCACGCCTTTTAGATGGTCAGCTATTGCACGTTTTAGCCATCGCGATGCCAAGGTTATTGCAACCGGGTCCGCATTGGTAAGGCTTTGCAGGATTTCCTTCTCGCCAGGCGGTGTCAAAACAAGAGCCTTGAACGCTGGATCGAAACGGTCATCCAGAACGGTACTCCGCAAAGCCTGAGTATATCCAGATAGGGCTCTATCAACTTTCGGGATTTGACCGGACTGGATGGCTTGGGCCATCATGGTCAAGAGATTGCGAGCTATGGTTTGACCGGCTTCCCAACGGTTAAAGCCATTATCGTCATATGCCATCAATCGCAGATAATCTTCAGCAGTAAAATCGGTCTTGAGAACAACGGGTGAAGAAAAGTCCCGAAATAGTGACGGCGTATATTTTTTATCAGGAACAGGGTGTCCTATGATAACCCCGTTTGTCGTCATAATTGTAAGCTCGTCAGTTGTGTTGGTGCCATCATCTTTAACAGCGGCCCATCGAATGGGAATTACCCGGTCGTCTTTTGCAGTTTGTCCGGGCGTTGGGTTGTTTTCTTGTTTTATTTCAATTCCTTGTGGTGTTCTTCTGATGTGTAAAATGGGTGTGCCAGCTTGTTCATACCAATGCATAAACTGGGCAAGATCTTTGTCAGAGACATGTTCAAAACACTGAATGAATTGTTCGACTGTAGCTGCAGAACCGTCTAACGTATCAAAATAATAGTCGCACCCTTTTCGGAATACTTCATCCCCTAACATGGTCTTAAGCATGCGGATAAGCTCGGCACCCTTTTCGTATATCGTTGCCGTGTAAAAGTTATCAATCTTCATGAACTCGGATGGTCTGACAGGGTGAGCAAGAGGTCCTTGATCTTCAGGGAATTGTCGGGACCGCAAAGCTCGTACATCCTTGATCCTTTGAACGGTTGCGCCGCGCATGTCAGCAGAAAATTCCTGATCACGAAAAACCGTGAAGCCTTCTTTTAAACATAGCTGGAACCAGTCCCTGCAGGTAATTCGATTGCCTGTCCAGTTATGGAAGTACTCGTGAGCTACGACACTCTCTATACGTTCAAAATTCATATCCGTAGCTGTTGCAGCGTCTGCCAGGAGCAGAGCTGAATTAAAAATGTTGAGACCTTTATTTTCCATGGCGCCGAAATTGAAATCTCGCACCGCAACGATCATAAATCTATCTAGGTCATATTCTCGCCCGTAGACATCCTCATCCCATTTCATGGAACGTTTAAGACTATCCATCGCATATTCAGCCCGCGATGCATCGCCTGGGTCTACGTATATTGTGAGTGGTATGTTGCGACCGCTCATAGTTGTGAAACTGTCTTTGAGCAAATCGAACTCACCAGCGACCAAAGCGAAGAGGTATGCGGGTTTTTTAAAAGGATCTTCCCATACCGCGAAATGGCGTCCGTTCTTCAAATCACCTTCTTCAACACAATTCCCATTGGCCAGAAGATATGGATATTTAGCTTTTTCGGCTTCAATGCGGACCTTGAAAACCGACATTACGTCTGGCCGGTCCATATAATAGGTCATCCGGCGAAAGCCCTCCGCTTCACATTGGGTGCAAAAGCGTCCGCCGGACACATAAAGTCCCATAAGTGTCGAGTTTTTCTCGGGAACACATTCGGTTTCGATTTCGAGGATACATTCGTTAGGGAGGCCATCGAGAATGAGATGGGTCTGAGTCAGACGATATTCTGTACGTTTTAGGTGTTTGCCGTCCACCTTAATGGATTTCAGCGTTATTTCATCGCCGTCGAGTTCCAGAGGACCGTCGCCCAGACGTGTTAAATTTAGCCGAGAGTTCACCCGGGTTGCTGATGGATCAAGAGTGAAATCCAGATAAACACTATTCACCTGAAAATTCGGAGGTGTGTAATCAACGAGGCGGGTCGGTGTAAGGGCGGTATCTGTACGCATGACTATTCTCCAGAATTTCAGAGGAAATGGCCGGATTTGCCCCTGAATTCAAGTTCTAGAGCGATAATTTTAGTTCTTCGATTGATAATATGCTAATTGGCACCAAGATACTGGCCAAAATCGCAAAAGTCACGGGACTTTGAGGTGGCCATAAAAGTACCATAGAGTGAATATAACTTGCTAGGGCAAAAATTTGTAAACCCGCCAATATAGAACCTAGTCCAACGGCGCATAATAAACAGGTTGCCCGGGTTCTTCTCCTTTTTAGTTCTCTTGATTTGATCTCGTTCTGTAAGCTTTCAGTGAAGCCTTCGTCCTTACAGGGGGGTACATAGGATTTAAACAAGTCTCGAAACGCAGAGTCTGAATCAGTCATATTTTTCACTTTGCAACTTCATAGGCTTTCAGCAAATGCCGTAACTGGCTTTTGCCGCGATTTATATGGGATTTCACAGTGCCGATAGGCAGGTCTAGTATTTTGGCGCATTCCGGATGGGAATAACCATATGCTAAATATAGCATTATGGCAGCACGGCATTCTGGCAACGCCCATTGTAATTTGTGCGGCGTCGCCACTATCGTCTGGCAAAACGCGCCCTATAATCAATATTGAAGCCGCCACGGTGATCAATATCAATCCGATTTTCAAGTCCCGTAGCGGTGAAGCCGGATTAATCCCAAGCGCTTTTATGATCTCACCCGTTATGGGACCACCACGTTCAATGAGTTTATTGGCGCTTTCTAGGCCACGTCCGTGACGCTTCGCTCCAAAATACGAAATAATCCAAATTGTGACCGGAACAAAACTAAAGGTCCCAATAACAGCAAAAAATTTCATGCATAGTTTACTCCTTCATATACGTAAGACGTCACGAAGGTATAAAATGGATGCAAAAATTATCCAGCTTCCATGGCATCCCGTGCCCGTTGATCCTTTTTGCGTTCATGCTCCAACAGGAAGCGTTTGCGGATACGTATGTTTTCAGGGGTCACCTCCACCAGCTCATCATCATTGATAAACTGCAAAGCATATTCCAGCGTGACCTGTATGGGCGGAGTTAAGACCACGGCTTCGTCTGAACCTGCGGCGCGTATATTAGTGAGTTTCTTTCCTTTGAGGGGGTTCACGGTTAGGTCATTGTCCCGGCTGTTTATGCCAATGATCATGCCTTCATAAACTTCGGTCGCGTGTCCAATGAACAACTGCCCGCGTTCCTGAAGGTTCCACAGTGCGAAGGCGAGGGCCTTTCCGCGGTCTTTGGATATTAGAACACCCTTCTGCCGGCGGCCAATCCCGGCTTTGGTACGAGGCGCATAACGGTCAAAGATATGATACATGAGGCCGGTTCCCGAGGTTAATGTCAGGAAATCCGAGCGAAAACCAATAAGTCCACGGGTTGGGATGTCGTAATCAATCCGTGTGCGTCCTTTCCCGTCAGGAACCATATCTTTGAGCATGCCTTTTCGTTCACCCAGTTTTTCCATCACAGCGCCCTGATGCTCTTCTTCGACATCAATTGTCAGTGTCTCCCAGGGTTCACACAATTCACCATCAATTTCCTTATTGATGACCTGTGGACGCGAAATCGCCAGCTCATAGCCTTCCCGACGCATGTTCTCGATCAGAATAGAAAGATGAAGTTCTCCGCGACCTGAAACCCGAAACTTATCTGCTTCATCCAGCTGGTCGACCCGTAGTGCAACATTGTGAATGAGCTCCCGGTCCAATCGATCTTTAATATTGCGAGACGTAACGAACTTGCCTTCTTGTCCTGCGAACGGACTATCATTGACTTGGAACGTCATAGACAAGGTCGGTTCGTCAACAGAAAGCGCTGTAATTCTTTCCACATGTTCCGGGTCGCAGATTGTGTCGGAAATACCAAGGCCCTCAATACCAGTAAATGCAATAATATCTCCGGCAGAGACGCTATCCATTTCAACCCGATCAAGTCCCATGAAACCATAGCATTGGAGGACTTTTCCCTTGCGCTCTGTTCCGTCTGGCGACGCGATGACGACCTGTGTGTTGCGCCCAAGGGAGCCGCGCACGACGCGACCTATACCTATGACACCTTGATAAGAATTATAGTCAAGTGCGGAGACTTGCAATTGTAAAGGTGCATCAGGGTCGACATCAGGCACGGGCGCATGCTGTACGATAGTTTGAAACAGAGGAGTCATGTCACCTTCTTGGATGCTCACATCCAGCGACGCCCATCCATTCAAGCCGGAGGCGTAAACAACGGGGAAATCAAGTTGTTCATCCGTCGCACCACAGCGGTCAAACAAATCAAAAGTTTGGTCGACAACCCAGTCCGGTCGAGCGCCCTGACGGTCTACTTTGTTAACAACAACGATAGGCTTGAGACCCTGAGCCAGCGCTTTTTTGGTCACGAATGTCGTTTGCGGCATGGGCCCTTCGACTGCATCTACCAATAGAACCACGCTGTCTACCATAGAAAGGACGCGTTCTACTTCACCACCGAAGTCTGCGTGACCTGGCGTGTCGACAATATTGATGCGCCAATTCTGCCCGGACGGGTCATCCCAGCGGATGGCCGTGTTTTTGGCAAGGATGGTAATGCCACGTTCTTTTTCGATATCGCCGCTATCCATGACGCGCTCGGCTTGCTCGCCGCGCTCCTGCAAGGTTCCGCTTTGGCGAAGGAGTTGATCCACTAGTGTGGTCTTACCGTGGTCAACGTGGGCGACAATGGCGACATTGCGCAAAAATTCGATCGAGTCGGTCATGAAAAAGTCCATTTGGAATTTGGTGACGACCCCATAGGCTTTGTGCTGTAAATGTCTAGTGATATTTCAGCGCGATTCTAATAAGGTGAGTTTGAATTATCGGGTAATGAAATGCGAATACAAAAGATAACCTTATCAGTCCTAGCAGCTATGGCTGGGATTAACTCCGCTTTAGCCCAGTCTTCTGTGCCCCAATTGGCAGTGGTGGATGTCTCCAGTGAGCCGGCTGGTGCCTTGGTCATCATGTATGATGTGAACGACAAAGATTATCAAAAGTCTTGTGTCGCGCCGTGTAAATTAGAGGTCGATGTTTCCCGATATCTTGCCACCTATGGTCAAAAAGATGGATATTCGCCCCGGCATAATAAACAGCCCACTTTACCTGGCCTTGGCACGCCAACGAAAATAATTATTCGTTTGTTTACGCCGGACGAAGAAAAAGAAAATGAGATTAAAAAAAAAGAGGCAAGAGCCAAGAAAGCTGAGCATGATCGTTGGGTCGAACGCATGTATGCAGATTTAAGCCAATTGCCAAAAGTGCCAAATTGCGAGGGTATTTCTGAACAAAAAATATCTGTTAGGCGAACAAACCGTTATCGTGCCTCTACGGGTACTCAAATTACCACGGAAGAAAGTTGCACTGTCCGATTTAATATTTCTATTGATGGTTTCCCCGGTGATGTAGAAGCCATTAATTGTACTCATCCCGCCTTGGAGGCGAGTTCTATGAAAACGATTATAGGAAGTCGATATGAGCCGAGAGTAATAGGTGGCGAAAAATTGCCATATTGCGGGATTGAACAAAAGTTTAGGCACGGAATTAATAAGGTCAGTAACGGACGGACGCGTAGGACTCATGCGATCCCGCACACAGATTAGGAAGAAAGAGGTAGTGAGGCTATGAAAATTTTATTGATGATAGGAGCTGCATTTCTGGTCGGTTGTACGACCCCAGCTATGACTGACAGTGAGGCCCAAGAATTTACACACATTACTTTTGAGACGACAAAAGCAACGGATGCTGAGCGCGCTGATTGTGAAGCTGCAGGCGGCACAGTCGAGCGACGTGGCCGCTTGGGCGCTGAACACTGTGTTCAGCCTTATCCGGATGCAGGTGAGAATTGCGCGAGCACAAGTGATTGTTTGGGGCGTTGTGAACTGTCGGAAGATTTAGCGGATCCTATACCTGGCACATCCGCAGAGGGCGTTTGTCAGGCCACAACGAGTCGCTTTGGATGTATGACATTAGTTGAAGGCGGTAAAATTGAAGCCACCCTTTGTATCGATTGAAAATGACTGAAAAAATTCAAACATTGCATCCGGACCCGGCTAAAAAAGGCGTCAACATTGACCTTACAAAATATGAATTGGTAAAGTCAGGTATTCTACAGGTCTTAGGAGTTGGCGGTCGAATGAAGCCAATGGCCTTGTTCGAAGGTGTTGCAGAATATCTGATGGGCCAGATGGAAGGCTCTATCAAATGGTATGCCGTTTCAGTGAAGCTCGACATGGAAGCCAGAGGAGAAATCGAGCATGACCGGAAAAAAGGGCTGTGTTGGTTGACAGGACAAACGCCCAATCCGACTGTTTAATCAACAATCTTCAGAGGAGGTCTCTGGAAACCCCAGATAGAGGCTGCGGATTTGACCAAGTCTGACTCTTCGCGGCGATATTCTTGATCGGCAACAGAGATGGTCACCATTGCATCAAACATGGCTTCTACATGGGCGTCATCACTAAAACGGGTTAAGGCCCTAAGAATTTCAGTGTTCTTACGACGCCCAGTCAGTGTCGTTTTCAGTTCGGTTTCCTTGGCGTTAAACCATTCGACGAGTTCGTCTTCTGTACGTTGTTCAAGTTCGAAGAGATTAAAAAGCGCAGCTGCTTGGTTGCGAAATTCCTGCAACTCCGGATCTTTGATCTTATGATCGATCATTACCGTCAACGCCAACGGCATGAGTATGTCGTCATGTGTGAACACGAAATATAATTCTCTCTCTAGGTTTCCCCCGAGTTAGCATAACGGCCTCCTTTTGCATTAACAAGCCGTAATATCACTATGTCGGAAGTTGGATTTGTTACAATTTCGGCATTGCTCAGGACTGTTTTGCCCCGTAATGAGAGCTCAATGAGAGAGGGATTCGATGCTGACACTTATTGACAACATGACATATCGTGCGGCTGCTGTTGCGGAGGCAGGGGATAAATTGGGAGGTTTGACAATTTTTGAAATTGTGGCCTTGCTTTTGGTCTTATCCGCTGCGTTTTCTTGGTTAAATAAGGTTTTTTTTAAACTCCCTCATACGATTGGACTCTTGGTCATTGCCTTGGTGGCTTCACTGGTTTTGTTAGGGCTTGAAATCGCATTTCCGTCACTCGGAATGACGGATATGTTGCAAGGCGCCATCGGACAGATCGATTTCAATGAGGCCTTGATGAAAGGCATGCTGGGCTTTTTGCTGTTTGCCGGTGCGCTTCATGTAGATATGGGCTTTTTGAAATCCGAGAAATGGGCGATCGCTTCCATGGCGACATTTGGGGTTATACTGTCGACCTTTATAGTGGGAACCGGGTTTTACTACCTTTGCATGATGTTCAGCATTGAAATGCCGTTTATTTGGGCATTGGTGTTTGGCGCCCTAATAAGCCCAACGGACCCGGTCGCAGTTTTATCTATATTGAAAACCGTCAACATGCCTCATGCACTCGAAGCAAAAATTGCCGGTGAAAGCCTGTTTAACGATGGTGTGGGCGTGGTTGTGTTCTCTATCATTGCGGCTTTAGCCGTCGGCTCATTAGGCGCGGGAACGGGTCACGGGCCTGAGGGGGTTTGGGGTGTCATAGAACTGTTTCTAGTCGAGGCAGTTGGTGGAGCCATTTTAGGCTTAATCGCCGGGTGGATCACCTATCGGTCTATGGCTAGACTTGATGATCATGCTATTGAAATTCTGATTACGCTGGGAGCCGTAGCGGGAACATATGCGCTGGCATCGCGTATCGAAATCCTGGGCCATCATTTGTCTGGTCCTCTTGCAGTCGTTGTCGCGGGGTTGATGATTGGTAATAAAGGGGCAGAGTTTGCTATGAGTGAGCGGACGAAAACCTATCTTTTTGGGTTTTGGGAAATGATCGACGAGATTTTAAATTCAGTGCTGTTCCTGCTTATTGGACTGGAGCTTTTAGTGCTATTCGGTGGCGAGGACGCGGTCAATCGTTACTATATTCTGATTGCAATATTATCCATCCCGCTTGTATTGTTGGCGCGGTTCTCAGCTGTTTCCGTCCCGATGCGGTTCCTGGGCATGTTCAAGAGATTCACCAAGGGTGCTATTCCTGTCCTAACCTGGGGCGGGGTACGAGGTGGTATTTCAGTTGCCTTAGCGCTGTCTCTACCCTATCAACTTACAGCCAAGAATGGCGAAACGGTTGTCAACGAATACTATCCAATTATTCTTTTGGCGACCTATGGTGTCGTGGTGTTCTCGATCATCGTACAAGGGCTGACAATTAAAGGTGTTGTAGAGAAAACCGTAGATCCGGAACTGTTCTAGAATTCGCAACTTTCTGCCAATTCATTTATCTTGTCTGCTTTTGCCGTGCCGAATTTCTCGAGTATTTGAGACGCAACGGAGCTAGTCGTATCCGTAGGCGTTGAGTTTTTTTCGAAAATTTCTATGACGCCTTTTATATCAGAATGCTCCAGATTTTCATCGAACTTCGTATAAATACACCCGCAAACGGTTTCGATTTCGTATTTAGCGTCAATGGGGAGGTCCTTGAAGTCTTCACCCATTGAAAAGTTACTGGCGCAGGTGGATTGAAATTTAGCTTGCAAATCAGTTTCTGCGCCGCACGCGCATAAAGTTATGGTGGCTGCGCCTAACATAACTAAAGACCGTCTAAACATAATTCCCCCTTTTAATCATTATGTGATATCTGCATAAGCTCAGCAACAGGATTAGGCAACAGGCTGAAATATGCACATCGAAACTCTTAAGGCTGACTACCTGATTATCGGTTCCGGCGCTGTCGGTATGGCTTTTGCCGATGTCTTATTATCAGAAACAGATGCCAATATTATCTTAGTTGACCGTTATCCTAAGCCCGGTGGTCATTGGAATGTGGCCTATCCTTATGTGACCCTGCATCAGCCGTCGCAATATTACGGTGTCAGTTCCGTCGAACTTTCCACCGGTAAAAAAGATCAGGTCGGTCTTAATAAGGGGCTCTCAGATTTGGCAAGTGGGCAGGCCGTTTCGGCCTATTACGATGAGGTCATGCGCCACGTTTTCCTGCCAACCGGAAGGGTGCAATATTTCCCTATGTGTGATTACCGTGGCGATGGGCAATTTGAATGCAGGCTGTCCGGTAAGTCCTTCAAGGTAGAGCGAGAGAAAACCGTGGATGCGACCTGGTTGAAAACGTCCGTTCCTTCGACGCATACGCCCAACTTCAAAGTCGACGATGAGGTCAATTTTATCCCATTGAATGACTTGACGAAGATTAAACAGGCTCCAAAATCTTATGTTGTCATCGGCGCAGGAAAAACCGGAATCGACGCAGTTTTGTGGCTTTTAGAGAACCGCGTAGACCCTGATATGATCCGTTGGGTTATGCCAAGGGACGCTTGGTTACTGGATCGAGAAAACACGCAACCTGGCCTCGAATTTTTCCACAAGACCATGGGTTCGCAGGCGGGGCAATTCGAAGCCATTGTCCATTCGACTTCTATTGAAAATATGTTCGATAGATTAGAGGCTTGTGGTTATTTCCTCCGAATAGACAAATCCGTGCGCCCCAAAATGTTCCACGGAGCCACCATCAGCCGTGCCGAGCTTGAGGAACTCTGCAGGATAAAAAATATTATCCGAATGGGACGCATCAAACAAATTACAAAGGATGAAATTATTTTGGATGAAGGTGCAATTGCTACATCCGCGGACACTGTTCATGTCGATTGTTCAGCCCGCGCCGTCGATAATGAAGAGATAGTGCCGGTTTTCCAAGGCGAGTTGATTGTACCTCAAATGGTGCGTTCCTATCAGCCTGTATTTAGTGCAGCGTTAATCGCCCATGTCGAAGCCGCTTATGAAGGGGATGAAGAGAAAAATCGGCTTTGTGGTGTTGTTCCGCTGCCTAACCACGACACTGACTATATCCGTTTCACAGCCGCTTTTATGATGAACCAGTATAATTGGGGGCAGGATAAGGGAATTTCGCAATGGCTTTTGAAAAACCGGCTGGATGGATTTTCAGATATGGTGACCAGTGTTTCCAAAGAAGATACGGAAAAACGCGCCGTCCTAAACCGTATCCGTAAAAACGCGCCAATGGCAGTTATGAAGCTTCAACAATATCTGGGAGAGTTAGGGTAGACGTTGAGCCTTAGGGGGCACACCCAATTCGCACGTTCATTTGCAGGTCTTCAAAGCGCTCACCGCCGATCAAAGAATTAAGATCACGATCAAAATCGTCTGGGTCCGCATGTTTGACAAAGCTTTTGCTGGCAAAGTCTAATTCTTTGGCTGTAAGTTGGCTCTTGAATTGATTGAGGAAGCACCTGCAGACTCTATCTGCCGTGCCTTCTGAAGCGGAGTTCGGTATGTTTGCTTTGCATTTACTGAGTATTTTATTCTCGGCAACTAATTCTGGTTCAGCAGAACAGGCCACGAAAGAAAATCCGGAGATTAGCGTTAGTGAAACAAACCGCCACATGTTAATCCACTGTCGCGACTTTAAGTGTGTCCGTTGAACCTGGGCGACCGAACGGGATGCCAGCGGAAATCATAATCTTGTCACCAGTTTCCAACCCAACATAGTCTTTGGCAAGATGCTGAATGTGCAAGAGCATTTCATCAAAATTTGACGGGTCCATTGTCTTAAGCGGATGTACACCCCAGGTCATTGCCATGCGGTTAGCAGTCGCCTGATCTGGAGTTAGTCCAACAATTTGGCAGGGCGGACGTTCGCGCGAAATACGCTGAACCGTAGAACCACTGGCCGTATAACCAAAAACGGCCTTACACTTCATAATTTCGGCAATACCGCGGACAGAGTGTGAGATGGCGTCCTCAGATGTGGCGTCAGATGCAAGACGGCGATTGCGAAAGAAATTCCAAAACTCCGGGTCTGTTTCGGCGGCCCGGATGATACGGTCCATAATCGCGACAGCCGTCGCCGGATGTCGTCCTACAGCTGTTTCTGCAGATAACATAACCGCGTCAGTACCCAGATAAACGGCGGTTGCCACGTCTGATGCCTCCGCACGGGTGGGTGTGGGGCTGTCAATCATGGATTCTAGCATATGGGTGGCAACGATTACTGGCTTGCCTAAAGAACGGGCCTTTTTGATGATGCGGCGCTGGACCACCGGGACTTGCTCAAGCGGCAGCTCAACGCCAAGGTCGCCTCTGGCCACCATGGCAGCGTCTGTTAATTCCAGAATCTCATCGAGTCGCTCGACTGCAGATGGTTTTTCGATTTTGACAATTATTTTAGCGCGGTCACCAATTATTTCTCGGGCATCAATAACGTCTTGGGGCGATTGCACGAAAGAAAGAGCGATATAATCGACACCCTGGTCCAATGCGAACGCCATGTCTTCTCGGTCTTTTTCAGTCATGGCAGACATTGGAAGAACAGCGCCAATAACATTCAATCCTTTGCGGTTTGACAGTTTCCCGGGAACGTTGACTTTCGCTTTAATTGATTTTCCTAGGTTTTTTTCGACGGTTACTTGGAGTTTTCCGTCGTCAAATTTTAGGACATGACCGGGTTCAAGTGCTGCAAATAATTCCGGGTGAGGGACCATAATAACGTCATCGCCGCCTTCGCTGTCGCCGAGCTTCAGGGTTACTGTGCTACCATAGCGCAGTTCAGTTGAGCCTCCTTTGAAAGGACCAACTCGAAGTTTCGGGCCTTGCATATCGGCAACGATGCAAATGGGAGAGCCCTTGTCTTCGGAAATCTGACGTATTCGTTTGACGACTTTGGCGTGGTCTTCATGTGCACCATGTGAGAAGTTTAATCGAAATGCATTTACTCCGACATCGTGGATGAGCCGCAATGTATCTGGTGCCGACGTCGCCGGGCCGATTGTAGCGAGAATTTTTGTAAAGCGATGTTGCATGCTTTATCCTTCAGATTATGACAGCGCTGTCATTACACTTGTTTTGCTGTTCAAGACAAGCAAAGTTTTATGACAATGCTTACGGAAGCGTCGCGCAAAAGTCGATAATGATCTCAGATAACACTTTCGGACAGTCCTCCTGCAGGAAGTGTCCGCCGCCCTCAACAGTTGTATGCGCTTGACCGGCACAACCAGGAATCATGGAGTGGAAGTGTTTATCCAAGCCTCCTGTTACCGGGTCGCTATCCGAGAAACATGTCAGAAATGGTTTGTTCCATTTGGATAGCGCCTGCCATGCCTTTTTGTTGTCGTCGGCTCCGTCCATGTCTTCTGAAGTAGGCACAAGGGACGGGAAGATACGCGCACCCGCTTTATAGCTTTCGTCGGGATAGGGGGCGTCATAGCCTGCAATTATGGCATCTGACAGGTCAGTCACCGTCGCGCCTTGTATGATGCGACCAACTTTGAATTCTGGTACAGTCTGAGAAAATGTCTGCCAGGCTTCGAAGGCTTTGGAGACCTTACCTTGACCTGTAGGTAAAAAAGTATTTCCAGCTAAAACACCTTCAAACAAATCTGAATTATCTGCCACAAGGCGAAGGCCAATTAGGCCGCCCCAATCCTGACAGAACAATACGGCCTGCTCCAACTTCATAGCCTTTAGCCACTGTGCCATCCATTTCACATGTTTACTGTAACTATAATCTGATGTTTGAACGGGTTTGTCCGAGCGTCCGAACCCGATCAAATCCGGTGCCAGAACTCGAAGCCCGGCATCAGCAACACGTTTTATCATGCCACGATATAGAAATGACCAGCTCGGCTCGCCGTGCATCATAATGACGGTCAGGGCGTCGGGTGGGCCTTCATCCACATAATGCAATCTCATAGTTCCGAGGTCTCTGTCGTCAATTTCAATGTAGTTGGGGGAGAAATCATAACCCGGCAGGTTCTCAAACCTTTCATCCGGTGTTCGTAATATTTTGGACATAAGAGGTCTCCAAAGACTAATATGGCTTTTGAGACAGGACTAAGTCGGGGCAAGCTCCGGTGCAAGGCTGTCAAATCTAATTGTTGAAGCCTTGTTGAATTTACATCTGTTAATATGTTTCCGGGTTAGCAACGCGAGGCGGGCAGTTTAATATAGTCGTCGAGACGAATATAAAACTCCTGATTAAGGCTGTTGAGACGTCGAATATCCTCAACATCAACGCAGAGACGTCGTGATAGTGAGTAGACAGTGTCACCCTCAACAACTTTATGAGTGGTCACATTGCCTGCATATTGTTGTAAGGGTTGTTGCGGCACGGCCTGTGTATATGTCGGTGCTGGCGACGTAACAGGTGCCGGAGCTGTCTGATAAGATGGTGCGCTTGGTTGTTGGTAGGCTGGGGCTTGCGCGTAAGGCGTCGTGACAGGCTGCTCAGGAGTCGTCACTGACGCGGAGGTCGTCTCGTCCAGCTCTCCGTTAGCTATCATGGCGTGATATCCAGGCGTTCCAAATGTGTCACCATAAGCGGAGTCTGTTGGAGCTTGATATGTCTGTTGGCTAGATTGTGGAACATCTTGAGATATGTTTGAACCGCCGCCCGTGGCGCCGTCTTCAACATAGACCATTTGCTGAGTTGTGGTTGAGTCGTGCACGATTTGTCCATGCTCATTCAGCGTCATCCCGGCGGGTAGAGTTTGTGCAGGCACAGATGTTGTATAGGCAGGCTGGGAATATGTTTGATATTGGACGGGTTGTGCAACTTCGATGGGGTCACAATGTGTTGTGACGTCAGCGATGCCGTAACCGGCCGCTCCGCCGGCAACGGCGCCAATAATAGCGCCTTTAGTATCGCCAATTTCATTGCCAGCCAGTGCGCCTGCCGCGCCGCCAAGGGCGGTTCCTATCAGCTTCCGGTCATTTTCCTTGTCCAGGCAGGCGTGGTTCACTTGTGTGGTTACGACTTGCCCAGAACTTGTGGTGCTGGTGTGATAGGCTTGTGGGCTGGAAGATGTGGTGTGCGTTACATATTGCGTGGTCGGCTGTGTTGTCTGATAGGTCGCGTATTGAACAGGGGCAGGCTGCTGCGTCTGTTCGTAAGGTGAGTGGACCTTATACTTCGTGCTTTGCTGATAGATCGGGCTTTCTTGCGTCGTTGAGCAGGCTGAAACAGCCAATACGGACACAGCAATGAGAACGGTTTTTTGAACGGACATGATACACCTGTGATATAATCGGCCTTAAGATGGGCAAATATGGCTAATATTGTCTTAATAGAACTGTGAGTGATATTCTGCTGTCAGGTGGTTGACCCTTACGGTCGAGTAGCTATTTAAAGCTCAAATGTTTCGGAGGAAAGAATGACGATTACAACAAAGCCTGTCGAATATAAAGATGGCAAGCAAACATGTGTGGGCTTTCTGGCCTGGGATGAAACCTATGCCGATCCGAAACCTTGTGTTTTGATCAACCACGCTTGGGGTGGGCGAGACAGTTTTGCTGAGGAAAAGGCCATACAGATGGCGGCTCTCGGATATGTTGGATTTGCATTAGATAATTATGGGGACGGCGCGCTCCCAGACTCTGTTGATGACAAAATGGCATTAATGGGGCCGCTTAAAGATGACCGCAAAACACTACTTAAGCGTCTTAAGGCGGGGTATAAAGCTGCGGCGTCGCTGGATGCGGTGGATGAAACACATATGGCTGCAATCGGATACTGTTTCGGTGGCCTATGTACACTCGATATGGTGCGCGGTGGACTAGATCTGAAGGCAGCGGTCTCTTTTCATGGACTATTGGATGCCCCCGATTACAAAGCCAAGAAAAGTAAATCCAAAGTTTTGGTTGCACATGGTTGGGATGATCCAATGGCTCAACCCTTTACGGTGACGGCCCTAGGCAATGAATTGACCGAGATGGGTTGTGACTGGCAGATCCACGCTTACGGCGGAACCACTCACGCATTCACCGTTCCCGGTGCCGATTCCGGCGATGGTACGCTCAAGCATAATGCCGATGCCGAACGTAGAAGCTGGCTCTCGACAGTCGATCTTTTGGGCGAAGTTTTTGGCACACATGGACTAAGTGCCTAGTTAGGCAAAAGCCAACCCTTAGAGTCGGCAATGAGGTCGGCTCTATTATTCTTCGGAAGCTGAGTTGTTTCCGACTGTGTCCGACGGTAAAACGGTCAAGTTTTCCACGGCGTCAATCTGCCTTTGTAAATCGTCACTGCTGATGAATCCTGGGTTAGTAGCATGACTATATAGGTCTAAGGTAAAATCTGAGGCTTTGTCGTTCAATTCCGAGAGTTCTGGTGTAATCAACCTTATTCCGGGTAATCCAATTTCCATAAATTCTTCAACGCGATAGCTTTGATGGTCGTGCGTATTATATTAGGGGGGCAACCCCATGCCCTCTCGGAGATTTTCATATCTCTTGAGTGGGTCTGCTTGCTGTTGTGCCCGGTTTCCGTATTGACATCAAAATGAAATGTTGTATGTATACAACATAATGATTTATAACCGTATTAAATTATTGCGAACTGAGAAGGGTATGTCGAGGAAGGAATTGGCAGACGCCGTAGGCGTAAATTTCCAGACCATCGGCTATCTTGAACGGGGGGATTACAATCCAAGCTTGGAACTTGCGTTCAAGCTAGCTGAGTATTTCGACGTACCTCTGGAGGCTGCCTTTAGTCCGCGGCCATTTCTTACGCTTTCTGAGCAATTAAAAGCACAAAAAAACTAGGAGGGAGCCATGTTAAAAAACATCTTTAAAATGTTCGAGCCGACAGAAGCTCAGTTTACGCCGGCAGCCATTGGTCGGCTAAAATGGGCTTCGATTATAAGTCTTCTTTTTGCACCGCTATCAGTCATCGTGTTTTTAACGGATAAAAACAGTTTTGATGGTCCTTCCAAAAAAATTCTAGTCAGCATTATGGCGTTAACTGGCCTAGCGTTTATATATTGCTGCGGTGCACGTCCTTTAAACCGCGCCTGGACACCAGATAAATATCTGGATGAAAGTGAAATTTCTCGAAAGCGGCAATCTGCTTCATTTTCCTTTTATTGGACCATAGGTCTGGCCATGATTATCGGGCTGATTTGGATGACCTGGAATTATGTGGGGTTGTCAAAGCCAGGTTTCATGAGTGATCCGCACTTTGGCCTTGGTTTAGTGGCAATATTGGTCAGTTGGGCCTTTAGCCTGCAGGGCTATAAGCTATCACGTATATTGATGCCACTTTCGGACAATGATGAACGCATTGCCATTACTTCAGGTGATAAAAAATACTGGGCGAAATATCTTGTCTGGGTCGCATTGGCTATGATCATCACTATTGTGATCGGAGCCCTGGACCGCTCACATGACCGTCAGGCCATGGAACGAGCGTTAAAAGAATGTGGTCAAGGGCAAGTAAAATCCGTCACCACAAAAGGTCTGTTCCAAGCACAAATTACATGTTCAACGGGGGACAGCATCCCCATTTCAAACTAGGAGAGAGAAAAATGCTAAAAAGAAAAATGAAATTAGGTGTAGCTATGGCATTGGGCTTATCTCTGCTCGGTGCCTGTCAATCAGTGGGCTCCGTAGAAACTATGGTTTCGCCAATAGACAAGATGAAAACCGCTATCGAGACAGCGAAAGCATCATCTGGCGATGGTGATCTCGCGATCTGGCTGCTCGAAGATGCCGACACAAAAGTTTATATGATGGGGACAGTTCATATCCTCCCTGACGGCATTAACTGGAGGACATCGGAACTGGATGGAATTATATCCACAATGGATACGCTCTACACAGAGGCCGATACAAGCAGTGAGGCGGAAGCGGCCGGGCAGCAATTAATGATGAAATATGCCATGTTCGATGATGGTCAAACGCTTTCTGGTGTGCTTGGCGATGACATTGACGTGGTTACCGCGGCCTTTGACGGTCTGGGCATGCCGCTCGCAAACTTTGATGGTTTTAAACCTTGGATGGGTACTGTGACTTTGCAGGTTATGTCACTAATGAAAGATGGCTACAATGTGGAGTCGGGTGTTGAAACCGTACTCGAGGCGGCTGCAAAGGACGCCGGTGCCGAGCTCAAATATCTAGAAACCATCGAAGAGCAATTACAATTTATCTCAGGTGGTTCCATAGAGCAGCAAGTTGAGGCTCTGGTCTTTACTGCTAGTACTATGGACTTGGGTAAAGAGGTTATGGATACCATATTGGCAGAGTGGGTTGACGGTGACATTGATGGTTTGAGTGCGATAGTGGCGAGCCCAAAGGCGCTTGGAAGCCAGGATATGTACGATCGCTTACTCGTGGAACGTAACACAAATTGGGTGCCTTTGATTGAGGGTATTTTGGACGAGCCGGGCGTCAAACTCGTAGCTGTCGGTGCCGCGCATCTTGCCGGGCCAGATAGTGTGATAACAATGCTGGAAAATAAAGGGCACAAAGTTCAGGTATTCCAGTAATCCTACGCGCAAATTAGAGAAATTGCTCTTGTAATTTCCTCTTGTGTTTTCTTGGGACGCGTCGCATATGCGGCGCGTTATTTGTTTTCCCGAATGCAAAAAGGATGTTTCGCCATGGCGCGCCAGTTTTGTTACCATATGCAGGGCCTTACCAAGAAGTTTGGCAATAAGACTATTTTGGACAATGTGCATCTGTCTTTTTATCCGGATGCCAAGATTGGTCTGGTTGGGATTAACGGTGCGGGTAAGTCGACCTTGATGAAAATTATGGCTGGACTTGATACCGAAGTTACAGGTGAGCATTGGGCTGCTGAGGGCGTCAAGGTGGGGTATCTGCCTCAGGAACCGCGTCTGGATACGTCCAAAAACGTTTGGGACAATGTTATCGAAGGTTGCGAAGACAAAAAGATTTTTGATGAATACAACGCTATCGCTGCCAAAATGGCCGAAGAATATACAGACGAACTCATGGAGCAGATGACTGAGCTACAGGAACAAGTCGACGCCCGGGACGCTTGGGATATCGACAGTAAGATCGAAATGGCCATGCAGGCACTGCGTTGTCCGCCAGCAGACTGGCCAGTTGACAATCTATCCGGGGGTGAAGCCCGACGTGCTGCGCTCTGCCAATTGCTTTTGTCCAAGCCGGACTTGCTTCTACTCGACGAACCAACCAACCATTTGGACGCGGAAACAGTTGCCTGGCTTGAAAATTACCTCATCAATTATAAAGGTGCGATAATTCTGATCACCCACGATCGCTACTTCCTCGATAACATTACCGGTTGGACGCTGGAGCTGGACCGTGGACGAGGCTTGCCGCATGAAGGCAACTATTCTTCATGGCTGGCATCGAAGGCCAAGCGCATGGATCAAGAGGGACGTGAGTCCGACAGCAAAACCAAAGCACTGAAGCGCGAACTTGAGTGGATCAACCAAAACCCAAAAGCTCGTCAGAGCAAATCCAAAGCCCGTATTAAGGCTTATGACAAGCTTTTGGAAGAAGCGGAAAACGAAGTCGTTGGCCAAGCGGAAATCCGTATTCCGATGGGTGATCGATTGGGCGGTGTTGTGATTGAGGCCAATGAAATCGCGAAAGCGTTTGGTGAAAAACTATTGATAAAAAATCTTTCATTCCGCCTGCCGCCAGGTGGTATTGTCGGGATTATCGGCCCAAACGGGGCGGGTAAAACAACACTCTTCAAGATGATCACGGGCGTAGAGAGCCCGGACGAGGGAACATTCAAAGTAGGTGAGACTGTGCAGCTGGGTTATGTTGATCAAATGCGCGATAATCTTGACCCATCCAAGAATGTTTGGGAAGCCATTTCTGATGGTTTGGACATTATCACTATGGGCAAGCGTGAGGTTCCTAGCCGCGCCTATGTGGGGGCATTCAACTTCAAGGGCACAGATCAGCAAAAAAATGTCGGCAAACTTTCTGGGGGTGAGCGCAATCGCGTCAATCTGGCCAAAATGCTGTCAAAGCCATGTAATGTCTTATTGCTTGACGAGCCTACCAATGATCTGGACCGTGAAACACTGGCTTCGCTTGAAGTGGCTTTGGAGAAATTTCCCGGCTGTGCCGTCGTTATTTCTCACGATCGCTTTTTCCTTGATCGTTTAGCGACGCATATTCTGGCCTTCGAAGGTGACAGCCATGTCGAGTGGTTTGAGGGAAACTTCGCCGATTATATCGAGGACAAGAAGCGTCGCCTCGGTCCAGATGCGGATCTGCCGAAAAAGCTGAAATTCGTCAAATTTGAACGATAATCGTTACGATAAACCGGTGGTAGTGCAACCACCGCATTGCTATCTTTGTTAGAAGATGAAGTCGTTAACTTCAATTGTAGTGAAGTCAACGTCCTGAAGTAGGATTGAGTTTTCACCGAATTCAATAACAGTCGATCCGACCGCTTCGAGGATCTGAATGTCGCTGAAACTTAATCCTAAAGCGGACAAGTCGATCTTATCTCGACCATTGCCAAAATCGTTGATGATGTCATCACCCCAGTTATCCGCAAATACAAAAGTATCGCGTCCTGCACCGCCTTGCAGTACGTCATTGCCTTCGCCACCATCAAGTATGTCGCGGCCTTTACCGCCGAAGAGCTCATCTGCACCGTCATTGCCACGCAGAATATCTTGACCTAATCCACCATACAGCGTGTCATTATCAGCTCCAGCAATCAAACGGTCATGGTCGTCACCACCGTAAAGGATGTCATTACCATCACCGCCATGCAGCGTATCGGCACCCTCGCCACCATGAACAATATCTTTGCCTTCATTTCCCCAGAGAATGTCTTCGCCGACATTGCCAACTAGTAGGTCATCGGCCATACCACCTGTGATAAAGTCATTACCCAGACCACCCTTAATGGTTAAAATGTCCTCGGACAGTCCGCCATCAAAACGGTCGTTAAAGTCACTGCCAAATACGGTCTCAAACCCAGATTCGAATAGGTTCAAATTTATTTTGCGGACCGCGGATTTAGAAAATAACGTATCCAAACCTGACCCACCATCCAGAACCAGGTCCATACCATCGGTGAAAATTTGATCATCACCTTTGCCGCCATAAAGTTCATCAGCGCCCTTGAACCCGAAAAGCTTATCGTTACCGCGGCCACCATGAAGGATATCATTGCCAAGATTGCCAACCAAATGGTCATCGCCTTCTTGGCCAAAAAGCATGTCATCACCGAAATTTCCAAAAAGGCGATCGTTGTCGTCGCCACCGTAAATTTCATCATTCGCAAAAAGACCGAAAATTATATCGTCACCGGCATTACCAAACATTTTTTCCCAACCATTTGTGCCGGTCAAGTTATCCGCTGCAGCCGTGCCGTGGACATTGGGTCCGCGTTCCAGAAGTTCTTCGATAGTCATAATATTTCCCGCAAATTCCACCAATTTGTTTTGCCCTCTAGGTAAGGTAGATTTTATAGATTGGATTATCAATAAAAAAATCATTAGATAATCTTTGTTCTGGACATAGCTAACATTGCACTCTATCTAGTTGCGAATTATTCGCAATTAGAGCCGTGTTATGACCGACCCCAAAACCAGAAAACTGTTTGTAACCTTACATTTAATTTTTGCAGGATTATTGGCCCCCGCTTTTTTATTGTTAGCCATCACGGGGGGCAATTATCTGCTGGGGAATAAAGGGTCTTTCGAGAAAACGCCAATCGCCTTGAGTCAGGGTGCTAGTTTGGATTTCAAATCCTCGAGCCTCGAAGATGACGTGCGCAAGTTTCTATTGGACAACGATATTGACCATGATTTTGAGTATGTAAAAAATCGGGGAACAACCATTCAATTACGTCCTACGTCTCGCAAATATATAGAAATGACGCAGTCAGTGGAAGGCCTAAAGGCTAGCTGGGTGGAGCCTAGCCTGCAGGCCGGTTTTATGGAACTCCACAAAGGGCATGGCCCAAAACTGTTCAAGACATATCAAAAACTCGTTGCGCTGGGCCTGATAGGTGTGGTTTTTGGTGGGATTTTGGTTGGATTAATGGCCCCGGCTTATCGGCGACGAACCATCATATCGACCGCTCTCGGTGTGTTAATTTTTGTCGTTCTTGTGGTTTTTGCCTAAGACATTACCGAATTAACCATATGCCAAGTCTTATTAAGCGTTCTATAACTTCGGCAAAGTATACTGGCCCGACACTGAATTGTGGTTGGGATCTATGAGAATTTTTCTTCTGCTAAATGTTTTTGCTCTGGCTCTCGCTGGCTGTGGTGGCAGCAGTGGAAGCAATACTCCTGCCGACTCTGGCGGTGGTGGTTTTTTTGGTGGCGGAGGCTCTTCAGGAAATACTGCTCCGACCATTAGTGTGGCAAACCCTGATCAAATGGCGGCAATCGGCCATGATTTTACCTATGATGCCTCACAAGGTGGCACAACGTTCACGGACGCGCAGGGCGATACGATGAGCTATACGGTTACGTTTTCTCCGGATAATGGCGAATTCGCGGCGACAGGGCCAACAATATCTGGTCGTGCAAATGGTATAGGCGACGTCACGGTGACAATTTCGGCTTCTGATGGAAGTGCCGAGTCCGCCGCCGATAGTTTTGTCATCTCAAGCGACTTCGATCAGGATGCAGTCCAAGCGGTTTTTGGGGCCAGCATCGATCTTTCCGCTTTGTCTGATTATGAAACTCGAACTACTCCGGACCATATTCGAGCCCCGAACACGGTCTCAAACCCGGTGACAAATGCGGGCGCTACCCTAGGCCGCGTTCTATTTTACGATCCCGCATTGTCCATTGATGATTCGGTGTCTTGCTCTTCTTGCCATCAACAGCAAAATGCCTTTTCAGATCCGGCCGTTGTCAGTACTGGCGTTGCTGGTGGGGTGACTGGCCGTCATTCCATGCGGTTGATCAATACCCAATGGTCCGATGAGTTGGCCTTTTTCTGGGATGAGCGTGCTGTTGACCTGGAAGATCAAGTCACAGATCCGATCCGTGACCATAACGAGCATGGTTTTAGCGGTCAGAATGGCCGTCCGACGTTCGATGATCTGATCGTTAAACTTGAGGGTGTCGACTATTATGAAGAGCTTTTTGCTTTCACCTTTGGAACCCCCGAAATCACCGAGGCTCGTATGCAATCCGCCTTGGCGCAATTTGTAAATTCTATAGTCTCTTTTGACAGCCGTTTTGACGAAGGCAGAGCACAAGTGACCGATCCGTTCGCGCCTTTCCCAAATTTTACATTCGACGAGAACCAGGGAAAGTTGCTCTATATGTCGGGACCTGAGGATAATGGAGCCGGGTGCCGGCGTTGCCATGCCGGGCCAGAATTCTCAGTGTTTGAGGACTCACGCCATATTGGCGTTATAGGCGTTGCTGGAAATCCAGCAGGTGCTGATTTTACCGTCACCCGTTCGCCGTCGCTAAGGGATGTTTTTAAGCCTGATGGGACACCCAATGGCCCGTTTATGCACGATGGATCCATGGCAACCATGCGCGAGGTGATTGATCATTATGATGCGATTCCTGTCCCGACGGATCCGGCAATACAAATGGAATTTATGGACACTATCGATCCACAACTCGTTGAGTTTGGTGCTGTAGAGCAGCTTAACCTGACAGATGTAGAAAAGGGGCAGGTTGTAGCATTTTTGCGGACATTATCAGGGCAAAGTGTTTATACTGACCCGAAATGGAGTGATCCTTTTTAAGACATTGCCCCGTCTCAATAGTTCCTAAAATAATATCTGTGGCCATCTGCGACGTTTCGAGGGCAATATAAATAAAGATATAATAATTTTTTTATATCTTTTTCCCTAATAAGTGTTATAAGCGCATCATGGAACGCGTTTCATCAGCATTGAAGGCCATGGGGCATGGTGAGCGTCTGCGAATTCTGGCGCTGCTCTCTCATGGCGAGCTAACAGTGAGTGAACTGGTCAAAATCCTAGGCCTCTCGCAACCGCGCGTAACGCAATATATAAAGTCATTAGAAGATGCCGGAATCATTGACCGAGTCAAAGAAGGTAGTTGGGTCTTTTCTAGACTGAACCGTAAGGACCCCGTAATTTTTAATTTGGTTTCGGCAACATTGAAATCGCTCCCTAGTGATGATGTTGTTTTATTGTCGGATCGACGACGATTGGATGAAGTTCGCGCCGAACGGGCTAAAACAGCGGATGCATTTTTCGATTTTGTTGCAAATGACGGCAATCAGCTGGGGGATGAATATCTCCCGCGTCAGGATATTGATGCTTCGATCATTGGTATTCTGGATGGCATGCGTTTTGACTTCATGATTGATATGGGCACAGGCACGGGGCGCATGCTGAAACTGTTGTCCAAAAAGGTCGAACGTGGTGCTGGTGTCGATAATAATTCAGAAATGTTGAAGGTCGCCCGTCACCGTTTATCGGAGTCTGATTTGTCGCATTTGACGGTACGACATGGTGATTTGTTTACCACACCTTTTGCCGCTAATACCGCTGATCTAGTAACCATTCATCAAGTTTTACATTATCTTGATGATCCGTCAGATGCGCTTCGGGAAGCATCTCGGTTGTTACAGACGGGTGGACATTTGCTCATCGTTGATTTCGCTTCGCATAGTTATGAAGAATTCAGAGATAAATTTGCACACCGTCGATTGGGTTTCACGGATAGGGATATTGTGGAATGGGTCGGCGAAAATGGTATGAACCTGCAAAAGTCACATAGGATCTCGACGGAACGCGGTAAACCTGATGTCAGTATCTGGCTTTGTCATAAATTTCAGGATGAATTTAATGGCTAAATTCACATATAGCTTTGAGTTTTTTCCTCCAAAAACAGAACAGGCTGCAACGCGTTTGGATGCGGCTCTTGATGTGCTGGAAAAGCTGTCGCCGGAGTATGTCTCTATTACGTACGGGGCGGGCGGCACGACGCGTGAGCGTACTTTTAAAACCGTTCAAAATATTCTGCTTGAGCGCCCTATAACGCCCGCCACTCATTTGACCTGTGTTAATGCCAGTCGGGCGGAAATTGATGAAATTATTCAAGAATATCTTGATATGGGTGTGAACCATTTCGTCGCGCTGCGCGGCGATCCGCCCGGGGCCGTTGACGGCACATATGCACCACGTTCGGACGGTTATGCCTTTGGGTCGGACCTGGTTGGCGGTATTCGTAATCTTTCATCTGGTGCCAAAATTTCAGTATCCGCATATCCCGAGCGCCATCCAGAGAGTCCAAATTGGCAGATAGAGCTAGAAAACCTCAAACGTAAGATTGATGCAGGCGCGGATAATGCAATTACCCAGTTCTTCTTCGAAGCTAAGACTTTTTTGCGGTTTCGGGAACGTGTCGCCAGTGCCGGTTTGGAATTACCAATCATACCTGGCATCATGCTTCAGCCCAATTTTCAAGGATTATGCAAAATGTCTGCGATGTGCGGTGTTGATGTTCCAAATGAATGGGCCTACGCATTCGAGCAGGCTGACGAAGATAAAGTTGCCCGTGAAGCCCTGATCATTGATTTTGCTACGGAGTTGGTCAGAGACTTAATAGTTGGGGGCGTAGAGCATTTCCATTTCTACACACTGAATACGGCGCCCATTGTTGTCAAAGTCATCGAGAATTTGTCTGGCGTCAGATATAAGGCCGTTTCCTAGCCTTTCTGAATTGTAATCCCTGTGTAAGAATGTCGACAGAGTGGCCGCATTATGTCATTGTAATTGATGGAAATTATGTTTCGAAGGGGAACAATATGGGTAGTTTAAAGCGACTTGGATTGGCATGCCTATCGACCTTGATGTTGTCGGGTGGCGTAATTCTACCAGCCTCGGCACATGAAGTACCTGTCTGTGTCAAAAACTGCCCGGCCCCCCGCATTCAGATTGCTTTACTCCTGGATACATCCAATTCAATGGACGGATTGATCGATCAGACCAAGTCCCAGCTTTGGATGTTGGTGAATGAACTCGGCGAAACGAGGAAAAACCAGATGACGCCCGTGATAGAGCTTGCTCTTTATGAATACGGAAACACGAATATTCCGGTCTCGCGAGGCTATATCCGTGAGGTCATGTCACTCACGACGGATCTTGATGCTGTGTCCGAACAGCTTTTTGCTTTGAGCACCAAGGGGGGGCAAGAATATGCAGGACAGGTCATTTCGACCGCTGTTGGCAATCTGGAATGGAGTCAGGACCCGGCAGATATGAAGCTGATAATTATCGCAGGAAATGAGCCATTTACTCAAGGGCCTGTCGATTTCAGGACAGCTTGCGAACAGGCTCGGAATCGAGGCATTCTTATTGATACTATTCATTGCGGCGACGAAAAAGTCGGCATAGATACAGATTGGAGGGCCGGAGCCGACTGTGGCGGCGGCATTTACATGACGATCGATCAGGATGATGTGAATGAATTTATTGCTTCACCCTATGACGATAAAATTCTAGAGCTCAATGAAGCCTTAAATAAAACCTATCTGGGGTACGGTGCCCGGGGCTCCGCAATGCAGGAAAGACTGGTTCAACAGGATCAGAATGCCGCATCAATGGGAGTTTCCAGTCAAATCGCCCGATCCAAAACCAAGTCATCGGTGCAATATCGCAATGAATATTGGGATGTGGTCGATGCTTATGAACTGAACAGTGAGCGCATTCTAAATATGGATTCTGCACAGTTACCCGAAGAGCTTAAGGATCTGTCGCCAGAAGAGCGTGCGGCTTTTATTGAGCAGAAGAGCGCTGAGCGGGACAAAATCGCATTAGAAATCGCTCATCTCGAGCGTCAACGCACTGAATTTGTGTCGAATAAACGCAAAGATAAGGCATTCGCCAAGACTCTCGAACAGGTTGTGGTGAGTGCTGTTAAGCGCCAGGCAATGGACTTTGGATTTGAATAATCAATAAAAAAATCTCAAAAATCAGCCTTTGCTTTCTCAATTTTCTTCCTTATAAGGCGCCGCGGCTTGGGAAAGGGGCGTTTCACAGGCTGATACATTTTGTATTGAGACGTGAAATAAATCGTAACAACTATGGTAATGGAATTCTTTACTTTCGATAAGAAATTTAGAATAAATCCCGGTCATAAGACGGTCATAAAACTGTAACGGAAGCCCAAAAATAATGCCCACAGCCCTACCGACAGACCGCGGCAATACGCTGATACCTTGTGAATTCGACACATTGACGGAAGCGTTAGATTACGCGGCGCAATGCAACACAGGTTTTAATTATTATACAGCACGTGCCGAATTGAAGACCGCGCTGTCATTTAAAGAACTCCGTGAAAAAGCCGTAGAAGTTGCCAAGCGCCTTGTACCGTTTGCTGAAAAGGACGCTAGGATCGGCCTTTGTGCAACAACGTCGCCCGAATTCGCCATCCTGTTCTTCGCTTGCCAGTATGCAGGTCTCGTACCGGCGCCCCTGCCTTTACCCGTGACATTGGGTGGTCGCAGTTCTTATGAGCGTCAATTGCAACGCATGGCCGATACCGGTGATTTCCATGCCATTATGACCCCATCCAGTATGGAAGCGATCATTAGCGCGGCTATGAACGACCATGATACACCCGTTATGACGTTTGAAGATGTTATGGAGCTTCCGGAAGGGGAGGCTCTTCGTCCTTTTGGCAAGGATGAATTGTGCTATATTCAGTATTCATCTGGTAGCTCAAGCTCACCCAAAGGCATTATCGGTACTCAAAAATCCGTAACATCTAATTGTCGTGCAATAGTTCAATATGGCTTAAAGCATAATGCAATGGATCGCGGAGCCTGTTGGTTGCCTATGTATCATGATATGGGGTTGATTGGATGTCTTTTGGCCCCAATGATGAGCCAGATGACTGCGGACTTTATGGATCCTCAGGATTTCACGCGGCGACCTATTTCCTGGCTGAGACTGATTAGTGAAAATCGTTGCACAATGACCTACAGCCCTACCTTTGGTTATGAGCTATGCGTCCGTCGCTGGCGTAATGATGCGGAGCTTGATCTGTCATGTTTGCGGATTGCCGGTATTGGCGGCGACATGGTTCGCCCTGAGCCGTTGAGTGAATTTGCAGAGTTATTCAAAGATATGGGCTTTTCGGAAACAGCCTTTATGCCCAGCTATGGTCTGGCAGAAACCACATTGGCGGCGACCTTTAATCCGTTGGGGCAAGGGCTTAAGAAACACACAATAGATATGGACCGTTATGAACGCACTAATGAGGCGGTCGAAGTGTCTGATTTAACTAACTCCGATCATATCCGTACATTTGTGGCCTGTGGTACAGTTCTGCCAGATCACGAAGTTGAAATTCGGGATTTTGACGGAACAGTTCTTGGCGAGAAAAAAGCCGGTCGGATTTGTTTGCGGGGCCCCAGCGTTTCGCCGGGTTATTTCCGTAATCAGCAAGCCACAGAGGCTTCATTTTCATCCGATGGGTGGTTGGATACTGGCGATTTGGGATATTGGCTTGATGGTCAGGTCGTTGTCACTGGACGTTACAAGGACCTGATTTTATGGCATGGCCGTAATATTTGGCCGCAAGATTTAGAATGGGCTGCACAAGCAGCTGCACCTCATCGTTGTGGGCGGGCATGTGCCTTCTCAAGTGGTGGCGCGGGCGATAACAAAACGATAATGCTGCTTCTTGAGTGTCGAACACGTGATGAAGACCTTCTTCAGGAAATTCACAATGCCGTAAGTGCCGCAATCCGTCTCGAAGTTGGTGTACCGGTACAGCTGCAATTAGTACCGCGTGGTTCCATGATTATGACATCATCGGGCAAGCTTTCACGGGCGCGGGTAAAAGAGAAATATCTGGCGGGTGGAATTATCGACCTTCAGGCTAAGGAACCACTTTCAGTGGTCTCCAGCGACGTTGGCTAGGTGGTCAGTCCACGAAAACTCAATCGTAGTCTCACTTTAGCAGTTACCGGAGGTACAGGCTTTCTCGGGAAGTATGTCATTGAAACCGCATTGGACGAAGGCCATAAGATTCGTGCCATGGTCAGGCGTCCTGAGGCGGTCAATGATTTCACCCACGAAAACCTAACCTGGATAAAAGGTGGATTGGGGCAGGCCGACGCTGAAATTTGCGATGGCGCTGACGCCGTCATTCACTTGGCTGGTTTGATTAAGGCCAAGACACGAGAGCTATTCTACGCCGTAAACGGAGACGCGTCAGGCATTTTGGCGACGGCCGCTCAAGAATGTGGTGTCAAAAGATTTGTTTTGATTTCCTCTATGGCAGCGCGAGAGCCGAAACTTTCGCATTATGCTGGTTCAAAACGGGCTGGAGAACGCGCCGTTCAAAAAGTATTTTCCAACAAGATTGCAATTATTCGTGCGCCTGCCGTATTTGGTGGTGGCGATAAAGCGACGGAACCATTTTTCAAGCTTCTCAAAAAAGGCCTATTGCCGGTACCTGGAGGTAGAGGTTGGAAGACCCGAAAAATCAGCATGGTCTACGCGCCGGATCTGGCCCGTGATATAGTTCGTGCTGCTGTGACCGGTTGCTATGATGGTGAAATTGCGTCCCCTGCCAATATGCCGGAATTGACTTGGCAGGCCTTTGGTGACTTATGTGAACAGACATTTGAGCGAAAAATCAGGGTCATCCCTTTACCTAAAGTGCTGCTCTATCCGGTGGGGGCTATCACTAGTTTAACGTCCTGGTGGCTGGGGGTGGGACACTTAACTCTAGATAAACTAGGGGAATTTCTACACAGTGACTGGTCAAGTGAGACATTGATTTTGGACGCGACACCGCCTAAGGAGGCGCTCAAATTGACCATGGCGGCTTATTCGGACCAGAAGGAAATCCCTAAAGGACGCCTTTAAAGGACAAAGAGACATGCCACAAAAAGAAGAAATTTTTGAAAAAGTCTGTGAACTTTTGAAACCTTATAATCCCGAGAATCGTCCGATTAACATGCAAAGTGGTATTGTATCCGACTTGGAAGTGGATTCTGTAGCTGTTTTCGATTTAGTGATGGGACTCGAAGACCATTATGATGTATCTATTCCCATGGAAATGGTCAGTGATATAAAGACAGTCGGAGAACTGTGCACGGCTATAAAACAATTGGCGGAGGAATAGGGCAATGTCTCTCTGGGATAAATACGGCACCATACAAGGCCGTCTGGACAATGTTAAAAAGCTAATCAACCGGGATCCATTAGGCGTCGAATTTGATGACATTATGGGACGGACACGCGGCCGCATTGGTAATCGTGAAATTATCCTGGCGGGAACGAATAACTATCTCGGTCTGACCTTTGACGAAGACTGTATGGCTGCTGCAAAAGACGCTATTGACGCCCACGGCACTGGCACAACCGGCTCTCGCGTGGCCAATGGTACTTATACCGAACATGTGGAACTGGAGCGTGCTCTGGCTGATCATTTTGGTATGCCGAGCTGCATTGTTTTCTCCACAGGTTATCAGACCAATCTGGCCGCAATTTCTGGTCTAACCAATGCTGATGATATCATCTTCATGGATGCGGACGCTCATGCCTGTATCATTGACGGTACGCGCCTGTCCGAGGCCTCAACCATTCGTTTCCGTCACAATTCACCCGAAGATCTCGACAAGCGTATGAGCCGCGTGAAAGAGAAAAAGGGCGAGTTTTTTGTCATTATCGAAGGGCTTTATTCCATGTTTGGCGATATCGCGCCCATCGATGAGTTTCTCGATGTGACCCATAAACATGGCGGCTATCTCTATATTGACGAAGCCCACTCTTATGGTGTGTTTGGTGAAACCGGCTGTGGTCTGGCCGAAGCACAAGGCGTCATGGACCGGGTCGATTTTATCGCCGGAACGTTTTCCAAAAGCCTCGCCTCCATCGGCGGTTTCTGTGTGTCCAAACACCCCGAGTTTGAAATCGCCCGCAAGGTCATGAGGCCCTATCTGTTTACGGCCTCACCAACACCGTCCAACGTATCGGCAGCACTGGCGGCTGTGGGCAAGATCAATTCCAATTACGGGAATTCACTGCGCCAGAATATTTGGGACCGCGCCACACAGCTCCACAAAGGCCTCGCCGATCTGGGCTATGATCTCTGCGCAGAGCCAAGCCCGGTCATCGCCGCACGCCGCCCCAATGAGGTGATCTGCGCCATGGAATGGAACTGGCTGCTCGAAAACGGTCTTTATGTAAATCTGGCCGTGCCGCCGGGCACACCACAGTCCAGCTCATTGCTGCGCATTTCTCTGTCTGCGGCCCACACAGAAGATGACGTCAATCAAATCATCCAAAAGTTTGCAGAACTAAAAAAGGTTCAACCGCAGTTGATGGAAAACCTGATGAAGTTGGCCGGGTAACAAACGTTTCATACCGCCATCAGATACAGCTTGATGATCTTTTGAGTCCCGAAGGCTGACGTCTTCGCCTCAGTATGAGGTTGGGGTTTTTGTATGGTTATGCAACCAACTCCTATCGAAAAAGTGTAGAGAACCCACCCTGAGGTGCAAAGCGTCAGCGTAGCCTCAAAGGGGCCTGCGACAGGTTCCACCTAAGCCAGTTCATTTCATTGTCTCCAGCGGGCTAGGGTTCGGATTGCAATTTCGTTTTGTCCAAATGAACCGGGACGCAGTCTTAATACAGAGCCATATTCACACGGTTTTGCATTCCATCAAAAAATATCCCTCCAAAGGTTTGAACTTGAAGTGTATCATGTCATTGAACGAGATGAAAAGCGGGGGATTACCCCGCTTTGTTTATTCAGCCGCATCCAGGAAGCCACATTGGCGCTGCTCGGATTTAAGCTGCTTGGTCAGGCGTTTAGCGTTTTGGGCATAGGCCTCTGTGACAGAGCCACTGACGACCGTCTTGCCGCGTAGCGTGCTGACATTTTCACAAAGGTGAAAGACTAGCTCGTGTTTGGATTTTTCTTCACCGGCTTTCGGGGCAATCCAGTAAACAGTGTCACTTCCCCCGGTAGCGGCGGAGACTGTCTCTGTATCTTCTGCGATTTCTTTAGCTTGCTCAGCAACAGCCGGTGAGCAGTTAACCGGTTGCTCACCTGACTTAATTTGGGCAGCGCATAAATTCATGTCTTCAGTATATTGTTCCTGCGAAACGGGATTGAAATCCACACCGACAATTGTGGCCACAGCCGCCAAAGCGACACCGATACCACCGGCTACCTTTTTCGTATTGGGATCCATATCCTTGTCCATAAAGACAAGAGCAAGGAGTGGCAGGAAAGCCAGAATGGTTAGGATGGCACCAAGTTGGTTTTGGACGAAAAACTTGAACCCGTCTTCTTTGCTAGCTGGGTCATGGCGATTGGCTTTTTTCCAGAGCACGCTTCCCAGAATGGCAAAGATTGCAACGAAGACAAAAATTCCGATCAGCAAAGCCATATTGCCGTCGTTAAATTTGTCTTTAACGACCATAACTATGCCGAAAACTTCCCCGGCAATGGCTGCAAGAAATGACAGGCCTGCAAACATGCGCAGGCTTTTGGCTTTCAATTTTTGTTCTTGGGTGGCCTGCCAGACTTTAGTAATATCTTCGTCGGTAGCCGGTTTTTTGTCTTCGGACATAATAGATCCCCTCTGATCTCTCTATCTATGATTCGATGGGAAAGACCTTACTCTGGCATATATCTATGCGCAATCGGGATGATCTGTTGGGGTGGTTCTACTTAAATGCCCCGTGACGCCAATATTTCCAGGCCAGAATAGGTGACCATAATACTGGATGTTTGCGTTGACTGGGGCTCGCTTCAATCTTTACACCTGAATGGCGTTCCAGCTTGTCGGCCACGTAATCAAACCCTCCGTCGAAGGTGAATGCACTGGAAAGAATACGGATGCCAGCAGATGGTTTGCCGAGAAAACGCCGGAAAAACCATTTGGTTTTCGTAGCTACAGAACCACCTGTGGGAAGCGTATATTGACCGTCTTTATCCGGCGTCCCGTAGAGGGCTGTCATAATCGCGTCGTAGCGTTCCTGGTAGCGTAATACGATTTCCTCAGATCGGCCTTCAGAGCTTTCAGGGCGCAGCTCTGTTCGGTAGCTTTGCATAAAGCCCCGGGCCCAGAATTTTGCGCTACTTGCTTGACCATCAAACAAAGGTGCTGTCTGAGCAGCCATATGCCGGACGGCATTTTCGCGCGCACTTAAGATGCGTTGCTCTATGGTCTCATCATTGGGAAAGAGAATGACACAAGGCTGTGAAAACCGACCCCAGGTCACAGACAAAAATGCTGAAGATGAGCATCTGCGTTCAAAAGCAGGCAATGACATGATTGAGTATTTACAGGTGGTCTTTACGCCGTCCTCATGAGTCATGGCGTGATAGTAAACTGCGGGCGGAAAGAGCTTATTTAGTACGACCCGAATAGGGTTTTTATGTGTCTTGCGATAGCTGTCGACCAATACATAAAAATCCAACATTTTTTCTGGGTCGTCCATATCGCGAAGCGACGAGCCGTAATAGACAAATGCCTGAACCCTATCTTTGTGGCGATTACGAATATCAGCACAAACGGCGGCAATCCGTGAATTAGGCTCGATATATTCATCCGCTAAAATATTTTGAATATCGTTTCTCATGATCTTGTTTAAGCTACAAAAGTCACAGGTTGAGACGGTCTTATGTCTATCTGATCGGTCGCACGGGGCAAAGCCTCACCGTCTAGCACCGTAGGTCCGGAATATTGCATTTTAATGTGCTCTGCGTTCCAGCTCTCAACGCCGTCTGTCGCATCGAGTT
>JAHDEZ010000002.1:0-53437 GCA_020628425.1 Hellea sp. | reverse complement strand
TGCATTTTAATGTGCTCTGCGTTCCAGCTCTCAACGCCGTCTGTCGCATCGAGTTTCGAAAACTGTTTAAAAGCGGCCTGCATGACGAGACGTACCAGTTTGGGGTTTCGACCGGAGACATAGGTTGTTCGCAGTGGCGCTTCGCCCTTTCCCCAAAACGGGTCTATACCCATAATGAAACCAGGCAGGGTCGTTGTAATTGTTCCAAGATGTTCTTCGTCGATAGTAGCGTGTTCTTGTTTCATAGCCACATCCAGTTTAATGGGGCTGGGTTCCACAAAGGAGGTTGACTTACTTGAGCCACGTCCGATTGCCGACAAAATTGTCGCGTAGACAGCACCGGGACCTTTTTTACCGCTTTCGGCTATCTTGCCATTAAAGACCTCTGTAGCCATGGGTATAGCCCCGCTTGAAAATAAAAAACCGTAACTGGCTTCGCCGCTATCAACTCGAACATCCAAAAGCGAAAGGTCGTAAACCGTGTCGGTCTCTAGTGAAAGGATGGCATTCAGGCGCTCGGACGTCATTTTTTTGACACCTATAATCTTAGAGACCTGATTAGTCGTGCCACCGCAGACAAGCGTAAACCGGGCAGGAGGCTGTCCTTCAGGCAGGCGCCTGAAATACTCTGTCATCGCAATCTGGGCTGTTCCGTCACCGCCTTCGATGAAAATGTGGGTTGGACTTTCGGTCATACTGGCGGTCAGGTTATGGATAAAACGTCCTTGATTTGCGGTTTCAATTACCAGCGCGTTGAAGGCATCAGCCATAGACGACAATTGTGAGCCTTTTTTTCGGATCTTACTGCTTTGTCGATTAATGATAAAAAGCGGTCGCATGTCAGCCTCGCTTTAACGTCAAGGTCTCGGTCCGCAAGACCATATAGCTGCCGAGTAGAACGAGCCCTACAATTGGAATAATGATCGCCCGGGAAATAGACATGCTCCCGGTCGTAGCATAGGTCGCCATCATCCCATCGATTATGAGAAACAGAAACCCGAATGCTAGTCCAATTAGCAAGGCTTTGTCGCCACTGTCCTGACGGCCCGTTCGTTGCATTATAGGTACGGTGACCCAAAGTAACAAGACAGCGACTAAAGGGCGGGATAATCGGTGCCAATACCAAAAGCCATAGGCAAATTGAGGGCGGCTACCGGAATTCCCGGGCTGACTAAAACTACTCATGTCGCGTAGACTGAGATCGCGTGGCTCAGATGCCAAACGGGCAATATTCCCAGGTGTTTTTGCCGTTTCCCAACGATATCGTTCAACGGGTTCGGCGGCCCGGCGTTCCCCGTCCGCATTTTCAATGGCGAGCGTTCGGATATTGGATTTCAAAACCCAGCCGCCACTGCCGTCATAAGTGGCTTGTTCTGCGTGAATTTCCTCAATAGGCGTACCTTCGCTATTAAGACGGAAGATTGATATGTCCTTCAGATCATTCATTCCGGGGCGTCCCTGAGCGAGAATAATGTTATCACCGTCTTTCATCCAAAGCGGGTTATCCGGAGAAATAGCTTTGCTTTTATATTCGCCAACGCCCCAGGCCTGCAATGCCTGCACCGCAGGTGGCATAGCATAATTTACAAAAATAACTGAGGCAATGGAACACAACAACATGATCGGTGTCAGCAGCAAAATCTGCTTGGGCACCGATAGCCCAAATCCTAGCAAGGCCACCAACTCGTGATTACGAATAAGCCGTACAAAAACTAAAAGGGCGGCAACGATTAAAGTGAATACAAATATCCTATCAAAAATGACGGGTGCTCGGTAAAAAATATAAGTAAATGTATCAAAAAAGCTGCCGTCGTCTGAGAGTAAATCTCCACCATTCGCCAAGGAATCCAGAAGACCGATTAAAACCAGAAATCCGACGACCACTGCCAGCCATGTCGTCAGAAAGTTTTTGGATAAATATGTCAATAACTTGATCATGACGCTTTCTTTCCTGCAAGCGTCTGGCCTGTTTCCTTGAGATCCTTCTTAAGCCAGGCGAAAGCGTCTTTGGTCCAGTAGGTAAACGCCGTCATAGGAGGCTGCCCCATTTTTGCGGCACTTTTGTAAAAAAGCAATACTGCGAGTCCGGCGACCGCTAGGACAATAGACCAAATCCCAAGCCAGGGCGGGATCACCCCTTTTGCACCGAGGCTTTCTGCAAATTCTAGGCCTTTCAATAATGCGATGACAAATATAATTCCGACAAAAATCCCGGCCGAAGAGGGATTCCGTCCGTAGTTCAGACCAAACGGTACAGCAATGAACGGTAAAATCAAAAGAGCCAAAGTTTTGGCCAAACGGGCATGGAGCGTTGCATTATTTTGATCAGGTTGGACTTTCTCATTCAGGCTTCCGTTCTGATTCAAAAACAGCTCTGTTGTGGTCATTTCTCTTTCGTCCTGACCACGAATGCGAAAAGGCGGTAGGTCCGCAGCGCCAGCAACCAAACTGCTGTCAAATGATCCATTGCCTTCCAGCACGGTATCTGCACTGACGGCATAAACTTGCCCATCTTCCAATTGTATCACAACTTCGCGACTGGCTTCCCGGATAATCACTTTGCCTTTTTCCGCCGTGGTCACGCGCCATCCAGCAGACTTGTCACCGTCCATGACATGTTCGTGTATAAACACCGGGCCTTTCGCATCGCCGTCTTGATTTGTTCCTGCAAAAAAAGTCCGATTGCCAACGACGACAAACGTACCTTGTTTAAGTGCGGCGGCCTGAGCCTCGATTCGCACTTTGTACAAAACATTTCGGTACTCATAACGTCCCTTAGGCATCAAATAACCTTCTACGTAAAATGTCATAGCGGATAAGATTACAGCGATGATCAAAAACGGTTTGGTCATATGGAATAATGAGATACCAGAGCCTAGTGCTGCTGTAAGCTCACTCGTCCGACTAAAACGGTCGACGGTAATGATGATCCCTAAAAGCAAAGCCATGGGAATAGCTGTGCCTAAAAAGTGAGGTATTAGATTGACGACCATGCTGGTAATATCTTGGGAAGGGGACGACGAGCTGGAAACTTCTTGTAAAATGCGCAGCATGCGTTCCATCAAAAGAATACAACAAGCAAATATCATCAGCCCACCGACTGTCATGGCGCCATTGCGGAATAGATATTTATTTAACAGTCCCATTCACCCAACATTATGGATTGGTTCAACCGCCAGCCTTGTCCTTAAAGCGGGTCGTTCTCGTAATAAGGATTTACGAGTCCAAATGAAGTTATTTTTTTGAAATATAACAGTTTTGTGTTGATTATGTAATGGGGTGAATTTCCGGTTGACGATCCCGGGCTATAGCCGCAAAAGCGCGTGACGGAGAATGAGCATGTCGCCAAGTGGACTGAAAATCACCAAGGTTGAAACACAGGCGGATATTCGCCGGTTTTTAAACCTGCCGTATGATCTCTACCGTAGCGATAAAATGTGGCGGGCACCTCTAAGATTTGAACGCAAAGTACATTTGACGCAGGCCAAAAACCCAACACTTGATACAATATCAGACCAGAAATTTTTAGCCTTTCGAGATGGGCAATGTGTTGGTCGAATCGCGGCCTTTATCAATTCAGCACATAACGATCGCCATAAAGATGGTGCCGGTCATTTTGGACTGTTTGATTGTGAAGACAATTTGGAAACCGGCGCAAGACTGTTGGCAGAGGCTGAAAGCTGGTTGAAGACTATGGCCGCCCGAAAGATTATTGGACCTTGTAATTGGAGTGTAAACGAAGAGACAGGACTACTAGTAGACGGTTTTGATACGCCGCCTGTCGTGATGATGCCATATGGTCGCCCCTATTATCAAGGGATGATTGAAAAGGCGGGGTTTGAAAAAGCTATCGACCTATACGCGTTTCAGGCGGATTTGTTTGAAGGCTATCCGCGCCCGCGCCAAACCCAAATGATGGTCAGACTAGCCGAGCAAGATAACCGCGTCTCTTTTCGAACGGTCAATCTCAGGCGGTTTGACGAAGAGGTCAAAACCGCCATTGATATCTTTAATGATGCGTGGTCTGAGAATTGGGGGTTTTTGCCTTTCTCTGATAAACAACGTGAACATATGACTAAGGACATGAAGCCACTAATTGATGAAGATCTATTTTTGGTCGGCGAAATTGATGGCGACCCGGCGGCGTTTATTGCAATGATACCGGATGTAAATACGGCCGCTCATGGTCTCGACGGGAGACTGTTTCCATTTGGAGCCGCGAGATTACTTTATCGCCTGAAGGTCAAAGGCGTAAAGCAGGCCCGAATTCCTTTGATGGGGTTGCGGCGGCATTGGCATAATAAACGACAGGGCATAGCTCTGATTGCCCAGCTCTGTGAAACCGTTTTTGCCAATGCCCGAAACAAAGGGTATACACATTGCGAATTGTCCTGGATTTTAGAGACTAATGCCAGCATGATTAGAATATGCGAACAGGCCAGCGCCAAGTGCTACAAAACCTATCGGATGTATGAAAAATCAATCTGACATATCGGTATTAATTTTAGCCGGACAGCGAACCGGTGTTGAAGATCCATTATGTGTTTTGCGCTCGACCGAACGCAAGGCGGTTATACCTATACTTGGGAAGCCCATGATCACTTATCCATTGGACGCTCTCGAAACTTACGGTTTTAGACGTCCTTTCCATGTGAGTGGGTTGCCGGCTTGTCACGATAAAAGACTGATTGAAGCTCCGGCGGGAGACGGGCCTGCGGATAGTGCAACACTGGCACTCGAGTCCGGGTTGAGCTTTCCGGTGCTTGTTACGACTGCAGATCATGCACTTTTAACTCCCGAGATGATTGGGGCTTTTTTAGAGAGAGCAGTCGAAACCGGCGCCGATGTCTGTGCTGGCTTCGCCGAAGAGGGGGTTATTCAGCCCGCCTATCCGCATGTGAAACGAACTTATCTTCGTTTTAAAGACAAAGCAGTTTCAGGATGTAATCTGTTCTATGTCGCAAATTCAAAGGGCATTGAGGCCTTCAGATATTGGCGACGGGCGCAGAGTTACCGCAAGAGGCCGTTGCGTCTGGCAGCGAGTATCGGGATTACGGCGCCTATATTATACCTGTTTGGACGTCTAACATTTTTAGGTGCATTCCAGTATCTGTCGAACAAGATCGGTATCAATGCAAAACCGGTTTTGATACCTATTGCCGAAGCCGCTATCGATGTAGACAAGCCGTCGGACTTGGAGTTAGTCGAAAAGATTTTATCCAAACGTAACGAGATGTGAAGTTTCGTTATCTCTGTGTAACAAAGTTGTAATCCCTCTATCTGTACTTATCTGTTTACAGCGAACTTGGTCATGTTGATAATGCAGGCGCACTTAAGGATTTTGATTTGGAACTGCATAGAAACATTAATCGAACGGTCATAGTCAGCTTTTTCGCCCTGTTTTTAGGGACTTCGGCTGCACAAGCTCATCACGAAAGTGAAACTTTGCCTCTGCGAGCTGGTGATGCAGCTGATACATGTGTGGCCAATAGTCAACAAATTCGTGTCACTGTAAAAGGAACGACGCATAAGGGCTTGTTGAAAGTTGAACTCTATAAGCCTGACGACAAGTTTTTGAAAGACGAATCCCGAAAAGTTAGGTTGCCAGCAAAAGACGGCCCGATGATGGTTTGCCTTAATATAGATGCGCCAGGCACATTTGCCGTAACCGGCTATCATGATCTCGACGCGGATCGCAGTTTGGATAAAAGCTGGAATTTCAAACCCAAAGAGCCTTTTGGTGTGGTGAACGCTGAAACACTCAAAGAGAAGAAGCGGCCTAAATTTGAGCAGGTCTCGTTTGAAGTCGGCCCAAAAGGCGCGGACGTCATCCTCATTCTGGTTGACCCCAAGGAGAAATAAACGCAAAAGCCCTCAAACCAATTGAGCGGCTGGAGTATGGCTCCCGACTTTACCATTCATTCGCAGAAATCCGTGGGCAAGCGGATTGCTTCCAATGCAGGATTACTCATTTCTGCGAAGGCGCTGGGGACGATCTTAGGTCTTGGTACCTTGAAGATAGCTTCACATGTTCTGGATCCTGTTAGCTTCGGAACCATTCTATTGTTGCATGCCTATATGTTGTTTTTCGGCGAAGTGGCGACGTTCAAAAACTGGCAAGCCATCATCCGGTTTGGGACTGATGATTTAGAGGCCAGAGATGCGAGCAGCTTTGGTAGACTCGTGAAATTTACGGCTAAGCTTGATTTTTTATCAGTTGTTTTTGCTTATATACTGTCAATTGCGCTCATTTCAGGTGTGTTATGGATGTTCGGTACTTTTCCGAACTTAGCGCCAAGTGATTTAGATGTTGAACTCCTAAAAACTTTTGTGCCTCTCTATTGTCTGGTTTTATTATTACGGCAGGTGGGAACATCTGAAGGTGTTCTGAGAATGTTTGATCGGTTTGGCTTATTGGCTATTGAAGCGCTCACACTTCCAGTTTTGAGATTTGGCGGCTCATTATTGGTACTTTTCATGGGTGGCGGCTTTAAAGCGTTCTTGCTGGTTTGGTTTATCGCTTCAGGAGCAGGTTATCTAATTGTTATAATCTTCGCTATAAATGAGCTGCGCAGAAGACGGCTTCTAGGCTATGTGGTCAACGCAAAACAGGGGCTGACCAACACGCGCAGGGGACTGTGGCCCTTTGCCATTAAAGCTAATGTCGACAGCTCTATTGCCAGTGGCTTCATGCATTTGCCGCTCATATTGGTGGGGGCCGTATTTGGGCCAGCCTGGGCTGGCGTCTACAAAATTGCCGAAGAGGTGATGAAGCTATTAACAGAAGGTTTTAAACTTTTGGATCAGGTCATTTACCCTGAGCTGGCAAAATTTGTCACGCAAGGTCAACCCAGTAAAATCTGGCCGGTCGTCCGTAGGGCATCTTTTTGGATGCTGACCGTAGGTGGATTGAGTTCTGTATTTATTTGGTTCTTTGGCCCGGAGGTTATTGCCTCACCGATTTTGTTTGGTGAAGACTATCGAGATTCTGCATATATCGCGGCATTATTAGTGCCGGGCGCGGCTTTGTTGGGGATGGTGACGCCTATTTATCCAATTTTCTATGCCGCCAATAAACCTGAACGTGCTATATATGTTCGAGGCTTTGCGTTGATTGCCTATGTTTGCGCCTTTTTCATCTTAACTCGGATTATGAGCCCTGAAGATCCGTTGTGGATGAATGAGAAAATGGCTCCAGCTTGGGCTCTGGTTGCAGCGAATTTATGTGCTGTTGCCGTTGCGCTTTTTTCAGCACGAAGGACATTAAAACCTATGGTGAAGGCAGAGCGCGATGCATAGCAATAAAAAGCTGGCCATATTTGATCTGGATTATACCTTAACACGGCAAGGCACGTGGGGCCGATTCAGTTGGCAATTAATTCAGTTTAGGCCGCATATATGGATTCCATTTTTGGTTAGCGCACTATGGGCTCAATACCGTTATAAAAAGGGTCGTATTCCTAGGGTGGATGTTAAACGTGCCATGATGCGGTGGTCAATGAAAGGCCGAACAAAAACCGTGCTAGAGGCGGCAGCTCAGAAATTTGCGGATACTGAAGTCCCGAAAAAACTTAGACCCGGTGGACTTGAAACACTTCGTGAATATCAAAACAACGGCCATCCGGTGGTTATCATAAGTGCGGCCGTGGATATTCTGGTAATTGCTATTGCTAAGAAGCTTGGCGTTACCCATTACATGGGAACAGAAATGGCCTGGGATGATGCTGGTACAGTGTTGATGCACTTTTCGTCGCCCAATTGCTACGGAGAGGAAAAACTGGTTCGGTTTGACGCTTTTCTGAAGCAAAATCCGGAATTTTCCGGTCTGCCCCGTATCATGTATTCCGACAGTCATTCGGATATTTTCCTAATGCGAGAATGTGAAGAGGCTGTCGCTGTCCATCCCAGTAAAAAACTAAAAAAACTTGCCACCGAATATGGCTTTCCTATAGCTAATTGGAACTAAGAAGAAGAGCTTTCAAATTTTTGTGAAAGTGGGGAAAAGGGGTAGAATAACCCCCAATAGCTGATTTAGGGAGGCTCTATGAGTTTCTTGAGTAAAATGCTGACGCGTTTTGTGTCTTTCGGTGAAATGACGGTTTTACATCCTGATGGTCGTCGAGAAGTATTTGGCCCAGGGCAAAAAGATGCGCCCAAAGTTGTCCTGAAAATTCATGATAAAGCCTTGTATCGTAAGCTGGCATTTCGGCCTGAACTACATGCAGGTGAGGCATACATGGACGGAACGTTGACCTTTGAAGAAGGTACATCTATTCGAGATTTGCTCAAGCTGTTCAAATTTAACTCACATGGGCTGCGCAGTCAACCTTGGCAAAAGACGCTAAAAAAATATCTAAAAAAAATTCGGCGGATGCATCAACGTAACGAAACCAATGCGTCCCGAAAAAATGTTCAACACCACTATGACCTATCCAATGACTTTTATAAGTTATTCTTGGATGAAGATTTACAATATTCCTGCGCCTATTGGCCTCGACTGGATATGACTCTCGAAGAGGCTCAGGAGGCCAAGAAGGCCCACATTGCGGCCAAGCTCAATTTAAAGCCGGGGATGCGGGTTTTAGATATTGGCTGTGGGTGGGGCGGCATGGCCATATATTTAGCCAGAAACTTTGACTGCCACGTCGTTGGTGTCACCTTGTCCGATGAGCAACATGCTAAAGGGCGAGAGCGCGTCAAGGCCGAGGGGTTAGAAGGCAAAGTTGATATTCGCATTCAAGATTACCGACATGTCGAGGAAAAATTTGACGCGATAGTGTCGGTCGGCATGTTCGAACATGTGGGTATTGCACATTATTTGGAATACTTCAGCAAGATCAAAGAACTTTTGACCGACGATGGTTGTGCGCTGGTGCACTCCATTGGGCGTAAAGGGGGGCCGGGAACAACCGGCGCCTGGATAAGGAAATATATTTTCCCTGGTGGATATTCGCCAGCATTGTCGGAAACCTTTGCTGAAATTGAAAAGGCAAAACTATGGGTGACGGACTGTGAGATATTACGTATCCATTATGCGGAAACTCTCAAGGAGTGGGAAAAACGGTTTCAGGTAAATCGGGATAAAGTTGCTGACATGTTTGATGAGCGGTTTTGTCGGATGTGGGAGTTTTATCTCATAGTAAGTGAGTATTCTTTCCGATATGGAAATCATATGAACTTCCAAATTCAGCTGTCAAAAGAGCGAAATGCCTTGCCTTTGACCCGTGATTATATGATAGAGGCCGAACGAAAATTGACCTGACCCCAAAGGCGTTCCTGGCATGACAGATAATGTCGAAAAAATCGAAAAACCGGCCCATCTCAAAAAAGGCCGGCGGGCTTTTATCAAGAAAAACGGTAAGAAGCTTATGAGGGCCGTCGCTACTTACCAGGGCAAAAGCTCGAAAGTGCCGGATACACCGAAAATCTCCAATGAGCATTTTGATTTTCTAGGTGCTTTTGTCGAGAATTGGGAATCCATTCGTGATGAAGCGCGTGAGGTCCTCAAATTTCGGGATGAAATTCCAGGTTTTCAAGAAATTTCGCCGGATCAATATCGACTTGCCAAGGGTAAGAACTGGAAAACTTATGTCCTGTTTGGATTTGGTCAGCGTTTGGAGAAAAATACACAATTGACGCCCAAGACGGCGGAAATCCTTGAAAAGGTTCCCAACCTACAAACGGCAATGTTCTCAATTTTGGCTCCTGGATATCATATTCCTGCCCATACAGGCGTGACTAAAGGGATATTACGGTGTCATCTTGGGCTTATTATTCCTAAGGATTATGAGAAATGTCGCATTCGCGTTGATAACACAATCACGGCTTGGCGTGAGGGTGAAATTTTTGTCTTTGACGATACATTTGAACATGAAGTCTGGAATGATACGGATGAAGAGCGTGTAATTCTTCTGTTTGACTTTGACCGTCCTATGGGAATTGGTGGGCGTCTTTTGAATAAGGGGCTCATGTCTGCCATGAAAAAGACGGCCTTTTATCAGGACCCAAAAAAGAACCTCGAAGATGCTGAAGCGCGCATGGAAGCGGCTATACTCCAAAACAACAAAAATTTGGAAGCGCTCAGCGACGCGCCAGATCACTAATCCTAAACATCAGGCAAAAAACGTCATCTCGGCGATAACGCGTCCTAGGACATTGGCCATTTTCATTCTGTCTAGCTCTTGAATAGAAATTGTTTTTATACCTTCCGGGAGAGAGATAAGATAGTTTCCTTCTCTTAGACCCTTAACGGCATCTGGATTGCAGATGGTTATTGAGTAAGCCTTGGTATCCTCTTGTCTTTCCATGAGGCCGAACAAAGCCAAATGCTGGCTGGCGTATGGAAAATAGCCGATCGGCAGTGATGAATGTATTTCTGTGTTAAACTCGTTCTTACGAAAAATCGGAATGTGCCGAATGGGCGTTCTAAGATATAAGCTTGCAGGTATATCATCGCCTTCGCGAGTGCCTGAGAGCAGCCAGAGGGCACTGACGCCCAAGGCGTCTGATATTTTCTCTAAAACAGCCTGCCGCGGAATGTGGCTTCCATTTTCCCAGTTCGCGACGGTCGGCTGACTTACGCCCGTTTTTTCCGCAAGATTCGCCTGGGAAAGACCAAGTCCGACGCGAGTCGCTTTGATTCGTTTGTGTAAATCGTCCATAAGGCATCCAAATATAAGTTTAACTTATATTCATAACGGGGCAAAAATCAAGTTGGATTCATTGAAATAGCAAAAAACAGCTATTTATTATCCGTTTTGACTAGCAATCTGTATATGAACGAAATCTGAAAGTTCTCCCAAAAGGAACATTACAAAAATTTTATTCGTTAAACTAATGATTTTCCTTGAAATCGTCGCAATTGCCCGCCATTTTCCATGTGTGGGTGGGAACCAAATCCAGTCTGGCAGCCAGGGACGGCTAACAGGCGCAGACATGAGGAAAACATGATGAAAGGCGATTATTGCACACGTGAAGGCGCGGAACGCTTAAAGGCTCAAATTGAGGCTTATTGGGCGGAGCGCGGAAAGAATGTGAAAATCAATCTGGTACAGGCAGGATTTCTGCCGTCAATGCGGTCGGCTCGAACTGATGTTCGTTCCAATATGATCAATGGTGTACCGACAAATTCGACCGAAAATTTTGCGTAATGCTTACAGTTAGCCGTTTAGCCCTACTTGGCATGGGCTAATAGGGATCGCTAGGCCGCTTAAGGCTGAATAGCGCATCGGGCAACTCGCGAAACCGGCGTAGAGTGATATCCGCTCGCAGCCGATCCGTTGGTGTACCCGCATATCCGTAACGCATTAGAATTGACGGCACGCCCGCAGCCCGGGCGGCCATGATATCCGGTAGCGAATCTCCAACCATAATGATTTTTCGTGGATTTCGATGCCCGGCCGCTGCGAATATATGTGCGGCAGATGGTTTGGTTGGTACACCGTCTTTAGAGCCGACCACGCGCACGAAAAGATTTTCCAAATTCAATGCGGCGAGAAGTTTTCGAGCCAGATAACCTGGCTTGTTGGTACAAACTGACAATTCGTGTCCGTCACGTTTCAGCTTTCCCAATGTTGCCAAAACTCCGTCAAAAGGTCGAGACAACTGGGCGATATCCTCGTCATACAGGCTGATGAATTCCGGCCATAGTTCGTCGATTCGTTCTTCTGAGATTTTATGACCCGCACGGCGACATGCCTCTCGTATGAGGGCTTTTGCGCCGAAACCAACCTGACCGCGTGCCAGATTATAGTCTGTGGCGGCCAAGCCTTCTTTGGAAATTATCATATTTGTCACCCGCACCAAATCGGGCGCCGTGTCGACTATCGTTCCGTCCAGATCGAAACAAATTGAAAGTCTCGGGTACACGCTCATGCGTTTTACCAATCCGTAGCTATTTTCGTTCATAGTTCGCCTGAATTCTCTCACATACGGGAACAAACGCCGCAAGGGGGTTGAAATGAAAAAAGAACGCGCCGCAATTATTTTGGCAGCAGGTAAAAGTACACGGATGAAATCTGCACGTTCAAAAGTATTACATGACGTGGGCGGACGGCCCATGCTGGCCTGGGTCAAAGCTCTCGCGGACAGCGCCGGCGTTTCCAAAATTGTTTGTGTGGTTGGTGAAGCTAATGCCGATGTCCGCGACGCGGCAGAAGCTCTGGGAATGGAAATCGCTGTGCAGGAACCGCAACTCGGCACAGGTCATGCTGTATTAGCGGCCAAAGAAAATTTGGAGTATTTTGATGGTACGGTAACTGTGCTTTACGCGGATACGCCCCTTATCCGTCCTGAGACTGCAGGTCGGGTTTTCGATGCTTTAAGCGATGCAGATGTGGCGGTTCTGGGGTTCGAGGCTGAAGATCCTGGCGCTTACGGACGCTTGATTACCGATGGAGATGAGCTAACGGCTATCGTAGAGGCCAAAGAGGCAACGCCGGAGCAACTGGCCATCAAACTTTGCAATAGCGGTGTTATATCAGCTTCCAGTATAGATATGTTTTCAGCACTCGCGCGCGTCACGAATGATAATGCAAAAGGCGAATATTACCTGACAGATGTCATCGAAATTCTCAGGGGTGATGGCAAGACTTCAGTAGCAGTCATTGGTCAAGAGGCTGAGGTTCTGGGAGTGAACAGCCGAGTGGATCTTGCGCTGGCTGAAAAAGCATTTCAATCGGCCAAACGTGAAGAGATTTTGGCAAATGGTGTCACACTCAGGGATCCTGATTCTGTCATCTTCGCCTATGACACGGTCATTGAAAACGACGTAGAAATCGGAGCTAATGTTGTCTTTGGTCCTGGTGTTACCATTCGTAAAAATGCCACCATTCATCCCTTTAGCCATTTAGAGGACTGCGAGATAGGCGAAGCGGCCAATGTCGGTCCATTTGCCCGCATCAGACCGGGAACTGTTCTTGGACCAGAGAGCCGGATTGGCAATTTTGTGGAAACCAAAAAGGCTCGCATTGGAAAGGGCAGTAAGGTCAATCATCTGTCTTATGTCGGAGATGCGGAAATAGGCGAAGACGTCAATGTGGGTGCAGGGACGATCACCTGCAACTATGACGGCTATAAAAAACATAAAACTATAATCGGTGACGGCGCTTTCATTGGAACGCATTCCTCTTTGGTGGCGCCCGTCAGAATTGGTAAGGGCGCATTCTTGGGTTCCGGAGGAACGATAACAAAAGATGTACCAGACGACGCTTTAGCGCTTGCGCGCGCCTCACAAGTGAATAAAGAGGGATGGGCAAAGCGCTACCATACGGCGCAAAGGAAACGAAAAGATAAAAGCTGATGTCTCAAGCCAAAGAAAATGCCGCACTGGCCGCACTCGATTTTGTACAGGATGGCATGACTTTGGGACTAGGCTCGGGCTCCACCGCCGAAATTTTCCTCGAACATTTGGGTGAAAAAGTCGCCGGTGGCCTAAAGGTTCAAGGTGTTCCGACTTCTGCGCAGACGGCCGCCTGTGCCCAAGAAAACGGCGTCCCACTCGTTGGTATCGACAAGGTCAGCCGTATTCATTTGACCATTGACGGGGCTGACGAGGTAGATCCGGTGTTTAGTCTCATTAAGGGCGGAGGTGCATGCCTGCTGCGAGAGAAGATTGTTGCGCATGCGTCAGATCGTATGATCGTTATTGTCGATGAATCCAAATTGGTCGATAATCTTGGGCAGTTTCCATTGCCTGTAGAGGTCGACCCGTTTGGCGTAACCTTGACTGCCGAGCAAATATACGAAGCCCTTAAGAAGTCCGGTGTTCAAAATGGTGTGACCACATTGCGACAGAATAGTGATGGAGACGGGCCTTTAATTACGGATGGCGGTCATTATATTGTCGACTGCAAATGCGAGCTGATACCAGCGCCGGGTGAGACCGCTCATCTGCTGAGTCAGATACCAGGGGTCATGGAGCATGGACTGTTTATTGATCTGTCCAGCATCATCATCGTCGGTGAGCCAGATCACGCTCGCATCATGGAACTCAAAAGAGAGTAGAAATGCCAAAGTTTAATTATGATTTATTCGTCATCGGAGCCGGTTCCGGTGGGGTTCGTGCTGGCCGTATGGTCGCGCAACTAGGTAAGCGGGTTGCTGTGGCCGAGGAAAGTCGTCCCGGTGGGACCTGTGTGGTTCGAGGCTGTGTTCCCAAGAAGTACTTGGTTTACGGTGCGGAATTTGGCGATGGTTTTAAGGCTGCTAAAGGTTATGGCTGGTCAGCCGAGAATATCCGCTTCGATTGGTCTGTGCTTCGCGACAATATTCAAAACGAAGTTTCCCGACTGTCCGGGATTTATGCTAATATCCTGGAGAAAAACGGCGCAACCCTTTACGAAGAGCGGGCAGAAATCGTTGATAAACATACGGTTCGGTTAAAATCGTCTGGTAAAGAAATAACAGCGAAGACAATACTTATAGCTGTTGGGGGACGTCCATGGTTGCCAGACATCGAAGGCATTGAACACGCTATTATGTCCGACGATGCGTTTCTTTTAGATAGTTTACCTGAAAAGGCAGTGATTATTGGCGGTGGATACATCGCAAGTGAATTCGCTGGAATTTTTGCCGGCCTTGGAGTGAAGACGACTCAGGTTTATCGCGGTGATGATCTGCTGCGTGGGTTTGATGAGGACGTCCGACAGATTGTAACAGAACAACAAAAAATGTTAGGCATTGACGTCAAGCTTGGTGCGTCTCCGACAGACATTAAAAAGTCTTCAGGCGGACTAATAGTCAGTTTTGACGATGGGTCAAAAATCGGCACAGAATGCGTGTTTATGGCCACAGGTCGGAAACCTTACACGATTGGTCTTGGGCTGGAAAATGCCGGGATTAAAACCGACGCAAATGGCGCAATCATAATTGATGAGTATTCGCGGACGGCTGCCAGAAATATTTACGCCGTTGGCGACGTTACAAACCGAGTTAATCTCACCCCTGTGGCCATTCGTGAAGCAATGGCTTTTGTAGATACAGTTTATAATGACAATCCACGCAGTTATGACCACTCCAACATTGCCAGTGCCGTATTCACCCGTCCGCCTGTTGGAACTGTTGGTTTAACGGAGACCGAAGCTCGGGCAGAATTTGGTGACAAGATTAAAGTATACACGACGAATTTTCGTCCTATGAAAAACGCGTTAGCTGGCAAAGACCAACGCTGTTTTATGAAGTTGATAACCGAAGGCAAAAAAGAGCGGGTTGTCGGAATTCATTTAGTAGGCGATGATACCCCGGAAATTATTCAAGCTTTAGGTATCACGATTAAAGGCGGACTGACGAAAGCCGACTTTGATGCAACTTGTGCGGTTCATCCGACTCTGGCTGAAGAGATTGTCACGTTGAAATAACGTTATTCCTCCGCGACTATGAATAATCCACTGTCAATGTCGCTGATGACAATATTGCCGCTTGGGAAATAAGGATACACGCTCCAGGCTCCATCGAATCCCGCTTCATTGTCAGCAGGCCATGTGTCAAAAAACATGACTTCTCTGAGCGTGTTAGAGGCCAGGTTTCCAAATTCCAGAACCCTCAATCCAGCATGATAATTGGCCTGATAAATTTGATTGCCGACCACATACATATTGTGGTCAATCGCATTTGTACCTTGAACATGAGAGTAGGCAAGCGTGATATTATCGAGATCGCGAACGTCCATTACGATGGTGCGTGTGGCAACCTGGAAATCTCTTTCATCAAGCTCGTCTCCAACGAATATAAAAGAGTGGGAGTCATCGATCCAGTTTTGATGTGTATAGCCGAAACTAGGGTAGGTTGCGGATGATAGAGTAACAGGATTGTTTTTGTTGGTCACATCGGAAACGCTCACCGAGTCTTCATTGGATCGGAAACAAATCTCTTTGCCGTCATGTTCATTGTCAGGACCGTCATATATCACACACTGCGTATCATGAGTGTATCCCTGATCAGAATGACATCCGACAAAAGCGGGGTTCAACGCATCAGTCAGGTCAAGCATATGCAAGCCGCCACTGCACTGCGCCGCTCCAACGACATAGGCAAATCCAGTGTCTTCGTTGATGGCAATATTATGAGCACTTCCAATGCCTGTATAAACCGCATCTGCGGCATAGGTCGGATTATTGGTAACGCCGCGTAAGCGTGTCAGATCAAATATCTGAACCCCATGAGAACCGGCGCGGTCTGCCACAATATAGGCATGGTTGTTATAAACTTTGATGTCCCGCCAAGTGGCCGAAACTGTCTCCGTTGGTAGCTTGCCCACAAGGATCGGGTTTTCCGGGTCCGTAATACGGACAAATTGAACGCCATTATTGAGCCCCATCAGAGCATATTCATTGTCATTGCTATCGGTCCAACCCCAAATGTCATTGCCACTACCGCCATTCATGTCATCAAGTGGAATACGTTTTTGCAGCTTCATTCCAGAGCAAGGGAAAGTCGCGGCTTCACCATTCACACAGAGGGCCGGGCCAGTTGTATCGGTTGAAACTGGCGGTGGTGGCGGGGTGATAGTGCTTGGCGGCGGTGTGGTAGAGGTCGTCCCTGAGCCACCGCAGGACATCAGACCTAAGGCGATGATTGATGAGGAAATTAAAGTAAGTTTTTTCATGTCGTAACATTGATCGACAAAGGCGAAATTGTCCAATCAATTTCTCATAGATAATGAATTAGGGCTACCGGCTGGTTTGAACTTGACGCCAGTGCTGGCGACATAAACTGATATATCGGTCATTGCCGCCGATTTCTATCTGTTCGCCTTCTTTGACGGGGAGACCCGCAGCGTTAGTACGCAAATTCATTGTGGCTTTGCGCCCGCACCAACAAAGCGTTTTAATTTCCCTCACATTATCCGCTAACGCCATCAATGCCGCGCTACCTTCGAACAAATGTCCCTGAAAATCGGTGCGTAAACCGTAGCAAATAACAGGCATGGATAGGCGATCTGCAATCACAGCAATCTGCCAGACCTGCTCTCGGGTTAAAAATTGTGCTTCATCAATAAAGACGCAGTGAAGGTCGTTCTGAAGAGCGTGGTCAGCGATATATTGTTCCAGATTCTCATCGGATTTAAATGTAACAGCCTGTTTGCGGATGCCAATGCGGGATACGATTTCTCCAGAATCAGAATCGCGATTGTCGATTTCTGGTTTGAGCAGCAAAACGCGCATACCGCGTTCGGTATAATTATGAGCAGCTTGAAGCAGTATTGTGCTTTTGCCGGCGTTCATGGCACCGTAATGGAAGTAAAGTTTCGCCATAAATACGCGCTAGCAGAGGCAGAAATGAGTCGCCAGAGTGGATTGAAAATTTCTACAATTTGGCTTTGTTTTGTTTGACATAGGCAGTTTTAGACCGTAATAGCCGCCAGATTTTCCGCGCAAATGATAATTTGCGCTCCGAGCTGTGCGAGCCCATATAGTATGGATGATGCAGACGGGGTCCTCTGGTCGATGAGTACATCCACCGGAGATTTTTGTGCTATGTGCTCTGCATAAATCAGGCGCGCGGAATTTTGGAGTTAATATGTTTGAGGCTTTAGGCGATAAATTAGGCGGCGTATTTGACGGTTTAACCGGTCGTGGCGCCCTGTCCGAAAAAGACGTCCAAGCAGCTTTGCGGGAAATCCGCATTGCATTGCTTGAGGCAGACGTGGCTCTGCCTGTCGTTAAAGACTTCATTGCTTCTATCAAAGATGAAGCTATTGGCGAAAAAGTCATCAAATCCATTAAGCCGGGTCAACAGGTTGTTAAGATCGTTCATGACGGTCTTGTTAAAATGCTGGGAGGCGTCATCGGCGAAGATGAAGAGGCCCAGGCCGAAGCGGACAAGGCTTCCGTGCTTAACCTGACGGGCAAACCGCCCGTTGCCATATTAATGGCAGGTCTACAAGGCTCCGGTAAAACAACGACAACCGGCAAAATCGCCAAGTTTCTCAAAGAGAAAGCCAGTAAAAAGGTTCTATTGGCTTCGCTGGATACGCGCCGACCGGCTGCGATGGAACAACTCGGTATTTTGGCAAAGCAGGCCGGCGTCGATTTCCTCGAAATTTTTAAAGGCCAATCTGCTCTTGAAATCGCCAAACGCGCAATGCGTGAAGGTAAGCTTGGGGGCTATGATGTAGTTTTCCTCGATACGGCCGGTCGCACGACTATAGACGAAGAATTGATGGCAGAAGTCGAGGCGATTGCCAAAGAGACACAGCCCATTGAAACCATGCTGGTCGCCGATGCGTTGACGGGGCAAGATGCGGTGGAAACGGCCAAACGTTTTCATGCGCAATTACCCCTGACCGGTCTGATTCTGACCCGAATTGATGGTGACGGACGCGGTGGTGCGGCTTTGTCAATGCGGGCTGTCACAGGGCTACCAATCAAATTCCTGGGTACAGGTGAAAAACTGGATGGTCTAGAAGCCTTTAATGCCCGACGCTTGGCAGATCGTATTCTGGGGCAGGGCGACGTTGTATCTTTGGTCGAGAAAGCTGCGGAAGTCATTGATCAAAAAGAAGCCGAACAGCTCGCCAAAAAAATGGAAAAGGGCAAGTTCGACCTCGAAGATCTGGGACGTCAACTGGGCCAAATGGAAAAAATGGGCGGCATGGGCGGTATTATGAAGCTCATCCCGGGCATGCGTAAGATGCGTAAACAGCTCGATGAAGCGGGCGGGATTGACAATAAATTACTCCGGCAACAGCGTGCCATTATTCAGTCCATGACTCCTCATGAACGTAAAAACCCTGCCGTTATTAAAGCTTCGCGTAAAAAGCGTATCGCAGCCGGTTCTGGGATGACCGTTCAAGAAGTGAATAAACTTTTGAAAATGCACCGTCAAATGAGCGACATGATGAAGAAGCTCGGCAAAAAAGGCATGGCCGGTATGATGGGTGAAATGATGGGCGGAATGCCCGGTATGCCAAAAGGTATGAGCGGCAAAGGTATGGGTGGCATGCCTAATCCTGCCGATATGGATCCGGCGATGCTCGAGCAACTCAAAGAACAAATGGGGAAAGGGGGGCTTCCCAAAGGACTACCCGGATTGGGTGGCGGCAAGCTACCTGGTCTGGGCGCTGGATTTCCGGGTCTCGGTGGTCCGAAATTTAAAAAATAAATGGAATGTCATAGGAATAAAGGAAGAAACTCATGGCACTGAAACTACGTTTGGCCCGTCACGGCGCCAAAAAACGCCCTTACTACAGAATTGTTGTCGCTGACAGCCGTTCACCACGCGATGGTCGCTTTATCGACCGTGTTGGCTCTTATAACCCTATGCTGCCGAAAGACAGTGAAGACCGGGTCAAGCTTGACGTTGAGAAATGTAAAGAGTGGCTAGGCAAGGGTGCTCGTCCAACAGACCGCGTTGCCCGGTTTTTGAATCAGGCCGGTATTTGGGAGTGGAAGCCAGGCAATAACCCGAATAAGGGTAAGCCGGGTGAGAAAGCCCTTCAGCGCATTGAAGAGAAAAAAGAAAAAGAAGAGGCTCGAAAGGCCGCTGAAGCCGAAGCGAAAGAAGCTGCTAAAGAAGCCGCTGCTGCAGCTGAGGCTGCTGCTAAAGCTGCTGAAGCTGAGGAAGCTGCTGTACCAGCAGAAGAAGCACCAGCAGAAGCGGCGGCTGCGGAAGCTCCGGCTGAAGAGGCAAAGTCTGAAGAAGAGTAGAACGCTCGTCAGTCCAAAAATTTCAACCCCGCCTCGTGCGGGGTTTTTTGTTGGTTGCGGCACCGATGGTTGAAGGATATGTTGACCACATGACTTTTTCCGACGCCGTCGCCAAAGCTATGAACGATCAGTTGATCTTGATCGCATTTCCGTTTTTTATTTTGATGTTGGTGATTGAATATGCCTTGGACAGACGGCACGATCGGGAACTTTACGAGAAAAATGATATGTGGACGTCACTGTCCATGGTGCCGATCACACTGATTGTCGATATTCTGCCGAAGGCGTTGGCCTTTATGGCCTTTGTCTGGCTGCATGAGGCCAATTGGCTTGGCTTGCGCGATGTGATCGGGCGGCAATGGTGGGCTTGGGGGCTCTTATTCTTTGCAGATGATTTGACCTATTACATTATGCATCGGGGCAATCACGAGGTGCGCCTGTTATGGGCGGGGCATGTGCCTCATCATTCTTCGCAATATCTGAATTACGGAACCGCTCTCCGACAGGGTGTCGGCGAGCGCGTGCATAAATATCTGTTCTGGCTATGGCTCCCCATTATAGGTTTCGATGCCATTATGATTTTCATCATGATCAGCCTAAACCTGATTTATCAATACTGGACTCACACGGAACTAGTTCGGCGAATGCCCAGGTGGTTTGAGTTTGTTTTTAACACGGCATCTCATCATCGCGTTCATCATGCCTCCAACCCTCGATATCTTGACCGGAATCATGCGGGCGTGCTGATTATTTGGGATCGGTTATTCGGCACGTTCTCAGAAGAGAAGGATTTTGACCCGCCAAAATATGGGTTGGTCAAAAACATAGAAAGCCATAATCCGGCTTATGTTGTCAGCCATGAATATGCGGCTATCTGGCAGGATGTGAGGCGCGCCAGAAAGTGGTCGCACAAATTTAAATATATCTTTGGACCACCCGGTTGGTGCCATGATGGGACGCGCCAGACATCCAAACAAATCAGAAACAAGGTCTCTGATTCAGTTTAGGCAGAGCTTTCTAAATTTTATCCTTAACGAACATGGTGAACACACGAATCGTAAGTGGAGCAACACCATGGCAACCGAAGCTAAAACCGAAAACCGTCTTGAAACAACTAAAACCCGTCTACGCCGCGGTCGTCAGGCCTATATTGGTCTTTATGGCCTTGCTTATGACCGTATTCAAATGCGCCGAGCACAGGCCCGTGAGCTGACAGAAAGCCTTTTTGAAGAGCTAACCGAAAAGGGCGAAACAACCTACAAGCAAGCTGAAATTCTATTGAAGCATGCCCAAAAGGGAGCTTGGAAGAACTACGCAGATGTCACGGACAAGGTGACTGAATTCGTGCCTTTCAAGATCAAGTCTCGCGTCGAAGTTCTCCAAGAAGAGCTTGAAACTCTTCAAGCGACTTATGAGCGTCTAGCTAAGTCCGCTGTCACTACAGCCAAAAAGACAACGTCCAAAAAAACAAAATCAAAGAAAACGGCAACGAAGACTACCGCGTCTCAACAAACATCGACCGAAACTGTTAAAAAGGTTGTTGAAAAAGCCGTTGAAGTAGCGGCCAAGCCTGCGCCTTTTGTCGAAGCCAAACCAGTTGTTGAAAAGAAGGCGGTTGTTGCGACACCAAAAGCAGAGCAACCACGCCACATCCCTTATTATCTTGATGTCAGGCGTTACGACCCGCTAGCAAATGAAGATGTTGTTCGCAAAATCGTCAATCACTGCGGTATTGCATTGCGCTCCGAGGACGCCCGCCATGTAGCCTGTTCCGATGAGGCAGAGCGCATCACTGTTCGCGAAAGCTGGTTGAAAAGAAAGCTAGGAATGACGGCTGTTGATACAGATTTGGACAAGAAAGTTCTACAGGTTTGCGACCTGATGCAGCGCGACCAAAAGAAAAACCGCGTAACATTCTATTACCTGTTGGCGAAGAAAGAACGCCTGCTTGACACGCTTTAAGAGCTCTCCCCAGAGGACTTATTCAATAGGTCCTCGATCTGATAAGGCCGGCTGCTTTGCGTAGTCGGCCTTTTTTCATTGGATGAACGGAGTCATTTTTCACGCCAATGTCATAAGTTTTTGGTAGATAATCTCTACGGTGACATGCTATAAGCCTAGGCTCGAGAAATAATATTGCGTGGAAACGGCAAATGAAGAAATGGACTCCTTCATCCTGGCGCTCAAAGCCAGCTTTGCATATTCCGGAGGATTACCCGGATATGGATCACTTAGGTCGTGTCGAAAAAACGCTCAAGGGCTATCCTCCGCTTGTCTTTGCTGGCGAGGCCCGCCGTTTGAAAAAACGTTTGGGCGAGGTTGCTTTAGGCAATGCCTTCCTGCTTCAAGGCGGTGACTGCGCGGAAAGCTTCAAGGAGTTTCACCCGGATAATCTGCGCGATATGTTTCGAGTAATGATGCAAATGGCTGTGGTGCTGACCTATGGTGCGGGGCAACCTGTTGTGAAAGTTGGTCGGATAGCCGGTCAATTTGGTAAACCCAGGTCTTCACCGACAGAAACCAGAGATGGTATTACATTACCGAGCTATCGGGGTGATAATATTAATGGCATGGAGTTCTCACCAGAATCGCGACTGCCTGACCCAGAACGTTTGCTAAAAGCGTATGGACAGTCTGCAGCCACTCTTAATCTGCTGCGAGCATTTTCGACCGGGGGTTATGCTAATCTGCGTAATATTCACAAATGGACGTTGGGGTTTGTGGACGGTTCAGAACAAACAGCAAAGTACAAACAGCTTTGTGACAAGATTACGGATGCATTGGACTTTATGGAAGCTTGTGGTGTGACGCCACAAAGTACGCCGCAGATGGCCCAAACTGAGTATTACACCTCTCATGAAGGTCTATTGCTAGGCTATGAAGAAGCCATGACTCGGATCGATAGTACAACGGGGCGCTGGTATGATACGTCCGCGCACTTGCTGTGGATAGGCAACCGGACCCGTCAACTGGAACACGCTCATGTTGAATTTTTCCGAGGTGTTGAAAACCCCATTGCCATGAAAATCAGTGACAATTTGGAGAGTGACGAACTATTACGTCTTTTGGACGTATTGAACCCGGCAAATGAACCCGGTCGCATTACTCTGATTTCGCGCTTTGGTCATGATAAAGTTGCGAAAGATCTCCCGCGATTGGCGCGTACCGTTAAATCGGCCGGCCGCCATGTGGTCTGGTCTTGTGATCCTATGCATGGAAACACGCTCAAGACAGATAGTGGTTATAAAACGAGACCGTTTGATAACATTCTGACAGAAGTTCGGAATTTCATGCAGGTTTTGCATGCAGAAGGCTGCTGGCCAGGCGGCGTTCATTTTGAAATGACCGGACAAAATGTAACAGAATGCCTCGGTGGCAGCGCCCGTGCCGTTCGCGAAGAAGATCTGTCCTCTCGTTACCACACCCATTGCGATCCGCGATTGAATGCTAATCAGGCACTTGAGCTGGCATTTTTGATATCGGAAGAATTAGGAAGCTACCGTAAAGAAGAGGCGGCGCGGTTAGCTGGCTAATATATATTAGAAAAGCCGCCAGTGGTTTGCCTGGCGGCTCGCATTACGTGGGAGCGTAATTTCTAAAGGTCTTTTAAACCCAGTGATGGTTTGAATTGAGCCGAAGTCTTGGCCTTGGCCATCATGGTTTGGCCTGTTGCCGGGTTGCGCATTTCGCGTGCTGGACGGTGCTTGGCGACGAATTGTCCGAAGCCTGCAATCGCAACATTATTATCACGCTTCAGTTGGCCAACAACCGTATCACAAAATGCATTTAGAAATTCGCCAGCTTGTGACTGTGATGTACCACAACTATTGGCGATGGCTGCAACAAGTTCTTTCTTGTTCATAACTTACCCCTTTCGAAGTTTAGACCCGTCACTCATTGACGCTGGCCGTTAACTAATATCCTAACGCGAATGGTTAATCTTGGGTTAACGCCCCCTTTAAAATAGGGTATTTTGTGGATTTGCTCCGTAAAAACAGGGGGCTAGCGTTAACTTTTTATCGAAATTTCAAGTGATAATCGTAATTTTCGCCAATTTATTTGTTCAATTTAGAATCATTGAAATTCATACTTGTCTTGTAATCGGACACCCGATAAGCGCCCTGCATGAGCAATCCAATCCGAATAGGCCTCATTGGCGCCGGTAAATTTGGCGGCTACCATGCAAACAAACTGGCTGACCAAAAAGATGTCGAATTTGCTGGGGTATTTGACAAAAATCTCACTGCTGCGAAGGTCTTGGCTGAACATCATTCTGTTCTTGTATTTGAAAGTTTTGAAGAGGCTATCGGTTCTAGTGACGCGCTGGTCATAGCGTCACCAGCCAGCAGTCACGGGACCTATGCCAAGCAAGCCCTAAAAGCCGGACTACATGTTTTAGTAGAAAAGCCTTTGGCTGTTTCGGCTAAAGACGCTGAAATTCTGGCCGAATTTGCACCTAAAGCAAGCCTTATAGTGCAGGTGGGACATCAGGAAAGGTTCGTCTGTCGCGCTATCGGACTTGATAGAATTCCCGATAAGCCCGTACTAATTCGTGCCCGACGTTTAAATCCATATTCCGACCGGGGAACGGATACGTCTGTTACGATGGACCTCATGATCCATGATATCGACTTGGTTCTCTGGTTGATGGGCTCTCAACCAACGGCCCAGAAAAGTCGCGCATTGTCTATTAAAACGGGATTGCTTGACCATGTTTGGGCTGAATTGGAGTTTGATTGTGGTGAAGCATTTTTGGAGGCTAGTCGCGTTGTCGAAGCAGGGCACAGGTCTCTTGAAATTTCTTATCCACATGGCACAGTCAGCATAGATCTGAATGAAAAAACCTTGGTGCATGACACACCTTATGATCTTAATGATAATTTTGGTGAAATGGCCGATGCGAAAGATAGCTTGGCCGCAGGTCTAAATGAATTTGTTTCGGCGATTAGAACGCAACGTACATCACTGATTTCTGCACAGGACGGCTATAATGCGGTGGCGGTTGCCACGCAGATAGATGCTGCGCAATAATGCTATTGCCCAGCGGTTTTGTGCGGCGTAAACCGTCCTCATGACTCGAAAATTAAAAATCGCATCTGCCCAGTTAAACCCGATCATGGGGGATCTTTCTGGAAATTTTGAAAAGGCTGTAACCGCGTATAAGCGTGCCAAAGCTGGTGGAGCAGATATTTTGGTTTTGCCAGAAATGTATATTTTGGGCTATCCGGCGGAGGATCTCGTGCTCAAGCCCGCAGCCGTCGCCGATTGCAAAGTCAAAGCCGAAGAGTTCGCGCCTCTGACCAAAGACGGCCCGGCCGTTGTTTTCCCACTTCCATGGCGGGAGGAAGGCAAGCTTTATAACGCTGTTGTGTTTATACGAGACGGCGAAATTACAGATATGCGAGCGAAACATCACTTGCCTAATTATGGGGTTTTTGATGATTTTCGGGTTTTTGATTCTGGGCCAATGCCTGACCCAATTGAATATAAAGGCGTTAAAATCGGCCTACCCATATGCGAAGACCTATGGCAAAAAGGTGTGGCCAGCCATTTGGCTGATAAAGGTGCAGAGCTTCTGATTTCTGCCAATGCATCGCCCTGGCGGCGTTCAGCGCTCTCAGAACGCGTTGCAGCGCTTGGCGAGAAGGTTCACAATGAGGGCCTTCCACTTATTTATGTTAATCAAATTGGTGGTCAGGATGAGCTTGTATTTGATGGATCGAGCTTCTCGATGGACGCGGGTGAAACTATCGTGCAGTCGTTACGTTCTTTCATTGAGGATTTTGACATTGCCACTTGGGAAAAACGAGACGGTGTCTGGAGCTGTGTTAAAGCCGAAGCCTATGACCAGTTGACAGGCCACGAGGCCGACTGGCGGGCCATGTGTCTTGGGCTTGGGGATTACGTTGATAAAAACGGGTTTAGACAAGTCGTGTTGGGCATGTCTGGCGGAATAGATAGTGCCATGGCAGCAACCATTGCCGTGGACGCATTGGGCCCAGATCGAGTTTGGTGCGTTATGATGCCGTCCAGATATACGTCCGACAATTCTCTCGATGACGCGAAGGAATGCTCCAACCGAATTGGTGCACGCTATGATATTGTTTCCATTGCACCTGCCGTGGATGCTTTCGACAAAATGACCGAGCCGTTTTTCAAAGAGCTGCCACCCAGTACAGCCGAGGAGAACATACAATCTCGGGCGAGGGCGCTTATGCTTATGGCTCTATCCAATAAGTTCGGCCCTATGCTGGTGACGACCGGAAATAAATCGGAAATGGCCGTGGGCTATGCCACGCTCTACGGGGATATGTGCGGCGGTTATAATCCACTTAAGGACGTTTACAAAACCGAAGTATTCGCGCTGGCCAATTGGCGTAATCAGCACAATCCAGAGGATTTGTTGGGTGCTGAAAACCCTATTCCAGAAAACATTATCACTAAGCCACCAACTGCTGAGCTTCGGGAAAACCAGAAAGACAGCGACAGTCTGCCTGAATATAATGTTTTGGATGATATTCTGTTCGGCCTGATCGAGCAGGAATTATCTGTTGAAGAAATTCTCGCGCGAGGGCATAGACCAACGGACGTGAAGCGTATCCAGCATTTGCTTTATATCGCCGAGTATAAAAGGCGGCAGGCGCCACCGGGTGTCAAGATCGGGTCAAAAAATTTTGGTCGGGATCGCCGCTATCCCATAACGAATAAATACCGGGACGTTGTTCCAGAAGAAGATACATAATGTCAGTTATTGTTAGATTTGCTCCTTCACCCACCGGCCGACTCCATGTCGGCAATGTGCGTACGGCTTTGCTCAACCATCTGTTTGTCCGAGAACAGGGAGGTGAGTTCATCTTAAGGATTGATGACACAGATTTGGAGCGCTCGACTGAGGAATATGAGAACGGTATCCGTGAAGATTTATCCTGGCTGGGCCTCGAGTGGGACAGTTCATTTAGCCAGTCTCGTAAATTTGATGCTTATGATGCGGCGGCATCTAAGTTGCGAGAAATGGGGCTGCTATATGCCTGTTATGAAACGGCTGAAGAACTAGACAAACAGCGCAAGTTGCAACGGGTTGCCGGAAAACCGCCGATCTACAATCGCGCCTCTCTCGAATTGAGTGATGACCAAAAAGAAGAGTATCGGCGAGAAGGACGATTGCCGCACTGGCGTTTCAAATTGTCCGGCGGAATTGTGACCTGGAATGATTTGGTCCGGGGCGAGCAGTCTATTGATACCAGCTCATTATCTGATCCGGTGCTCATACGTGGCGACGGTTCTTACCTTTACACGCTACCGAGCGTTGTCGACGATATAGATGCAAAGATCACCCATGTTATTCGCGGTGAAGACCACGTGACGAATTCGGGCGCTCAAATCGAAATATTCCGAGCGCTGTCTGATCATTTACCGGAATTTGCCCATACACCTCTATTGGTCGGGAAAGATGGGAAGGGCCTCTCCAAGCGATTGGGGTCGCTGTCCATTGCTCAGCTGCGTGAAGACGGGCTTGAGCCTATGGCCATCTGCTCGCTTCTGGGAAAAATCGGCACATCTGACCCGGTTGAAATCCGAGATAATATGCAGGTTCTGGCTTCTGAATTTTCTTTCGACAAGGTCAGCCGTGCCCCGGCCCGTTTTGATGAGGACGAGCTGGCGATGCTAAACGCCAAGCTTCTCAACAACATGCCTTATGAACGGGTCAAAGAACGTCTGGATGATCTGGGCGTACAGGGCGGCGAAGACTTCTGGAAACTCATTCGAGCCAATATTAATAAATTCGGTGAAACAGCTGGGTGGAGTGTGATGGCCTTTGCGCCTATGGCCGGACAGATCGAGCCCGAAGACGCAGAGTTTTGCGCGCTAGCCGCCGATGCGCTGTCGGACGAATTGGATGCCGACAGCTGGGGTAAGTGGACGAGCTATCTCAAGGAAACAACCGGCCGCAAAGGCAAGTCGCTGTTTATGCCGCTGCGAATGGCACTGACCGGTCGGGCACGAGGGCCTGAAATGGATAAGATGCTGTTGATACTGGGCGCTGAAAAAACCAAAGCGCGGCTAAGAGGGCAAACGGGCTAGCCCCGTTTGCGCCCCCGCCACATTCTGATGGCATTGGACGCAATCCGCCCCCACATGGGGTCAAGGATAAGTATGGCGGCAATAATTCCCACACCAAATACCCAATGATAGCCGTGGATAGTGATATAGACCATCAAACCAATCATGACGGGGTAAAACAAATAGGCGACTCCCATGCGCCAAAAGACGAGCCACAGCCTGCGCATTTATTCCAGCTCGCGGGGCAGGATAAGGTCGGTAAATGTCCAGCTTTCCGATGAGAGCCAGTGACCATCATTTTTTCGGCTCAATACTGTACAAGCGCCGGTCGGGTAATTGTGAAACTGTCCGGTGAAATGATGATGAAGAGCCCCCCAGCCTGGATTATGTCCGAGTAACATCAGTGGCTTGTCCGCTTCGCCGCGCTGTTCGCATATCTCAAGGACGTTTTGAGCACTGGCATGATAAAACTCTGAAATATATTCTACCTGTTGGGCGCCGGGAATGGCCCGAATGAGCCGTAAAGCCGTCAATCGGGTTCGAGTGGCGTCGGAAGACCAGATGATGTCTGGTGCAAGACCTCGTGCCGTCAATGCGGCACCTACGGCAGTCGCGGCCCGCTCGCCGCGGGCGTTGAGCGGTCTTTCATGATCAGACAGGCTGTCATCATCCCAAGATGATTTGGCGTGGCGCATAAAAAGGAGTCTCTCGAGCATACGACCAGTATGAAGCGTTCGAAATTCTGTTCAAGTCTAAAGGGCGGTGGAATTCGTACTTGTCTGCTTTATGGTAAATTTGAATTCATTAGTTATAGAAATATTATTAGTGATTTTCAGTTATCCGACAAAGGGTGTAATGGCGCTTTGTGGACTAACCGAATGATTTTTGGCGAACAGACGGTAACTAATTCTAATTCTGACTTTTTGTCGGTGGCTAAATTCCGCGCATTCGCTTTTTTTTGTATTGTAGGCGGTTTAGCGGCGACCTATTCAGGAGTCGTATACTGGTTAAATAATTTTGATAAAAACCCGGTCTTTGCGATTGTAGTGACCTTCGGTTCCGTGCTGTATCTACTTTTTCCGTGGGTAATCTATCGTGGTGCCTCACTTAAAAAAGTCTATAATTTTGCCCTGCTATATACGTTTTTATTCGTGACTTATACAATGATAAGTAGTGGTGGTGTTCTAACGCCAGCACCGTTTTTTCTTGTGGGAGCTTGTGTTGTTGCGGCTCTTTTGGACAAATGGTATAAGGCACTTGCGATTTGTTTGGCGGCTGCGGGCTTGATGGCTGCCATGACAATGTATGGCAATGCTATTGGGATGACCATAGATCAGGCTTTGCTAGCAGCCGGACTGGACCCGGCAGTAACAAATGCTCACTTGGTTGTTTCAACTTGGCAAACGCGAAGTTTGGTCTACTTGTTGTTATTAGGGCCTGTGGCTGGGATATTTTTCGCAAGGCAGATGAATAAGGCTACCGAAGCGCTCCAAAAGGCACAGTTTGAAGCGGAAATCGCAAACATAGCGAAATCGGAATTTCTGGCCAATATGAGTCATGAAATCAGGACGCCTATGAACGGAATTGTTGGTATGGCACAGTTGCTTGAGACAAGCGAAATGTCCGACATGCAAAGGCAAAAAGTGGATGTGATTCAACGATCATCAGAAACACTATTGACGATCATAAACGACATTCTTGATTTTTCGAAAGTTGAAGCCGGACAATTAGAGCTCGATCCCGTAGAATTTGGGTTGCGCCAGACGGTTCAGGATGTTGCCCTTCTATTAAGTGAGAAAGCCTATCAGAAAGACCTTATTTTTAGGGTTAAGGTACAACCGGATTTGCCTGAACTCCTGATAGGGGATGATGTTCGTTTAAAGCAAATACTCGTGAACCTAGTCGGAAATGCCATAAAGTTTACCGAGGTGGGGAGTGTTGCTCTCACAGTCGGTGGTAAAATTCAAGGTGACAGAATAAGCTTGAACTTCAAAGTTCAGGATACAGGTATTGGTATTCCAAGCGATAAGCTAGGTGCAATTTTTGATAAATTCAAACAGGCGGATGGCAGTACGACTCGTTCCTTCGGGGGCACAGGCCTTGGTCTATCTTTCTCAAAAAGCCTCGCAAAATTGATGGGCGGCGATATTCTGGTGCATTCTGTTGAAAACGAAGGTTCCACCTTTACGGCTTCCTTGCAGCTGAATATTTCTGGGGTTGGAGAAAATACAAATACTGACAAGAACAGTTTAAGTGGAATAAGCGTTTTAATCATTGAAGATGATAAGGCTTGGGCGGAAATACTTTCAGAACAACTTGTATATTGGGGCTGTAATGTGTCAGTCGCGGAAAATTTGCAGTTAGGGCTACTTGCGGCGCAAATGGCATCGGAAAAAGGCGTTATCCTTGACGCGATTATTCTAAATTCAGTGCTCGTAGACGCCGATAATAAGCTTTTTCGTTCAATGCATCTAAAGCGGGGGCTTAGGTCTACGCCTTTGATTTGGCTTGAACCTGGCGGAGTGCAATTCGTCGGCAGGAAAGAAATTGGGCTTTATCCAGTTAGTCGTGTTTTTACAGGCAATTCGATTGTTCTTCATTCAATCCTTACTGAATTGGTCCAGGAAAAGCGAGCCAGGCCGACCAAGATAATGTCTCAGGCAAGCTGACATCCCTGCCCATTGAAAAACCCGGCTCACGAAAGTGAGCCGGGCACTAAATCAGTTTATGGAGAGAGACTGATTTATTCTTCTTCGTTTTTTGGTGCTTCGACTTCTGCGGCTTTTGCAACAGGTGCTGACTCTTCGTCGGCCGCAGCCTCTTCGTCATCCAGCGTTTCTGGTACGAAGTCTTCGTCGAACATTTCGGCAGCGATTGCGGCACGTTCGGCGGCGCCAGCCTCGGCATCAGCTTTATCTTCAGCCATTTGGCTTGCGATAACATCTTCGCCCTTGGCTTGACGTTCGGCTTCGTCCTCTGAGCGTGCCACGTTGATAATTACTTTAGCAGAAACTTCCGCGTGGAGCTTAATCTCGACCTCGTGTAGACCTAGAGCTTTGATCGGTGTTTCCAGTTTTACCATATTCCGCTTAATAGCGCCGTTCATTGCTTCAACGATATCACGTGATGATACAGAGCCGTAAAGTTGTCCGGTCTCACCGGCCTTACGGATAACAACATAGCTATTGCCGTCAATTTCAGCACCTTCTCCGGCGGCTCTATCGCGGGCCTCTGCGTTACGTGCTTCTAAGAATTCTCGTTCAGCTTCGAAACGGGCTAGGTTCGCTTTGGTAGCACGCAGAGCTTTTTGTTGTGGCAGCAAAAAGTTTCGGGCGTATCCAGATTTCACGGTGACAACTTCACCCATGGCACCGAGCTTTTCAACGCGTTCTAAAAGAATGACTTCCATTGTGTGTCTCCTTATTTGCGTTCGTATGGCAGAAGGGCGAGAAAGCGGGCACGTTTAATAGCACGGGCCAGTTCTCGTTGCTTCTTGCGGGATACAGCTGTGATACGTGATGGTACGATTTTGCCTTTTTCCGACATATAGCGCTGCAACAGCTTGGGATCTTTGTAATCAATCGTCAGACCGTTGTCGCCTGAAAAAGGACATACTTTACGACGACGCTTGAACGGAGTTCGCGTCGGGAGGTTTTCAATTTTAATACTCGATTTAGCTTTAGACATGACTAGCCCTCTCTTTCGCGGCGCTTGCGCTCTTCACGCTTTTTGAGGATAGGTGAAGGACCTTCAGAAAAGTCTTCAACCTTAATGCTCATATAGCGAAGGATGTCTTCGTTAATACGATGCTGACGTTCTATCTCGTGGATGACTTCAGGTTCCGCATTGATTTTCAATAGGTTGTAGTGAGCTTTGCGGTTTTTCTTTAGCCGATAAGCTAGGTTTCTTAGTCCCCAATATTCGGCACCTTCAATTGAGCCGCCCATATTTTGAACTTTTTTGTTGATGTTTTCCATCATCTCTTCGACCTGTGCCGAAGAAATGTCAGGACGTGAGATAATCACGTGCTCATAAAGAGACATATATAGTCCTTCGTGTTTGGATGCGGCGCTGACGGCAGTGGAAGGTTTACCAGTCGACGATGGCTCCAGTTCGGTGTTTTGACCCCATGTCAAAACCAACCTGCTGGACCGCAGCCGTTAAAGCGCGCCGTTTACAGTAGAATGGGCAAGAATCAAGTGTTTATTTCGACGGAAGGTTGCTTTTAGCCGAGATTACGGATGCCAAGCTTATAATCTGTCAGCATGTCTTCGATATCATCTGTAATCTGGGGAGTAGGGGCAATGCGTTCCGCTGCCGGGGCGCCAGAAGCGGTTTCCGTTTTGACGTCCTCAGAGGAAATTGAAGAACTGTAAGGGTTTTCTTGCGGAATACTGATGTCATCGGTTTCAATATTTGAGTGCGTTGGCGGCGAAACCTGCATAGTGGGCATCGGCGGCGGGGCGATATCGGGCTTTTGTGCTGGCAAACTCGACTCACGACGTTCCTGAGCACGTGCTAACGTTTGAGACACATCCCGATATTTTAGGTCGAGTTCATCGGCGGCTTTGCGAGACCGCAGCAGTTCATCTTCTGCTCTATTAAGTTGTGAATGTGTGTCCGATACCATTTTCTCAAGTCGCTCACGCTCAAGATCTTGGGTCGTTCGCTCTTTGCGCAAGACTGAAATGTCACGAGTGGTGTTCTCAATGATTTCCTCTTTCATCCGGAGGCGCTCATTCATATCGACAATCTGAGCTTCCAAATCAGAAATTCGTTCATCTCGCTTCATGATATTGAATTCGTATTGAGTTTTGAATCCACGAATATCTTCGTGAACAGACGCGATCTCGCCTTTCATTTTGGTGTTTTCTCGTTGAGCGTCATCAAGAGCGTGGCGTAGCTCTCCAACTTCGTCACGCAGCTTAATTCGGCTTTCCGATTGGTCGGTGACGTCAATTTTTAAAGTCTCTATCTGCTTGGCTAGACTTAGCTTTTCAGCCGTTGTTTTATCCAATTGAGTCGTAACATCCGCAAGTCGACTGCGGAGATTCCCGTTTTCACGGCTCTCGACATCCAGATCATTCCGCATGCGGTCGGATTTCAAGCGCAATTCTTGGGATTGCGCATTGAGTTCGCTAATATCGCGGTCTGCCCGTTCATGGTTTTTAATAGCCTGAGCCAACTTACTGTGTGTAGCATCCAGCTCACTCTGAGCATCGCCATAGCGCCGTTGTAGGTCCTCCAGACTCGATGTGAGCTGCGCGATTTTGGATTTCCGTTTGTCCAATTCTGAATTCAGCGTTCGGTTTTCTGATTTTAGTGCCTTGTTTTCTGGCTCTAGGCGGTCGATCAACGAAAAGTCGACTTCGGCTTTCTCAATGTAATTTGTAAGGTTTTCGACACGTTGTTGAGCCCGGCGGAATAATGAGTCGCCGCTTTCTATATCAGAGATGATACTGGCCACATCCATCCGCATTTCACCAAGATTGACCCGGCGCTGGCCCAAGGCCAATGATTCTTCGTGTTTCATGTCAGCACGTTTGCGAAGTTCGTAAGTTTCTTCACGCTCTGTTCTGACTGGTTCATCCGAGGTCATGTCCTCTTCTCCCAAATTGCCCCGTTCAACGGCATAAGTTATCGTGGTTTCAGTAATTTCTGCGCGAGACGTTACCTCTGCGGGTTCGCCTGTCTCTGAGAATTTGTTGGTCTGTTCGATTTCGATTTCTGGCGTAAATGTCGCGCTCGCGGTCAGTCGATCTGGATAATCAGTCTTTAACTTTTCTATCGCGGCTTCGGACGTTCGGAGCTCTTCCTCATCATAGGCTTCGGTGATAGGTTCGTCTGCATCAACCTCTATATCGTCAAAATCATCGAAATCATCTGCATCAGTCTCGCCCTTCAGGATACTTAAGGCGCTCTTGTAGCTTTCATCACTGAGTATGTCGTCAGTGGTTTTTTTCTTCTTTTTTTTATTATTGCGCTTGTGAAAGCCTTTTATTTCTTCTGTAACAGGTTCTATTTCCGTTGGCTCCGCCAGTCCTTCTTTGCGTGGCGCAGTTGCTTGGTCGGTTAAAATTGATCGGATGACGTCTTTTTCGTCGTCGGAAAAACCCTGCAAGGAAGGCAGGGCATCGTCGGCATCACGGGGTAAAGGAGCTATTTCTAGCTCTTTTACAAGTGGTTCGGATTCATCAATCGCCATGTTTTCAGGCACGGAGGATTTGTCCCCCGTTTTCTTGCCTGAAAAGCGCTTAAAAATTGACATATGAATCGCTTCCGATAGATTCGTTTATGAATTTATGAAGAAACAGGCTTAACAAGGCCTTAAATATTCTATTAAGCGTCCAACTTAAATTCGCGTTTAACTTAACAGATTCGAGAGGAAGTGAATGGCTTTTGCGTTTATTTTTCCCGGCCAGGGAAGCCAGATTGTGGGCATGGGAAAAGAATTGGCTGATGCTTTTGCCAGTGCAAGAGAGGTATTTGAGGAGGTTAATGACGCTCTGTCACAGGATTTGTCGGGTCTGATGTGGGCCGGCCCAATGGAAGATTTAACTCTGACTGCCAACACACAACCGGCTTTGATGGCGACCTCTGTTGCAGCTATGCGGGCGCTCAAGGTTGATTTTGGCGTCGACGTTTCGGATGCAAAGTTTGTTGCGGGCCATTCTTTGGGTGAATATTCGGCTTTGTGTGTTGCTGGAGCGATTTCTTTAGCTAAGACGGCTGAACTCCTTCGTATTAGAGGTAATGCCATGCAAAAAGCAGTGCCAGCTGGTAAAGGCGCTATGGCGGCTTTGCTTGGGGCCTCTTTAGAAGATGCGGAAGCGGCTGTTAAAGTCGGTCGTCAGGCCGGAATTTGTCAAATTGCCAATGACAACGCAACTGGGCAGATTGTATTGTCGGGTGAGGTGACGGCCGTTGAAAAAGCGGCAGAAAAGGCCAAGGAAATCGGTGTTAAAAAAGCGGTCATGTTACCGGTATCAGCACCGTTTCATTGTGATATGATGAAGCCAGCTGCAGATGCCATGGCTGATGCTCTGGCGGATACGGTACTAGCGGAACCCATAGTGCCCATCGTCAATAACGTCACGGCGTCTCCGATTACGGATACAACCCAGCTGCGAGACGACCTGGTGGCGCAGGTGACAGGTCGCGTGCGCTGGCGGGAGTCTGTGGAATGGATGGCTGGAGAGGGTGAAATTACGGATTTCGCTGAACCCGGATGCGGCAAGGTTCTGACGGTAATGCTGAGACGTATCGTCAAAAATGTGTCAGGCAAAGCCCTGAACACACCGGAATCGCTCGAAGCTTTCGCGGAAACTATAAAAGGATAAGGACGAGATATGTTGGATTTGACAGGCAAACGCGCCATTGTAACCGGCGCAACGGGTGGATTGGGCGGCGAAATTGCCAAAAAACTACACGCACGGGGTGCCATGGTAGCTATTTCAGGGACTCGTGCTGAAAAACTTGAGGCATTGGCCAGCGAATTAGGTGAACGGTGTGCCATAACACCGTGTAACCTCTCGGATAGCGAGGCCGTTGACGGACTTGTTAAGCGCGCCAGCGAGGCGCTTGATGGCGGAATAGATATATTGGTCTCGAATGCGGGGTTGACCCGGGATGGACTGTTGATGCGGATGAAGGATGACGATTGGGAAACGGTTATCAAAGTTAATCTCGAAGCCTATTATCGCCTGGCGAAATCTTGCCTTCGGAGCATGATGAAAGCGCGATTCGGGCGAATAATTGGCGTGACTTCTGTTGTCGGTGTTACGGGTAATCCGGGTCAGACAAATTATGCAGCATCAAAAGCCGGAATGATTGGTTTTTCTAAATCCCTTGCGCAGGAAGTGGCAAGTCGGGGCGTTACGGTCAATTGCGTGGCACCTGGATTTATTGCTTCTCCAATGACAGATGTACTTCCGGATGCGGTTAAAGAGGCTATTCTAGGCAAAATTCCGGCTGGGAAGCTTGGAAATGGGGAAGATATCGCCAATGCGGTGGCTTATTTGGCTAGTGATGAAGCCGGTTACGTAACGGGGCAGACCCTACATGTTAACGGTGGAATGGCCATGATTTAGCATGATTTTATTACGCTAAATATAGTTTTTACAGGCTAGCCACGCCACGTCATGTGTGTTAGAGGCGCCGCCGTAAAGCAGAAAGGGCTTGAATCAGGGAAATTAATCCCCATGTTTCGGGCCTGAAACCGCCGCGTAGTGCGGCCTTACAAAGGAAGACAATATGTCAGATATTTTAGACCGCGTTAAAAAGATGGTCGTCGAGCATCTGGATGCGGACGAAGATAAAGTAACTGAAAAGGCTCATTTTATTGATGATCTAGGCGCTGACAGCTTGGATACAGTTGAGCTCGTCATGGCTTTTGAAGAAGAGTTTGATATTGAGATTCCGGATGATGCCGCCGAGCACATCCAGACAGTTGGCGATGTTGTAAAGTACATCAACGAATTGTCCGGCTAGAAGGGCCGATGAGATTGCAATGCGACGGGTTGTAGTTACAGGCTTGGGTCTTGTATCTCCCGTCGGTTGCGGCGTTCCCACAGCTTGGGAAAACGTCAAAGCCGGAAAGTCTGGCGCAGGAAAAATCGAACATTTTGAAGTGGATGACCTGAGCTGCAAAGTAGCAGCTATGGTACCTAAGATAACCGGCGAAGGTGACGGTGGTCCTGATGTTCCTGGGTCGTTTGACCCTGACTCCGTCATGCCGGCGCGCGAACGCAAGCGTATAGACGAGTTTATACTTTATTCAATCGCAGCGGCTGATGAAGCTATAGCTGATGCTGACTGGAACCCCAAAGACGTAAGCGAAGAAGCTCAAGAACGTACGGGCGTTCTTTTTGGTTCTGGCGTTGGCGGGTTGAAAACTACTTATGAAGCGACATTGACGCTTCGTGATAAAGGGCCACGGCGTGTATCGCCTTTTGTAATACCTGGGATGTTGATAAATTTGGCATCCGGCCAGATTTCCATTCGTCACGGTTTAAAAGGTCCTAATCACAGTGTGGTAACAGCCTGTGCAACAGGCGCCCACGCCATTGGTGATGCGGCGCGTCTAATACAACATGGCCAAGCGGATGTTATGGTCGCCGGCGGTGGTGAAAGCTCCATTTGTCGCCTCGGAATTGCTGGCTTTGTAGCCTGCCGGGCCATGACCACGAATTTCAACGATGACCCTAAAGCGGCGTCACGACCATACGACAAGGATAGAGATGGCTTCCTGATGGGTGAGGGGGCTGGTGCTCTGGTTCTCGAGGAATATGAGCATGCCATTGCTCGCGGCGCGACTATCTATGCCGAGTTTAAAGGATATGGTTTGTCGGGTGATGCCTATCATATTACAAGCCCAGCACCAGAAGGGAATGGTGGTTACCGGGCAATGAAAATGGCGCTCGACGATTCTGGATTGGACGTTACCGAGATTGGCTATGTCAATGCACACGGGACTTCGACGCCCATGGGGGATGAGCTAGAGATTATGGCTGTGGAGAAACTGTTTGGCGGTAATCCCCAAGGAGTATCCATGTCGTCAACCAAGTCTATGACTGGGCACTTGCTTGGTGCAGCGGGAGCCGTCGAAACAATTTTCACGATTATGGCGCTTAAGGACCAGACCGCGCCGCCAACGATTAATTTGGATAATCCGTCTGTGGAGACACTGATTGACCTCGTCCCTCATAGATCCAAGCCGCTAAACTGTAACGCAGCGATGTCCAATTCATTTGGATTTGGTGGAACCAATGCGGCGCTAATTTTTGCTAAAGCTCCGGAATAAAAATGGCGAAAAAGAAGTCTTCGTCGAAGGATCCAAAAGCCAAAACGTTTAACAAAAGCGCAGGCGATAAAGCCGTCGATGGCCTGCGCAAACAAACCATAAAAAAACAACGTGGCCTCCTTATTTTCATAGGTTCAATGGGGCTTTTAACGCTTTTGGCCGGCATCGCTTTTGTTAGCTGGAATTTTGTCCAGTATAAGTTTGCCGCTAACGGCCCGCTAACCGAAGACAAGGTGCTAACTGTACCAAAAGGAAATGGAGCGTCATCAATTGCGTCCTTGCTAGAAATGAACGGTGTTATCGAAGATGCCCGTTATTTCAAACTGCTTGTCCGTATGGATGATGTCGGCAGTTCTCTCAAAGCCGGAGAATTTAATATTCCGGCGGGTTCAAGCATGCGGGATGTGGTCGGTATTCTGCAAGAAGGCAATGCCATACTCTATCCTTTCACGGCCCCTGAGGGTCTGACAAGTGCGCAGATTATGCGTGCTATGGGTTCAGTTGAAACCTTGGTGGATGATAATCCGGCCACACCCGCAGAAGGAACATTGTTGCCCGAAACCTATATGACGCCGCGTGGCATGACCCGCTCGGCCCTCATCGAGGATATGCGGCAGGCGCAAACCGACTTATTAGATGAGCTCTGGGACAACCGAGCTCCGAACCTGCCGATTAAGTCTAAGGAAGAGGTTATAATTCTGGCTTCCGTCGTCGAGAAGGAAACCGGTGTCACATCCGAACGTGACGTAGTGGCCGGTGTCTTTATCAACCGTTTGCGCAAAGGCATGCGTTTGCAGTCAGATCCTACAATTATTTATGGTGTTTCACAGGGTGAACCATTGGGCCGTGGTATTCGCCAGAGTGAGATTGATCGGAAAACCGACTGGAATACTTATCAAATTGACGGCTTGCCCAAGACCCCTATATGCAATCCGGGCCGGGAGGCTATAGCAGCTGTTCTTAATCCGGCGGACACAGAATATCTTTATTTTGTCGCTGACGGTACGGGGGGGCACGTTTTTGGCAAGACCCTTGCCGACCATAATAACAATGTGAAAAACTGGCGAAGAATCGAACGAGAGCGCAAACGCGCTGCGGCCTCAGCTCAACAGGACTAACGGGACAAATAGATGGATTTTGAAACGATGAAATCCCAAAGGCGTGGATTGATGATTGTCCTGTCATCCCCCTCTGGTGCTGGGAAAACCACATTGACCCGCCAGCTTCTGTCTGAAAATCAGAACATGACCATGTCAGTCTCAGCCACAACCCGTCGGCCCCGACCGGGCGAGGTGGACGGAAAAGACTATTACTTTGTCTCCAAGGAAAAGTTTTCAGCCATGCTCGATGAGAACGAGTTTTTGGAACATGCCAAGGTTTTTGACAATTATTATGGTACGCCTCGCGGACCCGTAGAAGAGGCCTTAATAGCTGGCAAAGACGTTATCTTTGATATTGATTGGCAAGGCGCACAACAGCTCACCCAGGCGGCTTCTGATGACCTTGTGAAAGTCTTTATCCTGCCACCCGGTATGCAGGAGCTTGAGAAACGGCTCCGCTCGCGGGCTCAGGACAGTGATGAGGTTATTGCTAAACGGATGAGTAAAAGTGAAGCTGAAATCAGCCACTGGGCGGAGTATGACTACGTTATCGTCAATGACGAAGTCGATATGGCCATGGCAGAGCTTACGGCGGTCATTATCGCTGAACGCCTGAAGCGCAAACGGCAATTATGGTTGGGTCCATTTGTGAAGACATTGGTTCAGGGTGGGTGAATTGGTTCCTGAACCTGTTCAGCAACTCATCGAAGTCGAATTTGGTTTGTTGTGTTGGATAATCGTCAAAATAGGGGGTATCAAAGAGGCGAGCGAAACGAATAAAAGCTATTATTAAATTATCCTAGGGAAGAGGATAGTTTTTGAAATTGTTTTACAGATATTTCCTCGGGCCGTTGAGTAGGTTCAATTCCGCAAGCTTCCAACCAAACTTCCAATTCCAATTCAAATTTCGCAGCTATTGGCTTCAAGGACTTGCGCAGCATTTTGCGTCTCTGCCCAAAGGCTGCCTGCGTAACCTCGCCAAGCCTTTTTAAATCCCAAAAACGTTCTTTTTCAGGCAGCGGATCGAGAACAACTACGGCACTGTCGACTTTGGGAGGCGGAGAGAAACTAGAGGCTGGCACCTCAAACGCCAGATGGCACTGACAAACCGTTTGTGACAGTACAGCCAGGCGCCCATAATTGGGATCACCCGGACCCGCCACAATCCGCAATGCCACTTCCTTTTGAAACATCAGCACGGCCTGTTCCCAGAACAAAGGCCCAGCGGTCAGCCAGTTGATGAGCATTTTTGTGCCCACATTATAAGGCAGGTTGGCTGCGATTTTGATGGGGTTTTCAGGGCCTATTTCACGGCCAATATCCACTTTCAATGCGTCGCCCTTGATAATGGACAGACGCTCACCACTGACGTCCGCAATATCCTTGAGCGCGGGCAGAAAGCGTTCATCCATTTCTATAACCGTCACCTCACTCGCGCCTGCTTTGAGCAATGAACGAGTCAGGCCACCGGGGCCGGGGCCGACTTCCGCCACATGGCAATCCTCCAGAGGCACTGCAAGCCGGGCGATCTTGTCTGTGATATTCATATCCAGAAGAAAGTGCTGGCCGAGTTTTTTATTGGCGCCCAGCCCATAGAGCCGGACCGTTTCAAAAAGGCTAGGTAGCTCATCCAGCATGGCGTGTCTCAGCGATCTGTCGGGCTAGTTTGATGGCCGCTATGAGGCTGTCCGGGCGGGCCATATTTTTGCCTGCAATATTAAAGGCGGTCCCGTGATCCGGGGACGTTCGTACAATAGGCAGACCCACGGTGACATTAACAGTGCCGTGAAAATCAATGGTCTTAACCGGGATGAGACCCTGATCATGATACATACACAAGGCGGCGTCATAGTGAATACGAGCCTCTTTATGGAACATTGTATCGGATGGCATAGCGTCTGTAACATTTATGCCTTCGGCTCTCAGTCTTTTAGCGGCCGGATTGATTAAATCGATTTCCGCGCGCCCCATAGAGCCACCTTCGCCGGCGTGCGGGTTGAGGGCAGCCAGACCGATCCGCGGATTAGCAATGCCCAGATCATATTTCAACGCCCCGTGCAGAATACGGGCATGTTTAATTATCTTGTCCTCTGTCACGGATTGCGCGGCCTCTTCGACAGATTGGTGTACCGTTACCAATGCTACACGTAATTCACTATTAGCCAGCATCATCAGCGGGCCTCTGGCATAGGGCGGTTCTACGTTTGCAGTCAGAACGCCAAGATATTCCGTATGTCCGGGATATTTAAACCCGCCCTCATAAAGGATTTCCTTTGATATGGGGTTGGTGACTACCGCATCTGCCTCTCCAGATAGACAATAATTGACGGCACGTTCAATGCTGCCCGCAATCAACGAAGTGTTTGCTGTGGTTGGCTGTCCTTCAACGATGTGGTCTCCGGGCGCCATTTGCAATACTGGCAAGGCGTGGGCGAAAACATCTCTGGCTTCCTTCAGGGAAGCCACTATTGCTGGTTTCGGTTGGCCTGCTTCTTTTAGCTTTCGCTCAAATAGTTCGTAAGGTCCGAGTACGGCAAAAACATGTTTCGGAGACTTTTGCAAGTTCTGCCAGGCTTTGACGGTAATTTCGGGACCAATACCTGCCGGGTCGCCCAAAGTTAGAACAAGGGGCGCCCCCATGGTATTACCGAATGACTATGGTCGCCTGACGACGCAAATCCCGCAAATGGCGCTTAGAAGCCTGAGCTAGTTGCTGATCCATTAAACGGTTTTCAATCTCATCACGCGTAGGAACATTGGACCCTGAAACTGAACGGTCACATACTAAAATCGCGGCCACACCTTGAGGCGTTTCAATTGGCTCTGTCAGGCCACCTACATCCGTCCCGCCTAACTTCTCAAGAATAGGTTCAGCGAGATCGGAGGTTTTAAGTTCACCCATATCAGCTTGGCGAAGATTTTCATGTGCCTTGATATCTGTAACCAAAGTATCACAGCTGGTTATCTGACCTTGCAGAGCCAGAAGTTTTCCTTTGGCAGCGTCTTTTTCGTCTTGAGTTTCCGCTAAATAATTGACTTGTTTCAGTTTAAACAGTGTTTCGGTTTCTGACGTTCGCTTTTCAATTAGAGCGATAACGTAGACGCCACCAGGTACCTGAATTGGCTTGGTCACATTACCGGATTCCATATTGACTAAAAGCTCGTCAATCTCAGGGCGAAGCTCGCCTTCACGGACCCAACCGACCATGCCGCCATTAGAGGCAGACGGTGCTGAGGAGAATTGCTGTGCGAGCAGCGGAAAGGGTGCGCCTTGCGACAGTTGAGTAATCATCGCATTTGCGCCTTCCATAGCACCGTCCATGCCCCCTATTTCAGGAGAGGCTTCGATATAAATTTCGGCGACATTGTAGCTGGGCTTCGCAGCATTGGCCGAGAGGCGGTTCAGGGTTTCGTTAATCTGGGCGTCGCTGATCCGAATACGTGAGCCATACAGGCCATTGACAATACGCTGCCAGCCGATATCCGCTTCTACTTGATTTTGCATGGTTCGTATGGAGATGTCCGCAGCTGCCAGTCTTTGGATGACATCCTGTGGTTCTAGGCCATTTCTCGAAATCAGGCTCGTCACAGAACGATTAACTTCGTCCGGAGAGATCTCCAACTCATATTTTTCGGCTTCCTGATTTTGGATTTTTTCGTCGATCAAATTGCGCAGGGCTTGAGCCTGAACGCGCTGCAAAGATTCCTCGTCGCGTTCCACGCCGGTCGTCGCCATCATGAACAGAACGCGCTGGCGCAGGTCATGGCTGGTGATGATGTCATCATTGACAACGGCGGCTATGCCGTGACTGCGCTGAGCCTCTGCCGTTTGGGGTGTGAAAGCTGTTGCCAAAAGGGCTGCGCCAATCAAGAGGCATTCTTTAAACTTAAAACGGGTCATAAACTTACCTGAATGAGCCTTTCAATTCTCGCGCGGGACTATACGGATAATCCTGACAGATTCAATCGAGGATATCACTTTATTCTTCGTGCATAAAAATTAAATTTCAGTCACGGCGCAGTTCTTTTAATATGGTATTTAGCCATCTTCTATGCGGCTGAGGTACACGAGTCCACATGACAAAACAAATAGGGGAATCAGCCATACAGCGTAAATTGCGGAAATTGACCCTGCTTCTCCAAATGCCTTGATGGTATTTTCTATGAAAAACACTCCAAACCCGATGATTGCCCCCGTCAGCATGAATTTCAATGTACCGCCTTCACGGGTCAACCGCATAGAAACTGCCGCAGCAATGACGGCCATTGCAATCAATATCAGAGGTAGCGAAAGCAGTTTATGGAATTGCAGCTGTAGCCCTTTGGTCGAAAACCCGGCCTGCGTCAGGCTCTCAATTCGCTCGGGGATTTCCCAAACGGGCAAATTGTTCATCCCGGACCGATTTTCTTGTAACTGTTCTGGCAAAATCGTCGTTGGTACAGATATGGCAGCACTGATTTGTTGGGTCCCGTCTGGCCAGCTCTCTATTACATCTGTGAGTTTCCAATAGCCCTTTGCCAGCACCGCTTTTCTGGCGTCAAAGCGATGACTGAAAGCCTGTCCACCATCTGAGTCGGCTTTGGAGACTGTGAATTCCGGATTTTCGAGCGTGCGTTTAAGAAGATCATATTTCGGGGCGAATATGATTGTCTGCTCATACTTCGTGCCTTCTCGCAGCCAAATATTTTCATCCATGAAACTACGCGTATCCCCTTGATAGGCAGAACGAAGCTCATCATGTTTAGCCATGGCCCGCGCCGCGAAAGGATTGGCAATCAGGGTCCAAAGTATACCGATGAGACAGACGACGAATACCGTGGGTCGGAGAAAGCGCCAGGCCGACAGGCCGGATGCCCGCATAACTATCAGTTCGCTGCGCTTATTCATGCCGTATAATGCGCCCATGACGCCAAAAAGGATGACAAAGGGTATGGTCTGCTCAATCAAAGTCGGTGTTTTTAAAGCCGTCAACGTAAAAACCTGAAACGGATTGAGGTCGGCATCTGCGCCAATATTACGGGTGCCCTCAACAAAGTCGACCAGCATGATTATCGAGACGACTATCAGAAAGGCAACGAAAATGCCTTTTAAAGTTTGACGGGCAACATATCTGGACAATACCTTCATGAGGACGTTACCTTAGGACGTCTGGATAGTCCCAGCATTCTGAACACGTTTCCAGCTTTACGGCGGTTAAATATATACCATAAACAAAAAATGATGATCAGGCCGGGCAAAGCATATTGAAGCCAGTTAAGTGCCATATTGCTTTCGCTTGAGGAAATCAGCGCAAACCCGGCAAATCTGATTCCAAAGCCCAAGGCTGCACAAAAGGCGATACGGCGTCCATATCCCATGCGTTGAAATTGGCCTCTGGCTAGAAAGGCGAGGGCTAAAAGTGAGAGTGCTAAGTTGTAAAGCGGAGTCGCCAGTCGAGCGTGTCCTTCGGCAATCAAAGCTGGATAGATAGCTTGATCTGCTCGGTCTGACGCATTCGGAAAAAACAGTTCGTGAAGAAATCGGTCCGAAGGTTTCAGGCGAACGTTCTTGTCATTGGCCACAACATTTGACAGGTCGATCTGATAGCTTTCAAATGTAATAGGTGTAAAGTCGCCTTCATCCATTTGCTGGATCATGCCATCATTTAAAGTCAGTCGGGCGCTGTTTTCTGAACGGGCGATATTGCCCGTTTTAGCGATATAAGTGCTCGCGGGTTCCTGACGGGAATCCCGTATAATAACGTCTGACATTCGCCCATTTGGGAAGATCTCACGAGCATATACGGTGAGTTCCACTGACGGAGAAACGAACTCGCCTGGGCGTACCATTTGAGCTGCCAGATCGGTTTTGACCTTAAGAATTTCGCCGCGCATGGTCCGTAAAGAGAGGGGTTGAACGACGAGGTTTAACAATAGGTGCGCGATGACAGCCCAGCAGGCGATACGCACAAAAGGCGAGGACAATTGCCAAGGACTTGTCCCGACCGATTTGGCGACTGCCATTTCACTGTCTACGTTCAAGCGGTTTAGGGCATAAAGTACGGCTATAAACACAGCTAATGGCAGGATGACGCCAATCAGCAAAGGCAGGGACAATACAGTGATATAAAAGAAGGTGAAAGCGGATTGGCGATTCTCAACTATATATTCTAGTGTCGTCAAGCTTTGGACTAAAAGCGCGAGCGCCGACAAACCGAGCAAGGTGAATATTAGCGGCCAGAACGCCTGTTTCCAGAAATATGTCTGAAGACGGGACATTTAGAATCGAAAACCCTCACTGAAATTACGCATTTTGGCTTCTAATATAGCGTCACTTGGTTTACCACAGGCCAAACATAAAATTAAGGCAATGTTCGCCGAAAACCTATAAGGATCGCACATGAAAGTCAGTTTTGTCTCAGGGAAGCCAGTTACGCGTGGCGTTGCCGTAATTCCAGTATTCGAGGGTAGTAAAGCCTTTGGAAGCACTAAAGACTACATGGATGCAGGTAAGACCCAATTTGCGGCAGCAAAAAAGGCGGCTAAGTTTACCGGTAAATCGGGTCAGAGTTTTGATATTTTTGCCCCTGCAGGGAGCAAAGTCTCTCGTTTGCACGTTGTGGGTGCAGGTAAGAGAGAGAGTTTTAACGCTGAAATGTTCGCAGCCAAAGTGACGGCGAAGCTCTTATTTGCAGGTGAGTCGACAGTCACCTTCCATTTGGATGGATTTGATCTTTCGCCAGATGATGCGGCTCGGGCAGTTGTGGGCGCGCGCTTAGCCGGTTACCGGTTCAATAATCACAAGACTAAACTCCCTAAAGAGAAGAAGCCGAATATCACAACTATTCGGGTGGCACATGACAGTCAGGCTAAAGCCAAAAAAGCCTATGACAATTTTCATGGTCCGATCTGCGATGGTGTTATTTTCGCACGCGATCTGGTCAATGAGCCGCCAAATGTGATCTATCCAAAAGCTTATGCCAACCGAATCAAAAAGCTAAAGGATATTGGCCTCAAAGTCGAAGTTCTTGGCGAAAAGCGTATGGAAACTCTGGGCATGCATTCATTGTTGGGTGTTGGCCGTGGTTCTGAGCGCGAATCGCAATTGGTTGTGATGCGTTGGGATGGGGGCAAAAAAGGTGCGAAGCCTGCAGCAATTATCGGCAAAGGTGTGACTTTTGACACGGGTGGTATTTCTCTCAAGCCCGGTGCGAATATGTGGGATATGAAAGGCGATATGGGTGGTTCTGCAGCGGTTGTCGGAGCGATGATCGGCATTGCCAAACGTAAGGCAAAAGCCAATGTAATCGGTGTTGTCGGTCTAGTGGAAAACATGCCGGATGGGCGCGCGCAATTGCCTGGTGATGTTGTGACTTCAATGTCGGGACAGACCATCGAGGTTCTAAATACGGATGCCGAGGGTCGCTTAGTCCTGGCCGATGCTCTGCATTACACAAATACGAAATATAAGCCCAAAGCCATGATTAATCTGGCGACCTTGACCGGTGCGATTATTATCTCCCTCGGTCATGAGCATGCTGGTGTATTTTCGAATGATGACGGTTTGGCAGAACAAATTTCCAATGCTTCCGACAGTTCCGGTGAGCGGAGCTGGCGTCTACCGCTCCTGCCTGAGTATGACAAGCTATTGGATACGCCTAATGCCGATATGAAAAATATCGGCGGTCGTGCTGCAGGTTCCATCACAGCCGCGCAGTTCTTGAAACGTTTTGTTGGCGATACGGCTTGGGCCCATATTGATGTTGCTGGGACGGCCATGAAAAATACGCGTCCTGATCCGCGCGAAACAACCTTTGGCACAGGCTATGGTGTACGTTTATTGAACCATTGGATAGCCGAAAACTACGAAGGCTAATTCTTGACCGAGTATTGGTTCTACCATCTTGAAACTTCCATGCTCGAAGGGGTGTTGCCAGAACTGTTGGACAAGACCCTGACGCGCGGCTGGCGAGCCTTGGTAAAAATACCGTCTGACCGCTTGCTGTATATGGATAAGTTCCTGTGGACCTATAGGGATGACAGCTTTCTGCCTCATGGTCGTGATGATCAGCCTATGGGCGACCAACAGCCCGTCCTTTTATCTGCAGATGCTCAGAGCAGCGCCGGGCATGATTGTGTTTTCTTGATCGACGGAGCTGAGATGAACATCGATGAGAGTACGTCACGCTGTATAGTTATGATAGATGGTCGCAATGAGAGCTCGGTGCAAACATCACGGCAATATTGGAAAAAGCTCAAAGCTGAGGGTCTAAACCTGTCATACTGGCAGCAAAACGATCAAGGGCGCTGGGAAAAGAAAGCCTGAGCCATCATCTTGACGCTTGGCCACTTCCGCACATTATCAGCTCTATGATTCGGTTTTTAGTTTTAGTTGGCATTCTGACGCTCACGGCCTGTCAGACAACGCCACGTAATGCTCAGCGCGGGTTCCCGAATGGGCAGGGTCAATATGTGCGCCCCGCCTATCTTAATCCAGCACCTGTCCCGCAAATTCCGCCTGTGGATGCTTGTCAGTCACAACTTTATCAAGGACTTGTTGGACAACCCGAAGGCGCCATTTACATTCCTGGGCTTCCAGGGATGAAACGGGTTTTAAAGCCAGCCTTTGATGAGGGTTTTGGTCCTGACGATGAATTTCCCAATGTCGACGATCCGCTACGATTAGGGCCTACAATGATTCAAGTTAGGGACTATTTACCGGGACAGGCCTTGTATGCGCCGTCAATTCGGACGCCGGGGTCCCTTTTATCGGCTGCTGATTTTGAAACGACGCGTCTAACTATACAATTGGATGAAGCTGGTTATGTGCAGGAGGTTCGCTGCGGCTAGCTTTCAAATGCGACGACTTTACGGCCATTGAGTTTGAGGGCGATTTCACCTCTAAGCATTTTTAGCGCGTCTTCCCCAAAGACTTCACGTCGCCAGCCACTGAGCGCAGGCACATCGGCTTTTTCACCAAAGGCTGCAATTTTTTCGATCTCTCGCGCTGAAGCGACCAATCGAGGTGCGATGTCCTCATACTCAGTCCTAAGGCGTAAAAGCGTCTTAAGCATTTCGACCGTCGGTCCGATATGCGGAGGCTTGTGTTGTACCTTGGGTACCGCTGGGCCATAAGTTTCAATGTTTTTCAGTGCAAAATTTATATCTTCGACCAATTTTCTGGCCGTCTCAGACCGTTCAAATCCATTTGGAACGCCCCGTAAAGCGGCGAGCGCTTTCAAAGTTCGTGGTTTTTGCTGCGCTATATCATAAAGCGCGTCGTCTTTGAGGACACGCCGCCTCGGAATGTTTCTATCTATAGCTTTGCGCTCCCGCCAGGCCGCTGCCGCCTTTAGAACGGCCAGATAGTCTTTTTTTGGACGGCGTATTTTCATGCGTTCCCAAGCGGCATCCGGATTGTTTTTATATAAGCTTTCCGACAATTGTGGCTGCATCTCTTCTTCCACCCAGTTCAGACGTCCTCGGTCTTCCAGTTCTTCGACCATGCCGGGATAGAAGTCCCGCAAATGGGTGACGTCGCCCATCGCATAAGTCAGTTGTTTTTCAGTGAGTGGGCGTTTGGACCAGTCGGTAAAACGTGCGCCTTTATCAAGGTCGCGTTCCAGTCGTCCTTTGACTAAGGCCTGATAGCTGACGGCATCGCCAAACCCTAATGCCATTGCCGCAATTTGAGTATCAAAAACAGGGGCAGGGACCTGTCCGAAGTGGTGGTAGAAAATTTCCAAATCCTGACGGGCCGCGTGCATGACTTTGGGTAGTTTAGGGTCATTGAGGAGCAGGCCCAAGGGTGCTAGATCAATGCCATCTGCTAATGGGTCGATAATCGCCTCGTCATCATCCGTCGATACCTGAATCAGGCAAAGGATTGAATAAAATGTACTCTCGCGCATAAACTCTGTATCCACACAGAGATAGGGCTTGTCTTTGGCTTTGTCACAAAAGGCCGTGAGGTCTTTGGTCGTTTTGATCGTTGTGATTTTCATATGGTCGGGTGGATAGGGGGTGTTGTACTATTTGTCACTTTAAATTTTCTAATGTGGCAATGAGCCCATCGCACGCGTCTTCGATCAGGTTCAGCACATGTTCAAATCCGCCCTGTCCGCCGTAATAGGGATCGGGAACTTCTTTTTCAGATGATGTGCCGAAATCGAGGAAGAGCCTGATTTTGCCGGTTTGGGTTTCGAGTGCTCGCCGGGTCAGCTCGGAATAGTTGCGACGGTCCATAGCCAAGATCAAGTCGAAATCTTCAAAGTCTTCATCCGCTACGGGGCGTGCCGTTTGCCCCGCAAAACTATAGCCCCGCCGACTTCCGGCTTCCCGCGCTCGGACATCGGGCAATTCGCCTTTGTGCCAACCATCTGTGCCGGCACTGTCGATATAAACATCCAGGCCAGCTGCATTCGCTTTGTGGCGAAATACGGCTTCGGCAGTGGGTGAACGACATATATTGCCAAGGCAGACAAATAAGACTTTTGGTTTTGACATGGTTTGGGGTTAAAAGAGTTTATGAGTAAAATCAAAAATATTGTGGTTCTTACCGGTGCAGGAATATCCGCGGAAAGCGGCATTCGTACGTTTCGCGATACCGGCGGACTCTGGGAAGACCATTCCATCGAAGAGGTGGCCACGCCTCAAGGATATGCGGACAATCCAGAGTTGGTTCTCGGGTTTTACAACGCCAGACGAGCCCAGTTATCCAAAGTCGAACCCAATGCTGCACATATTGCTCTCGCCAAGCTTGAAGCAGGCTTGATGGAGCGGGGTGGCCTTTTGACAATTGTAACCCAGAATGTAGACGACCTGCACGAGCGGGGCGGCGCGAAGAACATTATTCATATGCATGGCGAACTACTTTCTCAATGGTGCCGGGTCTGTGACCGTAAATTTAAAAGTGCTGAAGCGTTCACATTGCAGAGTCAGTGTCCGAAATGTGAATCCATCGGCAAAGTCCGCCCAGACATCGTCTGGTTTGGCGAAATGCCTTATTTCATGGATACAATCGAGGCCCATATCCAGAATTGCGATCTGTTTGTTTCTATCGGGACGAGCGGTGCTGTTTATCCGGCTGCCGGTTATGTGCAGGTCGCGCGAGGTCTCGGAAAGCAAACACTCGAAATTAATCTGGAACCGTCTGAAGGCTCTTATTTGTTTCATGAAAGTCGATTGGGCAAAGCTGGTGAAATGGTACCAGCTTGGGTTGATGAAATTCTAGGATTGTTATAATGCGGAAAGAGGAAGTCGAAATCTATTCAGACGCGACGAATGCCGCAGTAATACGTCATTCCGTCAGGAAATTTCCGGGACTGTTGGTTCAAGGCGACACCTTGTATTCAATGTACCAACGAGCTGAAACAGTTCTAAATGAATTAAACCCTGAGACAGATATCTATTTCGAAATGCTGGATTTGAAAGAGCTTTTGGAAGGCATGGTCAAACATTACAGTTCGGTTCTTCAGCATCATGATCATCCCCTTCCGTTTTATACTTGCGAGGATTAATGCCTGACGTAATTGTCTGGATTGATGCGGATGCATGTCCCGTGCGGGAGGAGACCTATAAGGTGGCGATCCGTCACAATGTTCCGGTCAAAGTTGTCGCCAATAATTTCCTGCGGGTGATGGCCCATCCTTTGATTGAGAGGGTCATGGTGTCCGACGGATTTGACGCCGCTGATGATCATATTGCCGAGAATTGCGGGCCCGGGCATGTGGTCATTACCTCTGATATTCTACTGGCTGACCGGATTTTGAAAGCAGGCGCGGCTGGCCTTTCGCCCAAGGGGGATCACTGGACCAATGACAATATTGGTTCGGCCATAGCCACCCGCGCCATCATGGCAGATCTGCGGGCAGGGGCTATGGGTGAAAACATTGGCGGGCCCAAACCCTTTACCCACGCGGATCGGTCACGGTTTTTGCAAAGCCTGCACAATATGATTGAGAGATTGAAGCGGGAAGACTGAGTTAAAGGCAGGTTGGCTCAGGATCAAGGGCTGTCACCCCCATGTCCTCACCTCGAGCTTGACAAGGGGCCAAGGATTGGTTCCGGATTGTGCGTTTCAACCTTGTTCTCAGTTCTTCAATACGCCCTTCGTCAAGCTCAGCATATAAAGTTCGTTCTGGTTTTCGTTTTTTAATTGCGGACAGCCTGTCGCAATGTGCGCTTTTGTCCAATCGCAATCTAGTAACTCCACCCCATTTAGACTGTAGGAAAAGAGGTAAGCTATGGATCTCAAGACTCGGCCCGCGCCCCGCACGGCGCCCATAAATTTGCCATTAAATGTGCATGTGAAACCGAAAACCGTTTCCGATAAAGTGGCCTTTAGTTTTGTCCGTTTCCTGCGTTTCTTTGCTGACCGATTTTTTGCTAAACGTTATGGCCACCGGGCGGTAGTTCTGGAAACCGTCGCTGCCGTACCGGGCATGGTGGGCGGGCTCTGGCAGCATTTACATGCGCTGCGCAAAATCAGGGATGACGAAGGCTGGATCCGAACGCTTTTGGATGAGGCTGAAAATGAGCGCATGCATCTCATGACCTTTATCGAAATCGCGCAGCCTAATGGGGTTGAGAGATTTTTAATCGCTGTGGTGCAGTTGATTTTTTATAATTTCTACTTCTTCCTCTATCTGTTTGCCCCGCGAACGGCCCATCGTGTTGTGGCCTATTTTGAGGAAGAGGCCGTCATCAGCTATACGCAATATCTCGAAGAGATTGATACCGGACGCCATGAAAACGGCCCGGCACCGCAAATCGCCATCGATTATTGGCAGTTGCCGGAGGACGCGACCTTAAGGGATGTGGTCATTGCCGTCCGGGCTGACGAGGCCGAGCACCGGGATGTAAACCACTATCTGGTGGATGAGTTGGATAAGCGGAAAGCGGCCTAACCTTCGAAAGGCGGGAGTGCGGCTTTCTAAATTGTATTTATTCAGTCCCTAAAACCCATCTGTGAAGAAGATCTCATCATCTGGCAAATATCCACCTTTCGTTTGAGCGGATTCCAAAGCTTTGCCCGCGGCGATCATCATACAAACGACGTGATCATCCGGGAGGTTGATAATTTTTCCAACCTCATCAGCGTCAAAACCAATCATAGGACAACTGTCATACCCCATAGCTTTTACGGCGAGCATGATGGTCTGAGCGGCGATGCCGACTGAACGCATGGCTTCATCACGTTGCTGCCACTCACGCCCATTATAAAACTGGCCGATCATAGGAACCAGAATATCTTGGGCCTCCTGTGGTGCATTTTCCCAATAACGCCCCGGCGACTTTGAGTGAGCTTTGACGTCAGCACACAAAACGAACAGATGAGACGCATCGGTCACTTGAGCCTGGTTCCAGGCTGCGGCCTTGATTTGCTCACGCTTGTTTTTGTTCTCGACAATAACGAAGCGCCAGTTTTGAATATTGAACGAAGTTGGGGCCTGGCGGATAAGGTCTTTTAGCTCAGCAATTTCAGAGTCCGATATTTCAATATTGGGATCATAGTGTTTGACGGCCCGACGGGCGCGAATAGAGTCGAATGTATTCATTTTCCTCTCCTAATTATGAAATTACAAAAGCCGCCCCAAATTATCGAGGCGGCTTTCAAAATTCTTGAACCAATGACGCTTACGTCATTCGACGTTCGAAGTTCTCGGCGATGGCTTCCAGATAAGCTTCAGTTGTCAACCAGCCTTGCGTATCGCCAACGAGAAGCGCCAGGTCTTTGGTCATCTGGCCGCCTTCGATAGTGGCTTTGACCGTTTCTTCGAGACCGGTTGCGAATTTCACCAGCTCTTCATTGTCATCAATGCGTCCCCGGTGGGCCAGCCCTCGGGTCCAGGCATAGATGGAGGCGGTGGAGTTGGTGGAGGTGGCTTCACCCTTCTGGTGGTTGCGATAGTGACGGGTCACAGTCCCGTGGGCCGCTTCGGCTTCCATGGTCTTTCCGTCGGGTGTCAGCAGAAAGGACGTCATAAGGCCCAATGACCCGAACCCTTGGGCCACTGTGTCGGACTGTACGTCGCCGTCATAGTTCTTACAGGCCCAGATATAGCCGCCAGACCATTTCAGAGCCGCGGCAACCATGTCGTCGATCAAGCGGTGCTGATATTCGCCGCCAAATTCAGCGAATTTATCGGCGTAGTCTTTGTCATAAATGGCTTGGAAGATATCCTTAAAGCGACCATCATAGGCTTTCAAAATTGTATTCTTGGTAGATAGGTAAACCGGCCATTGGCGCTGCAAACCATAGGAGAAACAAGCGTGGGCGAAGTCTTCGATGGACTTGTCCAGATTGTACATGCCCATCAGCACCCCGCCTCCCGGGAAGTCGAAAATTTCTTTCTCAATAACGGTTCCGTCTTCGCCTTCAAATTTCATGGTCGCTTTGCCCGGGCCTGGAATAACAACGTCTGTCGCCTTGTACTGGTCACCAAAGGCGTGACGACCAATAACGATAGGCTGTGTCCAGCCTGGAACGAGACGCGGAACATTTGAGCAAATGATCGGCTCGCGGAAAACAACACCGCCAAGGATGTTACGGATTGTGCCGTTTGGTGACTTCCACATTTTCTTAAGATTGAATTCTTCAACGCGCTGCTCATCCGGTGTGATGGTCGCGCACTTAATGCCGACATTGTGTTTCTTGATGGCATGAGCTGCATCAATCGTGATCTGATCGTCCGTGGCATCGCGGCTCTGGATTGACAAATCATAGTCCAAAAGCTCGATGTCCAGATACGGATTGATAAGACGGTCGATAATCATATCCCAGATGATTCTTGTCATCTCGTCGCCATTCATGTTGACGACCGGGTTATTTACCTTGATTTTTGCCA